>JAHDWP010000038.1 GCA_023382715.1 Anaerolineae bacterium
CCCCGCTCGGCGCGGACGCGCCTCGCCGCCCCCTCTCCACACGCGGAGAGGGGGCGAACTGGGCAGGGCGAGGCTGGATCAGGCAGTGCGCCCACGCGCCACAGGACAAAGGGGCATTTCTGAGTTACGGTAGTGTTGTGTCTTCGGAGGAGGCCATGCCCGACCCATCGCCGTTCGACCGCCGCCTGCTGCCCACTTTGCCTGGTACTTACGCGCTCATCCTGCGGCTCGACCGTTCCTTGACGCTGACCGCCGGGCGGCTGGCTCCGGCAGCTCTGCGCCCCGGCCTGTATGTCTACGTGGGCAGCGCGCGCGGCCCTGGCGGGCTGCGCGGGCGGGTGGGCCGCCACCTGCGCGCGGACAAGCGGGCGCACTGGCACATTGACGCGCTGACGGCGCTCGCGCCCGTGACGCGGGTCTGGCACGTCGAATCTGCTGAGCGGCGGGAATGTCTCTGGGCGGGCGCGCTGCGCACGCTGCCGGGGGTGAGTGCGCCTGTTGCCGGATTTGGCGCATCCGACTGCACCTGCGAGGCTCACCTGCTGATGCTGCCTGGCGGCGGGCTGGCGGCGGCGTGGGCGGCGCTGGACAGCCCGGCGGAGATCATTCTTTCGCTGTGACGGTGAAGCGCAGCGCGCGCCCCAGCAGCAGCCGCGTCTGCGCGTGCAGGACGGGCAGCGTGACACAGACGGCGGTCAGCGTCGGCAGCAGGAGCAGGGCGATGCCTTCGGCCAGCCGCGCGCGCAGCGTCCAGGGGGTAGAGCGCGGCGGGCGCAGGCGCAGGTCCCAGGCCCACAACAGCACCGACACCCCAGCCACGATGAGCAGCGCCAGGTTGATGATCACGAGCGGCGCGCTGAGCAGGTGCGCGCGCACCCAGCCCGGCGCGACCAGCAGCGGAAGCTGCGTCCCGGCGGCCAGCAGCAGCGCGCCCGCCCCGGCGATCAGGTTGTCGTGGGCCGCGCGCCCCGCCAGGCGCAATGCAGCGCGGCGCGGTGTCCCTGGATTTTGCCGGGCGCAGGCCAGGGCATAACCGATCTCCCTGGCACCCCAGGCGTGGCGCAAGGTCTGACAGTAGCGGGCGGCCAGTGTCGCCGGGATCGTGCCGGCGGTCGTCGCGTGGGCCAGGAAGGGCAGGAAGACCGGCTGGAGCCGCTGCTGCCCGCGCCTGGCAAAGAACGACTTGATGGCCATGTGCCACTCATCGGCGATCACGTCGGCGTCCCAGCTGCCCGCTTCGTCCAGCAGGCGCAGACTGAGCGAGTACGACGACATGGGCAGGGCCATCCACCAGGGTGCGGCCAGATACGCCAGCTCCCAGGCGGAGGCCTGCGCGTGCAGCGGGCGCATGAGCGGGTGCGCCGCCCAGATGTTGCCGTGGTAGCGAATCGGCGCCTGCCAGTAGGTCGCGTGGCGCGCCGGATCGGTGGCGAAAAGCGTCGTCAGACAGTCGAAGTAGGCCGGGTGCCACAGCGTGTCGGCGTCCATCACCGTCACAATGGCCCGGTCGGGGGCGAAGCTGGTATCGGCAGAGAGAAAACGGCGAATATCACGCCGTGCCCAGGCGAGATTGGCCGATTTGCCCGCGATCTCGCCGGGGAGATCGGCGGGGTGAACCGTCACCAGCACGCGCCGAAAGCGGTCAGCGTAGGCGCGGCGCAGGCGATGGGCGCGGGCGGGGGCGCCCGGTGCCGCCGCTTCAACGGCCAGCACCACGCTCATGGACTGGCGGGCGTCGCTCCAGGCGGCCAGCCGGTCGAGGGCGCGGCGCAGCAGCGCCTCGCTTTCGTCCACGCTGGGCAGCAGCACCAGGTGATGCACTTCCTCGCGCGGCAGGCTGCCCGGCCCGGCCCGCCGCGCGTACTCCGCGCGCCAGTCGGTGCGCTCCCATTGGCGGATGAGGCGCAGCCCGCGCGCCTGGGCTATCGCCGCCAGCACGAAGCGCGCGGCCAGGTAGACGGCCAGGAGCGCGGTGATCCAGAGCAGCGCTTCGCGGGCGCGCCAGGCGGCCAGCAGCGCAGTGGGTCCCACCAGCCAGGCCAGCGCGCCCGGCAGGGCCTCGCCCGCGCGCTGCAGGGCACGGGCCGACTGCGCCTGCTGTATCGCGGGCGTGGCCGGTTGGTGGGGGGTGTCGGGTGTCCGGGTTGGCATGGGCGCGTGGCCGCAGGTGGTGATGCGCGCTGCGCTGAGGAGCATAGCGGACAGGGGCGGGCGTTGCAAAAGGTAGTTGGGGGTTGGGGGTTGGTATCGGTGGCTGGCACCCTTCTCCTCCAATCTCCCCGCTAGCTTCGCTGGCGGGGGGACACAAGCCGCTCACCCCTTCCCCTGGTGAATCAGTGCGAAAATGAGCATACAGTCTGGCCTGGCCCAGCCCCTATCCCCGGCCCTTTTCCCATAAGGGAGAAAGGGAGAAGAGCGCCGGCCTTAAGCCCCTCCCTCCTTGTGAGGAGGGGTTTGGGGTGGGGGGCGAGCAACTACCGGCAGACTTCCACCAGCCTGTACTAGCTTTGCCGGGGGATGAGGGCCTTCGGCCACTGCCTGACAACTCGTTCGTGAACCCGCCGCCCAGGCAATACTTTTGAAAACTGTAGCGATCCTGTAAAATTGCAATAAAGGACTCAGAAACGCCCACACAGGCAGGTCACTCATGACCACTAAGGTGTTGATCGTAGAAGACGATGTGGAGATGAATCGTCTGCTGGAGATTGATCTCAAGCGGCACGGCTATGAGGTGCACACGTGCACGAATGGGCTGGACGGGCTGCGCAAGTTCCATGAAGTGCGCCCGCACCTGGTGGTATTGGATGTGGCGCTGCCGGGCATGGACGGCATGACCGTCTGCCAGCGCATCCGCGAGCTGTCCAACGTGCCCATCCTGATCATCACCGCGCACGCGGTGACCGAAGAGGAGATGGCCGAGGGCCTCAACCTGGGCGCAGACGAGTACCTGATTAAGCCCCTGCGCAACCTGGAATTTCACGCGCGGATCAATGCGCTGCTGCGGCGGGCGCGCCTCAATGAGGACCAGGCGGCTGATGCGGTGGGCTATTCGGATGATTATCTCGTGGTGGATGTCAAAGCGCGCCGCGTCAGCGTGAACGGGCAGGAGATCCGCCTGACGCCGACCGAGTTCCGCCTGCTGGCGACGTTTGTGCGCCACCAGGGGCAGGTGCTCTCGTTCCAGCAGCTTCTGGAGCAGGTGTGGGGACACGAATACAGCACCGAGCACCACTACCCGCGCATTTACGTGTCGCACCTGCGCCGCAAGATCGAGCGCGATCCCAAGTCACCCGTATATATTCAGAACGAGTACGGGGTCGGCTACCGTTTCGTTGGCTTGTGAGCGCGCCGGCCTGGTCAGGGGGTGAGCGTCCAGGCTGCCCGCAGACAGCCTGGTGCTGCCTTCGATGAACAGCTACTTCTTGATGCCCTTCAGTCCGCGCGCGGCTGCGTGCGCGATCAGCCCGGTCTTGTAGTTGTACACGGTTTTGCGCTTCTCGGCGTGCGCTTCCAGGGCCAGCCGGATCAGTTCGTCCACGACCTGCGCGGGGGTCATGCCCTCTTCCTGCCACAGGTAGAAGGCGAGCGAGCCGGGCATGGTGTTGATCTCGTTGAGGAAGACTTCGCCGCTTTCTTCGCGCACCAGGAAGTCCACGCGGGCAATGCCGCGCCCATCCACCGCCCGAAAGGCGCGCACAGCCGTCTCACGGATGCGCGCGGCCAGCTCGTCGCCGATGGGGGCGGGGATGCGCCGCTCGGCGCCCTTCATGCCGGCAGCGCCTTCGCTGCGCATGTACTTCTCTTCGTAGGTCAGGAATTCCTGCCAGCTGATCGGCTGCTCCAGCACCGACGGGCGCGGATCGGCGTTGCCCATCACCGCGCAGTTGATCTCCATCACACCCTCGACCGCCGCCTCGACCAGGATGCGCCGGTCGAAGTTGGCCGCCACGTTGATATAGGTGCGCGCTTCGCCGGCATCGTTGGCCCGCGCCACGCCGATGCTGGAGCCGAGCGAGGCCGGCTTGACGAACGCCGGGAAGCCCACTTCGGACGCGATGCGCGCGAGGAGTGCATCGGCAGCGGCGACCCATTCCTGGCGGGTGAAGGCCACGTAGCGGACGACCGGAATGCCCAGGCCGGCCAGCACGGTCTTGAGCATGATCTTGTCGCGGGTGACGGCAGAGGCCAGCACGCCGGCCCCCACATACGGGATGTCCGCCAGCTCGAAGAGGCCCTGCAGTGTCCCATCTTCGCCGTGCGAGCCGTGCACGACCGGGAAGGCGACATCCAGCGCGCGAACCTGGCTGCGCGCGAGCAGGCCGCTGACCGGCGAGACGATCAAGCCGTGATGGGCAGTGCTGGGCGAGAGGACGACCTCCTTGATCCCCATTCTTTCGGGGATGTCGTCGGAGCGGAAGGCATTGAGATCGCGCAGGCCAGGGCCGGAGACCCAGTGGCCATCGCGGGTGATATAGATCGGCACGACCTCATATTTGCGCGTGTCGAGCGCCTGCATTACCTGCTGCGCCGTGACAATCGAGACGTCGTGCTCCACCGAGCGGCTGCCGAAAATGACGCCCACTGTTTTCTTGGCTGTGTCGTTGCTCATGCTGAACGTATTCCTTTGTCGCGACATACGCCTGCCGGCTGATTGCTAGAGATACGTGTCCGGCAGATCGTTCAAGAACAACACTGTATCACCGTCTCGCAGCTCGCGCTGAAACCAGGCAATGGCCTCGTCGCGCGTGCCAAAGACGAAGAGATGCTCTTCGGAGAAGCCCGCCTCGCGGATGCCTTGCTGGATCGGGCGCGTCTGCTCGGCCCCCACCAGCACGATGTCGGTGCATATCCGGGCGGCCAGGCGGCCCAGGGCCTGGTTTTCCTGGGCGTGCAGCGGCCCCAGCTCAACGATGCCGGGCGTGATCAGCACGCGCCGCCCCTCGCGGTAGAGCGCCAGTACGTCGAGCACGTTGCGCGCCCCGGCGGGGTTGGCGCTGTAAGCGTCGTCAATGACTGTGATGCCGCCCGGCAGCGTCTTGCGCTGCAGGCGGTGCTCCGCCGATTGCAGTGTGGCGACGCGCACGGCGATCTCGCGCAGCGACATCCCCAGATGCCGCGCGACCGCCGTCGCCAGCAGGATGTTGGTCACGTTGTGCTTGCCGACCAGCGGCGTGCTGAACTGCTCCTGCTCGCCCAGCAGCGTATCCACGACTTCGAAGGTCAGGCCATCCACCGTCTGGCGGACCTGGCGCGCCAGCAGGCGGAGCTGGGTGGCGTGTTCGGCGTTTTCCCAGGTCACGGCGATGCGCGTGTCCGGGTAGCCGCGCTCGTACATGGTGCGCACCTCGTGGTCGTCCCAGTTGAAGATGCCCACGCCGTCGCGCGGCAGCGCCTCGATGATCTCGTACTTGGCGCGGGCGGTCGCTTCAATGCTGCCGAACCGTTCCAGGTGCTGCGGCCCGACGGCGGTCACCAGGCTGATCTGCGGCCTGGTCAGCTTGCAGATGGCGCGAATTTCCCCCTCGATATAGGCGCCCATTTCGACGATGAAATAGTCGAGCGGGCCGCTGCGCTTGAGGTTGTTGTTGATCGTCAGGCAGACGCCCATCAGCGTATTGTAGCTCCTGGGCGTGGCCAGCACCTCATAGCGCCCGCGCAGAATGTGGGCCAGATACTCTTTGGTGCTCGTCTTGCCATAGCTGCCGGTGATGCCGATCACCACCGGGCTGGCCCGGCGCAGCGCCCGCCGGGCGCGGGCGATGAACATGCGCCGGAAGCCCACCTCGACGGGGAGCATGAGCAGGTTGGCGAGCGGCAGCGCCAGTGGGCTGAGGTGATAGACGGCCAGCCCCACGCTTGTGATGACGAGGAACTTCGTGCGCTCGCTGGCCGAGACCCCCGTGTTGAGCGTGACTTCGGCGCTGACGGCGGCGATGGCGGTCAGGGTGAAGGCTGCGATCAGCAGGCGCGCCGCGCGATGGGTCAGCTTGAACTTCTGCTTGACCTCTTTGGGCGGCTCTGGCCACGTGGCCAGGATAGCGGTCACGCCCCAGATCGCCAGATACAGCGAGTCGGTATCCTGGCCGAACCAGTTCAGGACGAACGAGGTCAGCGCGGCCACGCCGACGAAAACCAACGCGCGCCACATGATGTAGCGGCTGGGCCGCCCCAGCAGCCAGCGCAGGAAGCGGCGGCTGTCGTAGCCCTCGATCTGGAAGAAGCGGGCCAGCCGCCAGATGCGCAGCAGGATTCCGGCCAGCCACACGAAGATGAGTAGCTCAACCATGCGCTGGCTTGCTCCTGTCGGCGAGAAAGTGCGTGACGATGCGCAGGTACTCGTTGAGCCGCTCCAGGTACGAGAAATGGCCCGCGCCGGCGAAGACGATCAGCCCGGCGTCGGGGATCAATTGCTCCAGCCGGCGGCCCTGCCACAGCGGGGTATCCGCGTCGCGGTCGCCCCAGATCAGCAGCGTGGGGGCCTGCACCTGGCTGGCGTAGGGCGTCAGGTCTTCGGCGATGACGCGCAGAAAAGTCTCGCGCAGCGGCCCGGCGCTGAGGTAGTCTTCCGAGGCGTAGCGGCGGTTGTAGTACGCTTGCAGGCGCGCACGCGCCGAGGTCAGGTGCGCCCAGTCGAGCGTCTTGCGTGCGGCGCGCGCCACGGCCCCGCGCAACTGCTGAGTCAGTGAGAGCGGGGTGCGCAGCCCGGCGCTGTTGGCCAGCACCATCTTGCTGACACGATCCGGGTGCTGAGCGGCCAGCATCAGGCCGATGCGCCCTCCGAATGAGTGACCGAGCAGGGCGACGCGGGACAGATCGCTGGCGTCCAGGTAGGCCAGCACGAAGCGCATGTAGTCGGCCACATCCCAGGGGTCGGGCGGGGGATCGCTGTGGCCGAAGCCGGGCAGATCGAGCAGGTGCACCGCGAAGCCTTCGGCGGCCAGCCGCTCGGCGACCGGCCAGAAGCTGTGCACGCTGCCGCCCCAGCCATGCAGCGCCACAACCGGACTCCCGCCGCCGATCACGCACGTGCCGGTGTGCAGCCCGGCGATTGTTCGCACGACGATGGGGGGTTCGCCGATCACGCCTGTACCACCTCAATCTGCGCGCCGAGTCCGACGAGCTTGCTCACCACGTTCTCGAACGTCCGCTCGATCAGTTGGGCGTTGTCAATCGTCACGCTGCGTGAGGAAGCCAGCGCCGCGCCGAGCAGCGCCAGCCCCGTGCGGACATCGGGCGTATCCAGATATTCGCCGCGCAGCTCGGACGGCCCGACGATCAGCGCGCGGTGCGGGTCGCACAGCACGATCTGCGCGCCCATCGAGGTCAGCTTGTCCACGAAGAGCAGGCGGTTGTCGAACAGCTTCTCGTGGATGAGCGTGGTGCCGCGCGTCTGCGTGGCGATGACGGCGGTCATGGCGATCAGATCGGACGGAAAGCCCGGCCAGGGCGCGGTTTCGATGGGCACGTCCAGCTCTTCCTCGCTCTCAGAGGCGATCAGCATGTCGTGGGCGGGCAGGAGCAGCGTGTCGCCATTGATGAACATCCGTATGCCCAGCCGGGCATAGACGCGCGCGATGACGGCCAGGTGCGAAGGGACAACGCCCTCGATGGTCAGCGTGCCGTGCGTGATCGCGCCGAGCGCGGCCAGGCTGGCCGCTTCGATGTGATCCGGCGACACGGTGTATTTACCGCCGCCGGGGGTCGGGGTGCCCTGAATGCGCAGCACGTTCGAGCCGATGCCCTCGATGCGCGCGCCCTGCGCGACCAGGAAGTGCAGCAGGTCCTGCGCGTGCGGCTCGGACGCGGCGTTGCTGATCGTCGTGCGCTGGCCGAGGGTGGCGGCCAGCATAGCCGCCAGCGCCGTCGCGGTGACGCTAGCCTGCACCAGGGTGATGGCGCGCTGCTCCCAGGGCGCGGCCTCAAACTCGATCACGCCGCTGCTGGCGCGAATGGTCACGCCCAGGTCGCGCAGGGCCGTCAGGTGTGTGTGCAGCCGGCTGAGCGGATAGGGGACTTCCATACGGGCGTGCCGCCGCCGGGCGAGGATCGGCGCGAGAAAGAGCACCGCCCCCACCTGGCTCTCCGCCAACCCCTGCTCCAGCGCGCGGGTGAGCAGCGAAGGCGTCTCCAGCACCACGTCGCCGCCCTGCTGCGCCACGCTGGCGCCGAGCGCCTTCGCCGCGCCGAGCATGGACGCCGTGCTGAGCGTATCCGGCACATTGCCAAGCCGTACCGGCTGATCGGTGAGCAGGGCTGCCGCGATGAGCGCCAGCGCCGCATTGCTGTTGCCGGAGGGACGGGTGGTCCCTCGCAAAGGGTGACCGCCGTGCACGACGATGCGCATGGGCTGTGTTCTCCTGCATGAGCATAGCGCGCAAGCGCGCGCGCCCGCCGCGAGATTATACCAGGTCGGCGGGATGCTCCAAGCCACAGCGTGCGCGGGGTGCGTGCAAAGGTTGACAGCGACTCGCTGATTGACCTCACCCCCAGCCGCGCCGCGCTCGGCTTGCCCCCTCGCCGCTCGGAGAGGGGGCGGCGAGGCGCGTCAGCGCCGAGTGGGGGTGAGGTCAAGGGGGGCGCTGCTCTGCTGCGCCCCTACCGCCTGGCAGATTTTGCACGCACCTGATGATTGTTTTGAATGGCGCGGGAATTCATTGTATAGTTAGGCGGTTGCACACGGTCATCATGGGGTTGGAGCCACACGTCCCTCTCGATCCTCGCGGAGAGGGACTCACGTCAAAGCGCAGCGTCAGCGCTGTGCGGCATGCACATTTGCTATTGGAGCTATCCGGTGGTGTGGGATACGCACCTCAGAAGGGAGGCCATATGCGCAGAGTAGCTGGCTTATCGTCCAGGCAGCGCCTGCTGTTCGGCGGGGCGGTGCTGGGCGGGGTGGCGATTGTCGTCATCCTGCTGGTCATTGTCATCGCCCAGACCAGCGCCGCCGACGAGCAGCCAATAGCCTTCAATCATAAGCGGCACGCTGAGAACGGCATCCAGTGTCAGTTCTGCCATGCAGGTGTGGCGAAAGGCCCGGTCGCTGGCATTCCCAGTGTCGAGAAATGCATGGGCTGCCACGAGTACGTTGCCACGGATAGCCCCCAGATTCAGAGGCTGCACGGCTACTGGGAGCGCCAGGAGCCGATCCCCTGGAAGCGCGTCAACGAGCAGCCGAGCTTCGTCTACTTCAACCACGCTTCGCACATCGCCGCAGCGGTGAGCTGTGGCGCGTGTCATGGCGCAGTCGAAGAAATGACGGTCGCCGAGCCGGTGGTCAACATGAACATGGGCTTCTGCCTGGACTGCCACGCTCAACAAGAGAACAAAGACGCGCTGTGGGACTGCGCGGTCTGCCACCGCTAGGAGAGACCTATGACCCATTTGACTCGTCGCGACTTCCTGAAAGTCAGCGCGGCAGGCACCGCAACGGCAATTCTGGCAGGCTGCGCTCAGGAGACAGAGCGCTGGGTGGCGCTGGAGCCGTATGTGCGCGCCCCCGAAGAGCAGCTTGCCGGCATTCCCAACTGGTACGCTTCTACCTGCCGCATGTGCCCGGCAGGCTGTGGCATCATCGTGCGCGTGATGAACGGGCGGGCCGTCAAGATCGAGGGCAACCCGGAACACCCCGTCAACCGGGGCAAGCTGTGCGCGCGCGGGCAGTCCGGCCTGCAACTGCTGTATAACCCCGACCGCGTGACCGGCGCCGTCCGCCAGGGAGAGCGGGGCAGCCGCAAGTTTGAGCCGCTCGCCTGGAACGAGGCGATCAACACACTTTACGAAAAACTGGATGCGGCAGACCAGGCCGTAGCCATCTGGACTGGCTCGGCGACTTCCGGCCATCTCTGCGACCTGTTCGCCCGCTATGCCGGGGCGGTCGGCGCGCCGGCCCCCCTGCGCTATGACCTGACCAGCGCCCTGAACAGCGTGGGCGCGCTGGCTGCGGCCAACAATGCGCTTTTCGGCCAGGCGACGCTGCCCGGCTATACCCTGGCCCAGGCCGATGTCATCTTCTCCTTCGGGGCGGACTTCCTGGGAGCCTGGCTCTCGGCGACCGGCTTCGGCGTCGAGTTCGGCCAGTTTCGCAGCCAGAGGTTTGGCAAGCGCGGCCTGCTCGTCCAGTTTGAGCCGAAGATGTCCATCACCGGGGCCAAAGCCGATCGCTGGGTGCCTGTCCAGCCAGGCGCGGAGGCCTTGGTGGCCGGGGCGCTGCTGCGCATCATTGCCGACGAGGGTTTCGGCGGCGCGGAGCGGGCCGGGCTGGCGGCGGCGCTGGCCGGCGAGGTGGACCTCGACGCGGCGGCGGCTGCTTGTGATGTGCCGCTGGCCGATCTGGTCGCCCTGGCGCGCGCTTTCGCCGAGGCCGAGCGCCCGGTCGCCATTCCCGGCGGGGCGCTGGCCGGGGCCAGCAACGGCGTGGCGGCGGTGACGGCGGTGCAGGCGCTCAATGCGCTGGCGGGGTCGAGCGGGCTGGGCTTCACGCCCGCCCTTCCGACGGCTCTCGCTGCGCCTGGCTGGTCTTCCTACGCCGAGGTGCAGGCGCTGGTCGAGCGCATGAGCGCGGGCCAGGTCAGGCTGCTGCTCGTGCACGGCGCCAATCCGGTCTATGATCTGCCGCCCGGCTCCGGCATCGCCGATGCGCTGGCGCAGGTGGAGACGATCATCTCGTTCAACCCGCTGGTAGACGAGACTTCTGCGCTGGCTGACTACATCCTGCCCGACCGGACGTATCTGGAAGGGTGGGGCTACGAAGTGGTGCAGCCCGCTTTCAGGGGCTTGCCGGTTGTCAGCAGCCAGCAGCCGGTGGTTGGCCCGTTCCACGATGTGCGCCCGACCGGTGACGTGCTGCTGACAGCGGCGCGCGGCATTCCGGCGGCGGCTGCGGCGCTCCCCTGGACGGACGAAGTGGCCTTCATCAGGGAGCAGATCACGGCGCTGCCCAAGGGCGCGAGCGGCGGCGACGATGACGAAGTGCGCTGGGCGCGCTTCCAGCAGCATGGCGGCTGGTGGCCGGAGGCTGCGCCAGAGAGCGCCGCGCCGGAGCTGGCTGCCCAGGGGACGCTCGACGTGGCCGGGGCAGCCTTCGATGGAGAGGCGGCGCAGTACCCCTACTACCTGCACCTGTTCCCTTCGGTGCTGCTGGGCGACGGGCGCGGGGCAAGCCTGCCCTGGCTGCAAGGCGCGCCCGACCCGCTGACGACGGTCTCCTGGCAGACATGGGTGGAGATCAACCCGACGACTGCCCAGGCGCTCGGCGTGGATCACGGCGATGTGGTGCGCGTTGAGTCGCCGCATGGTGCGGTGGAAGTCCCCGTATACGTTTTTCCGGGCATCCGCCCCGACACAGTGGCCATCCCATTGGGACAGGGTCACAGCGATCTGGGCCGCTATGCGCGCGAACGGGGCAGCCACGCGCTGCACCTGGTGGGCGCGGCGCTGGACGACGTGGGCGCGAACCTGGCCTGGTCGTCGGCCCGCGTGCGCGTCACCAAGCTGGACAAGAAGCAGGCCCTCGCCAGGCTGGAGAGCACCATTGATCCGGGCGAGGACATCCATGTCCCGTTCTAGCATACAGCCTGTGCTGACAGCGAACTCTGTGAATATCAGAGGAGTGGTGTGAATGGCCGAAGAACAGAGCAACGGACACAAGTGGACGATGATCGTGGACGCGGACAAGTGCACGGGCTGCCAGGCATGTGTGGTCGCCTGCCACGCGGAGAACAACGTCCCCGTATCGAGCGAGGACGAGGTGATCCGGGGCCGGGCTATGCACTGGATGCGCATCGAGCGCTACTGGGAGGGCGAATACCCGAATGTGAAGGCGCGCTTCCTGCCCGTGTTCTGCCAGCAGTGCGGCAACGCCCCGTGCGAGCCGGTCTGTCCGGTCTACGCTTCGTACCATAGCACTGAAGAGAACATCAATATCCAGGTCTACAACCGCTGCGTTGGCACGCGCTACTGCGGCAACAACTGCCCGTACCGGGTGCGCATCTTCAACTTCTGGGCGCCGCGCTTCGATGCGCCGCTGGAGCAGCAGCTCAACCCCGACGTGACCGTGCGCAGCCCTGGCGTCATGGAGAAATGCACTTTCTGCATTCAGCGCATCCGCCGGGGACGCGAGCAGGCCAACATCGAGGGCCGCCCGCTCGAAGACGGTGAGATCATCCCGGCGTGCGCGCAGGCGTGCCCGACCGACGCGCTGGTCTTTGGCGACAAGTGGGACGAGAACAGCCGCGTCGCGCAGATGGTCCCCAGCGAGCGCCAGTTCAAGCTGCTGGAGAACCTGGGCACAGAGCCGGCGGTCTACTATCTGAAAGGTGGTGAGACGCATGTTGGAGAGTAGAGCCACCATCGGCCCCTACTGGGACGAACCGCTGCCTGATGATGAGCATCTGGCCCGGCAGGTCGAGCATGGGCGCGAGGAGCACCTGATGCTCGATGCGCGTCCACCCGCCGAACTGAACCAGTTGACACTGGCCAGGATGCGCCAGACCGGGCCGCGCTTCTGGATCGCGCTGGCGGGCCTGGGCGCGCTGACGCTGGCCTTTTTCATCGCCTGGGCCATCCAGATCGTCAGCGGCCTGGGCATCACCGGCCTGAACCGCTCGGTGATGTGGGGGCCGTACATCGCCAACCTGATCTACTTCATCGGCATCGGCCACGCCGGGACGTTCATCTCAGCCGCGCTGCGCCTGATGCGCATGGACTTCCGGCGGCCCATCGCCCGCGCTGCCGAGACGATCACGCTGTTTGGCCTGGCCTGCGCGGCACTGTTCCCGATCATCCATGTCGGGCGCATCTGGAAGCTGTTCTACATGCTGCCCATCCCCAACCAGCGCGATCTGTGGCCCAACTTCCGCTCGGCGCTGTTCTGGGACATGATGGCCATCACCACCTACCTGATCGGCAGCACGCTGTTCATGTACGTGGCGCTCATCCCCGACCTGGCGATGGCCCGCGACCATATGACCGGCTGGCGGCGCAAGCTGTACAGCGCACTGTCGTTGGGCTGGCGAGGGACAGAGGGCGAGTGGCACCGGCTGGAGGTGGTCAGCAACCTCCTCAGCTTCGTGATCATCCCGGTGATGTTCTCGGTGCACACGGGCGTGTCGTGGAATCTTTCGATGGCCATTCAGCCGGGCTGGCACAGCGCCATCTTCGGCCCGTTCTTCGTCGTTGGCGCGCTGTATTCGGGCGTGGCAGCGGTGATCCTGGTCATGATCATCGTGCGCAAGACGATGCGCTTTGGCTACTTCATGCGCGAAGAGCACTTCAACGCGATGGGCATCTTCCTGCTCATCCTCACCCTGACGTGGATCTACTTCTACTTCGCCGAATGGATCACCAACTGGTACGGCAACCTGCCGCTGGAAAAAGCAGTCCAGGCCATGCTCACCGGCCCGCTGGCCCCGCTGTTCTACCTGATGCTGTTCTGCAACATCGTGGTGCCGCTGGGCACGCTGTGGTCGCGGCGCGTGCGCACGTCGCTGCCGGCGATGCTGGTCATCGGCATCCTGATCCAGGTTGGCATGTACATCGAGCGCGTGCTGATTGTGTCTGGCTCGCTGTCGCGCAACGAGCTGCCTTTCAACTGGGTCAACTACACGCCGCACTGGCCGGAAGTGACCGTTACGCTGGGCACGCTGGCTTTCCTGGGCCTGCTGTACATGGTCTATACCCGTTTTGTGCCGATCATCCCGGTGTGGGAAGTCTACGAGGGCCAGGCGATGCAGGGATCTCGCCGCGTTGGTCGGGCCGTGATGTCCACGCGGACGGAAGTCCACTAGGAGGGGAGCATGGCCGACTTCTTGCTGTTAGGCTTGTTTGACAATGTAGAGACGACCGCCGATGTCGTGGACGAAGTGCGCGCGCTCGGCGTCCCAGACGAGCAGATGACGGTGATGTCGCATGTGCCGTACTCGTCCAAAATCTTCGCACGCAAGCCGGTACGGCTCTGGTTCCTGCCGTTCGTGCTGGGCGGCGCGGCGCTGGGCGCGCTGGTGGCCTTCTTCCTGACCTATGGCACCTCCTACCTCTATCCCATCGAAGTGGGCGGGCAGGGGCTGAACCCCGTCCCGCCGACTGCGATCATCTACTTCGAGATGATCTCGCTGTTCTCGATGCTGGGGGCGTTTGCCGGCTTCCTGCTGCAAAACCGCTTCCCGATCCTGACACGGCGCATGTACGACGAGCGCATCAGCGATGGCTACATCGGCCTGGAAGTGTGCGCGCCGCTGGCCGTGGCCGAGCAGGTGGTGACTGTCTTCGAGGCGCATCACGCCCGCGTGATCAAGCGTGAGGACGCGGCGGCCTTCAAGCCGCAGGGCATTCGTCACCTGCTGTTCTGGGGCGCGGTCGGCACGGGCGGGCTGGTGGCCGTGCTCGTCCCGCTGCTGCTGTCTTACGACATCGTGCGCGTCCCCTGGATCAACAAGATGGACGACACGGTGGTAGTCCGCGCGCAGGAAGGGCCGCGCCTGGCTGCCCCGGTGGGGGCTGTGCCGGTGCAGGGGCCAGTTTTCATCGCCGGTGAGCCGGCCACCGCGCCCCTGCCCGCCAGCGAGGTCTCGCTCCAGCGCGGCCAGATGCTCTATGGCACGAACTGCGCCATGTGTCACGGACTGCAGGGCGACAGGGCGGGGGCCGAGGTTGGCAAGTACTTTCCGGAGATCCCACAGTCGCTCGGCGCGCGCGCCGCAATTCTCTCGGACCAGGACCTGTTCCGGGTGATCCGGCTGGGCAGGAACCGTATGCCCGGCCTGGCCGAGAACCTGAGTCCTGGCGAAACCTGGGACATCGTCAACTACGTGCGCAGCCTGGGCGAGTGAGCGCGCACAGGGGCGAGGGGGCCTGAGACTGGTATATGAAACGGAGGTCAGTTGTGTTCAAGCGAACCTGGATAATGGCGCTGCTTCTGTCGCTGGCGATGGTGTTGGGGGCCTGTGGCGGGGGCGATCTGGCGAAAGACCTGACACCCATCCCCACGCTGCCCCAAGGTGAGGAACCGGCGCTGACCGACGCCCTGCAGGCGACGCCCGCTCCACCGGGCGGAGGCACAGCGACCGGGACGGAAGAACCGGGCGGAGAGGAAACCGACACCGCGCAGCTTGTGGCCCAGGGCCAGGGGCTTTTCGTCCAGTGCGAAGCCTGTCATGGCGCGACGGACGGTGCCGGCCCGGCTTTTCCAGGCATGGGCGAGCGGGCGGCGACGCGCGAAGAGGGCGTGTCGGCGGAGGACTATCTGCACGAGGCGATTGTCGAGCCGAGCGCCTTTGTGGTCGAGGGTTTTAACGACATCATGCCCAAGAACTATGGCGAGCAGTTCAGCGAGACCGAATTGAAGGCGCTGGTGGCCTACATTCTGGCTGAGTCGGGCGGCGAGGCGGCGTCTGCTGGGGGAGCCGCGTCGGGGACTGCGGCGCCCGCTGCTGGCGACCCGGCCAACGGTAAGGCGCTGTTCGATCAGACGTGCAGCGGGTGTCATGGCGCGACCGACGGCGCCGGCCCGGCCCTGACCGGCATGGGCGAGCGGGCGACGACGCGCGAAGAGGGCAAGTCCGCGGAGGACTACCTGCACGAGGCGATTGTCGAGCCGAGCACTTATGTCGTCGCGGGCTTTGGCGACATCATGCCCAAGAACTACGGCGAGCAGTACGACGCGGCCCAGCTCGCCGACATCATCGCCTACATCCTGACTCAATGACCCGTGCGCGCCGGGCGGTACGCGGCCCGGCAGAGCGCGCAGCCAAGACAGCGCCGCGTCCCGACCGGGCACGCGGCGCTTGTGGTCCTGGCGGCCTATTGGTTCGGCGCCGGGCCTCGTGGTAGGATAAGCGCAGTGAGGTGCACGCGGAGAGGGGCTGCATGGGGCGCATTGTCCGTTGCCGTTGGGCTGCGCTGCTGGGGGCGGTCGTCATCGGGCTGGCGATTGCTGCGAGCGATCTGCCGGGCGTGTTGTGGGCGCAGGGCGAGCCTTCGCTGACGCCCAACGTCAACTGGGTGCATGTGCCGCTCGGCGTCAACGTGCGCGCCGGGCCGGGGCTGCGCTACAACCCCGTCGGAGTGCTGCCGGTCGGTGCGTGGGTGCAGCCTCTGGCGCGCAACTATGAGGGCGACTGGATTCTGATCAGTTATCTGTATACGCAGGGCTGGGTCTACATTGACGGGGTGAGCTGGCGCCTGAACACGGCGGCGCTGCCGGTGATCACTGTGCTGTCGCCCACGCCCATCCCGCCCCCCCTCTATTACAACACACCGGGCGGCCCCACCTATACCCCCAACGCCAATTGGGTGGACGTGGGCGTGGAAGGGGCGTTTGTGCGCTCCGGGCCGGGGCAGGGCTACTCGGTGATCGGCACGGTCTTCACCGGCGACGTGGTTGACCCGGTGGCGCACGATGCCGATGAGGACTGGGTGCTGATTCGTTTCGGCGACGGTTATGGCTGGATTCGCTACGATCTGGTGGCCTGGGTCACGGCTGTCGAGTCCTTGCCAGTGGTGGACGAGCCGCAGCTGACGCCCTCGTTCACGGCGGTGCCGGTGGTGCCGACGGCCACGCGCACGCCTCGCCCCACGATCACGCCAACGCCGACCATCACGCCCAGCCTGACCGCGACGATGACTGCCTCGGCGACGTTCACCCCGTCCGCCACGCCAACCCAGACCGCTGTTCCGACAGCGACGATCACATTCACGGCGACTCCCTCTCCGACCGCCACGCCGTCGCTCACGGCCACGCCGACTGATGTCCCGTCGGACACGCCCGCGCCGACAGCGACGCCTTCGGATACCCCTTCGGCGACTCCTTCAGCGACCGGGACGGCTTCGCCCACGCTGGCTCCGACCGATACGCCCGCGCCAACCCTCACCGCGAGCTTCACGGCGACCGTCCCGCCCACTGAGACGGCGGCGGTGGTCGTCCTGGTCGCGCCGACCGAGCCGCCCACTGTCACGCCGACCACCACGCCGACCGAGCCGCCCACCGTCACGCCGACCGAAACGCCCACCGTCACGCCGACCGAAACGCCCACCGCCACGCCGACCGAAACGCCGACTGAGACGCCCACACAGGCCGCGACCGGCCTGCCCCCGGCGACGCTCACCGAGGCGCTCTCGCCGGCGCTGACGGCCACTGACATCGCCCCGGTGCCGTCGGTCACGGTCCCGGCGACGGCGCAGCCATCGCTCACGCCGAGCGCGACGCCGACGGCGCTGGTGGTTGCCGCGGCAGGGGGTGAAACGGGCGGCGCGCCGGCTGACCCGGTCATGGTGGTCACGCCGGACGAGGGCGACTCCGGTCTGCCGGTGCCCTATCTGCTGCTCGGCGGAGCCGTCGCCTTGCTGGTGCTGGTCTATGCCGGGGCTTACGTGGCTCAGGCGGCGAACCTGGCCCGCTATCAGGAAGGTTTTCTGCTGACGGTGTGCCCGATCTGCGCGCGCGGCTCGCTCTACCTGGAAGATCGCCGCTACCGGATGCTGGGCATCCCGCGCGTGCGCCGCGTCGTGCGCTGCGACGAGTGCCGCTCGGTGCTGCGCCAGGTGGGGCGCGGTCGCTGGCGCTACGCCGTTGACGAGCTGGAAAATCCTGCCGCCTACGACGCGCTGAATAACCGCGTGGTGACCGAGCGCGACCTGTGGGCCATTGCCCCGGAACACGGTGGCGCACCCCCCGAATACTACGAAGGCGACGAGCCGTAGGCTGTTCTCGTCCAGGCCGCCGAATACCTTTTGCCCCCAAAGAGCAGAGACGGTACGATTCAGGCAACAGTGGGCCTGACCTGCCGTGCAGGTCGCGCATCGCCGAGGAGTGTGGGGGTGACACAGCCAGTCCAAACGCCGGAATGGGTGAAAGACGCCGTCTTTTACCAGATCTTCCCCGATCGTTTTGCCAGGAGTGCGCGAGTTGAGAAGCCGACGAATCTCGAGTCGTGGGACAGCCCGCCGACTTCGCACGGCTTCAAGGGAGGCGATCTGCTGGGCATTGCCGAGCGCCTGGACTATCTGCAAGACCTGGGCATCACGGCGCTGTACCTGAACCCGATCTTCCAGTCGGCTTCCAACCATCGCTACCACACACACGATTATTACCGCGTGGACCCCCTGCTGGGCGGCAACGCGGCGCTGCGCTCGCTGCTCGAGGAGGCGCACGCACGCAGGATGCGCGTCGTGCTGGATGGCGTCTTCAACCACGCCAGCCGCGGCTTCTTCCAGTTCAACCACATCCTGGAGTGCGGCGCGCAGTCGCCGTACCTGGACTGGTTCACGGTCAAAGGCTTCCCGCTGCACGCCTACGACGAGGATCAGCCGCCCAATTACGAAGCCTGGATCGGGCTGCACGCGCTGCCCAAGCTCAACACGGACAACCCCCAGGTGCGCGCCTTCATTTTTGACGTGGCCGAGCACTGGATCGCTGTGGGCGCGGACGGCTGGCGGCTCGACGTGCCAGCGGAGATTGACGACGATGCCTTCTGGCAGGAATTTCGCCGGCGGGTGAAGGGCGGCAATCCCGACGCCTACATCGTCGGCGAAATCTGGGTCGAGGCGCAGCGCTGGCTGCGCGGCGATCAGTTCGACGCGGTGATGAACTACATTCAGACGCACGCGGCACTGCGCTTTTTCGCGGCGCGGACTCTCGCGCCCCTGTGGATGGGCGGGACCTATCCGCCGCCCAAACCGCTCGACGCGCCGGGCTTCGCCCGCGCCATGGAGGACATGCTGGGGTTGTACGACTGGTCCATCACCACTGCCCAGCTCAACCTGCTGAGCAGCCACGACATGCCGCGCTTTGTGACCCTGGCGGGCGGCGATCAGTCGGCGCTGCGCCTGGCTATGCTCTTCCAGATGACTATGCCCGGCGCGCCGACGGTATACTATGGCGACGAGATCGGGCTGAGCGGTGGCTATGACCCGCAGTGCCGGGGGCCGATGCCCTGGGACGAATCGCGGTGGGATGGCGCGCTGCGCGACTACGTGCGGGCCACGATCCGCCTGCGCCACGCGCAGCCGGCGCTGCGGCGCGGGACGTACCAGACGCTGCTGGCTGAAGGCGAGCTGTTCGCTTATGAGCGCGACTACCAGGGCGAGCGGCTGGTAGTGGCTTTCAACACCGCGCAGAGCGAAAGCACGCTGCGCCTGCTGCTGCATCCCGCGCCCAGCCGGGCCGAGTTCGTGTTCGGCGAAGGGCACGCGGCGGTGGAAGGGGGCGCGGTCACGGTCATGCTGCCGGGGCGATCCGGCGCTGTCCTGCGCCTGCCATGATCCGGGCTGACTGAGCGCCACAACTGTTTGCTGGCTTTATCGTATTGTGAGTGAGCTATAGATGATCGAAGACTTATCCATGATCCGAGGGGCAACGCCGCGCACCTATGTGCAGGTGACGTTCCCAGATGGCACCCTTCTGGAAGCGCCGGTTGGCACTTCGCTGGAGGCATACGTCCATGTCTACGAGCGCCAGCAGGCGACCGATGGCGCGCTGACTGTGGCGGCCATTGTGGATGGCTCGCTGCGCGAGCTGACCATGCCGGTGACGCGCGATGTCTGCGTGGAGCTTGTGCGCACTGATTCGGGGGACGGCGGGCGCATCTACCGGCGCTCGCTGGCCTTCCTGCTGACCGTCGCCGCAGCAGAGCTGTTCCCTGGCGTGCAGGTGATCGTGGACTACGCGCTGCCCAGCGGGGCGTTCTTCTGCAAGGTGCGCGGGCGGCCTCCTTTCACCCTCGATGAACTGGAGGCGATCAAGGCGCGGATGCGCGAGATCGTCGTTGCCTGCGACCCGATCACCCGGCACCGCATCCCGCTGGGCGAGGCGCGGCGGATGTTCGAGGAATGTGGCGACGATGACAAGGTGCGGCTGCTCGAATTCCGCCAGAAGGACTACCTGACCGTCTACAAGCTGCGCGGCGAGGCCGATTATTTCTATGGGTACATGGTGCCGCACACGGGCTATCTGACCCTGTTCAATGTGCTGCCCGAAGACGACGGCTTCATCCTGCAATATCCGCGTCGCGAAAGCCCAAACATCATCCGCCCGCACACACAATCGCCACAGCTCACCGAAGTCTTCCGCCAGACCGAAGAGTGGCTGATGTTGCTGGGCGTGGAAGACATCGGCCATCTGAACCAGGCGATCCGCGATGGGCGCGCCCACGAGCTGGTGCTGGTCAATGAGGCGCTGCACGAGCAGCACATTGCCGACATCGCCGGGCGCATCTCGCTCCGTCACCGCGAAGGGCTGCGCATTGTGCTCATCGCCGGGCCGTCGTCTTCCGGCAAGACCACGTTCTCCAAACGGCTGGCCGTGCAGCTCATGGCACACGGGCTGCACCCCTACACGCTGGAGATGGATCGCTATTTCGTCGAGCGCCACCTGACGCCGCGCGATGAGACGGGCGAGTACGACTTCGAGGCGCTGGAGGCGGTGGACCTGGCGCTGTTCAACGAGCAGCTTCTGGCCCTCACCGCCGGCGAGCCGCTGCACATCCCACACTACGATTTCAAGACCGGGCTGCGCACCTTTGAGAAAGGGACGGTCACGCTCTCCAAAGACCAGATTCTGATCATCGAGGGCATTCACGGGCTGAACCCGCGCCTGGTGCAGTCCCTGCCTACCGAGCGGCTGTATCGCGTCTACGTGTCGGCGCTGACGCAGGTCAACATTGACCGCCACAATCGCGTTCCCACGACCGACGTGCGCCTGATCCGGCGCATCGTGCGCGACGCGCGCACGCGCGGCTACTCGGCGC
The DNA here is from genome assembly GCA_023382715.1 of Anaerolineae bacterium. Classification (GTDB taxonomy): domain Bacteria; phylum Chloroflexota; class Anaerolineae; order Aggregatilineales; family Aggregatilineaceae; genus UBA2029. Next base: position 20,739 of record JAHDWP010000038.1, read on the forward strand.
TGGAGACGCTCTCGCGCTGGGAGAGCGTGCGGCGCGGCGAGAAGCGCAACATCTTCCCCTACCAGGAGAACGCCGATGTCATGTTCAATTCGGCGCTGCTCTACGAGCTGGCTGTGCTGCGCCCGCTGGCCGAGCCGCTGCTCTTGCAGATCGAGCCGCGTCAGCCGCACTATATTGAGGCGCGCCGCCTGCTGTCCATCCTGGCTTGGCTCACGCCGATGGAAGCGAGCCTGGTGCCGGACAACTCGCTGCTGCGCGAGTTCACGGGCGGATCGATCCTGCGCGATTATGTCCCTGGCGCGCTGATGCCCACACAGCGAGCACAGGGCGGGCCGTTGCGCCCCGCGAAGGGCAGGTGACGGGTGGAAGTGAGAAGCTCTCTGCCGGGCAAGTTGCTCAGCCAATACGAAGCGGTGCGCCGCCAGGAGCACGAGCAGATCACGGCCCTGCTCGACACGCTGGCGCGCGTGGATGACCTGCCCGCCAGCCAGATGGAGCAGGTGCGCGACGCGCTGTTCCACGCCAATCACCCATTCCTGATGGTTATGGTGGGGCCGTTCGGCTCCGGCAAGTCGAGCATCATCAATGCGCTGCTCGGCGAGGCCATCCTGGACGTGGGGCCGATCCCGACGACCGATCACATCGTTATCCTGCGGCGCGGTGCAGACCTGCAGCGCACGCGCGCCGGCGATGTCGAGACCGTGTTCCACCCCAGCCCGCTGCTGGAGCATCTCAGCCTGGTGGACACGCCGGGATTGGAGTCGGTCTTCCGCACGCACGACGAGGTGACGCGCCGCTTCCTGCACCGCGCCGATGTGGTGCTGCTGGTCATGATCGCCACGCAGGTGCTTTCGGCCAGCAACCTGGAATACCTGCAGGCGCTGAGAGCCTATGGCAAGCGGGTGATCGTCGTCGTCAACCAGGTAGACTTGCTGGACGAGGCGGAGCGCGAGCAGGTGCGCGACTTCGTGCAGGAGCAGAGCCGCCTGCACCTGGGGATGGAATCGCCGGTCTGGCTGGTCTCGGCGCGCGACGCTTTCGCCGCGCAGCAGGAGCAGCCCCGCGATGAAATTCTGTGGGACGCTTCCGGCTTTGCCGAAATCGAAGCCTACATCCGCGAGACGCTGGGCGATGTCGAGCGGCTGCGTCAGAAGCTGGAGACGCCCGTCCAGATCTGCCAGAATGTGACCAAAGACGCCCTCGGCAGGGTGCAGGAGCAGCAGACGGCGCTCGACGCGCATCGCAAGACGCTGGACAATATCGCGGCGCAGATCGAGCAGGGCCGCCGCGAGCAGCAGAAGACCGTGGAAGATGGCCTGGCCGAGATCGGCCATACCTGGGACGAGGCCGCCGCGCGGGGCAGCGAGGCCATCGGCGAGATGTTCCAGTTCTCGCGCGGGATCGGGCTGTTCTTCAGCGGGCTGGGCGAGATCGTCGGGCTGGGGCGGCTGGTGCGCCGCTTCAGCGGGCGCACTCGCGCCGAGTCCGCGTTCGAGCGGCACAAGGTGCGCGAGACGTTCCAGCGCTTGCCCGAACTGGCCGACAAGCTCGGCCCGCGCCTGGAAGGGCGCGACCTGCAGGACATTGACGACCTGGTGGACTACACGCGCGGCGCGGTGCAGAAGCTGCCGCCGAACCTGTCCGGCAAGATCGTCGGCAAGGTGCAGACGCCCCTGCGCTACGAGCGCAGCTTCCTGCGCAACGTTCGCCCGCGCCTGGACGATCTGCTGCGCGAGGCGCAGCGCTTCGAGATCGCGCACCTGGATCGCACGCTGCGCAACACGCTGATCATCCTGGCGCTGTGGGAAGTGCTGACGGTGTGCGTGGTGCTGGCGGCGGCAGCGGGCGGCTTCAGCGATAGCGTGCCGGATGCCAGGGGGCTGCTGGTCGTCCTGGCGATCGGGCTGGCGGCGGTGCTGCTGGGCCTGGCGCTGATCCCGCTGCGCGGGTGGTTCCTGCGCCGCAATTTCGAGCGGCGGGTGCGCCGCTTCCGCGATGAGTACGTCGGTGCGCTGCGGCGCGCCTGCGACGATCTGCTGGCGCACGGCGTGCAGCTTCGGCGCGATGCGACGGCGCCGTTCACCCGGCTGGTCATCGCGCAGACGGAGGCGCTCGACGCGCTGCGGCGCGACCTGAGCGAGCATCAGCAATCCCTGGTGGCCATTCAGCGCGGCCTGGCCGAGATGGACAGCGGCAAGCGGCGGGCCGTTCTCCCTGAAGAAAGCGTGCAGGACGTATGACGAGCATTGTGCTGGAAGGCCCCATTGCCGATGCGCGCGAGCAGGAGGTGCGCCTGCTGCACGAGGTGGCCGACATCCTGGGGCAGATGGGCGAGGACAGCGCCGACGATCGCAGGCGTTTGCAGCAGAACGCTGCCGACTTGCAGGAGATGTTCTTTCTGGTGGTCGTTGTCGGCGAGTTCAACGCCGGCAAGTCCACGTTTGTCAACGCGCTGCTGGGCGACGACCTGCTGCCGATGGGCATCACGCCGACGACCGACGCCATCGAGCTGATCCGCTGGGCGAGGGCGCGGCGCAAGGACGCCGCCTGGCGCGAACAAGGCGTTGTGCGCGAATGGCTGCACCCCAACACCGGCGGGCCGGGCGTGGTTATCGTGGACACGCCGGGCACCGGCTCTGTCTTCCGCAAGCACGAGCAGATCGCCAAGGGCTTCCTCAGCCGCAGCGACCTGGTGATCTTCCTGCTCTCGGCCAAGCGCGCCCTGGCCGAGACGGAGCGGCTCTACCTGGAGCTGGCCAAAGACTACGGCAAGAAGATTGTCGTCGTCATCAATCAGTCCGACCTGTTGCAGCGCAACGAGCAGAAGGAAGTGCTGGCTTTCGTCCGCCAGCAGCTTCACGAATTGCTCGATCTGCGCCCGGAGATTTTCGTCGTCTCGGCCAGGCAGGCGCTCAAAGAGAAGGGTGGGGGCATCTTCGCCACCGCTGCCAACGATCCCGGCGGCATGAACGCCGTGCGCGAGCACCTGCGCACCATCTTCGAGCGCGTGCCGCCGGCCAAGCAGAAGCTCTACGCGCAGCTTGACTTCGTGGACAGCGTCGTGCACAAGCATGTGGCAGCGCTCGACGCACAGATGGCGCTTATCTCCGGCGATACGACCCTGGCTGAGGGCCTGCGCGAAGAGCTTAACCGGCAGGCGGGCACGCTCGACGAGCAGCTTGCGTCTGCGCAGCGCGAGCTGGACCGTGTTTTCGAGGGGGTGCGCGGGCGCGGTCGCCAGTTCATCCAGCACAATCTGACGTTGAGCCGCGCGTCTCAGACGCTCAACCGCGAGCGGATGCGCGCCGAGTTCGAGAAGGAAGTCGTGGGCAGCGCGCTCGACCAGATCACGGCCATCTCCGAACAGTACGTCAACGAAGTGGTGGACAGCAGCCGCCGCTACTGGCGCAGCCTGCTCGACCGGCTGGTCGCCCTGGAGACGAAGCTGGGCCAGGAAGTTGGCGGCGTGGACGCGACCGGCTACGCCGGGCAGCGCGCCGCTCTGCAGGCGGCTATCGCCATTGCTGACGCCGAACTGAAATCCTACACGGACAACAGCCTGGCCGAAGACCTGCGCAACACCTTCCGGGGCAACCTGCTCGGCTTCACCACCGGCTTTACGGCGGCGCTGGGCGGCATTGTGGCGGTTGTGCTGGGCGTGGCGGCGCACGGCGCGGTGACGGCGGCGGTGGGCAGCGCGCTGGCTGCGCTGGTGGTGGGGCCGGCGCTGTTCGTCGGCGGGGGGACGGCGGCGGTGCTTTACTGGCGCAAGATCAAGTACGACGCCAACGAAGAGCTGGACAAGCGCCTGCGCGCCCTGCAAGCCAGCTACCGCGAGGCGATGGTGGACCTGACCAACCGCGAGCGCAGCCGCCTGTTGCAGTACGGGCAGCAGATTCTCGCGCCGGTCTTCAGCCAGCTTGGGGTGCTGAGCGAGCGTTACGAGGCGCAGAAGCGCGCCCTGCTGGAGAAAGGCGCGCAGTCGAAGGCGCTGCGGGCGCGCATTGACACCATCGAGATCATCACCGCGGAGTGAGGATTTCGAAATTCGGATTGCGAATTGCGGATTGGAGAGACTTCTCTCTCGCCGGAGGCTCTGCGCGGCGAGAGAGGTGTTTCTCAGCCGAAGTGAATTACCTCCAGCGTGTGATCCACGATGGTCACGTCCGGGCGGTTGCGCTCGATCCAGCGCAGCACCTGCTCCAGCTTGGCTTCGCCGTGCGCGGCGGTCGTGCTGACGATGGCGATGCCCAGCGCCGCTGACCCCCACGCATCGTGATAGTCCACTTCGGCGGCGGCGATCTCGAACGTCCTGTGCAGCCGCGCGATCAGCGACTTGAGGATGCCGCGTTTCTCCTTCAGTGAGGACACGCCCGGCAGGTCGAGGTCAATCGTGGCGGCGACGACGATCATGACAGGCCCGCCCGCTAGAGCAGGTCGGTCTCTCCGGCAGCCTTGAGCTGCTCGACGACCGCGCGCACGCCTTCGGAGCGGTCGCGGCGGCAGACCAGTAGCACCCCGTCCGTCTCGACGATGACCAGGTCCTCCACGCCGATGGTCACCACGCGCCGATCGCTGTAGACCAGCGTGCCGGTCGTCTCCACGTGGATATGATCGCGCCCAGCGCCGCGCGCGGCGTTGCCGTCGGCGTCGTGGTCGAGCACTTCGTAGAGCGTCTGCCAGCTTCCGATGTCGCTCCAGCCCATGTCTATCGGGATGACGGCCATGTTCTGCGCGCCTTCCATCACCGCGTAGTCAATCGAGATGCGCGGCATCTGCGGCCACTTTTCGGCGAGGGTGCTTTCGTAGTCTGGCTGGCCGATGGCGTCCTGGATGGCCCGCAGCAGCGTGTGCATGTGCGGCTGCTGGCGTGCGTACTCGTCCAGGATGCGCCCGGCCTGGAAGATGAACATGCCGCTGTTCCAGCTATACAGCCCGCTCTCCAGAAAGCTGAGCGCGGTCGGCAGGTCGGGCTTTTCGGTGAAGCCATCGGCGTGATATGCCTGGAAGCCGCCGATCTGGGCCAGCGGCGCGCCGCGCCGGATGTAGCCATAGCCGGTGGAGGGGAAATGGGGCGTGATGCCCAGGGTGACGATCTGGCCGCGCGCGGCCAGATCGGCGGCGGCGGCGAGCACCTGGCGCAGGCGGGCTTTGTCGGCGATGTGCTGGTCGGCGGTCAGCACGGCGACCAGCGCGCCCGGTGCGCGCTGCTGGATGTGGATGACGCCCAGGCCGACCGCCGGGCCGGTGTTCATGCCGCATGGCTCGGCGACGAAGTTCTCCGGGGGGATATGCGGCGCGTCGGCGCGCAGCGCGGCGATCTGATCCTGACCGGTGACGATGAAGATGCGCTCTGGCGGCAGCAAAGGGGCCAGCCGCTCGACGGAAATCTGGAACATGGTGCGGTTTTCGACCAGGGCCAGCATCTGCTTGGGCCGGTCGCGGCGGCTGAGCGGCCACAGGCGCGTCCCACCGCCGCCCGCCATGATCAGGGCGTGCAAAAAGTCCATGATGTCTATCCTACAGCAAGCGTCTTCAAGCGCCGCAACGCACGGCGCAACAGTCTCAGCTAATCCAGGCGAACCTGTCCTGCGCCGCTCAGGGCCAGGGCGTACATCATCCCTTCCTGGCGGTGCACAATGCCCTTCAGCTCCATCAGGGCCAGCGTGCTGCTGACCTCTGTGATTGTCAGGCCAGAGCGCCGCACCAGCTCGTCAATATGCAGCGGCTCGCCGCCAAGCAGATCGGCCAGCGTCACTTCGAGGGGCGTGTCTGGCGCGACAGCCCGCACCTGTGTGCGCGTTTCGACGGTGGAGCGCGTCAGGTTCAATTCGTCGAGGATGTCGTCGCCGTTCACGACCAGCTTGGCCCCGTTCTGAATCAGGCGATGGGTGCCGGCGGTCGTGCGCGCGGTGACGTTGCCCGGCACGGCGAACACATCGCGGCCCTGTTCGATAGCGCAGTCCGCCGTGATCAGCGCGCCGCTGTCCGCCGGGGCTTCGACCACGACCACGCCCAGCGACAGCCCGCTGATCAGGCGATTGCGCACGGGGAAGTTCTTCGCTTCGGGCTGCGTGCCGAGCGGAAATTCGCTCACCAGCGCGCCGGAATTGACGATGGCCGCGGCCAGGTGACGGTGTTCGGGCGGATACACCTGGTCAATGCCGCAGCCCAGCACGGCGATGGTGCGGCCCCCGGCCTCCAGCGCGGCCTTATGCGCTGCCGCGTCAATGCCCAGGGCCAGCCCGCTGACAAGGGTGATGCCCGCGCTCACCAGCGACGTGGCCAGGCGATGGGCCATATCGCGCCCATAGGCGGTGGCGCGGCGCGTCCCGACGAAGGCGACCGCCCAGCGGTCTTCGTCGAGCAGTGTGCCTTTGACGTAGAGCACGGGCGGAGAGTCGGGCAGCTCGCGCAGCAGGGCCGGGTAGTCGGGATCGTCCAGGGTGAGCACAGAGGCTCCGGCGGCGTCCACCTCGTCGAGCAGTCGGTCGAGGTCGAGCGTAGACCGCGCCTGGATGAGACTCTCGACGGTGCGCCGGTCCAGCCCGGCGGCGAGCAGATCGGGTTCGGGCGCGCTCCAGGCCGCCCCAAGATCGCCGAAAGCCGCTCGCAGCGCGCGCAGGCGCACCGGGCCGACGCCCTTGACGACATTGAAGCCCAGCCAGTATTTGCGCGCGCTCATCGCTCTCCCTTCCCGTTGAAGGTCTCAGCATAGCAGGCGCGTCGGGCGCTGTCAAGCGGGCGCGAAGGGGGTGCCTCTCACGATAGAGGCGAAATGCTTGAACGCAGAGACGCCGAGGACGCGGAGAAAAACTAATACCCTCTCCAACCTGGTTTTGTCTCTACGCCCTCTGCGCCTCGGCGATTCAAATCAGGCTTTTGTGATCGCAGGGGGGGGGAGAATCGGGCCTCATTCGCCCAGCAGATCTTCCAGCAGGCGGACGGTGATCCGCCCGGCGTCGAAGTCTATATGCTGCACGCACTCATCTATGACCGGCAGCAGGACTTCCCCGCGCGGGCCGCGCACCACGAACACGTCGTTCGCGCCCGTTTCGAGCACTTCCTGGATGCTGCCGAGCACTTCGCCCTCGGTGGTGACCACCTCCAGCCCGATCACCTGGAACAGGTAATATTCGCCGTCTTCCAAAGGGACGGCATCCTCGAAGGCCACCATCACATACTGCTCGCGCAGCAGCTCGGCGGCGTTGCGGTCGCCAATCCCGGCAAGCTGAAGGATGAGGTATTTCTGATGCTGGCGTGCCTGGACAATTGTGTACAGGCGGGCCGCGCTCACATCCGTGGGGCTGGGGCCGAGATAGACGCGCTGCCCCGGCCCGATGCGCTCAGGGTAGGCCGTCAGCACTTCGACGCGCAGCTCGCCGCGTATGCCATGTGGCCGGAGCACCTGGCCCAGCAACAGGAAGGGTGGGGTGCCGGTTGGGGGAGTCATCGGGCGGCGTTGGGCGGAGTCTGCGAGGCGCTCATACGATGTCGAGCGTTACCCGCTTGCCCCGCTGCGACGCCAGGACGCGCACGAGGACGCGCATGGCATTGGCCACGCGCCCGTTCTTGCCGATGATGCGCCCCATGTCGTCCTGGGCGACCTGAAGCTCCAGAATCGTGGTGCCGCTCTGCGTGGTCTCGGTGACCTGCACCTGGGATGGGTCTTCGACCAGCGACTTGGCGATATACTCAACCAGCTCTTTCATGACTGCGCATCCTTGTCCAGCAGGCCAGCAAACGGCCCGCAAGGCTCTACTCGGTGCTGATAGTCAAATGGTCAGATGCGGACAGCCAGAGACGACTCCCGCTGTCCGCATCGGGCATAACTGTGGCGGCCAGGCCTCGCGGGCGCGGCAGCACGCCCTAATCGGCGCTGGCTTCCGGTGCCGGCTGGGCGGCTTTGAGCGGTGCCGGGCGGCGGGTTTTGGGGCTGATCGGCCCCTGAGCTGCTGCCGCAGCCTCGGCCTCGGCGACGAGCGCTTCCAGGGCCTCGCCCTGGTTCAGCCGCTCCAGGCGGGCCAGTGTGCCCAGCTTTTCCATGATGCGGCGCACTGCGTCGCTGGGCTGAGCGCCCACTTTCAGCCAGTGCAGGGCGCGCTCTTCTTTGAGCGTCATCGTCGCTGGCTCGGTGCGCGGGTTGTAGAAGCCGATGATCTCGATGTAACGCCCGTCGCGCGGGCTGCGCGAATCGGTGACCACGACACGGTAGCTTGGCTGTTTCTTGCGCCCTACACGGCGCAGACGAATGCGAACCATCCTTGATCCCTATCCCTCGCTGATGGCGAATGTTAGCGTGCGTAGACTGGTTCTGCCGCGTGCTGCGAGAGGGCTGGCAGGGAAGGACTGCCGATACAACCGCAGCAGGCGACGGGGCCAGGCCCCGTCACTTGAACAGACCGGGAATGCGCGGAAAATTGCCGCGCCCGATCATCTGCATCATGCGCTGCATCTCGCGGAACTGGCGCAGCAGCGCGTTGATGTCCTGGACTGATGTGCCGCTGCCAGCGGCGATGCGCTGTTTGCGGCGGGCGTTGAGCAGCTTCGGGTTGCGGCGCTCGGTGGGCGTCATCGAGTAGATGATCGCCTCGACCTTCTTAAGCTGCTTCTGCGCATCTTCGTTATCAATGTTGACCTGCTGGCGCAAGCGCCCCATGCCCGGCAGCATGTCGAGAACCTGGCCGATGCTGCCCATGCGCTTGATCTGCTGGAGCTGCTTGAGAAAATCTTCCAGCGTGAACTGGTTCTTGAGCAGCTTGCGCTGCAGGCGCTCGGCTTCGCGCTCGTCGAACAGCTCTTCGGCGCGCTCGATGAGCGTGAGCATATCGCCCATGCCCAAAATGCGCGACGCCAACCGGTCCGGGTGGAACAGCTCCAGCCCGTCGAGCTTTTCGCCGGTGCCCATGAACTTGATCGGCACGCCCGTGACCGCGCGCATGGAGATGGCCGCGCCGCCGCGCGCGTCGCCGTCCACTTTGGTCAGGATCAGCCCGGTCAGGCCGACGCGCTGGTTGAAGCCCTCGGCGATGCGCACCGCTTCCTGGCCGGTCATCGCGTCAGCGACGAGCAGAATCTCGGCAGGCTGCGTGCGCTCGCGGATGGCGACCAGCTCGTCCATCATGTCGTCGTCAATCTGCAAGCGCCCGGCAGTGTCCAGCAGCACGACCGTCGCATCGGCCTTGCGCGCCGCCTCTACGCCGCGCGCGCAGATGTCCGGTGGCGCGGCGGACGTCCCCTCTTCGTGGTAGGGGATGTTTGTCTGCCGGGCCAGCGTCACAAGCTGGTCTACGGCGGCGGGGCGATAGGTGTCGCCGGCCACCATGAACGGGCGGCGACCGTCGCGGCGCAGCATGAGCGCCAGCTTGGCGGCGGTCGTCGTCTTGCCAGAGCCTTGCAGGCCGACGAGCATGATCACACGCGGCGTCGGACCGCTCAGGTTCAGGCGGCCCGGCTGACCGAGCGTGGCGATCAACTCCTCGTTGACGATCTTGATCACCTGCTGCGAGGGCTTGAGACTCTTCTGGACTTCGGCGCCGATGGCCCGCTCTTTGACACGGTTGATGAAGTCCTTGGCGACCTTGAGATTGACGTCGGCTTCGAGCAGGGCCATGCGCACCTCGCGCATGGCGGTGTTGACGTCATCCTCGGTCAGCTTGCCTTTGCGCCCAAGCTGTTCAAAGACGTTTTGCAGGCGATCGCTGAGGCTTTCGAACATACTGCTGTTTCGCTCTTCCGTCAGAATGCCGAGGTGGAATTGTAAAGGATAGGCGGGCACCCGTCAAGCGGCGAGTCCCGGCGGGTGCGAGCAAAACCTGTCAGGGTGGGGCGCTGCTCTGCTGCGCCCTGGCTGACCTCACCCC
>JAHDWP010000039.1 GCA_023382715.1 Anaerolineae bacterium
TGCGCGCACGAGCGGCGAAAGGCGAGCGTGCCGTCCTGCTCCCACTTGACGCGGTGCAGCAGTTCCAGCACGCGGTCGCTCGGCTCCACGTCGTTGAGCGTGTACTCTGCCCAGTAGGGTTTGGTGTCCTTTTCCGGGTTAAAACGCCGGATTCGCAATGTCGCCTGCATCACAACCCTCTTCCGTAAGCCTGCACTAGTAAACGCGCTCTTTGGGCTTGAAACGGGGATCCGTCTCAGCCAGCGACAGGTCAACCGCCTTATCGTGCGTCAGCGTCACCGAGCCGTCTTCGCCGCGAAAAGCCAGCGTATGCACCAGCCAGCGCTCGTCGTCGCGCTGCGGGAAGTCTTCGCGCGAGTGCGCGCCGCGACTCTCCTGGCGGGCCAGGGCGCTCAGCGCTGTCACCTCGGCGATGTCCAGCAGACAGCCCAGCTCCCACGCCTCGAACAGGTCGGTGTTGAAGCGCTGACCCCGGTCGTCAATGCCCAGGTTATTCCGGTACTCATCCTTGAGGCGGCGCAGCGTGTCAATGGCCTGCTGGATGCCCGCCGCCGTGCGGAAGACGCCGACATGCTTCATCATGATCTGCTGCATCTCGGCGCGAATCTGGTACGGCTTGCGCGCGCCGCTGGCCCGGCGGATGCGCTCAAGCTCCGCCTCGACTTCGCCAGCCGGGGTGGCCGGCAGCGGCATGAAGTCCGTCCCCTGGCAGTAGGCGGCCATGTGCTTGCCGGCACGTCGTCCGAAGACGATCAGATCGGTCAGGCTGTTGGTGCCCAGCCGATTCGCGCCGTGCACGCTGACGCAGGCCGCTTCGCCCGCCGCGTACAGCCCGGCCAGGGGCGTGCCCGCTGCATCAATCACCGCGCGCCCGTCGAGATCGGTAGGGATGCCGCCCATGCCATAGTGGGCTGTCGGCTGAATGGGGATCGGCTCTTTGACCGGGTCTATGCCCAGATACGTCCGACAGAAGTCGAGGATGTCCGGCAGCTTGGACTCGACGTATGCGCGGTCAATGCGCCGGGCGTCGCCCGCTTCGGCCAGGTAGCGGTTGACTGTCTCCGGCGTCACGTCCAGGTGAACGTAGTTCCTGCCCTTAATCCCGCGTCCCTCTTCGATCTCCAGGTAGATGGCACGCGAGACCACATCGCGGCTGGCCAGGTCTTTGATATGCGGCGCGTAGCGTTCCATGAAGCGCTCGCCCCGATCGTTGAGCAGCACGCCGCCCTCGCCGCGCACGCCCTCGGTGATCAGGATGCCCATCTTGTAGATGCCGGTGGGGTGAAACTGGAAGAACTCCATATCCTGCATGGGCACCCCGCGCCGGAAAGTGACGGCGTTGCCGTCGCCGGTCAGCGAGTGGGCGTTGCTGGTGATCTCCCACACACGCCCCCAGCCGCCGGTGGCGAAGAGCACGGCCTTGCTGTGGAAGACGTGCAGCTCGCCATCGTCCAGGTTGGCGGCGACCACGCCCACCACGGCGTCGCCGTTGCGCAGGAGGTCCACCACGTAGAACTCGTCATGAAAGGTGACGTTGTTCTTGATGCACTGCTGGTAGAGCGTCTGCAGGATCATATGCCCGGTGCGGTCGGCAGCGTGGCAGGCGCGACGCACCGGCTGCCCGCCAAAGCCGCTGGTGTGCCCGCCGAAGCGCCGCTGCGCGATACGCCCGTCCGGGGTGCGGTCGAAGGGCAGGCCCAGGTGCTCCAGCTCGATCACGGCGCTGACTGCTTCCTGGGCCAGCACCAGCGCGGCGTTCTGGTCGGTCAGGTAGTCGCCCCCCTTGATGGTGTCGAAGGCGTGCCATTCGGGGCGATCCTCGTCCAGGTTGCCCAGGGCCGCGCCGATCCCGCCCTGGGCCGCGCCGGTGTGGGAGCGCGTCGGGTAGAGCTTGCTGATCACGGCGGTCTTGACCTGGCGCGAGGCGTACAGCGCGGCCATCAGCCCTGCGCCGCCCGCCCCGACGATCACCGCCTCATACTGGTGTGTCTGCATAGTCGTCCTCGAAGATTCCGTGTTACGCACCTGCGGGGCGAAGATTCTTCTACGAAGCTGAAGCTGTCAGGTCTTCGGCGATGCGATAGGCTGTCTCGTCCACGCCAGCCAGCAGTGCGGCCATGCCCACGACGATCAGAGCTATCGCCCCGAAGATGATCGCGTAATTGAGCGCGCGGTTGACCAGCGGCGGGTGAGTGTAGTCGTTGACCACGCCGCGCAGCCCGTTGAAGCCGTGCAGCACCACCAGCGCCAGCAGCAGCCCGTCGTACACGCGCCAGATGGCCACGCCAACAACCAGCATATCCCAGCGCTGGCCGACGAACTCGACAGCCTTGCCGCTCTGGTTGATCACGTCCGTGCCGATGATGCCGATCCCGCTGCCGGTGATATCGAAGACGCCCTGGATGACGTGCATCATGGCCAGGTGCCCGAAGACCAGCGGCAGAATGAGCAGCCCCGACAGGCGCATGAACGACCACAGCGCTGCTTCCAGGCGACCCGGCAGGTCGAAGGTAGCCCGGCTGCGCGCGATCAGCCCGAACAGCGCCGACAGGATCAGCGCCCCCACCAGGATGACGATGAACCCGATGAAGAACTGGGCCTGCGTCTCGATGATCTCGTCCAGCCCGGCGATGTCGCGGCCTTCCTCGCCGTAAAAGTCCAGCACGTGGCCGACCATCAGGATGAAGGTGGGCGCGAGCACAAGCAGGGTGGCGACGAAGACCAGGGTCGCCGCGCGGCGCTGGTAGGCCCACCAGGCGGGCTTGTAGTCCAGCAGGATGATGCGCAGCCCGTTGAAGGCGTGGTAGACAACGCAGGCCACCAGCAGAAACTCGCCGACGGTGAAGAGGGGGCTTTGATACTCGCGGATGGCCTGCTCGTAGTCCTTCGGGTAAAACGCTGCCCAGGAGGTGTCAATGACGTGCAGAATCAGGAAGAGCACCGTGCCCAGGCCCGACACACGGTGCAGCACCCAGCTCCACTGGCCGAGCTGTCCCCGATAGCGCAGAGTCTCGGTAACGGTGGTCACCAACGATGTCATGCTGCTTTGCCTCCCGTTCGCACGGAAAACGCCTCGCGCGGAGCGCCGCGCCCTGTTGTGCTTCGCTGTGCGGCGCGCTCAATCGTTAGATTCGTACAAATTCGTTTGTTACCAAAATAACGCGATGCTATACTCTACCATCAGAAGTTGCCACGAGCAATATGGCCGCGCGCCTTCATCCTCGCTCACTTCTTGCCTGCCCACGCGCTGCCTTCCCCGCCTGGCATGTGGCAGCTTCCACCAGCCCAAGCACCCTACTACCTGCTGCTGGCGTTCTGCACCGGCAATACAATTCATCACGTTTGAGGAGATACGCGACCTATGGCAGAAGAACAGAAGAAGGGCCTGGAAGGCGTCGTCATCGCCGACACGCGCTTGAGCCGCGTGCAAGGCGACATCGGCAAGCTGATCTACGGCGGCTACGACATCCTCGACCTGGCCGACAGAACCTCGTTTGAAGAAGTGATCCACCTGCTTTGGTACGGCAAACTGCCCAACGCCGCCGAACTGGACGAGTTGCGCCGGACGCTTGCGGCGGAGATGCCGATCCCGAACGCGCTCATCGCCGCGATGAAGGCGTTTCCCACGGCGGCGCATCCGATGGCCGTGCTGCGCACTGCCGTCTCGACGCTGGGCATGTACGACCCCGAAGCGGAAGATGGCAGCCCGGAAGCCAACCAGCGCAAGGCGATCCGGCTGACCGCCAAGATTCCGACGATCATCGCGGCCTGGGCGCGCATCCGCGCCGGCCAGGAGCCGGTCGCCCCACGCGCCGACCTGGGCATCGCCGCCAACTTCGTCTATATGCTGCACAACGCCGAGCCGAACCCAACCGAAGTCTCGGCCATTGACGTGTACCTGGTGCTGCACGCCGATCACGGCATGAACGCCAGCACCTTCACCAGCCGCGTGGTGACCAGCACCGACGGCGATATGTACAGCGCCGTCACTGCCGCCATCGGCTCGCTGAAGGGGCCGAAGCACGGCGGGGCCAATGAAGCGGCCATGCGCATGTTCGCCGAGGTCAGCCAGGCGGAGAGCGTGGACAAGTGGTTCCAGGAAGAGGTCAAGGGCAAGGGCCGGCGCATCATGGGCATCGGCCACCGCGTCTACAAGGCGCTCGACCCGCGCGCCATCGTCCTGTCCAAGCACGCCGCTGCCCTGTGCCAGCGCAACAATCGTTGTGAGCTTTACAACGTCGCCAAGCGCCTGGCCGATCTCGCCGCTGCCGACGAATACTTCATCGAGCGCAAGCTCTACCCGAACGTGGACTACTACAGCGCCATCGTGCTGGACGCGGTGGGCATCGCCACCGATATGATGACGCCCATGTTCGCCATGTCGCGCATCTCTGGCTGGTCGGCGCACATCATCGAGCAGTGGGCCGACAACCGCCTGATCCGCCCGCGCGGCAATTACGTGGGTCCGCAAGACCTCAAGTGGGTGCCCCTGGCCGAGCGCCAGTGAGCCGCGCGGCTCAGCCGCCCCCGCCAGCTCTGAAGCCAGGCTCCGGCACGTCCGGCAGCCTGGCTTTTCGTTTGCCCGATAAGTTTCGACCTCCAAGGCGGGTGATACGTGCGAGCACGGCGAGGACAGGGGGTGAGGTGAATCAGGCCGCGTTGTGGAAATGGGCCGTTCGGTGTATGCTGGATGGGGACTCGGCCAGGGAGAAGTCAGACGAGCGTGGTACCTCCGGTTGTGTCAAGGAGAGGTGGCGTGATGAGCGGAAAGTCTGCGATGTCTCGCGTGCTGCTGGCAGGCATGTTGCTGCTGGTGGCGCTGATCTTCACGGCCTGCTACAAAGACGCGGGCGAGAACGTGGCGCCTACCTCGCGGCAGGTCACCATTGGCGACATCACCCCGACCACGCCCGCTCCGCCCACGCAGGCCTCCACCGCTACGCCCAGCGACGCCTTGCTGGCCACGCCCACGCGCGGCCTGGTGCCCACAACCACGCCATCCGATGCTGTGCAGAGCGAGCTGCCGGCCACGGTCACACCGCGCGAGGGCGACCTGGCGGAGATGCCGGCGACGCCGACCGATCTCCCGATGTTCCAGCCCAGCTTCACGCCGTTGGGGGCGCTGGGCGCGCCAGGCACACCCAGCGAAGCCGCCACGCGCACAACGATCACCACGCCCATCATGAGCGACATCCGGCCTTCGCCCACCCCTTCGCCGACGATTGACCCGTCCAAGATGCCGACGCCGACGGACATCCCCATCGAGCTAAACCCCTGCATCCATGTCGTCACGTTCGGGGATACGCTCTATTCGATTGCCAGGGATAACGAGGTGACGCTGGAGGCGCTGGTCGCGGCCAACCCCACGCTGCTGGGCGGCAATCCGAACGCCATCCTGCAGGTCGGCTGGCAGCTCAGGCTGCCCGGCTGCGAGGAGGAAGGGGCGGAAACACCGGTGGTTGAAGAGACGCCTGCCGTCGCCGCGCCCGGCGAGACTCCCTCCGGGCCGGTGGTGCATGTGGTGCAGGCCGGCGAGGGCATCTACAGCATCGCGCGCAAGTACGGCGTGACCTATGAGGCGATTGTCGCCGCCAACAACCTGGCCAATCCGAACCTGATCTACCCCGGACAGGAGTTGATCATCCCCCTGGGACAGTGAGCAGGCGGGCGACAGGCAGCAAAATGCCCAGGCACGCCACAACTGGCGTGCCTGGTGTCGTCTGTGAGACGGAGACTACTTGCCGCCGTACTTGTTGCCCAGCAGGTTCAGCAGAGTGCTGGCGTCCACGGCGGCGTCTTTGCCGCTCATGAGCGAGAAAGCGCCCATGAAGCCGCTCTTCGACTGGCGATTCTCCAGGTCCATCGTCAGCTTGTCGAAGGCATCGGCGGGCAGGTTGCGCAGCGCCTTCTCTTCGTCTTCTTCCAGCTCATACCCGGCCAGCGCCGCGTCGGGGTCCGACAGCAGCAAAGCGCGGAATTCCCCGTCAGTCAGGGCGCGGCTGATGATGGTGGTGAGATCTTGCTTGGCCATGCGGTTTCTCCTGAATCTACGGCGCGGTGCAGGCACCGGGCACAACGGCAGTGATGACGTTCTACGACTGTGCGCCAATCTCGGTCTGATTATATTATCCCCAAAACTGGCAGCCAGGATAGTACTAATCCGGTTTTTTTGCAGATTTGCTGCATGATTTTATAGCCCTGCAACGGTTGCCAGGCGCGGCGAGCATGTCAGTTTTGGGGCGAAACAGCACCGCAGAGACGCGGAAGATGCGGAGAAAGGCGAAGAATCGCCGGCGATTCTTCCTTGCGCCTTCAGCGCCTGTACGGTTCAAGCATTTCACTCTCAGCAGAAGGCGCACCCGTCCGGCGGCGTATGGACAGGCGGACAGCGCCTATGGTACACTACCCGTAAATAGAGGCTTGCCGGTTGATTCTCCCGCAATGGGGGGCATCACCCCGGCGCTTGTTATCTGGATAGCGTAATAGTCCTTATCTGGAGCAGGCACGATGGCAGACGAATCCAAGCCGATCCACATTCTGTGCATTGAAGACGACCCAGAGATGATCGAGCTGGTCCGGCTCATTCTCGCCCGGCACGGCTATGACGTCATTGGCGCGGCGGGAGGGGAGGCGGGCTTGGAAGCCATCGAGCGCGAAAAACCCGCCCTGGTGTTGCTCGACCTGATGATGCCAGAGATGGATGGCTGGGAAGTCTTCCAGCGGATGCGCGCCGACGAGCGAATGCGGGATATTCCGGTGATCGTCGTGACGGCCAAAGCGCAGAGCATTGACAAGGTGCTGGGGCTGCACATCGCCAAAGTGAACGACTACATCACCAAGCCGTTCGGCCCTTCGGAGCTGCTGTCCAGCGTCATTCGCGTGCTTCAGGAAGCCGGGATCGAAGCCAAAGAGGCCGCCGGCTAACCGCTCGCCACGCATAGCGATCGCGCGCCAGAGGTGCCGCCCGCCGGGGCGCGCGCCTCTTTTTTGCGCCGGGACGGGTAGGGGTCTCTTTGTCGGCCAGGGCAGAGGGCCTGCCCTGCTGCGCTCCGCCCGAAGTCTTGGGCCGGTTCGCGCGGGGCGGCAACTTCCAGTAGAATACAGAGCAATCGCACCATGAGGGTGAGGAAAGACAACCATGCGAACAACCTGGCAGACTTTGCTGGCGGCAGGGCGACCGGTTATCGCGGACGGCGGCATGGGCACCATGCTGATCGCGCGCGGGCTGCAACGCGGCACCGCGCCAGAACTATGGAATGTCGAGCGCCCGGACGACGTGCGCGCCATTCACCGCGCGTACATCCAGGCGGGCGCGCAGATCGTCCTGACCAACAGCTTCGGGGGCAGCTCGCTGCGTTTGGGAATGCACGACCTGGCGGAGCGCGCCGCTGAGTTGAACCGCGCCGCCGCTCGCCTGGCGCGGGCCGAGGCCGACGCCGTCTCACAGCCGGTCATCGTCGCGGGATCGATCGGCCCCACCGGGCAGATGATCGCCCCGATGGGCACGCTGCTGCCCGAAGTGGCCGCTGCCGCGTTCGCCGAGCAGGCCGAGGCGTTGGTGGCCGGTGGCGCGGATGTGCTGTGGATCGAAACCATGTCCGACCTGGAAGAGGTGCGCGCGGCGGTCGCTGGTTGCCGCCAGGCCGCGCCGGAAACGTCGGTCGTCGCCACGATGACCTTCGACACGCGCGGGCGCACCATGATGGGCACCACGCCCGAACAAGCCGCCACTGCGCTGAGCGAGCTTGGCGTGGTGGCGCTGGGGGCCAACTGCGGCAAGGGGCCGGAGGAGCTGGAGGCTGCCATTGGCCGGATGCAGGGGATCGGGTCGGGCGTGCCCCTGGTGGCCAAGGCCAATGCCGGGGCGCCGCGCCTGGAAGGGGACGTCACCGTCTACGACGCCACGCCCGACGTGATGGCTGCCTATGCGCTGCGCGTGCGCGCGCTCGGCGCGAGCATCATCGGGGCCTGCTGCGGCAGCACGCCGGAGCACATTCGCGCCATCGCCGGGGCGCTGGCGGCGGGCGCGTCGTAGCGATACAGCGTTGCATGGTCGGCAGGGGCGCGGCAGGGCGGCACCCCTGCCTGACGATCTGGGCGCGCACCCCCGCCGACTGCCCGGTTTGGCGAATCATGCTACACTAAACAGCATTGTGCGTGCGCGTGGCCTGTGGCAGGTGTTGGAGCAAGGGGGCTATTGATGCGACGAGTCAACAGAGTGCGTGCTTACCGCGTGATTGGCGCGTTCCTGGCTGGCGTGTTGGCCATCACAGGATGGATCGGGCTGGGGCGCGATCCTGCGCTGGCCTACCAGGGCCGGAACCTGCTGCAGAATCCCGGCTTTGAGGAGCCTTATAGCACGATTGATGCGAACTCAGCGCTGCGCGTGGCTGCGAACTGGCAGCCCTGGCATATATCCGCCTCGGCGGGGCAATCCAGCGCGATCAACGCTCGCCCGGAATACAAGCCCGCGCCGTCCACGCGCGTTCGGTCTGGCGGCGCAGCCCAGGAATACAACACTTTCTTCGCCACGCACACGGCGGGCGTCTACCAGCGCGTGCCGGTGACGGCCAACACCGACCTGCGCTTCAGCGTCTATGTCTACGTCTGGTCGTCGGCCACCTTCGCCAATCCCGATGTCAGCGAGCAGCCGAACTCGGTGATCATCAACGTCGGCCTCGACCCCACCGGCGGCACAGACCCGACCAGCTCGAATATCGTCTGGTCGGCGGATGCCGAGTACTACGACCAGTACCGCGAGCTATCGGTGACCGCTCGATCCAGCGGCACGGCGGTCACCGTCTTTGTGCGCACCGCTCCACAGGGCTTCGTGGGAGTCAATAACGTCTATCTGGACGATGCTGCCCTGGTGCCGCTGAGCGAAGTCCCGCCGCAGACTGGCACGGTAGAGGTGCCTTCGGCCACGCCGAGCCAGGTGGTCATCGTGCCCACGCAGGAAGGGACGATCACGGCGGTGCCCACCACGCCGGTTGCGCCGCCCACCTTCACGCCGAATGTGCCGACAAGCCTGCCCGCGACAGCCACGCCGGTCATCCCGCCCGAATTCACCAGCACGATCCTCTATACGGTCAAGGCCGGGGACACGGTGTGGGGCATCGCCCGCCAGTTCAACAGCACGGTCGCGGCGATTATCCAGGTGAACAATCTGCCCGCCAGCGGCCTGATCAACATCGGCCAGGTGCTCGTCGTGCCCGTGCGCGACCAGTTCCCCGCGCCGCCCACCTTCACGCCGGTGCCCCAGCTTCCGACGGCGGCGCCGACGCAGATGCCGGACGGTTCCGGCGGGACGGGTGGCGTGCCCGCCTACGGGACGTATACGGTCGTGCGCGGGGATACGCTTTCGACCATCGCCACTCGCTTCAATACGACGGTGGCCGCGCTGGCCCAGTTGAACAGCATCCTGAACCCGAACCTGATCTACGCCGGGCAGGTGCTGCGCGTGCCCGGCGCGCCGGTGCCCGTCCCGACCCAGCCGGCGCCGGCCCCGACCCAGCCGCCAACGCTGCCAGGACCCATTCGCCCCGCTACACACGTCGTGCAGCCCGGCGAGAATCTGTACCGCATCGCGCTGCGCTATGGGCTGACGGTAGACCAGTTGGCGCATTACAACGGCATCTACAACACAAACCTGATCTTCGCCGGGCAGGTGCTGCGCCTGCCGCAGTGAGATGAGTCAGGTGCGCGTGATTCGGCGGGCCAGCACGGGTGAAGTGGTGCTGGCCCGCGCCCGCTGGTGTCAGGGCTTCTGGTGCCATCTGCGCGGCCTGATGTTCCGGCGACATCTGCCGGACGATGAGGGACTGCTTTTTGTATATCGCCGCGCTTCTGTGGGCAGCACGACGATACACATGTTCTTCGTCTTCTTCCCCATTGCGGCGGTCTGGCTGGACGACGAGGGGCGCGTGGTCAGCACGGCGCTGGCGCGCCCCTGGCGGCCCTACTACGCGCCAGACCGGCCCGCGCGCTACCTGATCGAGGCGCGCCCGGCGCTGCTCGACCGGGTGGCGGTCGGCGATCAGCTAACTTTCAGCGAGCAGGCTCAGGCTGGGAAATTCGTCTGATCCGGGCCAGCGCATTTAACGCGCGCGTGTTGTTTTGCCTCGCCCCCGCCGGCCTCGCCGCGCCTCGCTACCCCCTTCCGGGCGCGGGCGATCACAACGGCTCGCGGGGAGTCTGCTTCGAAATCAGGGGCAGCTTCACAGTGACGGCAGTGCCCTTGCCCTCTTCGCTTTCCAGCGTCAGCACACCGCGATAGCGATCCACCAGCGTTTTGACAGTTGACAGGCCAATGCCCGTGCCGGTGATCTGGGTCTCTTTGGCGTTGCGCGCGCGGAAGAACTCGTTGAAGATGCTGGACATGTCGGCGGCGGGGATGCCAATGCCGCTATCGGCGATGGTGACTTCGACGGTGTGCGCCAGGTGGCTGACTTCGTAGGTGATCCACACATCGCCGCCTTCGGGCGTGTACTTGATGGCGTTGTTGAGCAGGTTGCCCAGAATGATCTGCAGCCCGATCGGCCCGGCCATGATCACGCCCGGATCGTCGCTCAGGTCGCTGTGCAGCGCGATCCGCTTGTGTTCGGCGTTGGGCGTCTCGCGCTCGATGATCTTGACGAGCATGGCGCGCACGCTGTCTGGCTCCAGGGGCGCGTGGGCGGCGGTCGCTTCGCGGCTGCGAGCCAGGGTGAGCAGGTCGTCAATGAGCGTGCGCAGCCCTTCCAGGCGGCTGATGACGCGCAGGATCAGCGCCATCTGCTGCTCGGTCAGCTCGCCGGCGTAGCCCTGCTCGATGTTCTTCATCAGCGACAGGCCGGCGGCCAGGGGCGCGCGTAGCTCGTGGGTGGCCACGCGCACGAATGTCGAGCGCGCTTCGAGAAGCTGGCGAATGTGCTCTTCGCGCTGGCGCAGGCGCTGCACGATGCGCGTCACCAGCTCCGACAGCACGAACATCGTCGAGCCGAAGAAGAACATGACGGCGGCGATGTAGGTTGTGTTCTCGTGCAGGTTGTTGTGCAGATTCAGCTCGTCAATGGCCACGTGCGGCAGCCAGCCGGCACGCTCCAGCCAGGCCAGCCCGCCGACGATGAGGATGGCCAGGACGGTCAGGCTGCGCACCTGCCAGGGCAGCAGGATCATGCCGGACAGGGCGGCGTGCAGCACGAAGTAAATCAGGGCCGGGCTGGTGATCCCGCCGGTGAAGTGCACCAGGGCGATCATCGCCAGCCAGTCCAGCAGAATCTGGCCCCAGGCGATGCGCTCGAACCCTGCGCGGGGGATGTCGTTGTGGCTGACGAAGGAGAGCGCCGTGTTGTAGGCCAGCACGCTCAGGCCAATGACCAGCAGCGGCGCTACCTGCAAGTCGAGCCCCAGGACGGCGCTGACGAAGAGCGTCCCGATCAGAATGCCGAACCCGGCCACCCACCGCAGACGGATGAGCAGCCGGGCGTTCAGGCTGAGTTCTTCCAGGGTGGGCTGCAAAGCCCGGCGCGGCTCCTGGGTTTTTGGTTGGGATTCTGTGCTGATCTTCATCAGCCGCCTCGCGTGGCCTTCCCCCAGTAGCAGGTGAAAGGGCCGGCGCGCTCGCTGCCCCAGGACTCCGCGCCCAACAGGGCACGAGCCAGGTTGCGAGCAGGGTCGCGCGCCGCTCGTGCCAGAGTGCGCCGCGTCTACTTCTGGAGCAGCTTCTTGATCTCGGTGATCAGCCGCTTGGGATCAACGGGCTTTTCGATGAAGCCCTCCACCGGCAGGTAATCTTCGTCGGGCGAGAAGCGCAGCGGCGTGGTCTGGTGCACGGCGGTCAGCATGAGAATCGGGATCGCCTTATGCTCTTCTGTGGCGCCGGGGCCGTGCAGTTTCTGCGCCAGTTGAAAGCCCGCCGTGTGCGTGTCCATCATCACGTCGAGAATGATCAGATCAGGCTTGATCTGATCAACGGCCTTCAGGCCGCTTTCCTGCGAGTGCGCGTCAGAAACGACGTATCCCGCGCTCTCCAGCGGCATACGCAGCGCCAGCACCACATCAGGATCGTCGTCAATAATCAGAATCTTGTGGGCCATAGTCGTCCTAGCTCCTGACCTCGCTTAAGAGGGCCTCAATCAAATCCGGTAAGGCGCGCGCGACGGCTTCGCTGAGCGGTTGCTCCCAGTCCGTGTGTTGGGGCTGCACGCCGAACACAATCACCTCTGGCGGCAGGCTGCCGAGCGCCTCGGCCAGTGTCAGCGCATCCGCCAGGTCGCTCTGGTGCAGCGACAGGGGCCGCTCGTGCCCGGCGACGCGCGCCTCGCGCCATGCGAAACGGCGCACGGTGCCCGGCGTTTCGCCCATCAGCGCCGCGTCCACCAGCACAACGCGGCGATAATTCTCGATGAGCGGGATCAGCCCCAGCCCGGCGGTGCCGCCGTCCAGCACGGTCACGCCTGGCGGCAGATCGGGCCGCGCCAGCAGGCGTTGGACCACCAACACGCCCGCGCCGTCGTCGCCCTTCAAGGGATTGCCGACGCCCAGGATCAGCGTGTCGCCCTGTGTGTCTGCGGCCATCGCCCGCAACTGTCCTCGTGATGAGCGTCGCGCGGCGCAGGGAGACGCCCCAGCTAGCGCGTCTCCCTTGCTCCCGCGCAAGACCGCATCACTTGCCGACAAACTCGACGTTCAGGAAATGCGTCGAGCACGAAATGCACGGATCGTAGGCGCGCACCAGCATCTCCATCTTCAGCCGAATGCTGTCTTCCGGCTCGGTCAGCAGCGTGGGCACCAGCGCGCGCATGTCGCGGTCTACGTTGCCCAGGTTCTGCCCTGTCGGGATGATGCAGTTCGCTTCTTCGATCAGCCCGTTTTCGCCGATCTGGTACTCGTGGAACAGGATACCACGCGGCACGTCGCACGCGCCAACGCCGCGCGCGCCCGGCGACAGCGTGATCGGCGCGGGCTTCTCCCACTCGATGCCGCGCTTGAGCACTTCGTCGAGCAGCAGGATCACATCGTCAATGCAGTGCACGATCTCGACGACCTGCGCGGCGCTGTTCAGGAACGGGTTGTAGCACGGCGCGCTCAGCCCCAGGTGGGCGGCGGCGGCCTTGGCGCGCGGGTGCAGGTGTTGGTGCTTCAGGTTGTAGCGGGCCAGCGCCCCGACCATGTAGCTGTCGCGATTGAAGGCGGTGTGCTTGGCCGTTGAGTGCGAGGCCAGGCGCTCGTTGGTGACCTGGCGATACTGGTCAATGGGCAGCGTATAGCCGTCCGTGCTGCCGATCTCGCCATCAATGAAGCCGTAGTAGTCGGGGTGGACGAGCGCTACGTATTCCGTCTCGCGCTCGAACGATGGCCAGGGCAACGAGCCGAACAGCTCAACCGTCGCGTCCACGTCGGCCCGCAAAGCCTCGGCCCGCTCGCGCAGCTCCGCCACCTTGCTGAGCGTCGGGAACTGGGTGAAGCCGCCGACGGTCAAGGCGATGGGATGCGTGTGCCGCCCGGCGAAGGCCGCGCACAGGTCGCCCGAAAACTGCTTCATGCGCAGCGCGCGCTTGACGACTTCGGGATGGGTCGTCGCCAGCGGGATGACGCTGCCCACGCCCAGGAAATCGGGGGCGACCAGCATGTAGACGTGCAGGATGTGGCTGTCCAGCAGCTCGCCATGAAAGACCAGCCGGCGCAGGCGAACTGTCTGCTCGCTCAGTTGAACCTGCAGGGCGCGCTCGGTGGCGCGCAGGCTGGTGATGGCGTGGCCGCAGGCGCAGATGCCGCAGATGCGGCTGGTGATGTGTGATGCCTGGTAGTAGGGCCGCCCGCACAACAGGGCCTCGAAGAAGCGCGGCGACTCGACGATCTGCAGCTCGCACTTCTCGATGGTGCCATCGCGCACGTCCACGACGATGTTGCCGTGCCCCTCAACGCGCGTCACATGGTGTACGTTGACTCGGATGTTCTCGGTCATGGTCGTCAGTCCTCCTTCGGCGCGGCGAATGTTGACGTGGGGAGGGGGGCGGTTCTGTCGGGACCGAGAGGGGTCGTGACCGGCGCTGGCTCACCCATCTGCTGAAACTGGTAGTGGTTGAACATGGTGAAACGGGCGTCAATGTCGGCGTCAGAAAGGCCGTGGCCGCGCAGGATTTCGCGCATGTAGGCGAAGTTCGCCTCTGGCGCCCAGCCCCGGCAACCTTCGCAGCCGTCGCCATAGCTGGGGCAGATGGCGTCGCAGCCGGCGCGGGTGATCGGCCCCAGGCAGGGGATCCCGTGATAGTTCAGGCAGGCGTTCTCTTTGAACTTGCACTCGACGCACAGCGGATAGTCCGGCAGGTGCGGGGCGCGCCCTTGCAGCAGAAGCTGGACGATGCGCAGGAATTCGTGGCGATCGATCGGGCAGCCGGGGATCACGGCGTCCACCGGGATTACCGCTGAGATGGGCCGGGCCGGATAGCTCTCGTAAGCATCCTGGCCATGCTCGCCATAAACATATCTCTGGGCCTTCTCGATAGGCCAGTAGTTCTTCAGGGCGTTGACGCCGCCCAGGTGGGCGCAGGCGCCCAGCGCCACAACGACCGCCGCCTGCGCGCGTATCTTTTGCAGGCGCGCTTCGTCGCTTTTGCGCGTGCACGAGCCTTCGATGAAGGCGATCTGATAGTCTTCGCCTTTTTCCGACATGGCCTCGCGGAACTGAACGATCTCCACCAGGTCGAGCAGGCCGAGGTGCGTTTGCAGCAGGTCTACCACCGTGAGCTGGCAGCCTTCGCAGCTTGTGAAGTCGAAGAAGGCGATTTTCGGTTTCGTCGCCATTAGAGCGCCTCCTCAAAAGCCAGAGCTTCCGCGTAAGTCCACGACGGCCCTTCCTGGCAGCTATAGCGATGGTTGACCTGGCAGTGACCGCATTTGCCGATGCCGCACTTCATGCGGCGCTCGAAGCTCATCCAGATCTGTTCGGGCGTCAGACCTTTGCCCAGCAGCTCCATCGTCACGAAGCGGTACATCACAGGCGGGCCGACTGTGACGGCGATTGTTTTGTAGGGGTTGATGTCAACATGCTCAAACAGGGTCGTGATCACCCCGACGTGGCCGGACCATACATCGTCGGGCCGGTCCACTGTGACCATGAACTCTACGTCGTCGCGCTCATCCCATTCGGCCAGCACGCTGCGGAACAGGATTTCGCCCGGGTTCTTCGCCCCGTAGAGGATGATCAGCCGGCCAAAACTGGAGCGGTTGTCGAGCACCTCGTCAATCAGCGAGCGCGCCGGGGCCAGCCCCAGGCCGCCCGCCGCGATGAGGATGTCTTTGCCGCGAAACTGGGCGACCGGGAAGCCGCGCCCGAACGGCCCGCGAATGCCGATCTCGTCGCCCGGCTGGAGCCGGTGGATGAGGCTGGTCAGGTCGCCGGCGTTGCGGATGCACAGCTTGAACGTCTCCCCGGTGCGGCTGGGCGACGACATGACGCTGATCGGCGCTTCGCCCACGCCGGGGATGGACACCATCACGAACTGGCCCGGCACGTGGCCGAGGTTCTGGCCGCCCGGCAGGCGCACCGTGTAGATTTTCTCCAGCGCCGTCTCGGTCTTGACCTCCTCGACAGTGGCGACGATGGGCAGAAAGACCGACGTATGCCCGTTGTAGCGCAGCGGGGTGGTCGTGGTTGTCAGGTTCTGGGTGGTGTGCAGCATCGCGCGCTTCTCCTATATGCCCGATTCGAGCTGCATCTCTTCGTGCAGCGCGTTGAGCGTGCCGGGAATGGTGATGTTCACCAGACAGGCCCGCTCGCAACGCCCGCAGCCGGTGCAGCCAAGCAAGCCGTGCACCTGCTTGATGTACTTGCCCTTGCGCATCAGGCGATGCCGGACGCGCGACGCCTTGCTCTCGCGGAAGTTGTGCCCGCCGGCCACCAGCGCGAACTCGCGAAGCTGGCACGAGTCCCATACGCGCACGCGCTCACCACCCTGCATGGTGATGTCGTTCTCGTCGTGCACGTCGAAGCAGAAGCAGGTGGGGCAGACGTTCGTGCACGATCCGCAGGCCAGGCAGCGGTCGCCCAGCTCCTGCCACAGCCGGGCCTGATAGCCCAGCGTCAGCAGCGAGGGTGTCTGGTCGCGGCTCATCTTCAGGCGCATGCGGAAGCGCGGCCACTTGGCCGAGAGCACCTGGCCAAGCCGCTGAATGTCTTCCTTCTCGGCCATCTTGACGTAGGCATTGTCGAGCAGCAGGCGCTCGCCCTTCTCGGTGCCCGTGTCTACGAAGTAATGATCGCCCGCGTCGGTCATGTGCAGGTCGTAGATAGGCGGGGCGGTGAGGGTGCCCATATCCTTGCAGAAGGAGGCTTCGTCGCACGGATGCAGGCATTCGATGCCGATGATGTAGATCTGCTCGCGCCGCTCCATGTAGTGCTCGTCGCGAAAGCCCTCAGAAAAGACCTTGTCGTAG
Source organism: Anaerolineae bacterium (assembly GCA_023382715.1). Classification (GTDB taxonomy): domain Bacteria; phylum Chloroflexota; class Anaerolineae; order Aggregatilineales; family Aggregatilineaceae; genus UBA2029. The sequence continues at coordinate 16,420 of JAHDWP010000039.1, forward strand.
AGCATGACGCCGTTCATGTCGCAGGTATGCACGCCGAAGATCACCGTCGGCTGGACATCCTGGTACACCGGGCGCATCTCCAGGCGCTGAGGGCCGCCGTTCTCTTTCTCATTACGATAGGAGAACAGCACTTCGCGTTGAGGAAGGAAGTACTTCTTGGGGGGCAGAACGGTCGTCGTGTAGTCCATCTGGAGCTGCGCGGGGTCGGTGATGTCGTCGAAAGCGAAACCGGTCTCCGTCACGACCGGCCCGACGACGCGGAACTTCCCTTGCAGCGCTTTGACGAACTGCGGCAGCCGTTCCTTTGACAAGATGTATAGGCTCATGTGTAACTCCGCCAAGGCTCTGATGCGGGTAAACGATCAAACGCCGCTGCGCGTGTCTTTCATACCGATCGCGCGCATCGGCCACTGCTATCCGCTCCTTGAACATTAGGGTAGCAAGCTGCGCGCCCGCCCCACAGTGGCGCTTGACTATGTTTGGTGTGACGTAAATCACTTCTGTGAAGGATGACACAAGCAGCACAGCCAGGCGAGGTGAAAGTTGTCACCACGCAGGGCGCGCCGCTATGATCGCATCTATCTGACAGAACACGCGGAGGTCGAAACGATGGGCGAGTCTCTGGTGAAACGGGCGGCGCTGGCCGCGTTGGTGGCGGCGCTGGCAGTGATGGTGCTGGCGGCGTTGATCGTCTGGCAGGCGGACGCGGGGCGCGCGCAGGGCGCCGCTGAGACTCAGGACGCGCCCTATCAGTTAGCGCTCGTGACCGGGGGCCTGTCGCGCCCGCTGTACGTCACGCACGCTGGCGACGGGTCGGATCGCCTGTTTGTGGTCGAGCAGAGCGGCGCGATCCGCGTGATCAAAGACGGGGCGGTGCTCCGCCAGCCCTTCCTGGATGTATCCGGGCTGATCAGCCGCCAGGCTTTGGAAGGCGATTACACCGAGCGCGGGCTGCTTGGGCTGGCGTTCCACCCTGATTACGCGGAGAATGGGCTGTTCTACATCAACTACACCGATTTCAACGGCCATTCGGTCATTTCGCGCTACACCGTCTCGGCGGACGATCCTGACCGTGCCGACGCGACCAGCGCCGCGCCGCTGCTTTACGTGGAGCAGCCCTATGCCAACCACAACGGCGGGCATATGGCTTTCGGCCCGGACGGGTATCTCTACATCTCGCTGGGCGACGGCGGGTCGGGTGGCGATCCGCAAGGCAACGGGCAGAACCTGAGCACGCTGCTGGGCAAGATGCTGCGCATTGATGTGGATGTCTCAAGTGGCTATGCGATCCCCGCCGATAACCCCTTCGTCGAGCGCGAAGGCGCGCGCCCGGAGGTCTGGGCGTGGGGGCTGCGCAACGTCTGGCGCTTCGGCTTCGACCGCGCGACTGGCGACCTCTTCCTGGCCGATGTGGGGCAGAACCAGTGGGAGGAGATCAATTTCCAGCCGGCGGACAGCGCGGGCGGCGAGAACTATGGCTGGAATGCCTTCGAGGGGACGCACGCCTATTCAGGCCAGCCGGCGGCGTCTGAGACCGTCCCGCCTGTGCTCGAATACGACCACAGCCGTGGCCGCTGCTCGGTGACGGGCGGCTACGTCTATCGTGGTGCGCGCATCCCCGCGCTGCAAGGGGTCTACCTGTACGGTGACTGGTGTTCTGGCACCATCTGGTCGGCGGCGCCGGGCGCGGATGGCGCCTGGCAGGCGGTCGTGTCGCTGGAGTCCGGGCGGAGCATCAGCTCGTTCGGCGAAGACGAGGCCGGCGAGCTGTACCTGGTGGACTACGGCGGAGCGGTGCTGCGCTTCGAGCCGCTCGCGGGCGGATAAGCCTTCGCGAACGAGCGAAAGCCCCCGCCAGCCCCAGGCTGCCGGGGGCCTTTTGGTCACATCAGCCGATCAGTGGGCGTCGCGCACCGTGCTGCGCAGCGTGCCGATCCCCTCAATCGTCACTTCAACCGTGTCACCGCCAGCCAGCGGGCTGACGCCGGACGGCGTGCCGGTCAGCAGCACGTCGCCGGGCAGCAGAGTCATCACCCCGCTGACGAAAGAGACCAGCGCTGCCACGTCGAAGATCATCTCGGATGTGCGCGCGCTCTGGCGCTGCTCGCCGTTGACGTGGCAGGCAATCGCCAGGTCAGCGGGGTCGAGGCCGGTGACGATCCAGGGGCCGAGTGGGCAGAACGTGTCGAAGCCTTTGGCACGGCCCCACTGCCCATCCTTCTTCTGATACTCGCGCGCGCTCACGTCGTTGGCGCAGGTGCAGCCGAGCACGTAAGCGAGCGCTTCTTCGCGGCGGACGTGAGATGCACGCCGCCCGACGATCACCGCCAGCTCTGCCTCGTGATCCACCCGTCCGGCGCGGGGAGGCAGGACGATCTCCCCGCCGTGCCCGGTCAGCGCGCTGGGCGGCTTGAGGAAGAGCATCGGCTCGTCGGGGACAGCCGCGCCATGCTCGGCGGCGTGCGCCGCGTAGTTGCGCCCGATGCACACGATTTTGCCCGGCGTCACCGGCGGCAGCAGCGGAATCTGCTCGACAGGCCCCACGCGCTCGCCGGGCGCGATCGCGCGCCCATCAAACGGGCTGGCGTTGACCGGCCCGGCCAGGGCGTAGAGGATGCCGTCCGCGATCAGCCCGTAGCGCGGGCCTGCGGGTGTGGAGAAGCGCGCGATGTGGGTCATGGTTGCTCCCTTTGCGGTGGGCGAGGTGCTGCGGGCGATCATGGCGCAAGATCATGCGCGCCGCAAGCGGGATACCGCTGCGGGTGCGTGCAAAGATTGACAGCGACTCGCCGGGCGCAGCAGAGCTTTACCTCACCCCCCCGCCTCGCTGCGCTCGGCTTGCCCCCTCGTCCATCTGCGTGGAGAGGGGGCAGTGAGGCGCGTCAGCGCCGAGCGGGGGTGAGGTCAACCAGGGCGCAGCAGGGCAGCACTCCACCCTGACAGGTTTTGCACGCGCCTGCCGCCGCGAGACTCACCCAAGAAAAAAGGCTCCCCACCCTGGTGGGGAGCCTTCTCATGCTTATCAGGTGCCGAACGAGCGGCTAGTTGGTGACGAGCGGATACCCCTTGGCGGTCCAGCCACTGGTGCCGCCAGCCAGCGAGCGCACGTCCGTGTAGCCCATGAGCTGCATGGCCACCATCGCGATCGCCGAGCGATGGCCGCTGCCGCAGTAGACAACCGTCGGCTGAGCCTTGTCGGTCGGCCACAGGTCCATCTGGCTTGCGAAGACGCGCAGCTCGGAGTGCACCGCGCCCTGGATGACGCCCTTGGCGACTTCTTCGGGGGTGCGCACGTCGAGCAGGTAGGGCGGGTTCTCGATCAGGGCGATGTTCAGGTCGTCCGCACCGATGGTGTAGAAGCCGGCGGGGATGGCTTTTACGTAGGCGTCAATGGCCGCGAACAGGTCGGGATCAACCTGTGGGGCCGCGCCCGGCTCGACCGCCGCGACATCGGTGGTCATGGGCAGCTCTGCCGCCGTCCAGGCCTTCACGCCGCCGAGCAGGCTGAGCGCGTTCTGGTAACCGAGCAGGTTGAGCAGCGCCATGGCCATGGCCGAGCGGTGCCCGCTGCCGCAGTAGACGACCATCTTCTGGCCGAGATTGGGCAGCAGATCGAGGTGATCGGTCAGCTCGATCAGGGGGATGTTGATGGCGCCGGCCAGGTGCCCTTCGTCAAACTCGTCCACCGTGCGCACGTCCACCAACAGCGTGTCCGGCTCTTCTGCCAGCAGGGCGTTGAGGTCGGCGGCACGAATGGCGTTGAAGCTGGCAGGCAGGCTGCTGATATAGGCATCGAGCGCGCCAGCCAGGTCGAACCCGGTCTCTTCGACAGCGGCAGCCGCGCTCTCGAACGGCAGGCCCGCCGTCGCCCAGCCGTTGAAGCCGCCGGCCAGGTTGAGGACGTTGTCGTAGCCCATAGTGCGCAGCATGGTCGCGGCGATATTGCCACGATGCCCGCCGGCGCAGTAGATCACGATGCTGGCGTCCAGGTCGCTGGGCAGCTCGCCGGCAAAGCTCATGAACTGCTCGAGCGGCATGTGGACGGAGTCGGCGATGTAGCCCTTGGCCAGTTCCTCGTCGCGGCGCACGTCAATGAGCAGGTCGGGCGCCTCTTCAATCAGCTTGATGTTGAGGTCTTCTGCCTTGATCGCGCCCCAGCCTTGCGGGATGCCCGACAGCGCCTCGTCAACCGCCTGGAGAATATCGGGGTCAATGTCTGGCGCGGCACTGCGCTCGCCCTCGAAGACTTCAGTTGTTACTGAAAACTCTTCAGCGGTCCAAGCACCGAAACCGCCGCCCATGTTGCGGACATCGGCATAGCCGAGGATCTGCAGCGCGGTCATGGCGATGGACGAGCGGAAGCCGGACCCGCAATAGACGACCATCTTTTCATTCAGGTCGGGCAGCAGGTCGAGGTGCTTGGCCAGATCGCGCAGGGGGATGTTGATCGCGCCCGGCAGGTGCCCTTCGCTGTATTCCTCTGGTTGGCGCACGTCCACCAGAAGCAGGTCGGGCTTCTCGATCAGCTCGATAGACAGATCGGTGACGGAGACGTTGCCATAGCCAGCCGGCAGGGCCGCGTTGTAGTCGGCGAGCTGCTGCTCGATTTCATCCTCTTGCGCGGCTACTGGCGCGAGGGGAATCGCCAGGGGCAGCAGAAGCGACAGGACCAGGACAAGAAGTGACAGCTTGCGCATTGTATAGAGTTCCTCCAGAGACTCTGGCTTCAATCAACAGTGACTGGAATTATAGCTCTTTGTGATATTTAGAGCAATAGCTGATAAGCACTGCCTATTAGTTACACATGACACCGTATGGGCGCTCTGCCTGCTCATAACAAGCGAGGGTGAGCACCTGCTAACAGGCTCACCCTCGCGAGCTTGTTCCGTCCGCTGGATTGGAGCAGCGCTTACGAGTCGCCGCCCCAGAAGTCGGCGTCGCTCTCCGGCGTGGCGGATTCCTCCTCGGTCGTCCCTCCATCTCCGCCCCAGAAGTCAGCGTCGCTCTCCGGCGTGCTCGCTTCCGCGCCAGCCGCGTCGCCATCGCTGCCCCAGAAGTCGGCGTCCGATCCAGACGACGCTCCTTCGGCTGTGTCCGCTTCTTCGGTGGCGGGGGCCGGAGGCTCCGGCGTCGCCATGCCGGGGAAGAGTGGCGGAATCGTCTCAACGATGACATTCAGGTTCGCCCCGCCGCGCTCAGCTTCGACGACCTTGTCGGCAGTCAGGAAGATCGCCTCGTTGCCGTGGCACGATCCGCACGTTTCGTTCTGCGGCGTGATGCGCTGGATGTTGTGCGGGGTGGCGTAAGTCCAGGTGGGCCGGGACAGGAAGTTGACCAGCAGGTCTTCGCCGTAGGCGCTGAACGAGTTGATGTCAATGGGCACGTGGCGCACCGGCACATACTTGTACGGACGATCCTCGCTCTGGATGGGGTTGCGCCCCAGGTAGAAGCCCAGCGAGTGCGCCTCGACCGTGTAGAAGGGCACCTCGTCCTCGGTGCGATCTACGTGGCAGTTGGTGCAGTTGGTGTAGCTGACGCTGTGGCAGGCCTGGCACGACAGGACGTCCGGGCGATGCACCATGTGCTGCGGGATGCCGGACTGTGGGCCGATCTGTTCGGCGTGGCACGATTCGCAGGATGGATTCTCGCCGCCGTCGTAGCGGTGCGCGGCCCCGCTCGCCTCGCCCATGCCGTGCATCTCATCAGCCGTGTGGCACGATGTGCAGGCCATGCGCGCCTGGCGCAGGTGCACATCTCCGCTGACGCCCTCGTTCAGCCCGTAATACTCGTTCTTGACACGGCTGCCGTGGCAACCCGTGCAGGTGCGGCTCATGGGCGGCGTCTTGACGAAGGCATGGCCTTCCAGCAGGCCGCCGCCGACCGAGTTCGGCTGGCTGATGTGGCAGTCGCCACAGGTGGCGTGGCAGTCATTGCAGTGATAGGACTGCATGTACTCCAGGGCTTCATGGTGTTCCGGGCTGCTGCGCTCGTAGAGAGCGGTGTCGTAGCCCGCCAGCGTGTTGTGCAGGCTGTTGGTGCCGCTGACAGTCACATCCTCGTGGCACGACTTGCACGGAGAGAGCGGGGCGACCGACGGATCGAGGACCAGGCCCTCGTGCGCCGTCTCCATGTCGTCCGCGTCGGGGTTGCCGCTGTGACAGGCCGTGCACTTGATGTAGGCGTGGAAATCTTCGCCGTAGGTGGCGAGGTCAATCCAGACTTTCTCCCAGGCCTCCAACGGAGGCACAGAGCCACCTCAACCAGGGCCTTCGGAGAGCTTCTCGCCCGTTTCCTCCTCGACGGCCAGCTCCTTGACTCGCTCCTGATCGGCGTGGCAGTCCAGGCACCCTTCGCCCGCCGCCTGAAGCAGGGCCAGGTCGGCCTCTGGCACTCCGTTCTCCGCGGCGGACGGGGCCAGCCCGTCACCCTGGCCGGCGGAAGCCGGATCGCACTCGTCCCCGGTGGGCTGCTCTGCGCCGCTGACGAGTGTGGCCCCCACCAGCAGCAGCGCGCCGGTGATGAGCAACAACCACAATCTGACTCTCTGGTACATAGGTTTCCCCCGGTGTATGAGAAGGCTGACTGTCCTTTAGTTTAATTGAACTCCGTGATAGTACGCAGTAACGATAATCCGAATTTGTTATGATTTTCGTCTGTTTCGGTCTGCCCCGAAATCTGCTATGAAAGGGATAGGGCGCCCTCTTGCTGGCGGACAGCGGTTGCCAGCGGGCCGGGAAATGAGACGGTATGCTCGACCTCTACGGCCTCCAGGTATTTCTGCTCGCGGCCAAGACTGAGAACTTCTCCGAGACCGCGCGGCTTCTCAATATCTCGCAGCCAGCAGTGAGCGGGCACATCCAGTCGCTTGAGCAGCAGCTCCAGACGCGGCTCTTCGACCGCACCGGGCGCAACATCCGGCTCAACGAAGTGGGCAGCGCCTTTGTGCCGGTCGTGCACAACCTGCTCAAAGAGGCGCGCCAGGCCGAGGCATTCATTGCTTCGCGGCGGGGCACGATCAGCGGGCATGTGACTATCGGCTGCAGCACGGCGTGCGGCAAGTATATCCTGCCGCGCGTCATCGCCCGCTTTCTGGCGCAGAACTCGGATGCGCGCGTGACGTGCTGGGTGGGGCAGCGCGGGGCGGCGCTGGATAGCCTGGCCGCCGGCGAAGTTGACCTGGCGGTGAGCAGTCTGCGCGTGCCGGGCCGCGACTTCGAGTACCGCCATTTCTCGGACGATCTGCTGGTGCTCATTGTCCCGCCGGATCATCCCTGGGCGGCCCGTGAGAACCTGGAGCCGGATGATCTGGTGGAATATCCCTTCGTCATGCGCGAGCCGGCTTCGGGCACGGTGGTCACCCTCAACCGCGCCCTGGCCCGCTATGACATGAGCGTGGACGTGCTGTCATCGCGGCTGGTGCTGGCCAACACGGAGTCCATCGTCCAGGCGGTGTGCGCGGGTGTTGGGCCAGCCTTTGTGTCGCAGGTGGCAGCGGAGAGCGTTTTAGAAAAGGGGCTGGTGAGGGCAGTCGCCGTGCCGGGCCTCGACCTGGTGATGCGCCTCTATATGGTCCGCCACACCCGGCTATACGCCTCGGACGCGCAGCGCGCATTCTGGGACTTCACCTTTGCGCCTGAGAACCACGAGCTGCTCCTGCTGCCCGATAGTGTGCAATGACGGCGAGTGCCCCGGCGCGCGTGCAGGGCGCGGGGCGCTTGCGCATTGCTCATTTTCGGGCGCAGGGGCTTGTGATTGCAACGGGGCGTGTAGCGCGCGCAAGCCTGGGGCGGGGCGGCCAGAACATGACAAATGTCACGACTGCATATTGAGTCCGGCACTGAACGGGATTCTGCATATAATGTAGAATTATGGCTCAGTTGATGCAGCCAAAGCTGCGCTTATCCTCGTTCCCGCCGGAACGCGGGCGCGCGACCTAGTGGTGATTGTTGGACGTGAGATCAAAAGATGACTCGCCACGTTCGCGGCGCGATCTCTCCCAGCGGTCAATGAGGACGCCCAGAGTGACGAGCAAGATGACGGGCAAGCCGACGCGCAGCAGAAAGAAACCCAACTCGTTCAGAATAGCGTTGAAGTCCATGATTACACCCTCCTTAGAGCGAACAGCACTAAGCATACCAGAAGGATCGGTTCAGCGTATAGGGAGTTTTGTCAGGTTGCTGGAGAGGCGATCATCCTGATCTCGGACCATCTGGCGCACAAAATGCGTGGGGCTACGAACCACACTAGGAGAAGTTCTATGTTACGCAGAATACACAATCGTTTGTGTCTCCTGGGCCTGTTGGCTGTGGGGATCACGCTGTTAGTGCTCGGCGTGGTCTTCTGGTCTGCGGGCCAGGCGGGTATCGTCCACGCCATGCCGCGCGAGCAGGGAACTCCCCCCAATCTCGACGCGGAGTACAAGGGGACCCGTTTCTGCTCGATGTGCCACACGCAGGATGAAGCGTGGCACACGACCTGGCACGCCCAGATGGTGCGTCCTGGCACGGCAGAGAATATCGCCGGAGACCTGTCGGCGGGGGCCAGCCCCACTATCCAGTGGCCGGATGGCTCCGAGCGCCCGCTCGCCGCTGAGGATATCACCTACGTGCTCGGCGGGCGTTATATCGAGCGCTACCTTAGCGTGATGCCGCGCGACGATGGCACCGAGGGCTTCTACGTCCTGCCAGTGACCTGGCACGTGCCGCAGAACGAGGGGCAGGTCGGCGCCTGGTCGGAGGAAGAGGGCACTGCCTGGCAAGCGCCGGAGCAGGACTGGCGCGTAACCTGCGCGGGCTGCCACACCACCGGGCTGGAGGGCGCCGAGGCCGTCGAACAGACGCAGTTCGCCTTCGCCGAAGAATGGGACACGGGGGACGTTGAGTTCAACGTCGGCTGCGAGTCCTGTCATGGGCCGGGCGGCGCGCATATGGGCACGACAGGCACCATCTACCGGGGCGTGGACGCCGAAGTGTGCGGTCAGTGCCACGTTCAGGGGACCAGCCCCGACGGCGTGCACGGCTACCCGGTCGGCTATCAGCCGGGGTTGCCGCTCGATGAGAATGTCTTCATGCTGGCCGCTGAAGATGATCCGGATGTGTGGTGGACGGGCGGCCATGCCAAAGCCTACAACCAGTACGCCGAATGGCTGATGAGCGGGCACGCCACCAGCAAGGGCGTGCTGCCCGGCGAGTGTGCGCGCTGCCATGTCACGGCGAGCGCGGACGGTGAGATCGCGACGGGCGGCGTGACCTGCGTCGCCTGCCACGAGCCGCACGGCGAAAGCCAGCGCCCGTATCAGTTGGTGGCCGATGAATACGAGCTGTGTGTGGCGTGCCACAACAGCTCGACCCCGGACGGCGAGCTGATGCTGGTCGCCGGCCAGCTACACCACCCCACGCAGGAGATGTATGAAGGCCGGCAGATCGTCCCGATCGTGAACGGCATCCCGTCGGGCCACTTCACCACCGAGGGCGGCCCGAACTGCGAGACCTGCCACATGCCCAAAACCACCTACGTCGGGCAGTTTGGGCGTGCAGGCAGCCACACCCTGGCCACGGCGCTGTGCACTGAATTGACCGAGTGCTTCCCCGATTCGTGCACGGACTGTCACACTGACGTGAGCCGCGACTATCTGGCAACTTTCGTCGAGAAGACGCAGAGCGGCGTCGCGGACCGCCTGACTCAGGCGCGCCAGAGGCTAGCTGAGCGATCTGATGCTCCCTCCTGGGTGAACACGGTGCTCGCCTTCGTGACCAACGACGGCAGCCTGGGGATTCACAACTACGCTTACACCGATGCGCTGCTCCACGCGGTCGAGGTTGAGCTGGGCCTGCTCAAGGTGATCACGCCGGTGACGGCGGCGACCGTGCTCCAGACGACCGATCCGGAGCAGTGTGCCCAATGCCATCGCGATGAATACCGCCGGTGGCAGGATTCGCCCCACGCCCTCGCTTCGCAGTCCACCACGTTCCTTGAAACCCATGCGAGCCAGGGCCGCCCGACGCAATGCATGAGCTGCCATGCGTCCGGCTTCGACCCGACGACGGGCACGTACCAGTACGAGGGCGTGGTGTGCAGCAACTGCCACTCGGTGCCCAACGACGTTCAGCACCCGCCGGCGGCGGTGGACATCGCCAACGAGCCGACAGACTGCGCGCGCTGCCACAGCGGGGCGCACGCGCCGACCTATGACGAATGGCTGGTCAGCGCGCACAAGACGTGGGGCATTGGCTGTGTGGACTGCCACACCCCGCACGAGAACGGCCTGATCCTGGGCGATGTCAATACGACGTGTGGGGCGTGCCATCAGGAAGCCCTGGTGGACGAGATTCACATGGGCGACGACATGACCTGTGTGGATTGCCACATGCAGCGCAAGGTCTCTACCAATGGCGGCCTGGTGCGCGTCAGCGGGCACACGATGGCCATTGATCCGGGCGTGTGCGCGGAGTGTCATGGGAATACCCACATGCTCAGCGTGCGCGAGGCCAGCGGCATGACCGAAGAAGAGTTCAATCAGGTTCATGAGCTGGAGGCAGAAGTTGTGCGGCTCCAGAGCAAGGTGGATGACAAACGCACCGCCGATCTGGTGGGCGGCGCGCTGGGCGCGCTGGTAGTCGTCTTCATCCTGTTCCTGCTAGTGCGGCTGAAATCACTGTTGAGATGATGGCAGGAGGTAGCGTTATGAGCGAGCATACGCGCAAGCTGGACCGGCGCGAGTTCATCAAGCTGGCCGGCGCGCTGGGCATCAGTGTGGCGGCGGGAGCCTGGGTGTGGAACGAGTTCTGGGCGCACGACGACCCCCTCGGAGAGGCCAGCGCGCACGGCGGCAGCGGGCCTTACTGGGCCATGGTGATTGACCTGGGGACTTGTATCGGCTGCGAACGCTGCGCCTTTGCCTGCCAGGCGACCAATGACACGACGACGGGGCATCTGTGGAATATCGTGCTGCGTGACGAGGTAACCTTCGGCAAGCCCGTCTTTCTGCCACGCCCGTGCATGCACTGCGAGCACGCGCCGTGCGTAGAAGTGTGCCCGGTGAACGCGACATATCACCGCGAAGACGGCATCGTGGTCATGGACTACCAGCGCTGCATCGGCTGCCGCTATTGCATGGTGGCCTGTCCCTACGGCGCGCGTGTCTTCAACTGGGAAGAGCGCACCGACGAGAACCCGATGGTGCCCACCTGGGGGACGATTGAGAACCCCCGCCGTCCGCGCGGCGTGGCCGAGAAATGCACCTTCTGCTCGCACCGCATTGATGCGGGCCTGGAGCGGGGTCTGCGCCCCGGCTATGACCGGTCGGCGACCCCGGCCTGCTGCGTGATCTGCCCCACAGAGGCGCGCGTCTTCGGCGATCTGCGCGATCCGAACAGTCCCGCTTCACGCAAGATGGCAGGACGGCAGGCGGTGGTGCTCCGCCCGGAGCTGGGCACCAAGCCGCGCGTCTACTACTTGCTGCCAACGTAAGGGGAAGGGTGCCATGCTGAGCCAGATAAGACAGCGAGTTAACCTGTTCTGGGTGTGGATCGCCGCCCTGCTGGCCGTGATCGCCGTCGGGGCGTATGCCGTGTTTCTGATCATGTATAAGGGGTTGGTTGTCACCAACCTGACCGATGGCGCGCCCTGGGGCCTGTGGATCATCCTGGACCTGTCGTGCATCGGGGTGGCTGCTGGCGCGTTTTCGCTCTCCGCGCTGACCTATCTGCTGGGCCAGGAGCAATATCAGCCCCTGGCGCGGGTGGCGGTGTTCGTGGGCATTCTCGGCTACAGCGGCGCGCTGATGGCCCTCGTTCTGGACATCGGGCGGCCCGATCGCTTCTGGCACGGCTGGGTGCACTGGAACATCCACTCGATGCTCTGGGAAGTGACGCTGTGCATCACGCTCTACTTCCTGGTGCTGACGCTGGAAGTGTTCCCGATGGTGGTCGAGATGCCGATCTTCGACCGCTTCCCCTGGCTGCAGGACCTGGGGCACCGCATTCACCGCTTTGCGCCCGTCCTGGCGATCATTGGGATGGGCCTGTCGCTGCTGCACCAGTCCAGCCTGGGCGGGACGTATGGTGTTGTCGTCGGGCGCGCCGCGCTGTTCCGCCCCACCATGCCCCTTCTGTTCATCGTCTCGGCTGTGGCGGGCGGCATCGCGTTCAGCGTGCACGTCACCCTGATCGTGCAGTGGATCACCGGGCGGCTGCTGGTGCCCGCGCGGGTGCTGCTGCAGGCCGGGCAGTTGTCCGGCGCTGTGCTGCTGGTGTACCTGTATATGCGCTTCTGGGACACGACCGCTGGCAACTACGGCTATGTGCCGGGGCGCACCGAGGCGTTCACCACGCTGTCGGCGGGGCCGTTCGCCCTCACCTTCTGGACCTGGGAAATCTTCCTGGGGGGCCTGGTGGCGGCGATCCTGCTCATTCGCGCGCGATTCACCGGCAGCATCGCCCTGCTGCTGACCGGCAGCGGCCTGACAGTGGCCGGGCTGGTCTTCAACCGCTACCACACGACGCTGCTGGCCTTCACCGAGCCGCTGTCGGTGAACCCGCCGGTGACCGATCCGCTGATCACGGACTACACGCCGGCGTGGACGGAGTGGGCGTCGGCCTTCATGGTCATCGCCATCCTGGTGATGCTCTTCAGCCTGGGGATGCGCTACTTGCCGGCGTTCAAGGGCATTCAGGTAGACAGGCCGCTGGAAGAGCGGGTGCCCCGGCTGGCTCAGGGGCGTTAACGGGGTCGGAACGACTCCGCAGCGGTTCAGAGTTGCTCGGACTTCCGAAGCCTTCAGAGACTTCGGAAGTCTTGTTTTGGGCGCTTGATCGCGGGTGAGGCGTTGCGCTGCTCTGCGCCCTGGTTGACCTCACCCCCGCTCGGCGCTGACGCGCCTCGCCGCCGGGCACGCCAAGCGCCGCGCGGCTGGGGGTGAGGTAAATGCCCTGCGCCCTGGCTGACCTCACCCCCGCTCGGCGCTGACGCGCCTCACCGCCCCCTCTCCACGCAGATGGAGAGGGGGCAAGCCGAGCGCAGCGCGGCTGGGGGTGAGGTAAAGCTCTGCTGCGCCCTGG
>JAHDWP010000040.1 GCA_023382715.1 Anaerolineae bacterium
GCCCCTCTCCCTCACCGGGGCGAGGGGAAATCCTGCGCCTTGCTCCCCTTCTCCCCTTGGAGGGAGAAGGGGTTGGGGGGATGAGGGGGAGCTGACCTCACCCCCGCCCGGCGAGTCGCTGTCAACCTTTGCACGCACCCCACCGTGATTTTGCTGCGTTGGCCCATCCTCAAATGCGGTACAATCTGCGGGCCGCCGCACAAGCACCGGCGCGCGCGCCAACGACCAACACCCCTACTGACGAAGGAGCAAGTAACTGTGGCACAGCAGGGCGTCACGCCGCAATCCGAAGATTTCTCCCGGTGGTACACCGATGTCGTCCAGAAGGCCGACCTGGCGGATTATTCGCCCGTGCGCGGCTGCATGATCATCAAGCCCTACGGCTACGAGCTGTGGGAAGGCGTCAAGAGCGGGCTGGATCGCCGCTTCAAGGCGACCGGTCACCAGAACGCTTACTTTCCGCTGTTCATCCCGGAGAGCTTCCTCAAGAAAGAGGCGGAGCACGTCGAGGGCTTCTCGCCGGAGCTGGCCGTGGTGACCATCGGCGGCGGCAAAGTGCTGGAGGAGCCGCTGGTCGTGCGCCCCACTTCGGAGACGATCATCGGCTGGGCGTTCCAGAAGTGGATCCAGTCCTACCGCGACCTGCCCCTGCTGATCAACCAGTGGGCCAACGTCGTGCGCTGGGAGCTGCGCACGCGCCTGTTCCTGCGCACGATGGAGTTCCTGTGGCAGGAGGGACACACCGCCCACGCCACGCACGAAGACGCGCTGGAAGAGACGATGCGCATGTTGGGCGTCTACGCCGACTTTGCCCGTAATGACGCGGCGATCCCGGTCATCCAGGGGCGCAAGAGCAACCAGGAGCGCTTTGCCGGCGCGGTGGCCAGCTTCAGCATCGAGGCGATGATGCGCGATGGCAAGGCGCTGCAGGCAGGCACCAGCCACGACCTGGGTCAGAACTTCGCCAAAGCGTTCGAGATTCAGTTCACCGATGAGAACAACGAGCTGCGGCATTGCTGGACTACGTCGTGGGGTCTCAGCGCGCGCATGGTCGGGGCCGTCATCATGACGCACGGCGACGACCAGGGCCTGCGCCTGCCGCCCAAGCTGGCCCCCTTCCAGGTGGTGATCGTGCCCATCTTCCGCGACGAAACCTCGCGCGCCGCGGTGATGGCGGCTGTGGCGCGCATCGCCGCCGAACTCACCGATGCGGGCCTTCGCATCAAGGTGGACGATCGCGACACCCTCTCGCCCGGCTTCAAGTTCAACGACTGGGAGATGCGCGGCGTCCCGCTGCGCATGGAGATTGGCCCCAAGGACGTGGCCAACCACAGCGTCGCCCTGGCCCGCCGCGACATCCCTGGCAAAGAGGGTAAGCGCTTCGTCAGCCAGGAGGGGCTGGCGCACACGGTGCGCGAGCTGCTCGACGCCATCCAGGCGAACCTGCTGGCCCAGGCCACCGAGTTCCGCGACAGCCGTCTCCGCGAAGTCACCAGCGGTTACGCCGACTTCGTGGACGTGATCCGGCGCGGCGAATGGGCGCTGTCCTGGTTCTGCGGGGGCAAGGCCTGTGAAGAGCGCATCAAAGAGGACGCACAGGCTGTCAGCCGCAACTTCCCGCTGCAACAACCGCACCCCGGCGAGCATGGTCCGTGCATTATCTGCGGCGCTCAGGCGCAGGAGATGGCCTACTTCGCCAAAGCGTACTGATTCTCTACCTCGCCCTCGTTTCTGCCCTGCCTGGCGCATTTTCTCTCCACTGTAGAGAGCAGGCTGTGAAGCGCGCCAGCGCTGAGCGGGGGTGAGGTAAGCCGTTTGAAGCGATCTTCCCGAAGCGCACCGTAAGGGAGCGTCTGTGCCTGGCTCATCACTCCTGCTGAGCGCCATCCTGATCGCGGTCTATGGCGGGATCATCATCTGGATGATCGCCCTGCGCCGCCGACCCCGCCGCATAGCCCGGCGGCGCTGGCTGCTGCTGGCGCTGGTCGCGGCGTGGGCGGCGAACTGGGTGGGCCTGCTGCCCCGCGACGCGCCCGCGCCCTACGACGCGCTGCTGCCCGGCGCGCTGACCGCGCCCGCCCTGGCGATCCTGGCGACCAACGCCGCGCTCGTTTTCTTCGGCGCGCTGCTGCTCAGCTATCTGCGCTCGCGGGCGGTTGCGGCGTGGCTGGCGGTTGGCAGCGCGTGGTGGCTGGCCCAGGCGGCGGCGTGTGTCTCGCCGCCCGGCACCATACTCGGCCAGGCGGGCTGGTACAGCGACCTGGCTTCTGCCGCAGACTGGGCGGCCTGGCTGGTCATCGGCGGGTGGCTGCTGGGGGGCGTCGCGCTCATGCTGACCGCGCTGGCCGCGTTCTACCGGGCGGCGCTGCCAGAGCTGGCCAACCAGGCGCTGTTCGGCGCGGTGATCGTGCCGCCGATGGTGGTCGGCGTGGCACTGGCGGCCAGCGGCGAGCGCATCGTCACCGAGATCGGGCTGCTGCTGCAACTGGCCGGGTTCGGGAGCGCGGCGTACAGCGCGACCGCTTATCGCGTCTTCGACATCCGCCGCATCGTGCGCCTGACCACCGCCGCCGGCCTGCTGACGCTGGTGACCGCGCTGGCGACGTTTGGCGCGGCGCTGCTCGCCACCGGCATTGACGCGACGGCGCCGGGCCAACTGGCTCTGCTGGCGGCGCTGGCCCTGGCCGCCGCCGCGATCGCCACCCCTCTCCACGCGCTGGTCCAGCACGTACTGGCCGGGCTGCTGGGCGAGTCGCGCCCGGTCGTCTCGCGCCAACTGCGCCAGTTCTCCGCCGACATGGGCCGCGCCGTCGAGCTGGACGACCTGGTAGAGGTCACGCTGCGCACCCTGCGCGATCTGCTGCGTGCCCGGCGCGGTGGATTCCTGCTGGTGACTCATCATGGCGAAAACGATCTGGAGATCGAGGCGGTGCCGCGCCTGGACGAGATCCCGGAAATACGGGGCTGGATCGCGGCCAATGGCCCCGTTGGCGAGCGGTTTCTGCGCGCCCGCGCGCCCCTGCTGCAATACGACCTGGACTTCAGCCCGGATTTCGCTGCCGTGCCCCTGGCCGAGCGCCAGCTTTTCGCCCAGACGCGCATGAGCGCCTACGCGCCGGTGATCGTGCATGACCGACTGATCGGCATCATCTGCTGCGGCCCCAAGACGAGCGATGACCCGTTCAGTGCCCACGATCTTGAGCTGCTGATGACCATCGCCAACCAGACCGGCGCGGCCCTGCGCAGCGCCCGCCTGATCGCCGACCTGCGTCGCCGCGAAGCCGAGCAGATGGCCCTCAATCGCGCCCTGTCGGCCACCACCCAACAGCTTGAGAAGCTGAACAGCGTCAAGACGGATTTCATCACCATCGCCAGCCACGAGCTGCGCACGCCGCTGGCCCAGATTCGCGGCTTTGCGGAGATCATGGAGTCCATGAACGACGAGGGGCTGCTCGACCAGGATCAGATCGCGGGCATGACAGCCAGCATCCGCCGCGCTTCCGACCGCCTGGAAGAGCTGATCGCGGCTATGCTCGATGTCAGCGAGCTGGACGTGGACGCGCTGAGCCTGCACTTCGCCCCGCTGCGCCTGGAAGCGGTGGTGCGCAGCGCGCTGGAGCCGCTGACCGACGCCGTGCGCCAGCGCAAGCTGATGGTCGCGGCGCGCGGCCTGCGCGACCTGCCCGCCATCTCCGGCGACGAGCCGCGCCTGGTGCAGGCGTTCCGCAATGTGATCCTCAACGCGATCAAGTACACGCCGGACGGCGGGCGCATTGACATCACGGGGCGCATTGAAGGCGACGAGGCCATCGTCGCCATTCGCGACAGCGGCATCGGCATTGATCCGGCGCTGCTCGACCTCGTCTTCGAGAAATTCTTCCGCGCCCAGGATCCCAATCACCACTCGACGGGCGCGACCAAGTTCATGGGCGGGGGGCCGGGCCTGGGCCTGACCATCGCGCGCGGCGTCGTGCAGGCGCACGGCGGGCGCATCTGGGCGGAGAGCGCGGGCAGCGACCCGGAGCGCTGCCCCGGCAGCACGTTCACCGTCGCCCTGCCGCTCACCCCGCCCGACCTGGCGCAGCGCCTGGACGAGCTGGAGCTGACCGTACGGCTGGGCGGGCAGGGGGAGCGCAGCGCCGCCCGCCCGCGCCGGTAACGTTCCCGGTCAGGCGTCCGGCGGCTCGACGACGCGCCAGTACAGCCCGCCGCCGCCCTCGCGTGCCAGCAGCCTGAAGTCCACCAGCTCGCGGCGCAGCCGCGCGTAGTCGGGGTGCACCGTCTTGAGGATGGCGTTCACCTCCTGCTCGGTGTATTGCACGCCTGGCGCGAACTTCTCCGCCAGCCAGCGCAGGATGACCAGCAGCTTGGACTGCTTGGTGGGAATGTGCTTGAGCCGCCGCCCGTTGAAGTAGTCGCGGAACACCTTGCGGTCGGCCTCGCTCAAGGCCAGGTCATTCACCCAGGCCATATCCGGCCTGGGGGTGGGGGTCAGGCGGGCCAGTTCCTCGAAGTCGAGCGCGTGGCGCAGCATGGTCTCCAGCATATCAACGCGCAGGCTGTAGATGCGCGTCGTGCCCTCAGCGCGCAGGTTGACCAGCCACGCTTCGCGCAGCCGCGCCAGGTGATGCGAGACGGTCGGCTCGGTAAGACCGAGCGCCTGGGCCAGCTCGCCGACGTTGTGCGGGCGCATCCCCAGCAACCCGATGATGCGCAGGCGGCTGCTGTCGGCGAGCGCCTTGAAGAACCCTTCGAGCACGACCGGCATGGCCGAGCCTGGCGGGGTGACCTCGCTCATGGCGATTTTCTCCTGGACGATAATTAGATAAGCATCAAATTAGAAGTATATCGAAGTAATCAATTCTGTCAAGGGGAAATCGAGGGGGCGGGTGCCCCAACTCAGACTTCCGAAGTTTTCGGAAACTTCGGAAGTCTTCAGAACGCCCCTATCCCCCGGCCCCTTCCCCCAGCCAGGCTAGGGGAAGGGGAGAGTGCCCGTGCCAGCCGAGCCAGGTCCCCCTCTCTAGCTCGGCTGGAGAGGGAGATTCAGGGGGAGAGGCGCTCAGCGCTTCAGGGCAGCGCGCCCAGCCGATCGCCGTCCCAGGCTGCCGGATGCACGCCCGTCAGCGCCGCGAACTCGGCGCCGAGCAGCGTCTCCAGCACGGCGCGGAAGGCGTCCGGCTGGCCGGTCGTGTAGCAGGTCACGGAGCCGGACGCGCTTGCCGGGCTGAGCGCGCCGCGGTCGCCCAGCACGCGCCCGGCCTGCCGGGCGACCGCCGGGCTGGGGTCTATGAGGGTCACGCCCGGCCCGGCCTCGGCCTGGATCGCCTCGCTGAGGAAGGGAAAATGGGTGCAGCCGAGCACAAGCTGATCAATGCCCGCTTCCAGCAGCGGGGCCAGGCAGCGGCGCACGGCCAGGCGTGAGCGCGCCGATGCTGTCTCGCCCGCTTCGGCCAGTTGCACAAGCTCCGGGCAGGCGCGCGTCTCGACGCGCACGCCCTGGGCGAAACGCCCGACGACGCTGGCGAATAGCTCGCCCTGGAAGGTCGCTTCGGTGGCGATGACGCCGATCACGCCGCTGCGCGTGGCGGATGCGGCGGGCTTGACCGCCGGCTCCATGCCGACAAAGGGCATGCCGGGGAACTGCGCGCGCAGGGGGTGCAGCGCGGCGGCGCTGGCCGTGTTGCAGGCGATGACGATCAGCTTGACGCCCTGGGCGATCAGGAAGCGGGCGATGCCCTCGGTGAAGGCGCGCACCTGCTCGATGCTGCGCGGGCCATAGGGCACGTGCGCCTGGTCGGCCAGGTAGAGGAGATGTTCGGCGGGCAGTTGGGCGCGCACCTCGCGCAGGATAGACAGCCCGCCCACTCCTGAGTCGAGCAGTCCGATGGGCCGCTCGCTGAGCGCCGGATCGGTCATGGGTGCCTTCTGCGCCCGTATGCTAGAGGTTGCGCGCTTCGAAGCCGCGCGCCGCGATCAGGCCGGCGACGGGGCTGCCGGGCAGCCAGCTCGCCTGGTCGCCCAGGCCGCCCGCGCCCGTCGCCACCAGCAACGCCGCCACGCTCAGCGCCTCGCCGTCGTCGAGCAGCACGTCGAGCAGGACGTAGCGGTTGGTCAGGCGCAGCCGCTCGATGCCGTGCCAGGGCACGACAGCGGCCTGGGCGTAGAGCGGGTTGGCGTCAGTGTCGCGCGGCAGCACGATGACGCGCGTCTCGCCGAAGCCCAGGTAATACTGCCCGATCTCGCCGCGCCAGGTGCGGAAGAGCTGCACGGCCAGGAAAATCCAGGCCAGCCAGCCGAGCACGCTGAGCAGCCCGGCGTTGAGCACTCCGCCGATGATGTTCAGGGCCAGCCCGCCGGCGGCCAGTTGCTTCCACATGCGCCAGCGCGTGGTGCCGCGCACGTCAATCACCCCGATCAGCGGCTCGCCGGCGGGCAGCGCCCGCTGCACCGCGCGCAAGGCGGGCGCGTCCGGTGTAACGCTGCTGCTGGCCGAGGCACCCGCCACGCCGGGCAGCGGGGGCGCGGCCTCTGCCGCCTTTTCGACGACTTTCTCCAGCGACTGGTCTACCGCTTCCATCGCCTGGCGCAGCGCGCTCGAGGCCCCGCGCCGTTCCGCCAGGCTGCGCCTGCGCGCCATCCCCGACGATGGATCGCCCGCGTCGAATGGCTCGCCGTAGGGATCGCGCTTGGCTTTGGCTTTGCGCCCCCCCGCGACGGGCGGCAGCGGCAGTGGGGGCGGCGGCGGCACGATCTGCGCGGGGAGGGGCACGATTTCGTCTGGCGGGGCGGGCGGCGGCGGCTCTGCGTCTGCTGTGGTCTTGGCAGCAGCGGGCATCTCTGGCTCGATTGCTGGCTCAGCTTCCTGGGCGGCTTCCGGCTGCGCCACCAGGAGTGGCGTCTGCGGCCCGGCGCCGGCCGCTTCCGCCCCCGCTTCAGCGGAAGCGGGCTGCTCGTCCGGCTTGCGAACGCGCTGGGGCAGCGTCCCGGCCACGCGCACCACCTCGCTGAACGCGCGGGCCATCGCGCCCGCCGACTGGTAGCGATCGTCGGCGTTCTTGGCCAGCGCCTTGAGGATGACCACCTCCACTTCGACGGGCAGGTCGGGCAGCGTCTCGCGCAGGGGCGGCGGCGCGTCGTTGATGTGCTTGTACATCAGGGTGAAGGGCGTGTCGGACTCGAACGGCGTGCGCCCGGCCACCATCTCGTAGAGGATGATGCCCAGCGCGTAGACATCGGTGCGGGCATCCACCGGCTCACCGCGCCATTGTTCCGGGGCCATGTAGGCCGGCGTGCCGAGCACCGTGCCGGACTGGGTGAGATTTTGCATGGAGGCCATCATCTTGGCCAGGCCGAAGTCTACCAGGTAGAGGTTGTCCCACTGGTCAATGAGGATGTTGTTCGGCTTCAGGTCGCGGTGGATCACGCCCTCGGCGTGCGCGTAGTCGAGCGCCTCGCCGATCTGCCCAACAAAGCGCGCCGCCGTTTTGAGCGGCAGCGGCCCGCGCTTCAGCCGGTAATAGAGCGACTCGCCCTCGATCAGGCGCATCACCAGGTAGAACAGTTCGCCGTCGTGCCCGAAGTCGTGCACGGGCAGGATGCGCGGGTGCTCCAGCCGGGCGATGACGTGCGCCTCGCGCTCGAAGCGGGCCACGAACTCCGGGTCGGTGGCCAGGTCGGCGCTCATCACCTTGATCGCTACGTCGCGCCGCATGGTCACCTGGCGCGCGCGGTAGACGGTGGCCATGCCGCCCTTGCCGAGCTTGCTGACGATCTCGTACTGGCCGAGGGTTTGCGAGATCAACGGATCGCTCATCAAAAAGTTCCTTTGCCGGGCGCTTGGGCGGCTGCGGCCCGCTGCCCTGTAAGCGGTGCGCGGCCTGTGGGTGGGTGGGCAGAGGGCCGGCGAGACGGGAGGGCGCGCTTCCCCTGTTATATCATACGCACAACCGCGCCGCCCGTCGCATCGGCGCCGCGCAAACCTGGGCTACCAGGGCCTCGTTCACACTGTACCATGAGCCGCCCGCAAGGTCTAGAGCGTGTTATGCGCCTTTGAATCCTGATCCCCCGGTCCCTTTCCCTAACTTGGCCGGGGGATCGAGGCGCTCTTAAGACTTCCGAAGTTTGCGCAAACTTCGGAAGTCTGGCTGCGGACTGGGCATGGCAGGGCAACGCCCCTGCTGCTGAGGCTGGAAGCGGCTTATTCCTGCGGCTCGGCGGGCGGATCGCCGGCGACCATGCACACGGTGTGGTGCGTGCGGAACAGGCTGTACAGGTCGGCCTGGCCCGGCACCGCCTTGAGCACGTTCTCCGACTGCATGATCGAGAGCCACAGTTCCAGGTCGCGGTCGCTCAGGTCGGTGTAGTCGCGGATCGTGTCGCGGCTGAGGGGCAGGCGGCGCTCGTAGAGGTCGAGCAGGGCGTGCACGAAGGCGTTGCGCTCCGCTACCACGCGCTGCACGATGGGCGACTCCTCGACCAGCGAGATGCCTTTCGTGGTGAATTCGCTTTGCGGGTTTTCGTACTCGTTGATGTCCACCGCCCCGCGCTCCAGCAGCTCTTCAACCGACTGCTGGAAGGTCGTGCTGGGGTCGAAGGGGCGCAGGCGGCGGTGCAGGCTGCCCAGCGGACACCAGGCGAAGCCGCGGAACGATGTGAACTGCTCCACGCTGACGATGATGCGCCGGATCATCAGCTCGACATCCTCGCGCGTGACGCCTGGCAGTTGCGGTGCGCCGGTGGGTTTTTCGGTGTCAATCAGTTTGATCACCGGCACCAGGTCTTCGGGGTTGTGGCGGTGTGGCACCAGCTCGCGGCTGAGGATGCCTTCGCGCACCAGCGTGTCCACCCATTCCGAGCGCCAGGTGTCGGTCGTGTTCAGGCCCGGCCCGACCAGCCCGTGATCCATGCCGATGCCCTTGAGCAGGAAGCCGTAATTGACGTACTCCCAGCCGCGCACGTGCAGCGTGTTGGCCACGCGGTGCACGATGCGGTCGCGGATCAGGCGCGTCGTCTCGACGATGGCATTTGAGACGCTGGGCATGACTGTGCTCTGCTCCGCATCCACCACCAGGATACCCTGGTTGGCTGCCTGGAAGATCAGGTCTTGGGCGCGGTCTTCGTTGGGCACGGCGCGCTCGTCCACCAGGCGCTTGATCAGCGTGCTGACGCTCACCCGGTCGGCGCTGCGCTCGCCCAGCAGCAGGTCGAGCTGCAGGACGACGCTCGACCACTGCGACGGGCGGAACTCCACCACCGGGGCGCTTGGCTCGGACGGCTCGACATGGGCGGCCATCGCGTCGGCCACGCGGCGCAGCTTGCAGAAGTCCTCGACGTACTCGACGCTGAGCGCGGGATTAGATTCAAGCAGGCGGCTGGTGCTGCCGCGCACGCCCCAGACGATGACCTGTTTGTTGCGCGTGCGCACGGCGCTGAAGACTTCGGCGAAGTCGCGGTCGCCGCTGGCGATGATGAACACATCGGCGCTGTTGAACCGGGCGCTGTCGTCCAGCACTTCCTTGGCGATGCGCATGTCGGCGCTGTTCTTGCCCGGCAGGCTGAAGACGGGGTCAATGTTGGCGCGAGCCAGGCGGCTGGGCACTTCGTCGGAGACCTCGCGGCCCGTGCGGTCAATCATGGGGGCCAGGCTGCCGCGCTGTCCCCAGGGCGCGTAGGCCGCCATGCGCACTACCTGGCCGTGCGTCTGGGCCTGGTGGATCATGCCTTCCAGCAGGTCGTCAATGTTGATGATGTAGCCCTGCTCGCTCAGGCTGATCGAGATATTCTCGAAGTCAATGTAGAGCGCCACCGCCTTGCTGGGGATGCCCAGGATCGCTTCGAGCGGCTGGAAGATGACCCCGCTCAGGCCGGGCGGCGGCTCGTCGCCCCAGATGCGTATGCGCGCCCGCCCCGTCGCCGGGACGCGCTGGGCCAGGCTGGCGATGTCCATGCGCGTCGAGGCGATGATCAGCTCGTCAACGACCTGCTCGTCGAAAGAGAAATAATGAGCCAGCAGAGCGTCGGTCACCGCCTGCCGATCGGGGACGTTGAACAGGTCGTAGCCTTCGTTGGCGAAGACCTGCTGCACGCTCACGCCGGCGCTGATGCTGGGACGGCGATAGCGATTCCAGTCGGCGACGGCGATCGCCATCAGGTCTTCGGGGCTGCCCAGGCCAGCGGCCAGTGACGCGGCATTGAGCAGCGCTGTGGCGACGGTCTGGATGTCCATGACCACACCGCGCGATTCCAGGCGCTGCAAAAGGTCGTCAACGTCAACAATCAGGTACGCTGTCATGAGTCGCTCTCTACAACCGAGAACTCCCTGGCACGGTGAACCAGCCGGCACGGGAGCGCGCTGGACAGAATAGCGGGATGGCTGCGGAGCTTAGGCGAGGCGCGAACAAACAGGCTTGTCTAGCCGCAAAGTCGGATGGCTGGCGGTTGCTACACGGCAAATAAACCTATTGCGAGGAGTGCTGGTTCTTGCATAAGTCTTTAGCCATGTGCCCAAAAACCAGACTGCCGCAGCTCTCTCCATCTATCTCTGCTATTGTCCCTTTCCATTGTAGCAGGGCGGCGGCGGATAGCCAATAGGTATTCGCGTTTTTTCGCAGTCCGAGAGGGGCATTGGGCGTTTCTGCACAAATTGGCTGCGCGGGCGCGGCTCAGGAGCCGAACACGTTGCGCGCGCCGAGCAGCCCCAGCAGCAGGTAGAGGCCCGCGACGAGCGCGCGCACCCGGGTCTCGCCCAGCGCGCGGATCAGCGTCTCCATGCGCTGCGCGTCCATGAAGAAGCGCCAGCCGCGCAGCGTCCCCACGAAACCCAGCAATCCCCCCACGAACAGCGCCCAGTCCATCAGCGTGATCAGGTCCATTATGCACTCCTGGTGTGCGGTAGCCAACTGCCAGCCGTCAGCGCTCAGCAGCCAGCGATCAGTGATCCGAGGGCGGCGCGCAGATCAGGGCGCAGTGCCGCCCGGCCACCTGGGTCAGCACGACGACGGCTTCCTCGCCGCCGCCGTCGAGCTTCAGCAGGCGAATTGCTTCTTCCGGCGACAGCGGGCTGCCGCGCTTCTTGACGGTGACGCGGCCAATGCCCCGCTCGCGCAGCGCGGCGCGCACCCGCTTAAGCTGGAACGGCAGCCAGGCCAGCACCCGCCAGGCGCGCGCCCAGCCCGCCGGCGGCGGATCGTCGCCGGTGAGGTAGGCGATGGACTCGTCCAGGCGGTACAGGGTGAGGCCCAGGTGCGCGGCCAACTCGCCGAGCAGCCCGGCGCGGATGATCGCCGGGTCTGGCTCGACCAGGTAGGCGCGCGGGGCCGAAAGCGGCGGCGGCGGCGCGCCCTGCGGCCAGAGCGTCTCCCCGGCATCGGCGCGCGAAGCGCAGCGCCCGGCGAAGCCCAGCTCGCCATCCCACAGCACGGCTTCCTTCAATTCGCCGCCCGCGCTGACGAACTCCACGCCGGCCCCGGCATGGGTATAGGGCGCCAACTCGTCCAGGGCCACGCCTGGGGCCAGCTTGACCGCCAGCGCAGCGAAGCGCCAGCCCGCGATCACGTCGAGCGGCGGGGCGTAGTCGCGCACGGAGAACAGCCGCCGCCCGTCCGCTCGCCGCGCCGGGTCGAAGAAGGCGGCGCGCACCCCGCGCAGCGGGAGCGGGTCGTTCAGATCGGCGCGCGCCCAGTCTGCCGCGCGCCCATAGGCGGCGAGATTGGCGCGGGCCAGGGCCAGGCGCAGCGGGTCGCGGTCCAGCCCGGTGATGCGCACGCCCGGCAGCGCGGCCAGAGCCAGCGCGTCCCCGCCGACGCCGCAGCCCAGGTCGGCGATGTGCGGGTAACCGCCCAGGGCGAAGCGGCGCGCCCGCCACGCGCTGACGATCTCGCCGCTGGCCTGTTCGAGGGCATCTGGCGTGAAAAACATGGCCTCTGCCCGGCTGAACTTGGCGGTGGCGCGGGCGCGCAGCCGGGCCAGCGTCAGGGCGGCGGCGGCCAGGTCGGGGGGCAGGTCGCGGCGCAGCGCATCCAGCAGGGGCAGCGTCTGCGCGTCGCCCAGATCGCGCGCCGCCAGCCAGCTCAGAGTCGCGCGGCCTTGCGGCCCGGCCAGAAAGCGGAAGGTTTGCGCGGTGAGCATAGGAGTGGCGCGAGCGAGTGAGTTCGGCCAGCTTCTCTAACGAAAAGGGCGGGCTTCGCTACGCCCGCCCTTGCCCCTGCTACGCCTGGAGCGATCCGATAAGCTGCGCCAGCTCGTTCCACTCGTCGCGCGCGAAGTAGAGCGTGCCCCAGTCCATCTCGACTTCCACGTCGTCGCTGCTGCCCGCTTCTTCGCCCTCGATGGCCTCGCGGATCATTTCGAGGAACTCGCCCCATTCCTCGGTGAAGAAGTGGGCGGTCACCGGGCCTAGTTCGATGTGGAAGGTCATCTCGCCATCCGGCTCCACTGCGCTCCAGATGGTGTAGTTCTCGGTTTCGGCCAGCGTGTCGATCGGGATTTCGGTCATATCGCCGTTGTTGGTCATGGTTTGAGAGAGGCTCCTTTTCTGTGATCAAAGTGGCCCCCATTGTCGTCGCAGCGCCGCGAATTGTCCAGGGTGCATCGGCATTTGGGGGCGAGAGAATCCGGACCGCAAAGGCGCAGAGGGCGCAGAGGGGGACTGTAGAAGAGATTTCGCCACGATTCTCCGCCTTCCTCCACGTTTCGACGCTGACGCGCTACTCCGCGAACGCGCGGCGACGCTCGGCAGCGCGAATGGCCGCATCCAACGCCGCCAGCGGGTGCTCGATGACCGGCCCATGCCCAACGGCCAGCCGCGCCGGTTCCAGGGCGCGCAAAGCGCGCGCCGTGCGCAGCGCGGTTGGCTTGTGCCAGGTCGCCAGAGCGGGGAAGGGAAACGACCACTTGAGCACCCCGGCGACGGTCATGCCGCCCTTTGTGACCAGCGCGTCCCCGGCGACGAGTGTGCCGTCACGCGGGTCGAAAAAGGCCATCTGTCCCGGCGTGTGGCCGGGCGCGGCGATCGCTTGCAGCGACCCAACGTGGTCGCCGGGATGCAGCGTTTGCGTCGGTTGCGTGGCGACTCGCGGAAATCCGCCGCGCGGCCCGGTTTGCGGCTCGTCGGCGTCGAGGCTCATATCCCCGGCCAGCAGCCGGGCTTCGCGCGCGCCGATCAGCACTTCGGCGGCGGGCAGGGCGGCGTGCAGGGCGTCCAGCGAGCCGACATGATCGCTGTGCGCGTGCGTGAGCAGAATGCGGACGATTGCTGCGCCAGCCCGCTCGGCAGCGGCCAGGATGCTCGTTGCGCTGCCACCGAGGTTGGTATCCACCAGGGTGAAGCCGTCTTCTTCGCGCACCAGGTAGCAGTTGAACATGCCCAATCGAGTGAGCTGGAGCAGGTACTTGCCATGAGCCGAGACGCGCATCGTATCCTCCAGCGTCAGGGGCGCTGGCGCGTATTCCCGCGCAGCAGCCAGACGATCCGGTCGTAGGACAGGGCGTAGTGGAGCAGGACGGCCACGCCCAGCGCGATCCCGGCGCTTGTTCGCCCGGCGGCGATCAGTGCCAGCGTGCCCAGCGCGAACAGCGCCAGCTCCAGCAGCAGGCGGACGATTCCCGGCACGGGCACCGGCGCGCGCCCCGACGCGCTGGCATCGCCGGGCACGCGGAAGGTGGCCCACAGCGTCGCGGCAATGACGGGCAGGATGACGGCCAGGGCGATGCCCAGCACCCCGTCGAAGCGAGCCAGCGCCCAGACGCTGAGAGCGGCCAGCGCAGCCAGCTCCAACGCGAAGCGCAGGGCCAGGTTGGCCGGGTTCTGGCTCATCGCGCGCTCCCATGTGGGGCGGGGGGCGACTCGTCCAAAGGCTCGGCGGGCAGGACGGGATAGCGCCGGCTGATGAAGTAGTGCATGAGGCGATAGACCAGGCTGTGCTGCCCGGCGGCGGCGGGGTGCGCCCCCGGCATGTATTCCTCATCCAGCAGCTTGACGCGCAGGTAGCGCATGAACAGGCGGATTGTGGCCACCGTTGGTGCGGCCAGCACCACGCCCAGCACTCCGGCCAGGCTCGCGCCGACGAGGATGGCGACCAGCACGACGAAGGGGTGCAGGTCGAGGCTGCTGCCCAGTACGCGCGGCACGAGGAACACCGCTTCGAGATTCTGCACGAGGATGTAAGCGCCGGAGACGACGACCGCGTACACAATGCCCGCGTCCAGGCCGGGGATCGTCGCGCTGTCGGTGGTCAGGGCGAAGAGCAGCGCCGGAATCTGGGCCAGCGCCGGCCCCAGGTTGGGGATGAACTCCAGGAACCCGGCGACCAGCCCCAGCAGCAGCGGTTGGGGCAGGCCCAGCAGCAGCGACACCAGGTAAACGACCACGGTCATGATCAGGCTGAGCACAACCTGCCCGCGCAGATAGGCGCTCCAGATCAGCCCCAATTCGTGCAGCAGCCGCCGTACGTCGCCCTGGTAGCTCTCCGGCACGGCTCCGATCAGCCCGGCCCCGAACATTGGCCCATCGCGCATCAGGTAAAAGAGCATGATCAGCACGAATACAGTGGTCACCAGGAAGGACACAGCGCTGCCCACCACGCCCAGCGCCGGGTCGGCCAGCGATAGCACGGCGTTCTGCAGGGCGCTGCCGACATCTCTCTGCTGCTCATCGTCCTCGCGGGCGAAGAGGCTCTCCAGCTCGTCCCAGGGCACGAGCGTGAAGTTGCCGATGCTGATCGGGCGGCCCAGCACGGACTTGAGGTCGTTCTGCGCGTCTTCGAGCAGATTCGGCAAGTCGGCGGCGAACTCGCGCCCCTGCTTGACCGTCGCCGGGACGACCAGCCAGATCATCAGCCCGAACAGGCTGAGCACCATGAGCCAGGTGAGCACCACGCTCAGCGAGCGCCGCGCCTCACGGTTGGGGATTCGCCTGAGCCGGCGCTCGAAGAAGGTGACGACTGGCGACAGCAGGTAGGCGAGGACTATTGAAATGACGATCGCGTGCCAGGCGGCAGCATCCACCTGGCGGGCGAACAGAAAGAGCAGAGTTAGCACGGTCAGCGCGATCAGGCGCTTGGCGGTGTCGCTCCAGGGAGGGCTTGTGACAGGTGGCAGATTGACAGACACGGGCAACGGTCCCCACTCACAGCATCCAGGCGCGCGCAGCGCCCTGGATGGGCTAGATCAGTATGGCAGGTCTTCGGGCGGCACGTTGCGCCGCTCGCGGCTGCGGCGGATGATGTCGTCAATGCGCGCCTGCAGATCGGAGGGCGCTTCGGCGGGGCGCGGCTGGCGCGCCGCGCGGCGGCGATCGTCGGGACGCCGGGGCGCGCGCGGCACATAGCCGTCCGGCGGGGCGCTCGCGTAGTCTGCGGGCGCGTAGGGGTCTGGCTCGCTGTAGCGCGCCGCCTCGGCGGGCGCATAGGGCGGCTCGGCTCCGCCATAGCGATAATCGGCGCGCTGCTCGTATGGCTCCTGATAGATGTCCTGGTCGGGAGCGATGGGCGGCTCGTAGCCGGGCGGCCTGAAGTAGTGCTCGCGGCGGGGGCGGGGTGCCTGCCGATCCTCGTCGTAGGCGTACTCGTCGGCCCCACCATAGCCGTCCGGACGCTCCTCATACAGAGGTTCCTCGCGGCGGGTGCGCCCGTAACCGCGCCCGGCGCGTTCTTGTGCTGGGGGCAGGTACGCGGCGCTGGACTCCTCGACCACGTGGCGGGGCACATGGGGGCGCGGATCGCCCTCATAGCGCCGTCCGCGTCGCCCGACGGCCCCAGCCTCGCTCACCAGCGCGTTCGGGTTGATCATGCGGAAGATGACCGCCAGGCCCATCGAAACCAGGGCCACGCCCAGGTACACCCACAGATCAATGCGGAGGCCCTCACCGTCGCCCGCCGCTTCAACCAACATGCTCACGATCTCCAACATGCTGAACACCGCCATCCACACGCCGAAGACCCAGATGGACAGCGAGGTGTGCCAGCCATGCGTGCGCTGGTAGATGGCGGAACTGAGCAGGATGATGCTGAGCACCAGCACCACCAGCCAGACATAGCCCAGGAGATGCGCGACCAGGGCGAAGCCCAGCCAGATCACGACGGCTGCCCAGGTGAGTGCTTCGACAGTTCGCTCGGCTGTTGATTTCACGCTTGCGCTCCTTGCTCCTGGTGCTTCGGCGACGGGGCGGCTTTGTACATGGCTCACTAGTATTATCCGTCGGTTCACAGACAGGTGCAAGAGTCCGGGGAAGCGCGGGGGTATTTCGGGATTGTGGTGAGCCTGATGTGCGCAGGGGAGCCGCGGCAGAGCGGCCCCGTAGGGCCGTATTACAATACGCCCTACGGATACATTTCGCCAACAGTCTCCTTTGTGGGAGAAGGGCCGAAGATGGCGGAGCCGGCACGATCCAGGATGCGGGGAATATTCAGCCTCTCCTGGGAGAGGCTTGGGGCGAGGAAACCCTCAACGGACTTCCGCTAACGTGTACCGGCGCGCTCCAGCAGAGCCAGGCGCGCGCTGACTCAGCCGGGCAGCGTCGCCTGGCGAAATGTGAACGCGCCGAACATGGTGGCGAAACTGCGATCGATCGCCTCAGCCGCCGGATCGGGCAGGTCTGCCGGGCGCGAAGCGACCAGCACGTAAATCAGATCGTCGTTCACGGCCACGACCTGCTGCTGGCGCAGAGGTGTGCCACCGTCCGGCTGGCTGAGCAGGCTGGTGATTGCGTGGCCCTCGACCTCGCCCAGCTTCAGCACGTCCCGGCTGAGCACTTCGTGGGTCACGCCGAGCCGGTCATAGGTCTGCGTGATGACTTCGGCGAACTGCTGAGCCGTGACCGGCCCCGGCAGCGGCCTGATGGCGATGGTGAAGCTGGCGCGCTGGCCGCGCGCGTCGGGTGGGGCCAGGAACGCTGTCTGGTATTCGGGCGCAGAGACCACGAACCAGTCGGTGGGCACGACCAGGGCAAAGGTGGGGCCGTCGAATTGCATGGTTGCCATGAAGAAAACCTTTCCTGAGAGTGGCGGATGCGCTTAGAGAGGCCGGAACAGTTCCGCGATCTGCGCTGCCTGAGCGAACCAGCCCAGCGGTGCAGGAGCGGCGGCGACAACATTTTCCGCCTGGCGAAACCCGTCTACATTTTTGATATACGAGTTCAGGTCATGATCAATGAGCGCGCTCAGGTCGCCGCTGGTGAATGGGTTCGCCCCGTCGTGTGGGAGCACCGTCACGTTGGCGAAGAACCGCATCATGTTGCCGGGCGAGCTGGCGGGCGTGACGAACTGGGTGACGAGCGACACCGGGTCCATGCTGTGGATGTAGTGATGGTACGTAGGGCCGGGCGGGTAATCAGTCCCGAACGTGCCGAAGGTCGTCACCTTGACGAAGCTGACCAGGCTGGGGTCTTCGCGGTACAGGTCATTAAGCGCCGCCGAGACGATGGCTCCGCCCTGGCTGTGTGCCACCAGCTCCAGCGTGCGGTCTCCGGCGGCGTTCTGGCGGATGAGCGCCTTGAGCGACTCGACGGCGGGATTTTGATTGAGAGGCCGCCGGAAGCCGAATGCCTGCAATTTGTCCCCGATGGCTTGCGCGATGTCAGCGCCGGCGTTTTCGCTTGCGTTGTACAGGCCGACCACATTCGCGCCGCCCCAGGCAGCGTTCATCTGGCCGAGGTTGCCCCTGAAGCTCTCCGGTGAAGTCAGGATGCCGTTGACGAAAACGGTGTTGACGCTGCTGCCGCTGCCGGCGTAGGGCGTGCCATCGCTGCTGTACAACCGGCCATCTTCGGGCGTCACCGATCTGGCGTGCCCGGCGAACGCGGCCCCTGCCGCCGGGCGCGGCCCCGCGCCGCCGGTGAAACGCTGCGAGCCGGAATAATCGCCGTCGCGCAGGCTGGCGATGGCCCCCAGCAGATCGCCGTGCAACTCGTCGCAGGTGGCGGCCAGCCGCTCGACGTGGGGCCGGATGTTGTCCAGATACATGGCCAGCCCCAGATTGCCGACCATGCCGACGAAGGCTGAGGTCTTGAGCAGGGCAGAGGCCACTTCCAACGCCTGGCCTACTGCGCGCAACGTACCCGCGGAAGCGCGGAAATCGTCGGCAAGGCGCTGCACCACGGCATAATCCATGCTGACATCAATCGCCATCATCCCCTCCTCTGCTGGCGTGACCGGCGCTGCCCGCGCTGTTAGTGGCGCCGTGTCCGCGATCTGCTCTGCGGCGCGCAGCCGCAACTAGGAGTTATTTGTACTACAGGTGACATATTTGCGCGACAAGGAGGCGGCGAGAGGGTGCCGCGCCGGGCAGACTGCCGAAGTCCGCAAGACTTCGCAAGCCCGGAGCTGGGCCAGGCAAGAAAACGGCCCTCCCGGAGGGGAGAGCCGCAGGGTGCCTCACGAGAGACGCAGCCTCAGTCGAGGTGCCGGGCGATCTTTGGCTCCAGGGCGGGCAGAGGCATGAAGCCGATCACCTGCTCGGCCACTTCGCCATTCTTGAAGAGCATCAGCGTGGGGATGCCCATGATGCCGTACTGCATCAGCAAGCGCTGATTCTGGTCGGCATCCACCTTGCCGACGCGCAGCTTGCCAGCGTACTTGGTGGCGAGCTGGTCTACGAGCGGCGCGATCATGCGGCATGGGGCGCACCATTCCGCCCAGAAATCAATCAGGACGGGCAGCTCAGATTTCAGAACATCGTCCTCAAAGGTGGCTTCGGTCACAACAAAGGTCTTCTCGCCCATCAATCCTTGGCTCCTTTTAGCTGGTGAGAGACAGGCCACCGGCGGCGGCCCGCCCCCTGCTCTCCTCCATGATACGCAGGGTGATTATTTTGTCACCAAACTATAGCATGAACTGGGGCCGTTAGCTACCGCGCAGATCGGCGCAGGCGCGCCAGCGCCGGGCGGGGGCGAGGTCAGCCGGGGGCGCGGCAGAACAGCGCCCCCGATCGTGCTGATGGCGCGCTAGATCGTGTAATCCACCGCGTAGCCGGGCACATCTGCCGTGAGAGGCTCGTCGTCGGCAGGCTCGTTGTTGCTGCCGTTGCCGTTGCGATGAATGGCCCGCTCGACCTCGTCCAGCCGCGACAGGATGCGGTCCAGCCGCGCGGCGACGACGTCGGGCAGCACGTCGTGGCGCAGATCGGGGTGATGCGTGTCCGGCTGCGGCCCTTCGCGCTTGACGGGCTTGCCGGGGATGCCCACGACGACCATGCCCGGCTCGACATCCTGGACGACGACGGCGTTCGCGCCGATGCGTGAATTCTTGCCCACAGTGATCGCTCCCAGCACTTTGGCTCCGGCGCCGATCACGACGCCGTCTTCGAGGGTAGGGTGGCGCTTGCCCGGCGCCAGGCTCACTCCGCCGAGCGTCACGCCGTGATAGAGGGTTACGTCGGCGCCGATTTCGGCAGTTTCGCCGATGACAACGCCCATGCCGTGATCAATGAAGAAGCGCGGGCCGATGCGCGCGGCGGGGTGAATCTCGATGCCCGTTATAAAGCGCGCCAGATGCGACAGCCAGCGCGCCGGCAGCCGCAACCGCGCCCGCCACAGCCGGTGCGCGACGCGGTACAGCCAGATGGCGTGCAGCCCTGGATAGGCCGTGAGCACCTCAACCCAGTGGTGGGCGGCAGGATCGCGCTCTAAAGCGCACTGGATGTCTTCGCGAATGGTTCCTAGCATGGTTCACGCTCCTGGCGGCGCTGGCTTGCGCCGCGCCCGCCGGCTCAGTCGTCCAGGTCGTCGAACAGGGCTGTAGACAGATAGCGCTCGCCCCACGACGGGAAGATGACCACGATCAGCTTGCCGGCGTTCTCTGGGCGATGCGCGACTTGCAGCGCCGCCCACGCTGCCGCGCCGGACGAGATGCCGACGAGCAGCCCTTCCTGGGTGGCCAGGCGCCGCGCCGTGGCGAAGGCGTCCGGCCCGCTGACGGTGACGATCTCGTCATAGATTTGCGTGTTGAGCACCTCCGGCACAAAGCCCGCGCCGAGGCCCTGGATGGGATGCGGCCCCTTGGCCCCACCGGAGAGCACCGGCGAATCGGCAGGCTCGACGGCCACCACGCGCACGGCTGGCTTGCGCGCCTTGAGCACTTCGCCCACGCCGGTGATCGTGCCGCCTGTGCCCACGCCCGCCACGAAAATGTCTACCTGGCCCGCCGTGTCGCGCCAGATTTCTTCGGCGGTCGTGCGGCGGTGTACTGCGGGGTTGGCCGGATTCACGAACTGCTGGGGGATGAAAGCGTTCCCGTGTTCGGCGGCGATGCGGTCAGCGGCGGCGATGGCTCCGGGCATGCCCTTGTCGCTGGGCGTGAGGACCAGCTCCGCGCCGAGCGCGCGCAGGACCTTGCGCCGCTCCCTGCTCACCGTCTCCGGCATGGTCACGATCAGGCGGTAGCCGCGCTGGGCGCAGACCATCGCCAGGGCGATGCCGGTGTTGCCGCTGGTCGGCTCGACGATGAGCGTATCCGGGCCGATGCGCCCATCGCGCTCGGCGGCCTCGATCATGGACAGGCCGATGCGATCTTTGACGCTCTTGGCAGGATTGGCATATTCGAGCTTGGCCAGGACGGTGGCCGGCGCGCCCTCGGTGATGCGGTTGAGGCGCACCAACGGCGTGTTGCCGATTAGCTCGGTGACGTTGGCGGCGAAGTGCATTTCCTGCGAGTTGGACATGGGTGGATGCGGCTCCTTTGGGCGCTGCCAAACAAAAACCGGCCACGCTTGCGGCGTGACCGGTACGGGTCGGCTGTCTGCCGGGGCCAGAGTCAGGCCAGGGCATCACGCTACAAGCGCTGCTTGTGTGCCTCCAGACAGATACAAGCGCAAACCTGAGCGTGAGGGGGCATGGTGTCCGGCGTCCCTTTGTCGTGCAACTCGATCGAATAATCGCGATTGCCTTCGTGATTATTATAAGAGGCTGGTGCGTATTTGCCAAACGCGACTTTTGGGGGCGCCAAGGCTGTCCGAGGCCGTTTGCGAAGCGCTGGCGAGTTTACCTCACCCCTAAGTCCCCTCTGCGCGTGTGGAGAGGGGACTTGACCGCACGGCGATCCGATCACCTCGTTTGCGGAGAAGGGGCCTTGTGCCCTGCCGGACTGCGGAAGTCTGCCGTTTGGCGGTAGCAGCGGCCCACAGAGCGCGCTGCCGCCCGGCGCGCTGCTGCCTCTTCTTGACGGTGCTCCAAACCACGCAATTAGCCGCTTGTTCAGCGGGCGCTGTCACTGTATACTAGTAGTGGCGCACGCAGTGGGACACCGCGCTGGTGGCCCCTCTGCTTCTCATCCGTGTACGTTTTCATGTAGAGTGGCGGACTGCTCACCCGCTGGCTTGCCCGCTAACACACCGCCTGGCTGCCGGCGCAGGCACCCGCTCATCGTACGAACTCCCAACATAAGGTGTGGCAAAGTATGGACTTCGAGGAAAACAAGCAGCCAACTCCCCCCGATCACGAATCGGCCCGCTCTGACGCTGAGGAGGAGACGGGCGAGAGCTTCCTGGAAATGCTGGAAGCCTCGTTCGACTATGAGCCGCCGCACCGGGGCGAAATCCGCGATGCAATCATCCTGCAGATTGAGCCGAATGAGATCATCGTGGATATGGGGGCCAAGCAGGACGGCATCGTCACCGCCCAAGACCTGGAGCGGCTCGGCGACGCCTACCGTAAATCGCTGAAAGTCGGCCAGACGGTGCCGGTCTATGTGCTCAACCCGCGCGACTCGGACGGCAACCTGATCGTCTCGATCAACATGGGCCTGCAGCAATATGACTGGGACGAAGCCCGCGCATTGCTGGACAAAGACGAGGTTGTGGAAGTCACTGTCACCGGCCACAACCGCGGTGGCGTGCTCGTCCGCTGGAAGTCGCTGGAGGGCTTCATCCCGTCGTCGCACATGGTCACGGTCAGCGCTGGCTTGCAGGGCAACGAGCGCCGCGAAGCCCTGAACAGACTGGTTAACGATACTATGGGCGTGAAGGTGATCGAGGTGGATCAGGATCGCCGGCGCCTGATCTTCTCGGAGCGCGAAGCTCAGCGCGAGTGGCGCGCCCAGCAGAAAGCGCGGCTGCTGGCGACGCTCAACGAGGGCAATGTCGTGCGCGGCACCGTCACCGGGCTGCGCGATTTCGGCGCTTTTGTCAACCTGGGCGGCGCCGACGGCCTGATCCACGTCAGCGAGCTGGCCTGGCACCGCGTGGATCATCCGCGCGACGTGCTGAAGATCGGCGACGAGATCGAGGTCTACGTCCTGAGCCTGGATCGCAACACCAACCGCATCGCGCTCAGCCGCAAACGCCTGCTGCCCGATCCCTGGGACGACGCTCTGGAACGCTACCACGAGGGCATGTTCGTCGAGGGCACGGTGACCAACGTCGTGGACTTCGGCGCGTTCATCGCCCTTGACGACGGGCTGGAGGGCCTGCTGCATCTCAGCGAAATGGGCGACGGCTCGCTCAAAGAGCCGCACAGCTACGTCAAGAAGGGCGACCGCCTGCAACTGCGCATCAGCCGCCTGGAGCCGGATCAGCGCCGGGTCGGGTTCACGCAGCGCTGGGGCGTCGAGCAAGAGGAAGCGGCCGCATCGCCGGAAGCGCCTGAGACTCCTTCCCCCGATGAAGCGCTGCCAGCCGCCGTGGAAGACGCGCCCGCCGAAGCGCCTGAGGCCGCTGCTTCCGCCGAGATGTCGCAAGACGCCGGGGCCAGCGAGCCGGCTGACGCGCCCGAAGGTCTGGCCGAAAGCGATGCCAACAACGAAGGCTAAATAACACGCCCACTGGCGTGCGCCCCAGGTCCTAATATGCTTTCTGCCCGACCGCTGCGGTAGGGTAGGGTAGTTGTGTGCTTCGTCCGGCCCGCCCCGTGTGAATAACTGACGTTGCGCAGCTCTGCGCTCGTTGTCCCCATCCTCTGACCCCTCCCCTCATTTGGGGGGAAGGGGAGAAGGTCGAGTTCCCCTCCCTCAGCGTGGGGGAGTTTGGGGTGGGGGGGGAAAAACAGCTTCTCAAATGGTCTCTAGGGGCGGGGGGAAGCTGTGCGTAACATCAGTGAATAAATGATCAATCCAGTTTGACAAACCGGACTACCGCCGTTATAATGCTCCCGACTATGGAAAGGGGGGGCGCGCTGCGCTGGGAAGTCGTTTGGCTGTTGTTCCACGTCCTATCTCGTCCGCGATATGCGCAGTCACTGAACGACTGAGCCAGATCGGCACCCTCAAAGCAAGCTGCTAAGGCCATAGAGACCGGTTGCGATTAGCGGTACGTTCGCGCCGGTTTTTGCTGCCCGTTCCCTAGTCAAAAATACGACCCCCGGGGGCTATCTAGCAGGAATCATGATCACAACAGACTCTCACTCGAACGTAGCAGAATCGGAAATGGATTTCTTGGCGCTGCTCGAGGAATCCTTCGTCAACCAGCCCATGCGTGGCGACATTGTTGTGGGCGTCATCCAGTCCATTGACAGCATGGGCATGCTCGTTGACCTGGGCATGAAGCGAGACGGCGTCGTGTCGCGCAGCGACCTGGAGCGCCTCGGCGAAGAGGCCAACTTCGCGGTCGGCGACGAGGTTCCCGTCCTGATCGTGCGCCCCGAAGACGAAGACGGCAACATGATCGTCTCGGTGGCTCAGGCCAAACAGAACGAGGACTGGCTGCGCGCCGAAGAGCTGATGAACAGCGAAGAGATTTGGGACGGCGGAGTGGCCGACGCCAACCGGGGCGGCCTGATCGTCCCCTTTGGCAATCTGCGCGGCTTCGTGCCCGCCAGCCATGTCACTAACCTGCCGCGCGGGCTGAACGAAGAGGAGCGCACGGAGTTCCTGGTGGCCATGGTCGGCCAGCCGCTCAGCGTCAAGGTGATCGAGGTCAATCGCCGTCGTCGTCGCCTGGTGCTCAGCCAGCGCGAAGCCCAGCGCGAGCTGCGCGACGCCAACAAGGACGAGCTGCTCTCTGAGCTGGCTGAGGGCGAGACGCGCAAGGGGATCGTCAGCGGGCTGCGCGACTTCGGCGCGTTCGTGGACCTGGGCGGGGCCGACGGTCTGATTCATATCAGCGAGCTGGCCTGGCACCGCGTCAAGCACCCGCGCGAGGTTTTGCGCGTCGGCCAGGAGGTCGAGGTTTACGTGCTGCGCCTGGATCAGGAAGGCCGCCGCATCGGGCTGTCGCTCAAGCGCTTGCAGCCGAATCCCTGGTCGCAGGTGGACGAGATGTACCATGTCGGCCAGGTGGTCGAGGGCGTCATCAGCCGCGTGACTCAGTTCGGCGCGTTTGTCAGCATGGAGCCGGGCATCGAAGCTCTGCTGCACGCCAGCCAGATTGCCGACCCTGCGCCGGAGAATCCTGCCGAGCTGCTGCACGACGGCCAGACCATTCAGGCGCGGATCATCAGCATCGAGCCGCACCGCCAGCGCCTGGGCCTGAGCATCCGCGACGTGGACAACGGCCTGATTCTGCCGGCGGACGAGGCGGAGATCGTCGAGGGCGCAGACGCGGAAATTGAGGCTGGTCAAACTGCGTTGGACACGGTAGAATCCTTTGCTGAGGAACCGGTGGCCGAGGAAGTAGCGAACGCGGATTAGCAATCAGCCCTCGTCTGACATTCATAAGGCAGGTTCTCACAACCTGCCTTTCTTTTTGCCGAACCGGTTTCGCACCATTCTGACGCAAGAGGGGAGGTGAACTAGGTGGCTCATGTGGAACTACAGCCTGGCGAATCGCAGGATCAGCTTCTGAAGCGCTTTCGCAAGAGCGTGGCCAAGAGCGGCATCCTGAGCACGGTGCGCCGCAAGCGTTGGCATGTCTCGAAGAGCGAGCTGCGCCGCATTCAGAAGAAGAAGGCGATCCGCCGCGCGCGCCGCAAGCAGCGCAAACAGAGCCGGTTCTAGTCGCTGGCTCTTAGCCCAACGGACACCGTCGCAGCGCCAGGGGTGGTTGCCAATCCGCCCCTTGCGAGGTATCTTCCTGGCGCATTTATGGCGGACCAGAGAAAAGATAAGCACACCCTATGGTCAAACGTTCTGACGATAAACTTGAGATGGAAGGCACGGTGGTCGAAGCCCTGCCGAACACTCAATTCACGGTCGAGCTGGAGAACGGGCATCGCGTCCTGGCGTATCTCTCCGGCAAGATGCGGCGTTACTATATCCGTATTCTGCTCGGCGACCGCGTGCGCGTGGAGCTAACTCCCTACGACCTGACGCGCGGCCGCATCACCTACCGCTACCGCCGGCGTGGCGGCCTGGCCGAGGAATCCGAAGAACGCTAGACTTTTCGCTGTCTGGCCCGCTTGCAAGTTGGGAGTCTTGAGGCGGGAGTCTGTCCGATTCGCGCCCGAAGCGCGCGGCACGCCAGGCTCTCCACTCAAGGCTCCTGATTTTTTGATGCAGGCTGTGCGCGCGGCGCGTCAGTTCGAATCGGTTGGGTGCAGGCCGGGGATGTCGCTCGTAATGCCCTTCACCCCCCGGCTGATCTCCCAGGGATAGATAATATAGGCGTCCGTGATGGCGGCGTAGAAGTCCGGCTCGGCGCGGCTGAACAGCGAGCGGTAGGGGTTGAAGTGAAAGACGCAGGTGAAGCCGGTCGCGTCCGCTGCCTGCACGCGGCTTTTGACGGCGGTGCTCGTCCGCCCGCTGCCCCACACATCATCCACAATGAGCAGGCGCTTGCTGGCCAGCAGCGAGTCTTCGGGGAATTGCAGGAACTTGGGCCAGACGAGCAGGCGCGTCTTGCCCTCCAGATCGTGCTCGGCAGGGAAGTCCACCGCGGCGTTGAGCACTTCGGTGATGTCCAGGGCCTCGGCCAGCAGGCCGCCCGGCACAATTCCCCCGCGCGTGATGATGATCATCGCGTCGAAATGCCCCGCCGCGCGCAACTGGGGCAGCAGCACATCTACCAACTTGTCTACATCTTGCCAGGTCAGCCATTCCTGGCGCAGCGGGCGGCGCGACGGTTCCATGTGGCGCGTCCTTTACCGGGGTTCCCCGGGATTGTAGGCGGTGAGCTACCGCGTCATTATGACCGCAGATGGATGCAAAGTCAAAGCGATTGTGGCGGGGGGTGCGTGCACAGGCTGGCAGCGCCCTGCCGCGCCCCGATAGTTGGCGGAATCCCTGAAGCCCTTCCAACATTGACACGATTCCTGCGCTTTGTTAATGGAAATCTATCACTCATCGGCTACACTACAGGCGCTGTGAATGAACAGCGCCGTCAATTGCTATTGCCAGAGGAGAGGCGCGTGACCCCAAAGAGAAGATCCCCTGAAGGCGAGACGCCTCGCCAGAAGTCGGAAGCTGTAGCAGGCCCGGCCCCTGGGTCGGAGATGAACGTCAGCCCGGCGGCGGTGGCGGATGCGCAGGAGGACATGGCTCTGGCCGACCAGCTCGCCAAAGCGCAGACTCTGGCCGGTGAATACCTGGACGACCTGCAACGCGAGCGGGCCACCTTCCAGAACTATCGCAAGCGCATCGAGCGTGAGCGCGCCGAGCAAGCGCTGAGCGTCGCCGGCGACCTGTTGCTGAGGCTGCTGCCCACGCTCGATGACTTCTACCGGGCGATGGACGCTGTTCCGCAGGGAGAGCGCGACCAGTGGTTCGCGGGCGTGGCGCTCATCCTGCGCAAGCTGGAGCGCTTTCTGGCGGACGAGGGCGTTGTCGAGATCGAGGCGCTCGGCCAGCCGTTTGACCCCGTTTTCCACGAGGCGATCGGCGTGGACGCCGAAGCCGACGCCGAGAGCGGGACGATCACGCAGGTCTTGCAGCGCGGCTACCGGCTCGGCGAGCGCGTGCTGCGCCCGGCGATGGTGCGCGTGGCACCATAACACAGAACAACTCTGCCGGACTCCGGCAGACAGCAGCAGTTTATCTGCAATCATCCAAAACCGAGACATCTGACACGAGGTGAGCACATGGGCAAGATCATAGGAATTGACCTGGGGACGACGAACTCGGCCATGGCCGTGATGGAAGGCGGCGAGCCGACCGTCATCCCGTCGGCAGAAGGCGGGCGTCTGGTCCCTTCGGTGGTGGCGGTCAACAAGCAGGGCGAGCGTTTGGTCGGTCAGCTTGCCCGTCGCCAGGCAGTGATGAATCCGGAGAACACCATCTTCTCCGTCAAGCGGTTTATGGGCCGCAAGTTCGAAGATCCGGA
This sequence comes from Anaerolineae bacterium, assembly GCA_023382715.1. Lineage (GTDB taxonomy): Bacteria > Chloroflexota > Anaerolineae > Aggregatilineales > Aggregatilineaceae > UBA2029. Next base: position 27,121 of record JAHDWP010000040.1, read on the forward strand.
AGTGCAGCGTGCCCTGGGCAGCGTGCCCTACAAGGTCAGCGCTGCGCCCAACGGCGACGTGCGCGTGCACATGGGCGGCAAAGCCTACAGCCCGCCGGAGATCTCGGCCATGATCCTGCAGAAGATCAAGCAGGACGCCGAGGCGTACCTGGGTGAGGAGATCACCCAGGCGGTGATCACCACCCCGGCGTACTTCAACGACAGCCAGCGCCAGGCGACCAAAGACGCCGGACGCATCGCCGGGCTGGAAGTGATGCGCATCATCAACGAGCCGACCGCTTCCTCGCTGGCCTACGGCATGGACAAGAAGGGCGACGAGACGTTGGCCGTCTATGACCTGGGCGGCGGCACCTTCGACATCTCGATCCTCGACGTGAGCGAGGGCCTGATCGAAGTGCGCTCGACCAATGGCGACACCTTCCTGGGTGGCGACGACTTCGACGAGCGTATCATCGAATGGCTGGCTACCGAGTTCAAGAAGGAGCAGGGCATTGACCTGCGCCAGGATCGCCAGGCGTTGCAGCGCCTGAAAGAAGCCGCCGAGAACGCCAAGAAGGAACTCTCGACGACGATGCAGGCCGAGATCAATCTGCCCTTCATCACGGCGGACGCCAGCGGCCCCAAGCACCTGAACATGACTCTGTCGCGCGCCAAGCTGGAGAGCCTGGTGGCCGACCTGATCGAGCGCAGCATCGAGCCGTGCAAGCGCGCCCTGGCCGACGCCAACCTGAAGCCGGGCGACATCCACGAAGTGCTGCTCGTCGGCGGCATGACCCGTATGCTGGCTGTCCAGGAAGCGGTGCGCAAGCTCTTCGGCAAAGAGCCGAACAAGAGCGTCAACCCGGACGAGGTCGTGGCAGTTGGCGCGGCCATTCAGGCGGGTGTGCTCGGCGGCGAAGTCAAGGAAGTGCTGCTGCTCGACGTGACGCCGCTCACCCTGTCCATCGAGACGCTCGGCGGGGTTGCGACGCCGCTCATCGAGCGCAACACGACCATCCCCACCCAGAAGAGCCAGGTTTTCAGCACGGCTTCTGACGGGCAGACGCAGGTCGAGATTCACGTCCTGCAGGGCGAGCGCCCGATGGCCGCCGACAACAAGACGCTGGGTAAGTTCATCCTGGACGGCATCCCGCCCGCGCCGCGCGGCATCCCGCAGATCGAGGTGACGTTCGACATTGACGCCAACGGCATCCTCAACGTCACGGCGCAGGACAAGGCGACGGGCCGCCAGCAGAAGATCACCATCACCGCCAGCAGCGGCCTGAGCGAGACCGAGATCGAGCGCATGGTCAAGGAGGCGGAGAAGCACTCCACCGAGGACGCCCAGCGCCGTGAGCAGGTCGAAGTGCGCAACAGCGCCGACGCCATGATCTTCAACGCGGAGAAGGCGCTGCGCGAGTACGGCGACAAGATTCCCGAAGCGACCAAGAGCGAGGTCGAGAAGAAGATCGAGGCCACGCGCAAGGCGCTCGAAGGGAACGACAGCAGCGCCATCAAGCGCGCCGCCGAAGAGCTGGGCCTTGCGTTCCAGCAGATCGGGGCCAGCATGTACGGCCAGCAGACCAACGGCTCCGGCGACATGCCCGGCGGCGATGGCTATGGCGAGCCGTCCGACGAAGACGTGATCGAAGGCGACTTCACCGAGCGCTAGCCGGCTCCCGCTGATTACAGCGTACGGGCTTCACCTGCCTGTACGCTGTTTTTTATGCGGGGGGTGAGGTCACCGCCCCCCGCGCGGCAAGTCGTGCGTCTGGCTTTGCCCCCTCATCCCCGACCCTTCCCCCTCGCAGGGGGGAAGGGAGCAAAGCGCGCCCGCTGAGCTTCTCCCTCACCGGGGCGAGGGGTTTGGGGCGGGGGGAAACAGCGCCCCGGCTGACCTCACCCCCGCTCGGCGAGTCGCTGTCAGCCCTTGCCCCCCCTCATCCCCGGCCCTTCCCCCTCGCGGGGGGGAAGGGAGCAGAGCGCGCCCGCTGAGCTTCTCCCTCCCCGGGGCGAGGGGTTTGGGGTGGGGGGAAACAGCGCCCGGGCTGACCTCACCCCCGCTCGGCGCTGACGCGCCTCGCCGCCCCCTCTCC
>JAHDWP010000041.1 GCA_023382715.1 Anaerolineae bacterium
CCCCCAACCCCTTCTCCCCTTGGAGGGAGAAGGGGAGCAAGGCGCAGGATTTCCCCTCGCTCCGGTGAGGGAGAAGCTCAGCGGGCGCGCTTTTCTCCCTTTCCCCCCTCGCGGGGGAAGGGCCGGGGATGGGGGGCGACGGGCGCAGGTCTTTCAGCTTGGGCAACCACGTGAACGGATACTCGCAGAGCATCGCGCGCTGCCCGCCGCGCCGAGCGCACAGGGTTCATAGCACGCCCTAGGTAATCGTGCCATCCAGGTAGGGCTTGAGATCGTCGCGCAGGTTCGTATCCGGGCGGAACAGGATCGCGTGCAGGCCCACCGCCTGCGCGCCGCGCACATGCGCCAGCGAATCGTCCACGAAGACGGCTTCGTGCGGGGCCACCTGTAATTCTTGCAGCGTGACGCGGTAAGCCGTTGGATCGGGCTTCATCACGCCGATCATGGCCGAGACGATCACCGGATCGAACAGGTCGCGGATGCCCAGGCTGCGCAGCCGATCTTCGAAGCGCAGCGATTCGTTGCACAGCAGGGCGGTGGCGTAGCCCGCCCCGCGCAACTCGCGGATATAGTCCAGCAGCCGGTAGTTGAGCCGGTCGCAACTGAAATAGTCGCGGCGCAGCTCGTTGATGTCGTCGCCGCGCATGTACAGCAGCTCGGCCACGCCGCGCCAATAAGCTGCGTCGGAGATGCGCCCCAACTGCACCTGAATCCACAGGTCACTGTGGTGCACGGCGCGCTCCACGTTGCCGGCGGGCAGGCCCAGCCGTTCATCCCAGGCATGGCGCGGCCCATAGTCCTCGGTACGAATGAGCACACCCTCGAAGTCGAAGATAAGCGCCTTGATCACGGCGTTCTGTGTTAGAATCCCCATAAGTGGTTAGCAGGCGAATATCAAGCCACAACTGCCACAAGCATAGCGAACCAGGACGGGAATTACCAGTGACCACGCGAACTGCCGACGCCCGCCGTCCGGCTCCGCGTACGCGCGGGCTGCGCTTCTACGAGCGGTGGTGGGTGCTGGCCAACACCATGACCGATGGCCTGCTGCAACACCTGTGGTGGGCGATTGATCGCTTTGGCAAGCACGGCACGCGCGAATCGGCGGCCCTGTCGTATTACGCCATTTTCTCGCTGTTCCCGCTGCTCATCCTGCTGATCATCGTCATCGGCTCGTGGCTGGGGCCTGCCGCCGCGCGCAACCAGATTGACGGAGTGTTGCGCGTCTTCCTGCCCGCCTCGACCGCCAACTTTCTGCAAGACAGCATCGCCGAGACGCTCGACCAGCGCGGATCATTCGGCCTGGTGGCGGGCATCACCCTGCTGTGGTCGTCGCTGGGCTTCTTCTCCAGCCTGTCTTCGGCGCTCAGCCGCACCTTCCGCGACGAGAAAGGCTACAACACCTGGAGCTCGCGGCTGATGGGCCTGGGCATGATGCTCGCGCTCGGCGTGCTGCTGGCGGCCTCGCTGGCGACAACGCTCGTCTTCAACCTGATAGACCTGATCATCTTCGGCACTACGTCGTGGCTGACGACCACCGCCCTGGTGGTGCCGCTCAGCCTGAGCGTGGCCATCTTCGCCTTCCTCTACCGCTTCATCCCGCGGCGGCGCGTGCGCTGGGATGCCATCTGGGTCGCCGCTTTCCTGGGCGGCGGGGCGTGGGAGACCGCCAAGCGCCTCTTCACCTGGTACCTGGACAACCTGGCCTCGTACAGCCTGGTGTACGGCTCGGTCGCCACCATGATTGTGCTGATGCTGTGGGTTTACCTGACCGGCATCATCATCCTGCTCGGCGGGGAAATCTGCGTGGCGATTGACGACTGGATGAGCAAGCGCTCGGTGCATGGCCAGGGGATGGTCTACGCTGCGGAGCAGAGCGGAGATTAGCGGCGGGCGGCGCTGCCCGCGCTCGCGCGCCCGGCCCACACTCTCATCGGATGCAGACTCACAACTCACAACAGGCAGGTAACATCGTAATGTCTTCGGTCACCACCGCGCCAACTTCGAGCGTCCGTTTGAAAGCTATCGCCCTGCCGCCAGAACACGGCGCGTGGGGTTTCTTGCTGGAGCCGATTGTCGCCGGGCTGGGCATCGCCTGGTCGTGGGCCGGGCTGCTGCTGGGCCTGGGCGTGCTGGGCGGCTTTCTGCTGCGCCATCCGCTCAAAATCATCGCGCAGGATCGCAGGCGCGGCAAACGCTACGCGCGCACGGCCCTGGCCGAGCGCGTCGCCCTGGTCTACGCGATTCTGGCCGCGGTGGGGTTGCTTGGCGGGCTGTTGCTGGCCGGGCCGGAGGTGTTGCTGCCCGTGCCCCTCGTCGCGCCGCTGACCATTCTGCTGCTGATCAGTTACGTGCAGAATCGCGGGCGCGAGCTGTGGCCGCAGATCGCCGGGACGGGCGCGCTGGCTGGCACGGCGAGTTTCGTCGCGCTGGCGGGCGGCGCGGCGGTCGGCACGGCGCTGGCGCTGTGGGCGATCATGGCGGGGCGCAGCATCCCGTCCATCCTCTACGTCCGCGCCCGGCTGCGCCTGGAGAAGGGCAAGTCGTTCGCCCTGGCCCCCGTCGCCATCGCCAACGTGCTGGCAGTGGGCGGCGTGAGCACGTTGGCCGTCGCGGGGCTGGCCCCGGTCCTGGCGGTGGTGGCGCTGACGATCCTGCTAATTCGCGCGATGCACGGCCTTTCGGCCCGGCGCTGGCGGGCGCGCGTGCAGACTCTCGGCTTTCTGGAGCTGGGCCTCGGGGCGCTGACCGTGCTGCTGACCGTCATCGGGTACGCGCTGGGGGTGTAAAACACCAGGAGGCTGTTGCCGCCGCGCGGGGGCGAATCACATGCGCCCCACGCGGCTCCCCGTTGTTGTTCCCCTGGCTGGCTCGCCAGTGAAGGGGTCGGGGGAGAGACCTGGCGCTGCAAGACTTCGGAAGTCTGCCGTTTGAACGCCCACCCCTGCCAGAGATCGTTTGCGAAGCCATGCCTGGCGGGTTCACCTCTCCCCTACCACACGCGGCGCGGGACTTCAAGAGCAGGCTTTTTCTCCCTTTTCCCGCAAGTGGGAGAAGGGTCGGAGATGGGGGTAAAGATACTTATCACAGGGTCTCTCAAACGGTTGCTGATGGCTGATGGCTGAGCCGCTATAATCTGGCCGGTGCCGCCCACACAGGAGAGTCGCTCATGTATATCGTCCACGTCTTCTGCCGCGTCAAGCCGGAGTTCGTCGAGCCGTTCAAGGCCGCCTGCCTGGACAATGCCCGCCACAGCGTCCAGGAGCCGGGCATTGCTCGCTTCGACGTGGTGCAGCAGGCCGACGACCCGACGCGCTTCGTGCTGCTCGAGGTCTACCGCACGCCCGACGATCCCCCACGTCACCGCGAGACGGCGCACTACGCGCGCTGGGCAGAGGCGGTCGGTGACTGGCTGGCCGAGCCGCGCAGCAAGATCGTCTACGCCAATGTCTTCCCCGCTGACGAGGGCTGGGGGTAGTCCATGCGCTTCGAGTTCGCCACTGCCGCGCGAATCATCTTCGGCGAGGGGACGCTGGCCGAGGCTGGGGCGCTGGCCGCCGGCCTGGGACGCCGCGCCCTGGTCGTCACCGGGCGCTCGGCGGAGCGGGCCGCGCCGCTGCTGGCCCGCCTGGACGCGGCGGGCGTCGCCTGCGAAATCTTCGCCGTCGCCCACGAGCCGACCGTTGAGCTGGCCCTGCAAGGCACGCAGGCCGCGCGCGACCAGGGCGCCGACCTGGTGATCGCCTTCGGCGGCGGCAGCGTCATTGATGCGGGCAAGGCCATCGCCGCCCTGCTGAGCAACCCCGGCGATCCCTTCGACTACCTGGAAGTGATCGGGCGCGGCAGGCCGCTGCCGAACGCCCCCGCGCCGTTCATCGCCATCCCCACCACCGCCGGGACGGGCAGCGAGGTCACGCGCAACGCCGTGCTCGCTTCGCCGGAGCATCGGGTCAAGGTCAGCCTGCGCTCGCCGCTGATGCTGCCCGCCATCGCCCTGGTCGATCCGGAATTGACTTACAGCCTGCCCCCGACTCTCACCGCTTACACCGGCCTGGACGCGCTGACCCAGGTCATCGAGCCATTCGTCACCCCCGCCGCCAACCCGCTAACCGACGCCATCTGCCGCGAGGGCATCACGCGGGCGGGGCGCGCGCTGCGCCGCGCCGTCATGCGCGGTGACGACGCCGAGGCCCGCGCGGACATGGCCTGCGCGTCGCTGTGCGGCGGGCTGGCCCTGGCCAACGCCAGGCTGGGCGCCGTGCACGGCTTCGCCGGGCCGTTCGGTGGCATGTTCGACGCGCCGCACGGGGCCATCTGCGCGGCACTGCTGCCGCACGTCATGGCCGCCAATGTCGCCGCACTGCGCGCCCGCGCGCCGGGGCACCCCTCTCTGCGCCGCTACGACGAGATCGCCCGCCTGCTGACCTGCGATGAGCGCGCCTCCGCCGACGAGGGTATTGCCTGGGTGCGCGACCTGGTGACCGACCTGGGCGTGCCCGGCCTGGCCAGCTATGGGCTGGACGAGGCGGCCTTCGCCGCGCTGATCGCAGCGGCGGAGCGCTCCAGTTCGATGAAGGGCAACCCGATCGCGCTGCGCGACGACGAGTTGCGCGCCATTTTGATGCGGGCGCTGTAATCGGGCATGACTCGCTGGCAGGCCGACCTCACCCTGGGCTTCGTCGCGCTGATTTGGGGCTCGACCTTCGTCATCGTCCAGAACGCGCTGGACGAGGTTGCGCCGCTGACTTTCGTCGCCTGGCGCTTTGCCCTGGCCGCGATTCTGCTGGCGGCGCTGTTCCGCCATCGCGTGCGCGGGCTGACGCGGGCGGAGCTGCGCGCCGGCGCGCTGATCGGGATGTGGCTGGCCGGCGGGTACGTCTTCCAGACGATCGGCTTGCAGACGACGACCACGGCCAAGGCCGGCTTCATCACCGGGCTGAGCGTGGTCATCGTGCCCGCCCTGGCGACATTGTTGCTGCGCCGCCCGCCGGGGCGCGGCCCTGCCCTGGGCATCCTGGCGGCGACCGTCGGGCTGGCTTTCCTGTCGCTGGAGCGCGACCTGAGCATGGCGAGCGGCGATCTGTGGGTGCTGGCCTGCGCGCTGATGTTCGCTCTGCACATCGTCAGCGTGGCCCATTTCGCGCCGCAGCACGACCCCATCCGCCTGGCAACCGTGCAAATCGCCACCGTCGCGGTGCTGGCTGGCGGGGCCTCGTTCGTCTTCGAGACGCCGCGCGCAGATTTGCCCGCCGAAACCTGGGGAGCGATTGCCTTCACCGGCCTGGTGGCGACGGCGCTGGTCTTCAGCCTGCAGGTCTATGCCCAGCGCTTCACCACGCCGACGCATACGGCGCTGCTCTTCAGCCTGGAGCCGGTTTTCGCCGCTTTCTTCGGCTGGTGGTGGGCCAATGAGGTGCTCGGCGCGAAGGAGCTGGTCGGCTGCGGGCTGATTCTCGCGGGGATGATCGTCGCCGAGCTGGGCGACGGTCACGCGCCGGAGGCGAGCGCCGAGGGGCGCGCTTCGGCGCAGGCTTCGGAAGCCTTGTAGGCGCGGCCAGGCTAGAGCGTGTTATGCACTTCTGCCGGGTGGACATCCCCCCATCCCCCGATCCCTTCCCCCACGCAAGCGGAGGGAAGGGGCCAGGGCGGGCTTCTTCCTTCCCCCCGTGCGGGGGAAGGACCGAGGATGGGGGGCAAGCACAGGAGCTGCCCGCCTGCCAAAGTTCATAACAGCCTCTAGGGATTGAGGCGTAGGAGTGCGGCGCGCGGACGCCATGCGCCCCCGCGAGTTGTGCGAGATGACCAAGCGCGCCGCCGCCGGAGACGTTGACGAACGCCGCATGTCATGTTACGCTCTGCATCAGCCTTGATCACCAGGGAGCAGAGGCGATGATCGCCGGTTGTGCGCCCCATACCATGACCACCTTCACGATGACCATGACTACCGGCATGGGCATGATGACTGCCCGGCAGACAGTGCCGGCTGCTCCTGGGGCGAGGGGTGATTAGGGCGCGGTAGAAGTAACATCATCCAGAGGAACCTCAAGCGCGGAGCAGATCGGCTCCGCGCTTTTCGTGTATCCGGCGCACAGCGCCAGGAGGCGGGCTATGCCAACCCTGACCCTGAAATTCGGCGGGACATCTGTCGGCAGCGCCGAGGCGGTTGCCCAGGCGGTGGACATCGTCGCCGGGATAGCGCGCAATCAGCGCGTGCTGATGATCTGTTCGGCGATGGGCGGCGTGACCAACCTGCTGATCGAGGGCGCGCAGACCGCCGCCGCTGGCGATGGCGCGCGCTATCAGGCCATTGCCCACATGCTGCGCCAGAAGCACGAGGCAGCCATCCGCGCCCTGGTGGACTCGGACGTGGAGCGTATCGCCCTGCACGATGAGGTGGAGGCGCTCGTGGATGAGTTCGAAACGTTATGTTACGGCATCTACGTGCTGCGCGAGGCATCGTCCAAAGCGATGGACAAGGTCAGCTCGCTGGGCGAGCGCATGTGTGTGCCCGTTGTCTCGGCGCGGCTGCGCCAGTGCGGCGTGCCCAGCTGTTCAGTGAGCGCCAGCCGCCTGGTCATCACCGACGATCAGTTCCAGAACGCGGGCGTGCTCTTCGAGGAGACCGGGGCCGCCGTGCGCCGCGAGCTGCTGCCGCTGCTCGACCAGGGGGTGGTGCCAGTGGTGACCGGATTCATCGGTGCGACGCGCGACGGCGTGGTGACGACGCTGGGACGCGGCGGCAGCGATTACAGCGCCGCCCTGCTGGGCGCGTATGTGGACAGCGCCGAGGTGTGGATTTGGACGGACGTGGATGGCGTGATGACCACCGATCCGCGCCTGGCTCCGGATGCGCGGGTGATCCCTGTGCTGTCCTACGGCGAGGTGGGCGAGATGGCCTACTTCGGGGCGAAAGTGCTGCACGCCAAGACGGTGCAGCCGCTGGTCGAGCGCGGCATCCCGGTGCGCGTCAAGAATACCTTCAATCCGGCGGCGGAGGGCACGCTGATCACCCGCGAGGAGCACGCCGCGCCGGGCACCGTCAAAGCCGTCACCGCCATCGGCGACGTGAGCCTGGTCACCGTCGCCGGGCGCGGCATGATCGGCGTGCCAGGCATCGCCGCGCGGACGTTCTCAGCCGTGGCCAAGCGCCAGGCCAACGTGCTGATGATCGCCCAGTCGTCCAGCGAGCAGAGCATCTGTTTCGTGGTGCCCGAAGCCAAGAGCCGCGAGGTCGTGGCCGCGATCAAAGCCGAGCTGGAGACCGAGTTTGGCCGCCAGGACATTGACCGCGCCTGGGCCGACGACGACGTGGAGATCATCACCGTGGTGGGCGTGGGGATGCTGCGCCAGTCGGGGGTGGCAGCGCGCGTCTTCGGGGCGCTGGGCGAGGCGGGCGTGAACATCATCGCCATCGTGCACGGGGCCAGCGATTACTGCGTCTCGATGGTCGTGCGCGCGGACGACACCCCGCGGGCTGTGCGCGCCATCCACAAGCTGGTGGTGCTCAACGGCGACGCGGCGGCGCGCTGAAGCAGCCCGGAATATGGCAGGCAGGGAGCGTAGCCGCGCCTTGATCAGCGGGGGCGGGTTTGCTGGCCCACCCCGCCAAGAACGCTTTGGCCGGCGCGGGGTTCGCAGGGGTATATCGCAATACGCCCCTGCGCGAACGCGCCCGCAGCCGTCGGCGCCGCCGGGCGGCCAGGTGTCCGCGAGCGCCCTGCAGGGGGCGTCAGCCGCGCCCCAGCGCCCGCCAGCGCCGGTCGAGACAGCTCCCTACCACGTCGGTCATCTGCTCGACCTCGACCAGGAACGAATCATGGCCGAACGGCGCTGCGATATGCTGGTACTCGACGCTTCGCCCGGCTTCCTGGCACGCCTGGACAAGCTCCTGGCCCTGCCAGGCCGGGTACAGCCAGTCGCTGGAGAAGGTGACGACCTGGAACGCTGCCCGCGCCCGTTCGACCGCCGCGCGCAGCGAGCCGTAGTCCGCGCCGATGTCGAAGTAGTCAATGGCCTTGGTGATGATCAGGTAGCTGTTGGCGTCGAAGCGGCGCACGAACTTCTCGCCCTGGTAAGCCAGGTAGCTCTCGACGGCGAACTCCGGCCCGTTCAGCCGGTGGGACAGCGCCGTTCTGTCCTGCAAGCGCCGCCCAAACTTCTGCTCCATCGAGGTCTCGCTCATGTAGGTGATGTGGGCCATCATGCGCGCCAGGGCCAGCCCGGATTCGGGCCGGGGGCCGTCGTAGTAGTCACCGCCTTTCCAGTGCGGATCGGCGTAGATAGCCTGGCGCCCCGTCTCGTTGAAGGCGATCTGCTGGGCGGTGGAGCGGTGCGTGCCCGCCAGGAAGAGCACCGTCTCGACGCGCTGCGGATGGGCGACCGCCCATTGCAACGCCTGCATCGCGCCCATGCTGCCCCCGGCGACGGCGAACAGGCGGGCGATGCCCAGCCGGTCGAGCAGGTGGCGCTGCGCCTCGACCATGTCGGCGACGGTGACCAGCGGGAAGCGCGCCCCATAGGGCCGGCCATCCGGCGCGAGCGACGACGGGCCGGTGCTGCCCTGGCAGCCGCCGATCACGTTGGAGCACAGCACGAAGTAGCGGTCCGTGTCGAACAGCTTGCCCGGCCCGACGGCCGCATCCCACCAGCCCGGCTTTTCGCCCGGATCGTCCGTGTGCGTGCCGGCGGCGTGCGCGTCGCCAGAGAGCGCGTGACAGATCAGGATGACGTTGGAGCGGTCGGCGTTGAGCGTCCCGTAAGTCTCGTAAGCCAGGGTGAAGGCGGGCAGCGTCTGGCCACCGCGCAGCCGCAGCGGGCTGGCGAAGTGGGCAAGCTGGCGCTGCACTCGCCCCACCGTTCCGGGGCGCGCCGGGCGACGGGTGACGGACGGCTCCCAGCGCGGGGCAGGCGCCGGCGTGGGGGATGTAGTCTGCACCTGGTACATGGCGCGCACCTCCTGCTCGCTCTATACGCTGCTGACGGAGCGCGCCGTCACGCCCTGGGCGACGGCGAGCGCCTGGTCGAGGTCGGCCAGGATGTCCTCGATGTCTTCGATGCCGATTGCCAGCCGCACATAATCATCGGTGACGCCGGACGCCGCCTGCTCCTGCGGGCCGAGCTGCTGGTGCGTGGTCGTCGCCGGGTGGATGGCCAGCGAGCGCACATCGCCGACGTTGGCCAGGTGCGAGAACAGCCTGAGGCTGTTGATGAAGGCGCGCCCGGCTTCCTTGCCGCCCCGAATGCCGAAGCCGAGCACTGCGCCAGCGCCTTTGGGCAGATATTTCTGAGCGCGGGCGTAGCTCTCGTGATCGGGCAGGCCGGGGTAATTGACCCAGGCCACCGCCGGGTGCTCGGCCAGGTGCTGGGCGACGGCCAGCGTGTTCTCCACGTGACGCTGCATGCGCAGGGCCAGCGTCTCCAGGCCGATCAGGTTGAGGAAGCTGTTGAAGGGCGACTGGCACGCGCCAAAGTCGCGCAGGCCGACGACACGCGCTCGCCCGATGAACGCCGCCGGGCCGAGCGCGTCGGCCAGCACCAGGTCGTGGTAGGCGGGTTCTGGCTCCACCAGGCCGCTGTGCCGCCCGCTGGCCTTCCAGTCGAACCGGCCGCCGTCTACGATGGCCCCGCCGATGCTCAGCCCGTGCCCACCGATCCACTTGGTAGTGGAGTGCACCACAATGTCTGCGCCGTGCTCAAGCGGGCGGCACAGGTAGGGCGTGGCGAAGGTGTTGTCGCACACCACCGGCAGGCCGTGCGCATGGGCGACCGCCGCAATGCCCTCGAAGTCGGGGATCTGCAGCTTGGGATTGCCGATGACTTCCAGGTAGATGAGGCGCGTCCGGTCGTTGATCAGCGCTTCGTAGGCCGCCGGGTCGTTTTCGCTGACGAAGTGGACGGTGATGCCCAGCCGCTTGAGGCTTTGCGAGAACAGGGTGTAGGTGCCGCCGTAGAGCGCGCTGCTGGCGATCACTTCGTCGCCGGCGTTGCACAGCGTGAAGATGGCCAGCGTCTCTGCCGCTTGACCCGACGCGGTCGCCAGCGCGCCGATGCCGCCTTCCAGGGCGGCCAGGCGCTGCTCGAAGACATCGTTGGTCGGGTTCATGATGCGCGTGTAGATGTTGCCTGGCTCTTGCAGGGCGAACAGCGCGGCGGCGTGATCGGTGTCGCGGAACTGGTAGGCGGTGGTCTGGTAGATGGGCACGGCCCGCGCGCCGGTGGTCGGGTCGGGCGAGTAGCCGGCGTGCAGGGCGCGGGTGTTGAAACGATGGTCGTGTGGGTTCTTGCCGTTGCTGGCTGCCATGAATGTCCTCTCCTACGCGATAGCTGGTCTGTGAGCGGCGATGCGCGTAAGCAGCGTCCTCCCCTCGCCCCGCGAGAAAAGAAAAAATCCTTCTCGCATGGTGAGAAGGATTTTGACGCAGACATTCGCTGGCAAACTCCTCCTCATCTTCCAGAATCCATCCTGCCGGAATTGGCACCATTCCTGCGCGTTTCTCATGGTTTGCGCAGGCGGTTGCCGAGGTTTCACAGGGCCGGTCCCTCCACCTCTCTGGATAAGGGGGCAGTGCTGCTATGCAGTTGTTAACCTGGAGTAGAGAGTAGCATGGGTGGGGAAGTTTGTCAACCAGGGTTGGAGAAATTCGCCAAACGGGCCGCTGGCCGGCTCGCCGCGTATCGGGTACCGTAGGCGCTCGCGCGCCACATCAGAAAGAGAGAGTGTGTCATGGCTCAGAATCGCCCTCCCATCAACGTCGCCGTGCTGGGCGCGACGGGCGCTGTCGGCCAGCGCTTCGTGCAGCTTTTGCAGGGGCATCCCTGGTTCCGCGTCGCCGAGCTGGTCGCCAGCGACCGCAGCGCCGGGCAGCCCTACGGCGAGGCGGCCCGCTGGGTGCTGCCCGGCAACCCGCCCGCCGATCTGGCGGAGCGCGTCGTGCTGCCGCTGGACGCGGACGTGCAGTCGCCGCTCGTCTTCTCGGCGCTGCCCGCCGACATCGCCCGGACGGTTGAGTGGCGGCTGGCAGAGACGGGGCACGTCGTTTGCTCCAACGCCAGCGCCTATCGCATGCACGAGCACGTGCCGGTCCTGCTGCCGGAGATCAACGCGCCGCATGTCGCGCTGGTGCGCGTCCAGCGCCAGAAGTACGGCTGGGGGACGGGCGGGCTGGTCACCAATTCCAACTGCACCAGCGCGCCGGTGGCCATGGCCTTCGCCCCGCTGCGCTCTTTCGGGATCGTCGCTGCTCAACTGACCAGTCTGCAGGCGGTGAGCGGGGGCGGCTACCCCGGCGTGCCCTCGCTGGACATCCTGGACAATGTGCTCCCCTTCATCAACGGCGAAGAGCCGAAGCTGGAAGCCGAGCCGCGCAAGATGCTCGGCGCGCTGGACGGCGAGCGCATCGCCGACCTGGACTACGCCGCCAGCGCCACCTGCACGCGCGTGCCCGTGCTGGACGGGCACCTGGTCAGCGTGGCCGTGCGCTTCCGCGAAGCGGTGAGCGAAGCGCAGATCATCGCCGCCTGGGAGAGCTTTCGCGGGCCGGAGCCGGTGCCGTCACTGCCCAGCGCGCCGCCCCAGCCGGTGGTCTATCACCGTGCGCCGGATCGTCCCCAGCCGCGCCGCGACCGCGACGCCGGGAACGGCATGGCGACGGTCGTCGGGCGGCTGCGCCCCTGCCCGGTCATCGGCGGCTGGAAGTTCCTGGCGCTGGCCCACAACACGGTGCGCGGCGCGGCGGGCTGCTCGATCCTCAACGCCGAGCTGCTCGTGGCCGAGGGCCTGGTGGGGTAGGAGCTGAGAGTCCCCGGTTTTCGGTCTTCAGTCTGGGGTCAGGCGAGGCTGGCGGGCGTCGGGCGCTTGGCGATGAGACTTCCGAAGTTTTCGCGAACTTCGGAAGTCTATTGCCGGCGCAATATTCCCCCCAGGGTGACATTCTACACGACGCGCAGCGCCACCTGTCATAGAACACTTGACATCCGGCTGGCAATAATTGAGAATTGTTCGCAATAGTGGCCTTTCTCGACGCGCTGCGAACCGGAAACAGCCCATGCCCTCTACCGTTCACCATCACCATCACCATCACCGCCACCACTATCCTGCCGGCGCTGATGATACTCTGCCGCTGAGCATGGTCGCGCCCGGCCAGACGGTGGAGCTGATCTACATTGACGAGGGTCGCCGCCTGCGCAAGCGGCTGGCCGACCTGGGCCTGAACGTCGGCCTGACCGTGCGCGTCGTGCGGAACAGCTTCGCCGGGCCGCTGATCCTGGCCGTGCGCGAAGATTCGCGGCTGGCCATCGGGCGCGGGATGGCGCACCACATCCGCGTCAGCCCGTGCGATGCTGCACCGCCAGGCGAGGGCTGAGCGTCAATGGCCACTCCGCAGACTATCGCCCTGGCCGGCAACCCCAATGTCGGCAAGAGCACGCTCTTCAACGCGCTGACCGGCGAGCGCCAGCATGTGGGCAACTGGCCGGGCAAGACCGTCGAGAAAATGGCCGGCACCGCGCACATCGGCGGGCGCAGCTTCACGGTGATTGACCTGCCCGGCACCTACAGCCTCAACGCCTATTCCAGCGAAGAGATCATCGCCCGCGACTTCATCACTAACGAGCACCCCAGCGCCATCGTCGCCGTGGCCGACGCGGCCAACCTGGAGCGCAACCTGTATCTGGCGCTGCAAGTGCTGGAGCTGGGCGTGCCGGTTGTGCTGGCGCTCAACATGGCCGATACGGCGCGACAGCGCGGCATCACGATTGACGCGGCGGCGCTTTCCGCCCGGCTGAACGGGACACCCGTCGTCGAGACGGTGGGCAGCCGGACGACAGGCCTCGACGCGCTCCGCGCGGCTATCGTCGCCCAGACCGACGGGGCACCGCACCTGCTGCCCGTCCCGGTGGATTACGGCCAGCCGTTAGAGGGCGAGATCGCCGCGCTGCAAGCGCAGATTCAGGCTGATCCGATCCTCAGCTACCAGTTCCGCCCGCGCTGGCTGGCCACCAAGCTGCTCGAACACGACGAAGATTTGCGCGCGCGCCTCGCCGGGGCGGGCTATCACGCGCTGATCGAGGCGACGGACGCGGCCATGGAGCGCCTCGCCACACAGACCGGCGAAGACGCCGAGACGCTGATCACCGACCGGCGCTACCAGGTGATCGCCGGGCTGCTGCGCGGGATCGTGACGCGGCCCGCTGGCGGTCGCGAGACGCGCTCCGACCGGGCTGATCGCATCGTCACTCACCCTATCTGGGGCGTGCCCATCTTTCTGCTGCTGATGTGGATCGTCTTCCAGTTCACGGCTTACGTCAGCGCACCCTTCCTGGACTGGATTGATGCGCTGGTCGGCGGGCCGCTGACGCGCTGGGCGCAGGCCGCGCTGGACGCCGTCCGGCTGGGCGATACCTGGCTGGCGGCGCTGATCGTGGACGGGGTCATCGCCGGCGTGGGCGGGGTGCTCGTCTTCGTGCCGGTGCTGTTCTTCCTCTACGTGGCCGTGGCCGTGCTGGAAGATTCCGGCTACATGGCACGCTCGGCGTTCGTCATGGATCGCGTCATGCGCAGTATTGGGCTGCACGGCAAGAGCTTCCTGCCGCTGATCGTCGGCTTCGGCTGCACGGTGCCGGCCATCTACGCCACGCGCACGCTTGAAGACGAAGACGATCGCAAGCTGACCGCCTTCATCACCACCTTCATGAGCTGTGGGGCGCGCCTGCCGGTGTACGTCGTCTTCGGCGCGGCCTTCTTCGGCGCGCGGGCCGGCAACCTGATCTTCGGGCTGTACCTGCTGGGGGTGGTCATCGCCCTGCTGACCGGCTTCGTCATGAAGCGCACCATCTACCGCCACAAAGCCCCTCAGCCCTTCGTGCTGGAGCTGCCGCCCTACCGCCTGCCCAATGTGAGCAATGTGCTGCGCCAGGTGCGCGAGCGCACGGCGTCCTTCGTGCGCAACGCGGCGACAATCATCCTGGCCGCCTCGATCGTCATCTGGTTCCTGTTGGCGCTGCCCGTGCGCGGCGAGGGGACGTTCAACGACGTCTCCACCGGCGACAGCCTGTTCGGGTCGGTCAGCCGGGCGCTCGCGCCGCTCTTCGCGCCCGCCGGGTTCGGCAGTTGGGAGGCCGCCGGCTCGCTGATCACCGGCTTCGTGGCCAAAGAGGCTGTGGTCAGCACGATGAGCCAGATTTACGTGGAAGAGACGGCGGAAAGCGCGGGTGACGGGGCTGACACCGAGACGCCCAGTTTCGGTGACGATCTGCGCGAGATCGCGCGCTCGTTCGGCGAAGCGGCCATCCTCACCGTCCAGGAGACGGCGAACATCGTCCCGCGCACGGCGAACCTGCTGCCCCTGGTGAACCTCGGCCTGGGCGACTGGCTGAATCGCGGCGAGGACGCCGAGGAGCTGACCTCGCTGCAGAGCGCGCTGACCGCTTCCTTCGCCCGCACCGCCGGCTCTGCCGAGCGGGGCAAACTGGCGGCGGTGGCCTTCAACGTCTTCGTGCTGCTCTATGTGCCGTGCATGGCGACGGTCGCCGCGATGCGCCACGAGTTCGGCGGGCGCTGGATGCTCTACCAGGCGACCTACACCCTGTTCGTGGCCTGGCTGGCGGCGACCCTCGTCTTCCAGGGTGGCCTGCTGCTGGGGATCGGATGACGCCCATGCCCACCACTCTACGCCAGGTTCTGCAAGCGTTCGAAGAAGCCCGCGCGCCGCGCACGCTGAGCCAGCTCGCCCGCGAGCTGGACCTCCCGCCCGGCATGTTGGAGGGGATGATCGATCACTGGGTGCGCAAGGGCCGGCTGCGCGAGACGGGCAGCGGCCCGGCCTGCACCACCTGTGGGCGCAGCGCGGGCTGTCCCTTCATCGCCAAAATGCCGCGCAGCTTCGAGCTGGTCACGGGCGATGAGGACGCGCCGCCGCCGCTGTGCGGTTGCTGCGGGTAGGGGAAACCTCACCCCCTTACCTCGCTGTGCTCGGTCTTTCTCCCGCTCCGCAATGACGTTCAGAGTCGGACAGGCATAGAGAAAGCGTGAAGATTCGGTGGGCCTGGTTTGCCTCACCCCCAGCCTCGCTTCGCTCGGCAGCCCCCTTTCGAATGGAGAGGGGGCGGCGAGGCGCGTCAGCGCCGAGTGGGGGTGAGGCAAGAGTTGAGAGCAACCTCCCGTTCCAGACCCTCTCAATGTCTGTCCGCCCCTGAACGCAACTGGGGGTGAAGCGATCCAGAACCTCACCCGGCGAACAGGCTCACCACCTCGAACTTCTCCACGTCTACCAGGCCCACGTCGGTCAGCTTGAGGCTGGGGATCACTTCCAGGGCCATGAAGCTCATCGCCATGAAGGGGTCGTGCAGCGGCGAGCCAAGCTCGCGCCCGGCCACGTCCAGCAGGCGATCCAGCGCGGCGCGCACCTCGCCGATGGGCCGCTCGCTCATCAGCCCGCCGACGGGCAACGGTAGCTCGGCCAACACCTGCTCACCGCTGACGGCCACCAGCCCGCCGCCCATGCGCTCGACGGCGCGCGCGGCGGTCTTCATGCTGGCGTCGTCTGCGCCGATGACCACCAGGTTGTGGTGATCGTGGGCGACCGTCCCGGCGATGGCCCCGCGCTTCAGCCCGATACCCCGGATGAACCCCTTGCCCATGCCCCCGGATGCATGGTGCCGCTCGATGACGGCCATCTTCAGTAGATCGCGAGCCGGGTCGGCGACGGCGCAGCCGTCCACGATGGTCGCGTCCTCGACGAGATGCTCGGTGAGCAGTTGGTTTTCCAGGCTGCCGATGACACGTACCCGCCGCCCGCCGGCGGGGATGGCGAAGTCCACTGCGTCCCAGGCGATGTGCAGCGAGCGCGGCAGCGGCGCAACCTGCGGCGCAGGGAGGTCCACCGCCAGCGCCCCGTCACGCGCCACCAGCCGCCCGCCGGCGAAGACCAGCTCGGCGCGCGGCGCGTCCAGCACGGAGAAGACGAACAGATCGGCACGGCGACCTGGCGCGATAGCCCCCCGGTCGTGCAGGCGGAAGTACTCCGCCGTGTTGAGCGTGCCCATGCGGATGGCCGTCACCGGGTCCAGCCCGCCCTCGGCGATGGCCACGCGGATCATGTGGTCAATCGAGCCGTCGTCGAGCAGATCAGCGGGCTGGCGGTCGTCGGTGCACCAGCAGAGGCGGCGGCTGTTGTGCGGCGTGACCAGCGGCAGCAACGGGCGCAGGTTCTGGGCGTTGGTCGCCTCGCGGATGAAGATCACCATGCCCTTCTGCAACTTCTCGCGCGCCTCTTCGACCGTAGTGCACTCGTGGTCGCTGGCGATGCCGGCGGCGATGTAGGCGTTCAGGTCGCGCCCGCGCAGGCCGGGACAGTGCCCGTCCAGCACGCGCCCGGCGTAGGCCGCGATCTTGTCCAGCACGCCCGCATCGGCGAAGACGACGCCAGGATAGTTCATCATCTCGGCCAGGCCCAGCACCCAGGGATGATCGCGCAGGGTCGTCAGGTCGGCGGCGTCGAGGGCTGCGCCTGTCGTCTCCATGTGCGTGGCCGGGACGCAGCTTGAGGCCATGACGAACATGCTCAGCGGGCTGCCCTGCGCCGCGTCGAGCATGTAGCGGATGCCGTCCAGCCCGTGCACGTTGGCGATCTCGTGCGGGTCGGTGACGGCGCTGGTCACGCCGTGCGTCAGCGCGACCACGCTGAACTGGGGCGGGGCGCACAGGCTGCTCTCGATGTGCACATGGGCGTCAATCAGGCCGGGGGCCACGTAGCGCCCGCCCAGGTCGAGCGTCTCGGCGGCGCTGTATCCTTCGCCCAGGCCGACGATCAGCCCGTCCTTGATGGCGATCTCGGTCGGGTAGATGTCGCCGGTGAAGACGTTGACCAGCCGGAGGTTGGTCAGCAGCAGGTCGGCGGCGACCTGGCCGCGCGCGGCGGCGATGCGTTGGGACAAGTCCATGAGGGGCGCTCCTTTGGTGATCAGTTGTCGGTTGTCAGTTGTTGGTTGTCAGTGATTGATGGCGGTGGGGGCGCTGCTTTGCGGCGCCCGGCCCGCAACCAGACTTCCGAAGTCTCCGCAGACTTCGGAAGTCTCTCTTTCGACGCGCCGCTTCTACGAGACATTCTCGCCCACACCGTCCTGCTCGCTTTCGCCCAGCTCCAGCGCCCGGTTGGCGGCGAAGGCGGCGATGAACCCGTCCGGGATGCGGATCGGGCGTCCGCTCGCCAGGTCCACCCACACCCAGACGGCGCGCGCACGGGCGATCAGCGCGTTGTCGCGGGGGCGGGTGATCGTGTAGTGGCGGATGGCGCTGGATCGCCGGGCGTCGGAGAACCACGTCGCCACGGCCAGCTCGTCGCCGAACAGGGCGGGCTGCTGGTACTCGATGCGGTAGCGCCGCGCGACAATGCCGAATCCCGTGGCGGCCATGCGCGCCGGAGACCAGCCATACGCTTCTGCCACGCGCACGCCGCATTCTTCCAGGTAAGCCATGTAGTTGGCGTTGTTGACGTGCCCGGCGGTGTCTAGGTCGCGCCAGGCGACGCGCGCCTGCACGGTGAACACGCCCGGCGGCGCAGGCGGCGGGGTGGGGAACGGCTCGCGGCGGTCACCGTCGGCGGGCATCCCTTCCGGGAAGAACGCGGCGATCATCTCCGGCGGGACGGTGGTGGGGCGCTCTGTCTCCGCGTCGAGGAAGACCCAGTCGGTGGTCGCCTGGGCGACGATGGTGCCTGTCGCTGCCAGGCGCAGCTCGTAGGCGCGGCGCGAGCGCACGCGCCGGAAGTCCTGCACCCACGTCCTGACGATCACCGTGTCGCCATAGCGCAGTGGGTGCAGGTAGCTGATGTCCGTCTCGCGGACGAACCACAGCCGCCCCAATTCCGCATAGCGGGCGACGCCATAGCCCGCCGCTGCCGAAGCGTCCATCGCGGCTTCCTGCATATAGCGCAGGTAGTTGACGTGGTTGACGTGCCCGTAGGCATCGCATTCATAATGGCGCACGCGGAAGGCGCGCTCGTGAACTCGCGGCATACGTCTCGCCCCTGTGTGCAGTCCGAGCCAGCGGCCCGGTTATAGCACGCCCCTGCCCGCACGGCAAAGGGAGTCCGGCGCGGGGTAGGGGCGCTGCTCTGCTGCGCCCTGGCCCGCAACCAGACTTCCGAAGTTTTCAAAACTTCGGAAGTCTGAGAGTCTGCGTTTGTAGGGGCGGGTTTGCAAACCCGCCCCTACAAGCGGTTGCCGATCATGATCGTCAAATATCATCAGGAACGCCCCCAACCGCCCAGCCTACTTCCTTTGGCGGGCAAAGTGCCTCATAATTAGGGTATCGGTTTTGCTCTAATGAATCAGGAGGTTTTGTTGATGTCCGACCGCAAAAAAATTACGCTGCCGTACCTGTACGAGAAATATCGGCGCGGCGAGCCGATCACCATGCTCACCTGTTACGACTTCCCCACCGCTACCTTCCAGGAACAGGCGGGCGTGGAGATGATCCTCGTCGGCGACAGCCTGGGCATGACCATCCTCGGCTATGAGAGCACGCTGCCGGTGACCATGGCCGACATGATCCGCCACGCCCAGGCCGTGCGGCGCGGCGCGCCGACCGCCTGGCTGATCGGCGACATGCCCTACATGACCTACCAGGCGTCGGTTGAGGACGCCATCCGCAACGCCGGGCGCTTCATGGCCGAGGCAAGCTGCGACGCGGTGAAGCTGGAAGGCGGGCGCGAGATGGCCGATCGCGTGGCGGGCATCGTCGCCGCCGGCATCCCCTGCATGGGCCACCTGGGGCTGACTCCGCAGAGCGCCTCCAGTCTGGGCGGGTTCAAGGTACAGGGGCGCGACGCCGGGCAGGCGCTGCGCATCATCGAGGACGCAGCCATCCTGGAAGAGGCGGGCACGTACTCGATCCTGCTGGAGATGGTGCCCGACCGCGTCTGCCAGATCATCACCGAGCGGGCCAGCATCCCGATCATCAGCCTCGGCTCCGGCCCGCACGCCAGCGGCCAACTGCTGATCTTCCACGACATGTTCGGGCTGTACCCGCGCTTCCGGCCCAAGATGGCCAAAGTCTACGGCAACGCCGGCGAGGTCATCCTCAACGGCCTGAAGCAGTACGTGGCCGAAGTGCAGGACAAGACGTTCCCCCAGCCGGAGCACTGGTTCGGCCTCAGGGACGACGCTTTCGCCGAGCTTTCGGCGCTGCTGAAGGGCAAACATGCCGACTGAGCGGCCTCGCGCCCGCTCTGAGAGTGCGCGCAGGGGGTGGCTATGGCATGGCAGGATCAGCTCAACGGCGACTCGCTGGCGTAGCTGCTGGAGCCGGATTCGCCCGGCGCCCGCTACCTGGCGCTGCTCGCCCTGCTCGACCGCCCGCCGGACGACGCGCTGGCCCTCATTCGCGCCAAACAGGATGCTCAGGGCCGCTGGGCGCTGGACTATGACTACAGCGGCAAGACCTGGGTGGACTTCAGCGGCAAGAAGCAGCCCAACAAATGGGTGACGCTGCGTGCGCTGCGCGTGCTGAAGGCGGTGGGATGAAAGGCTGCCCCGGCAGCCGTAGATCGGTTCTGTGACTAGCATATCTCTTGCAAGCATAGCGTTTTGAGGAGAAAGGACTTATGCGAAACTTACACGACGTGCGTGCGATGATGGAAGCGATCGGCATCCCTGGCCGCGACGCCTACCACCTGCCCACTTCGGGCCACACCTTCCCCGACGGCGGCCACTACCGCATGGAGATCTCCGGCATCGAGCGGCCCCAGGTGTTGGAGGCGCTCATTGACGAGATGCACAAGCGCCAGATCGCCATTCACCGCCTGATCTCGGTGGTCATGGGGTCGTCGCTGCTCGACGATGCCGAGCTGCGCGACTTCGCGCAGATGGCCGCCGCCGCCCAGCTCGAAGTGATCATGACGCCCGGCCCGCGCTCCGGCTGGGACGTGGGCCGCCAGCTTGTCACGCCCGAAGGCGGCCTGTCGGGCCTGCGCTTTCGCGGATCGGACCAGCTCAGCTACGTCGTCGCCGAGATTCTGCGCCTGGTAGACCTCGGCTTTCGCGGCTTCCTGGCCATTGACGAGGGGCTGCTGTGGCTGCTCAACGAGTTACGTAAGCGCGGCCATCTGCCCGCCGACGTGACGATCAAGGTCAGCATCTTCGCCGGGCATGGCTCGGCGGCGGGCGGGCGCGTGCTGCAATCGCTCGGCGCGGGCACCTTCAACCCGCTCGGCGACCTGTCGCTGCCGCAGCTTGCCAGCATCCGCCAGGCGGTTGACCTGCCGCTCGACCTGCACATCATGCTCTCGGACTCGTTCGGCGGCTTCAACCGCTTCTACGACGGGGCGGAGATGGCGCGGGTCTGCTCGCCGTGCTACTTCAAGATCGAGCCGGGGCCGGCGCTGGTGGCCGGGCCGGGGGCCATGTACAAGCCCTGGGTGGGCGCGGACTCGCTGGCCCAGTTCGCCCGCGAGAAGGTCAAGTACGCGCAGATCATCCACGAGCTGATCCAGGCGACGCAGCCCGATCTCAGGCTCTCGCCGGTTGGCTCGCCCGACCTGGCCATCCCCAAGCCCTGAGAGGGTCAGGGACGCGCGGATGCGCCCTGCCCGCCCGGCGATCATCTGAGTCCCACCCTATAGTCTCTCCTCGCCGGTGGAGAAAGGGGCCGGGGATAGGGATTGAAGATGTAACGCGCGCCAGCCCTGCTGGAGCTATGCCTTACCCGTATCCTGGATCGTGTTCGCTTCGCCATTAGCGCTCCGTAGGGGCGTATAGCCATAGCCATACGCTCCTACGGAGTCGCAGCAGAGCAGCGCCCCTACGAAACCAGCGCGTTCGTTCGCCAAAGTATCACACTGATCTTCCCTCGATTTCCACGTGCACAGAGGAGTTCAGGCGCGAAGCGCTGGAGCTGTTGAAAGCGAGTGGCAAGAGCGCGACCTGGGGATCACCAAGGGGTTGCTGGTGAAGTGGCGCGGCCGAAACGCTGCGATTCCGTCTGGCAACGGCCCCCGTCCCCCGTTACAATAGCCCCGGCGACCAGAACACGGGAGCGAGCCGGGTGACTTCCTCGAAGATCTTCAGCGGCATGAATCCTCAGCAGCGCCAGGCGGTGAGCGCAGGCGATGGCCCTGTGCTCGTGCTGGCCGGGCCGGGCAGCGGCAAGACGCGCGTCCTGACCCACCGCATCGCCTACCTGGTGCAGGAGCGGGGGGTGCGCGCCTGGCACATCCTGGCCGTGACCTTCACCAACAAGGCCGCCCGCGAGATGGAGAACCGCGTCGTCGGGCTGCTGGGCGGCTCCGGCCAGTTGGACGGGCTGAGCATCGGCACTTTCCATTCCATCTGCGCGCGCGTGCTGCGCATCGAGGCGGACTACACGCCATTCAGCCGCGACTACGTGATCTTCGACACCGACGATCAGCTCAGCGTCATGCGCCAGGTCATCGCCGAGCTGAATTTCGACCCCAAGAAGGTGGCGCCGCGCGCCCTGCTCAACGGCGTCTCGGCGGCCAAGAACGAGCTGATCGGGCCGACTGAGTACCAGCCGCGCGACTACAGCGGCGAGAAGGTGCGCCGCGCTTACCTGCGCTACGATGAGCTGCTGCGCGAGAACAACGCCCGCGACTTCGACGATCTGCTGATGCATACGGTCCTGCTCTTCCGCGACCAGCCCGACGTGCTGGCGCGCTACCGGGCGCGCTACCAGCATATCCTGGTGGACGAGTTCCAGGACACGAATATGGCCCAGTACGTGCTGGTGCGTCTGCTGGCCGGCGAGCGGCGCAACCTGTTCGCCGTTGGCGATCCCGACCAGAGCATCTACGCCTTTCGCGGCGCGGACTATCGCAACGTGCTGCGCTTCCGCGAAGATTACCCGGACGCGCAGACGATCCTGCTGGAGCAGAACTACCGCTCGCACCAGGCGATCCTCAACGCGGCGATGGGCGTCATTGACCAGAATACCGATCGCGCGCGCAAGGCCCTCTTCAGCGCGCGCAAGCAGGGGCCGCTGGCCTATGTTTACGAAGCGTACAACGAGGACGACGAGGCCCGCTTCGTGGTGGAGACCCTCGCCGAGCTGGTCGCTGGCGGTGAGTACGCGCCGGGCGACTTCGCCATCATGTACCGCACCAACGCCCAGTCCCGCGCGCTGGAAGAGGGCTTCCGCCGGGCGAACATGCCCTATCGCGTCGTCGGCGCGACGGCCTTCTTCGGGCGCAAAGAGATCAAGGATGTGATCGCCTACCTGCGCCTGGTGCATAACCCGGACGATAACGTCAGCCTGCAGCGCGTCATCAACGTGCCCACGCGCGGCATTGGGGCCAAGACGCTGGAGACGCTCGATATGTGGGCGCAGCAGCTAGGCACGACCGCGCCGCAGGCGCTCATGCTGCTGACCGATCCGCAGGTGGACAGCCCCTTTACGGGGCGCGCCCGCAACCTGCTGGCAGCTTTCGCCGCCCAGATTGCCGGGTGGCGCGCGCTCAAGGATCAGCTCGCCCCCGACGAGCTGATGACCCGCGTGCTCAACGACACCGGCTACCTCAGCTATCTCGACGACCGCACCGAGCAGGGCGAGAGCCGTATCGAGAACGTGCTGGAGCTGCGTGGCTATGCCGAGCAGTACGCCGGGCTGCCCCTGGCGACCTTTCTGGAGGAAGTGTCGCTCGTCTCCGACGTGGACACGCGCGACGACGACGAGAACCGCCCCAGCCTGATGACCCTGCACTCGGCCAAGGGGCTGGAGTTCCCGGTGGTGTTCATCGTCGGGCTGGAGGAGAATATCCTGCCCCATGCCCGCTCTATTGGCCCGGAGCGCAATCCGGGCGCGTCGCCGGAGGAGAAGGACGAGGCCCGCCGCGCTGTCGAGGAGGAGCGCCGCCTGCTCTACGTGGGCATCACCCGCGCCGAGCAGCGGCTGTACCTGGTCTTCGCCTCCATCCGCTCGCTGTACGGCGACAGCCGGGCCAACCTGCCCTCGCGCTTTCTGTACGACATCCCCGAAAGCGCGCGCGAAGGCTCGTCGCTCAGCCGCCGCGTCCAGGCCGATCTCGACCGCGAGAGCTTCCAGGCGCTCATCCGCTGGGATCGCGGGGCCAGCGTCGCAGACCGTCCGCGCGAGAAGGCCGCGCGTCCCGCCGCGCCGCCGCGCTTCAAGGGCGGCGATCTGGTCTGGCATGTCCGCTACGGCGAAGGCGTGGTCATCAGCGCGCGGACCAGCGGTGACCTGGAACAGGTGGATGTGCTCTTTCCCGGCGGTGTCGGCCAGAAGACCATCGTCGCCGACTTCCTCAAGCCGATGGAACAGTGAGCATTCAGGCATTCGGCGGGCGCGGCAGCGCCGGGCGGGGGTGAGGTCAACCCGCTCAGCCCCAGCGCCTTTTGATGCGCTTGCCCTGGGATAGGGGACGCTCAGTGTGTAACCCGCCCTGAAGATTCGCCAGGAGAGCAGGCTATGGATCGCAAAGCATTGTCCGAGCATCGCGCCCGTGCGCTGCGCTGGGCCTACGAGGTGCTGCAAGGGCCGCTGGTCGTGCTGGATACGGAGACGACCGGCCTGGGCCAGCGCGACCAGATCGTGCAGGTTGCGGTCATTGACGAGGCAGGGCAGCCATTGCTGGAGCGCCTGGTACGGCCCACCGTGCCCATCGCGCCGGATGCCAGCCGCGTGCACGGTATCACGGCGAAGGCGGTCAGGGATGCGCCAGCCTTCCCGGAGATCTACGGTGAGCTGACCGCCGTGCTCAAGGACCGGGCGATTATCGCCTACAACGCTGACTTCGACCGCAAGATGCTCAACCAGACCTGCGCGGCTCATGATCTGCCGCGATTTCCGACGGCGCCCTGGCACTGCGCCATGCGGCGCTTCGCCGAGTATTACGGCCAGTGGAACTACGCGCGCCAATCGTTCGCCTGGCAGAAGCTCGGCGCGGCCTGCGCGCTGATGGGCGTTGCCCCGGAAGGCGCGCACAGCGCCCTGGGCGACGCGCGGATGACCCTGCGACTCGTTCAGCAATTGGCCGATCTGTATGCCGGAGAAGCGTAGCCATCATGCCGACACTCGTGATTGTGGTGCTGTTGGGCTTGCTGGGTGGGCTGGCGGTGGGTCTGCAGGGGCCGCTGGCCAGCCTGATGACGCAGCGGCTGGGGCTGCTGGAGAGCATCTTCATCGTGCACATCGGCGGGGCGCTGGCCGTGGCGCTACCGCTGCTGCTGCGCGGCGGGGGCAAGCTGGGCGAGTTCCGCAGCGCCCCCTGGTACGCGCTGGGGGCCGGGCTGCTGGGCCTGGTCATTCTCGGCGCGGTCAGCCACACCATCCCGCGCGTTGGCGTGGCGCCGACGGTGACGCTCATCGTCGCCGGGCAGCTTGTCCTGGGCGTGGCGCTCGATCATTTCGGGCTGCTCGGCGCGGAAGTCCGCCATCTCGACGCGCAGCGGTTGATCGGCATCGTCGTGCTGTTCGTTGGCGTGTGGCTCATCGTCCGCTGAGCAGCGCGGCGAACGCCTGATCGTACTGCGGGGCCATCCGCGCCCAGTCGAACCCGGCCACGTGCGCGCGCAGCTCCGGCGGGGCGGGGCGCCGCTCGCGCAGGCGGGCGCGCAGCAGCGGCAGCAGATCTTCATCCCTCGTGTAGATCGTCTGCGCGTGCCATGCCTGTGGCACCAGCGCCAGGTAGTTCAGGCGGCGCGGCAGGACAGGCCAGCAGCCGCAGGTGATCGCCTCCACCACGCTGATCCCGAAGAAGTCCTGGTTGGCCGTGCTGACGGCGATGTCCGCTTCCCACAGCAGCCGCGCGTACTCGGCGAAGGACTCCACGTAGCCGAAGCGTACCACGCGCGCGCCCAACCGCTCGCGCGCCGCGTCGAACTCCGCCGGGTCCTGGCGCGTGTTCTCCCCGACGATGGCCACCTCAAAGGGGACACCCTCCGCCGCCAGCGCGTCGAGCGCGGCGAAGAACGGGGCCGGATTTTTGTCGTATTCCCAGCGGTGATTCCACACGATCAGCGGCGGGCGGGCCGGGTCACGCGCGGCGGCGGGGCGGTGCGCGTCGTAGCGGCGCAGGTCGAGGCCGATGGGCAGCACGCTGCTGCGCGCGCGGATGGCCTCCACCGTGTGCAGACCGCTGTGGTCGGGGTAGTGTTTGAGCAGGCGCGGCAATTCATCCAGGAAGGCGTCACGGTGAAAGGCGCTGTTGAAGAAGACGGCGTCGGCGGTGAGGGCGCTGGTGTAGTTGATGAAGGCGTAATGCTGTTGCGATTTCTGGCGTGGCCCGCGCGGGTAGGTGAGCTGGTTCTCGTGGAAGTAGAGCGCCGCCGGGATGCGCGCCGTCAGCGGGCGGGTGAGGGCCAGGAACGTCGCCAGGTCGAGCATGTCCGAGGCGACGATCAGGTCGGGGGGCGCGTCCAGGGCGCGAAACCGCTCGGCCAGCGTCACCGCCCCGCCCAACATGCGCCACTGCCAGAACTGCCCTTCCAGCGTGAGCAGGCGCACGTCGTGGGCGCTGTGCGCCGCGTAGCCACGCAGCCAGACGGCGTGCGAGCCGGTGTCGTAGGGTTCGAGGAGGAGAAGCAGCATGGAGCCAGAATTCTAAGGTGGGTCCTTCAGGTCGTTCATAGGTTGCTCGAATCCAAGATGACGGATCAGGACAGCCTTGATGTACTGCTGCAAGGTTTCTTCGCTGAGTTCAGCGCATCTCTTAAGTTCGTCGAAGGTCGGTACTTCGTCTTGTGACCACACAATTTCCAGTCTGCGGACGGGCTTCATGGCGACATGCTCATATGAGTCCGGGGATGCCCAATAGCAGGACGCACAGACTTCCAGTGACTTCAGGGTTTGCCAGTTCTCACAGTGCTCACAGACCCACGATTTCGCCCGGTTGCATGATCCACAGAGCAGCATGTAGTCGTTGACACGGCGGGCGGCATCCTGTTCCCCGCTAACCTGGTACGGAATGCAATGGTCAACCTGAAGATAGGTGGCCGCGTAGTCTTCAAGGCAGATGGCACACTGAGGGCCATTGATCTTCACAAGCTCTTTCTTGAGGTGTTTCGGAATACTCTTGCGTCCGCCAAGCTTGTCCATTCTGACTTCAGCGGGATCGCCAAACCGATAAGCGGCGATTTTCCGCCCATCACTCCCTATGACCCGAAATGTCACTAATGGGACTCCCTGTTCCCGAACATCACGAGCGGCTCGTGGGGGATGGTTATAGCCATAGTGTTCTTTGAGTTCTTCGGTGGTTATGTAGCCGTGCCTGAGAATGTGCTCGATGACAATGCGCGGGCGCTTGCTGGTGATGCTTCTCAAGAATTTTAGAAACTCTGGGGGATGGTCCTGTGCGGTCATGATTTCAAGACCATAGCGCCATCTGGCCTATGCTGGTGGGCTGGCCCTCGATACGAGCACACAGGGCCGGAGACAGGTACAAAGACTCAAAGGTGATCTTGTTGCGTCCCAGAAGCGTTTCCTGGGATGATCTCCCCACTTCGAGCTCAAGATGTCTCAGATCAAGCGATTTGGGAAGTGCCTTGCCATGCGTTTTGGTACCAGTTCGCCCGTCGTAGCTGACAATGTACGAGATGTCTTTCAGATTGAGTGTGTGCAGAGATTCGACGAACGATTCGAACGACAGGCTTTGCAGATAACGCGGGTCTTGTTTCTTGCACACCCCTTGATAAGGCGGATCCATGTAAATCACATCGAGAGGGCGTGCTTCGTAG
This sequence comes from Anaerolineae bacterium, assembly GCA_023382715.1. GTDB lineage: Bacteria > Chloroflexota > Anaerolineae > Aggregatilineales > Aggregatilineaceae > UBA2029. The sequence goes on from JAHDWP010000041.1 coordinate 26,704, forward strand.
ATGATTTCCCGATAGTCAAGCGCGTGAACGGTTGTCTTGCCTTTCAGAAGTTGCGATGTAAAGAGGATATTCCGGCGCATCGTGGCAGGATGCATACCTTTTCTTCTATTGTCCGGGCTTTGATTAAAATCCCCATCCGTGTTGTAACGAATTGATGCTTTCACACACCTGGCGAGCAGATAGAGGAAGTGGTGGGGCTGGCGAGTCCGGTTGAACTCGTCTCTGATAGTGAAGTAGTATTCTTTCTCCCGCCCTCTCTGGGCAGTCCAGAGGCGCTCGTACTGAGTAGCCAGCCAATCAGGCTGATTGATTATCTTGTTCCAAAGGGCCATTAGAGGAGCATTCACGTCGTTGAGCACGAAATGCTGAGCCTTCGCTTTGTACGCTGCCGCCACCGAGATGGCCGCTGAGCCAGCGAAAGGCTCAATCAGAGTGTCCACATCATCAGGAAACTGCGCGATGATTGTGTCCGCGATTTTCCTTTTGCTCCCCTGGTATGGAAAGGGCTGAGGAATGCTCATCTTGGCTTCTCAGTTAGATCAGGAAACACCGTCCGTTCCTTGAAGAAAGGTTGTGCGTCTGGAGTCAAGAGAGTGAACAGCTAAAGATAGAGCCTCCCCACCCATGATTGATCGCTCAATCGTACTTGACCACCTCGCGCGGCTTGCTGCCCTCCTGCGCCGGGCCGATGATGCCGTCCTCCTCCATGCGGTCAATCAGCCGCGCCGCGCGCGTGTAGCCGATGCGCAACTGGCGTTGCAGCAGCGAAATAGACGCCTTGCGCAGGCTCTGCACCAGCTCAACGGCCTGATCGTACAGATCGTCCTCACCGTCGCCGTCGGCGTCGCTGATCTCTTCCGACTCCCACAGCGCCGCCTGCTGAGCAGAGGGCTGGCTGGCGCGGCGACCCGCGCGCGCTGCGCGCCCTTCGTCGGCGCCGAGCGCGATCTCGCGGCCCGGTGCGGCCAGGGCGCCGGGGCCGGCCTTCTGCACAAGCTGCGCGCGCCAAAAGCTGGTGATGCGCGTGATCTCCTCGTCGGAGACGTAGACGCCCTGCATCCGCTGCGGCGCGGCGGCGTCTGGCGACTGGAAGAGCATGTCGCCGCGTCCCAGCAGCTTCTCCGCGCCCGGCTGGTCGAGAATGACCCGCGAGTCCACCGACGAGGCGACCATGAAGGCGATGCGCGCCGGGAAGTTGGCCTTGATCAGCCCGGTGATGATGTCCACGCTGGGCCGCTGCGTGCTGATGATCAGGTGAATGCCGGTCGCGCGGGCCATCTGCGCCAGGCGGGCCAGCAGCCGCTCGGTCTCGTCGGGAGCCAGCATCATCAGGTCGGCCAGCTCGTCAATAACCACCACGTAGTAGGGCATACGCTGCTGGTCGGGGCCGATCTTCTTATTGTAATCGAGGATGTTGCGCGCGCCGATGGCTGCGAACTTGTGGTAACGCGACTCCATCTCGCGCTGCACCCACTGCAACACGCCGACGATGCGCTCCAGGTCCACCACCACCGGCGCGACCAGGTGCGGGATGCCGTTGTAGCCGGTCAGCTCGACGCGCTTGGGGTCCACCATGATAAACTGCACGTCGTCCGGCGTGTTCTGTAGCAGCAGGCAGGCGATAATGGCGTTGACGCACACCGACTTGCCAGAGCCGGTCGTGCCGGCGATGAGCAGGTGCGGCATGGTCGTCAGGTCGGCGGCGACGGGCGTGCCGTCCACGCCCAGCCCCAGGGCCAGGCGCAGCCGGGAATCAAGGCGCGTGAACTCCGGCGCTTCCATGATGTCCAGCAGGCTGACCAGGGCTACCTCGTCGTTGGGCACCTCGATGCCGACCATGCTCTTGCCCGGCACCGGCGCTT
>JAHDWP010000042.1 GCA_023382715.1 Anaerolineae bacterium
GAGGGGTGCAGGGGTGAGGGATTTCTAGACACGCTCTAAAAGCTCCCCCTCATCCCCCAACCCCTTCTCCCTCCAGGGGGAGAAGGGGAGCAAGGCGCAGGATTTCCCCTCTCCCCGGTGAGGGAGAGGGGTGCAGGGGTGAGGGGTTCTCCTCGCCCCGGTGAGGGAGAGGGGCGCAGGGCGCAGGATTTCCCCTCTCCCCGGTGAGGGAGAGGGGTGCAGGGGTGAGGGATTTCCAGACACGCTCTGGGAATATGCGCAGCGGGCACCTGTTCGCTGGAAGGGTTCGTCTATGCCGGAATTCTTCGAAGTCAAGCCGCCCGACGAGGCGCTCGCTCTGTGGTGGGAGCGCGTCACGCACCGGACGGGCGTTGAGCGCGTGTCCGCCTACGAAGCGTTAGGGCGCGTCACTGCGGAGGCGCTGCACAGCCCGGAGGCGCTGCCCGCCTTTCGCCGGGCGACGGTGGACGGGTTTGCGGTGCGCGCCGCCGACACGTTCGGCGCATCGGACGCGCTGCCGGCGTACCTCACGGTGGCCGGCGAAGTGCTGATGGGCCGCGAGGCGCGCGACGCTGTGCCGCCAACAGGCGCCGTGCTCATCCACACTGGCGGGATGCTGCCGCCAGGCGCGGACGGGGTGGTGATGGTCGAGCACACGCAGCGCTTCGACGAGCGCTCGATCGAGGTGCTCAGGCCGGTTGCGCCCGGCGAGAACGTGCTGGAAGTGGGCGAGGACGTGATGCAGGGCGCGCCGATCCTGCCCGCCGGCCACACGATCCAGCCGCAGGACATTGGGGCGCTGCTGGCGCTGGGCCTGGCCGCCGATCTGCCGGTGCGCGAGCGCCCGCTGGTCAGCCTGTTCTCCACCGGCGATGAGCTGATTCCGCCCGACGCGCCCGCGCTGCGTCCCGGCCAGATTCGGGACATCAACAGCGGGACGATCCAGGCGCTTTGCCGGCGCGCCGGGGCGGAGGCGCAGCGCAACCCGCTCGTCTCCGATGCGCCGGATGCGCTGCTGGCGGCGCTGGAAGCAGCGTTGCCCGTTGTGGATATGCTGGTGGTCACGGCGGGCAGCAGCGTCAGCGCGCGCGACCTGACGGCGGAGACATTCAACCGGCTGGGCGCGCCGGGCGTGCTGGTGCACGGCGTGGCCGCGCGTCCGGGCAAGCCGACGATCCTGGCCGTGGTCGAGGGCAAGCCGGTGATCGGGCTGCCGGGCAACCCCGTCTCGGCGATGATCATGTTCATGCTGTTCGGCGTCGCGGCCATTGCCGGGCTGATGGGCGCGGACGCTCCGGCGCAGCGACGGGTGCCGGCCCGCCTGAGCGCCAACGTGCCGTCTGCCGCCGGGCGCGAAGATTACGTCCCGGCGCGGCTGGTTGAGCGCGACGGAGAGCTGTGGGCCGAGCCGGTATTCGGCAAGAGCAACCTGATCTTCACCCTGGTGGGGGCGGGCGGGCTGCTGCGCGTGCCGCTGAACGCGACGGGATTGCGCCAGGGCGCATGGGGAGAGGTGGTGCTGTTCTGATGGCGGATGCAGAGCGCGAAGACGGCGAGCGCAATATCTATCTGGAAGACATTCCGCTGGAGGAGGCGCGGGCGCGGCTGCGCGCCGCCCTGGAGGCGGTGGGCAAATGGGATGCGCTGCCCGGTGAGCGGGTGGCGCTCGACGATGCGCTGGGCCGGGTGACTGCCGGGCCGGTCTGGGCGCGTATCAGCTCGCCGCACTATCACGCGGCGGCGATGGACGGCTACGCGGTGCGCGCGGCGGATACGCGCGGCGCGACGGAGACACGGCCTGTGCGCCTGCGCGTGCCAGAGCAGGCCGCGCCGGTCAACACGGGCGCACCGCTGCTCGCTGCCTGCAACGCCGTGATCATGATCGAGCACACGCAGCCGGTGGGCGACGAGGAGATCGAGATTCGCGCGCCGGTCGTGCCCTGGCAGCACGTGCGCATGATGGGCGAGGACATGGTGGCGACCGAGCTGGTGCTGCCCGCCAACCACGTCCTGCGCCCGCACGACCTGGGGGCCATCGCCGGCTGCGGGCACGCGGACGTTCTGGTGCGACGGCGGGCGCGGGTGGCCATCCTGCCGACGGGCACCGAGCTGGTTGCGCCGACGGACTCGCCGCAGCCGGGCGACGTGATCGAGTACAACAGCATCGTGCTCGGCGCGCAGGTGCGGGCGGCATGGGGCGAGTTCACGCGCTGGGCGGCGCTGCCCGACGATCTGGACGCTATCCGGCAGGCTGTCGTAGAGGCGACTGCCGCGCACGACCTGGTGCTGGTGCTGGCCGGATCGTCCGCCGGCTCGCGCGACTTCACGGCGCAGGCTGTGCGCGAAGCGGGAACGCTGCTGGTGCACGGCGTCGCCGTGCGGCCTGGGCACCCGGTGATCGTGGGCATGGTCCGCGACGTGCCAGTGATCGGCGTGCCCGGCTACCCGGTCTCGGCGGCGCTGACCGGCGACATTTTCATCAGGCCGCTGCTGCACGCCTGGGCCGGACAGTCTGCGCCACGCCAGGAGCGCATCCGGGGGATTCTCACCCGCAAGCTCACTTCGCCGACGGGCGATGACGATTTCGTGCGCGTGGCGGTGGGGCAGGTGGGCGAGCGCACGCTGGTCACGCCGCTGGCGCGCGGCGCGGGAGTGATCACGTCGCTGGTGCGCGCCGACGGGCTGCTGCACATCCCGCGCTTTAGCGAAGGGGTGGACGCCGGGCGCGAAGTCGAGGTGCTGCTCTTCCGCTCGCGCGAAGCGATTGAGCGAACAGTGGTCGTTGTGGGCAGCCATGACCCGATGCTCGATCTGCTGGGGCAATTCCTGGCGACGCGCTTCCCCGGCTACCGCCTGGCCTCGGCCAACGTGGGCAGCCTGGGCGGGCTGGTCGCGCAGCGGCGTGGCGAGGCGCATCTTTCCGGCACGCACCTGCTCGATCCGGACACGGGCGAGTACAACGTGTCGTACATCAAGCAGACGCTCGGTGACCTGCCGGTGCTGGTGGTGACATTCGCGCACCGCGAGCAGGGGTTGATCGTCGCGGCGGACAACCCGCTGGACATCCGCTCGCTCGACGACCTGGCGCGCGTCCGCTTCGTCAACCGGCAGCGCGGCGCGGGCACGCGCGTGCTGCTCGATTACGAGCTGGGCCGACGGGGGATTTCCCCGGAGCAGGTGGAGGGCTACGACCGCGAAGAGTATACGCACCTGGCTGTTGCGGCGGCGGTGGCGTCGGGCAGCGCGGACTGCGGGCTGGGCATTCACAGCGCAGCAATGTCTCTGGAGCTGGATTTCGTGCCCGTGACGTACGAGCGTTACGATCTGGTCATCCCGCGCGCGCACCTGGCGCTGCCGATGATCGAGCACACGCTGGCGCTGCTGCACGACGCCGAGTTCCGGGCAGCAGTTGCGGCCCAGCCGGGCTACGACGTGGCGCAGATGGGGCGCGAGGTGGCGCTTTAGCCCGGCACCCCGGCGCGCAAAGCCGCCAGCCAGTCTGCGGGGATGCGCACCACCTGGCCGGCGTGGTTGATGCAGATGTGCCGGGAGAAGCCGGTCACGCAGACCTGGCCGCTGGCTGTGTCCACGATCTCGTAGCCAAAGGTCATGCCCCGGCTGCGCAGCTCTTCAATCCAGCAGCGGGCGGTGACCTGCTGGGCGTAGCGGGTTGGGATCAGATAGCGGGCGTGGACTTCGGCGACGGTCAGCCAGTGGCCGCTGCGCTCGAAATCGGCGTAGTCGGCGCCTTGCACGCGCGAGTAGTGGCTGCGCGCTTCTTCGAAGAACACGATATAGTTCGAATGATGGGTGATGCCCATCGCGTCCGTCTCAGCATAGCGGATGCGAAAGGTCGTCTCGGAGACAAAGCGGTCTTGAGGGGCCACTGCCAACTCCTTTGGGGCGAGCGGGTTACCTGGCCGCATTGTAGCGACGCGCTGGGGCGGGCGCAATGGCGGCGCCAGAGGGGGCGGTGAGGCGCGTCAGCGCCGAGCGGGGGTGAGGTCAGCCAGGGCGCATCGCCATACGCCCCTGCACGCCTCTCCCCCCTCAATCCCCTTCTCCAGCCGAGCTAGAGAGGGGAACTTGGCTCGCCGGGCGGGGCGGCCAGGGGAAGGGGCCTTCTGCCCATACCGCGCACCCGGCGTAAGGGCATATCGCCATACGCTCCTACCACCTGACAGGCTCTATACGTAACAGCCGGCTGCGCTTTCCGGCAGGGAGACACCATGAGCGAATTGTTTGAGACCAGGGAGATCGCCGCCAGCGGCGCGGGCGAGCGGCTGGACAAATACCTGGCTGCCCAATTCAGCGATCTCTCGCGGGCACAGATTCAGGCGCTGATCCGCGCGGGCCAGGTCACGGTGAACGGAGCGGCGGCCAAGGCGTCGCTGCGCCTGGAAGGGGGCGAGCGCGTCCGCCTGCTGGTGCCGGTCGAGGAGGAGCCAGCCGAGCCGGGACCTGAAGCGATCCCGCTCACCGTGCTCTATGAGGATGAGCAGGTGGCTGTTGTGGACAAGCCGGCGGGCATGGTCGTGCATCCGGCATTCGGGCACCAGACGGGCACGCTGGTCAACGCCGTGCTGAATCGCTGGCCGCAGATCGCTGCCTTTGCCGAGCCGGGCCGCGCGGGGATCGTTCATCGGCTGGATAAGGAGACCTCCGGCGTGATCGTCATCGCCAAGACGGCGCGGGCGCTGGAGAGCCTGCGCGCGCAGTTCAGGGCGCGCACCATCAGCAAGCGCTACCTGGCGCTGGTGGAGGGGCTGCCGCAGACGCCCGAAGGCGTCATTGACGCGCCAATTGGCCGCGACACCCGGCAGCGCAAGCGCATGGCCGTGCTGCGCGACGGGCGCGAGGCGCTCACTGAATTCCGCGTGATGGAAATATTCGCCAGCTACAGCCTGCTCGAAGTCTGGCCGAAGACCGGGCGCACCCACCAGATTCGCGCTCACCTCGCGTTCATCGGGCACCCGGTGGTCGGCGACACTGTCTACGGGCGGCGCAAGCAGCCTTTCACTCTCAAGCGGCACTTCCTGCACGCGGCGGCGATCACGCTCGCTCACCCCGTCTCCGGCGAGCCTCTCACCGTCGAGTCGCCATTGCCGGTCGCCCTTCAGAATCTGCTGGATAAGCTCCCGCGCTGAACAGCTCTCTCCCAATCTTAGGGCTTGCGAGGGAGGCACTTCCTCGCTCATCCGTTCGGATACTGCCCTGTTGATTTGACAAGTGAGCGGGTTTAAGGCACCATTAGCTCGCTGAAAACAGCGTAGCGCCCCCGCTGCGTTGCTGACGCGGCGCGATTTCCCCGAACGAGGAGAACCCATGCGTGAGATTACGATTGCCACTGTCCAGATGAAACCGGCGTTGGGCGAGCCGGAAGACAACCTGGTGAAGATGTCGGAGTTCGTGTCGAAGATCGCCTCGCAGCAGAAGGTTGACCTCATCGTATTCCCGGAGCTGGTGACGAGCGGCTTCGAGCTGGGCGTGCGTTTCACCGAGCTGGCCCAGCGCATCCCCGGCCCTTCCGTGAATCTGATCGCCCAGCGCGCGTCGGAGTTCGGCGTGTACATCGCTTTCGGCATGGTCAGCAAGGAGAAGGTGGAGAGCGTGCTCTACAACTCCGCCGTGCTGGTGGGGCCGGACGGCGAGCTGGTCGGCAGCTACAACAAGGTGCATCTGCGCGGCGAAGAGCGCATGGCCTTCCGCGAAGGCTTTCGCCTGCCCGTGTTCGACACGGAGATCGGCCACATCGGTTTGACGCTCGGCTGGGACCTGGCCTACCCGGAAGTGGCGCGCTCGCTGACGCTCGACGGCGCGGAGCTGATCTGCGTGATGGCCAACTGGGAGAAGACGCAGATCGAGGAATGGCGCACTTACGTCCGTGCGCGGGCTTACGAGAACGCGCTCTATGTGGCGGCGGCCAATCGTGTGGGCGAAGATGTGACGCTCAGCTTCGGCGGCGAGAGCACGATCATCGGGCCGCGCGGTAAAATTCACGCTTCGCTGGCCGAGGAGAAAGACCCGGAGAGCGGCGAGCCGCGCGAAGGCTACTGCGTGGCCCGCGTGGATCTCGACGAAGTGCGCAAATGCCGCGAGGAGTTCCAGACCTTGCAGACTCGCCAGCCGACGGTCTACCGCTCGCTGGTCAAGCGCTATTAGGGCGCACGCGAGTCAGCGCGCGGGCGTGGGGAGTGAGGGATGGACGAGCGCCAGGGGCAGAGCGAACCTGAGATCGAGTATGTAGGCGCGCCGACCGAATTTGCCGATGCCGCCGAGGTGCCCGCCTGGGTGGCGACTGCCGCCAAAGTCTTCTTCTTCCTGCCGGCAGCGTTGGTCACGGCGACGACCATCCCGATTATCCTGATCGGCATCTTGCTGGTGTGCGCGGTGCTGTTCTGCGGGCTGGCCTCGGCCCTGACTTGATGAGGCGAGTCTGTGGATGTCTTCTTCGCCCGGCGTGTTCCCTGACGTCGGGCGGATTTTTGCAACAGGGTGAAGCGGGGAACGGATGGACAGGATCGATCTGCGTAGCGACACAGTGACCTGGCCGACGCCGGAGATGCGCCGGGCGATGGCTGAGGCGGTCGTCGGCGATGACGTGTTCGGCGAAGACCCGACGGTGAACGCTTTGCAGGATGCGGCGGCGCGGCGGCTGGGCAAGGAAGCCGGCCTGTTTGTGGCCAGCGGGACGATGGGCAACCTGGTGGCGGTGCTGGCGCATTGTGGGCGCGGCGACGAGGTGATTCTGGGCGACAGGGCGCATACGTTCGTGTATGAGGCGGGCGGCATTGCGGCGCTGGGCGGCGTGCACCCGCATACCGTGCCCGTGCAGCCGGATGGCACCCTGCCGCTGGAGGCCATCGAAGCGGCGATCCGGCCCGACAACGTGCACATGCCGGTCACGCGGCTGATCGCGCTGGAGAACACGCAGGGCACGGTCGGCGGCATCCCGATCAGCAAGGCGTATACGGACGAGGTGGGGCGGCTGGCCCGTGCGCACGGGCTGGCGCTGCATATTGACGGCGCGCGCCTCTTCAATGCGGCGACGGCGCTGGGCGTGGACGTGGCCGACCTGGTCGCCGCCGCCGACAGCGTGACCTTCTGCCTGTCGAAGGGGCTGTGCGCGCCGGTCGGGTCGGTGTTGGTGGGATCGCGCGATTTCATCGCGCGCGCGCACCGCGTGCGCAAGCTGCTCGGCGGCGGGATGCGCCAGGCGGGCATCCTGGCCGCCGCCGGGCTGATCGCGCTGGACAAGATGACGCTGCGCCTGGCTGAGGATCACGCCAACGCTCGCCGTCTGGCCGAGGGGCTGGCGGCGCTGCCGCAGATTGACATCGCGCTGGAGCGCGTGCAGACCAATATGGTCTTTTTCGCGCTGCGCCCACAGGTGCCTCTCAGCGCGCCGCAACTGGCCGAGCGCCTCAGGCGGCACAACGTGTGGATCATGGACATGGGCGAGCGCGGTTTCCGCGCGGTGACGCACTACTGGATTCATCCCCAGGACGTAGATCGCGCGCTGAGCGCCATCGCTGAGGAGCTTTCGTGACTGGAGCCTTCGACGCGCCAGATGAGCACGGCCAGGGCGCGCCATCCGGCCCCCGGCGGCCCATGCAGCCGCGCGACCGGCGCCATCCGCGCACCGGGCACTTGCCGCAGGCTATCCCCAAGGTGCCCGGCGACTGGGACCCGGAATGGGACGATGGCGAGGGCGGCCCGCGCAGCCGTCGCCAGGACCTCGATCCTGTCCTGGGTTACATCCTGGTGATGGCGCTGAGCGTGGGGCTGACGCCCATTCCGGCCAACACGCGCTATGTGGTGCTGTGGGGCGTGATGGCGGCGATGGGCGGCATGGCCTTTCTGCTGGGCAGCGGCATCCGCCTGAAGGTGGCCGATCCGGGCGACCTGGTGTGGGGGATCGGGCTGGGGCTGTTCACCGGCGGGACGCTGATGCTGGCCGGGTCGGATACGCTGGCGACGGCGGCGGAGCGCCTCTTTGGCGCGGGCGATCCGCAGAACCCGCTGCTGGACTCGTGGGTTTTTCAGGCGACGGCCTTCGCCATGCCGGTGGCGGAGTCGCTGTTCTTTCGCGGGGCGATGCAGCGCGTCCACCCGATCCCGGTGGTGGCGGTGCTGGCCAGCTTGTGGTCCATGCTGATGTTCTTCCCGAACCTGGGCCTGGGCGACGCGCCGGTGGTCGGCGTGCTGTTCGGCTCGGCGATCATCCTGCTCAACTTCCTCTACGGTTACGTGCACTGGCGGCACGGGCTAGCGGCGAGCTTCTTCTGCCAGATCATTGCCGGCACGCTGCTGCTGCTGGTGCCGCGCCTGGTGGCGTGAGGGGGCAGGGGGGCGACTCAGGGCGCGCCTCGCTCCCAGATGCGCAGCCGTTCCAGACGGCAGGTGGTGGGCACGCTCCTTGCATAGCAGAAGAAGGCCAGCGATCCCCCGTTGAAGGTGCGGTCGTTGAACGAGGCGACCGGCTCCCCGTTGATGCCGAGCGTGATGTCACCAGAGGGGGACGCTTCGATAAACAGTGTGTTGGTGGCTGCGCCAGGGTGGATGGCTGGGTGCGGCTGCCAGTCCTGAATCTCCAGGCGGTTGTCGTTGCGCAGGATGACGGCGACGCGGTAGCGGCCATCGTTGGCGATGCCGAAGTAGATGAAGTTGTAATCGTCCTGATAGTTGAACCAGACCCCATAGCGCGCATCCTGAGCGCCCGCCTCTACCAGTGTGACCTCAGCCTCAGCCCGGTAATCGGTGAAGCGGACGCCTTCGGTGGACCCCCACGACAGCGCATACTCGCGCTGCACGATGTCCGTGAGGCGAATCTCGTAAGCGCCGTCGGTCAGCACGTTGGTGAAGGTGCTGTCCCGGCCTTCGTACCAGCGCAGGCTGCTCTGCCCGCCAGCGAAAGTCTCGTCATACGTGAGCGTATAGGTTCCGCTCAGTGCGTCCGGTGATGGGGTGGGGATCAGCGCTGCTTCGTCAGCGGAGATATGCTGCGCCGTGAAGACAATGTTCAGCCCGCCATCGGGTGAGTGGCGCGAGGTGAGGGCGGTGTTCCAGCCTTCGTCTGCCCGGAATGTGACCGTGATCTGCCCCACCACATCTACGCTGCCGAACCACTCGTACAGCGCACCCGCAGAAGCGCTGACGATGGCCGCCAGCGGATCGTCGTGCGAGTCGCCCTGCGCCAGCCAGCGGTGGAAGCCAATGCCCAGGCTGGCGACGAGCGCTTCCAGCCCATACTGCTCGGCGGTCTGGTAGGCGCGGTTGCTCACGGCCAGCGCCCACAGGCTGGCTTGCGCAGACGCATCGTCCAGGCTGATCTCCAGCGGCCACGCGCTGAGGTCAAGCTGCGCGCTGGCGTCTCCGGGGCGATTGGCGGGGAACAGCAGGTACGAGTAGGTGCCGTCCGGGTCGGCGAGCACCAGGAAGAGCTGAACGCTGCCATCTGGGGGCGGGTCGGCCAGGGTGACGGCGGGCACGGTCACGCGCAGTCGCGCTGCGCCAGCGGTGACGCCATTGACCTGAAACACGTCGCTGGATGGCGTGGCGTGGGGTGTCAGTTCGGGCGCGATCGGTGTCCTGGCTGGCGGGCTGCTCTGGCAGCCGCTCAAGAGCCAGGCCAGGCACAACCCTGCCAGACAGACGGCAAGAGCGTGGTATGTCGTCGGTGTCTTCAGCGCGATTCTCCGCATAGCATCCGGGAGCCTAGAGGTGCTTCCGCGCGAAATAGCCGTGAATCCAGCGCAGCGCTTCCAGGGAAGTCTGCGGCTGGCGGCGCCCGGCTTCGAGCTGGCGGTTGATGCCGCTGTCCGTCAGAGTGCGCTCGCTCGCTCCACGAACCATCACCCGGATGACCTGGGCCAGATGCAGACAGGCGTCCGCCAGGACGCCATGCAACTGTCGTTTCTGGTAGAGCGAGAGCAGCTCCCACTGGCTGGCCAGTTCGGCGGTCAGGGCTTGCGGCCCGCAGGCTGGCATGTCTGGCGACTCGAAGGCGGTGAGGAGGTTTTCCAGCAGGCGGCGCGCGGCGCTGCTCTGGCGCAGCAGGATGGCCGCTGAGCGCGAGCCGAAGAGATGGCCCATCTCGGCGCGCTGTAATTCGAGCGGCAGCAGCGTGCCTTTGGTCAGGAAGCCGCCGGCGAAGACCAGCAGGTCGAGACCGCTGCGCGGCGCGGCGTGGCCCGCCGCCAATAGCTCGTCGGGGACGGCGCGCCGCGAGTCGGGCGAGGCGGCAGTGCCCAGCGTGTAGACCAGGCGCACAATCGCCAGGAAGTTGTCGGCGATGGTCTCGCGCTCGTACTCGGTCAGGCCGCCAGTGAGCGTGTCCAACTCGCGGCGCAGGCGGTGGAGGGGCGGCAGCTCTTTGCTGGTGTGGTAGATAGCGGCAATATCTGCCAGCAGGCGGGCGGCGATCTGCACCTCTTCGGCGAACTCGCTCAGATCGCTCTCGCCCATGGCCACGCGCAGCAGCCACGCAGCGCGCATCATCTCGCCGAGGGATTTGCCCAGGGCACGCTCCAGGTAGGCGACATTCGCCGGCAGGTCGCGCTGCGGGATGCCGCGAATGTAGCGGCGCAGCAATTCGCGCGCTGCGTCGGTCGCCTCGGCGTTCCAGGTGATGATCGGCCACATGCGCGCCATCAGCGCCGCGCTGTCAAGGCCGGTGTTCAGCGTGTGGTCCACCAGCGCCGCGCAGACGCGCAGCGCGTCCAGCGCCTGGCGATGGCGCGCGTAGAAGGCCAGCAGTTGCAGCACATTGTCCGTGCCGACCACCTCGATCAGGCTGTGATCGTTGAAGAGCATCGTCGTCAGGCGGCGTGCGGCGTGTTCCTGGTCGTCGGTCCAGCGGCGATAGGACAGCGCGGCGACATAGATCATGGCGCGCGCTTCTGGCCCCAGGCGGCACCCTTCCAGATAGCCCAGCGCCGCCGACAGTGCGTCTGGCGAGAGCGACAGGTGCTGGAACAGCTCGCTCACCAGGCTGGTAAACTCGTTGAGGCGCTGCGGGCCAAAAAGGCGCGCCTGGTAGAACTCCAACAGCTCTACCGCGTCGTAGTAAGCCTGGGTTTGCAGCAGAAGCTGGACGAGCACGCGCGGTCCCGGCGGCTCCAGCGCCCGAAGCTGAGTTTCTTCGCTTAGCTCGCGCACAACCTGGTGGATCAGTGCGGTGTAGTCGGCTTCCTGCGGCGACTGGGCGATGACCAGCAGAGCGAGCAGCGCCGGGGTGTCAATCAACTCGGCGCGCTGCAGATAGACCGCGCTTTCCACCAGGCGGGCCAACACGGCCATTCGGTAGCTGTCGCCCAACGCGCGCGCGCCTTCGTCCAGAATGCGGCGGCGGGTCGGGGGCACCGGCTGGGGTTGCAGGTGGGCGATGGCCGCCTGCAGGGTTTGGGGAAGCTGGCCCGTGAATTGGCGGTCGAGCAGCAGCCGGTGGAAGTCGCCAGCGGGCAGCGCGCGCACCGCCAGCAGGAACACGCTCTCGGCCAGGCGCGGGTTGCGGCGAGCCGCCCCCAGGCTTTCCTGGACGATGGCCGGGATGATGGTCGTCAGCGCCAGCGCAGCGGGGGCTTTTTGCAGCCTGTCGAAGAACGGGATTATCTGTTCGATGGCCCCGGACGCCAGCAGATCGCGCGCGCCGGCGTGCGCTGCCTGGTGCAGGATTGGCCGCCAATGCTGGCGCGTTTCCTCTGGCACACGGGGCAGCCAGCGCTCCAGCATGGTGTAAGCGGTGCCCGCCTGCCCATTGGCAAGCGCCTCGGCCAGCATCTGGCTGACGGATTCGGCGAGCGCAGGGTGGGCCGCGCAGACTGCCGGCACCACGTCGGCAGACTCCGGCTCGTCGAGGGCCAGCGCGAACGCCAGCAGGTGGCGAATGTAAACACGGCGCAGATCGTCAGTCAGCGTGGGGTCGTCGCGCAGGACCTCGGCGACGAGGGCGCGATCGGCGGGCTGACCCTCGCTCACCACCTGGTCAATCGCCGCTCGTCGCGCCACCCAGGACAGGGCCTCGCCGAGGTCACTGGCGTGGCGGGCGCGCCAGACGACGGTCGTCGCCAGTTGCGCGGTCTGCTCGACGACCAGCGACGGGTCCAGGCGCAGTTGAGCGGTGATGTAGCGCGCGTAGGCGTTGGGCGGAGGCGCGGTCAGCAGCTCGCCGCTGGCCCAGTCATAGGCCAGATGGCCGGCGGGCGCTGCGCGCTCGGCCAGGAATTTGATGTCGGCCTGCGCCAGCGCCGGGTCGGTCGCGTGCGTCACAAAGGTGATGACCGTGCGCACGGGCGGGGGCAGCAGGGTCAGCAGGCCGGTGACGAAGCGCAGACGCAACTCGGCGGAGGGCGGGCTGCCCACGATGGCCAGCGGCTGACCTTCGATCAACCCGGCCAGCAGCCCCTCTACGGCCCGGAACGAGTCCTGGCACAGGACCAGCAAGGCGTTCAGCATATCGCTCTGGGCATCGGGCGTGAGCGGCGGAGGACAGCGCAGGGCAAAGGGTTGCAGGTCCGTTCGGGCTTCGCCGAAGGCCGGCATATCCATCAGCGCCAGCGCGCGGAGGGCCAACGCATTGCCCCGCACGCCGTCGAGCGCCTCACGCGGCATCAGAATATAGAGAAGCTGCGGAATTCCGGCGTCGTTATGCTGCGCCTTGACCAGCGCGGACGCCCCCCCAGCGCCCCTGAGCAGGCCCAGCGCGCCGGGCATCTCGGCGCTGGTCTCGCCGGGCAGCGGCGGGAGGAGCGGCGCAGCGCGCAGCCATTCGACGGCCAGTTCCGGCGACACGCCCGGCGTGCGCGCGATGAGGCCCGCCTCTGCCGGCGGGTGATTCCCCGGCAGCACCAGGTTGCCGACGTAGAAGCGTTCCAGGTAAAAGACGGGCATTTCGCTCACCGTGATCTCCGCGCGTGCCGCAAACCCCGCGTGTGCAATCGGCGTCTATTGTACAGGAAGGTACGAGCTTAGGCGAAGTCCGCGCGGGCCGCGAGTGTGCAAGAGTTGGCAGCGACTCGCCGGGCGCAGGGCAGTGACCTCACCCCCAGCCTCGCTACGCTCGGCTTGCCCCTCTCCACACACGGAGGGGGCGGCGCGGCGTGTCAGCACCGAGCGGGGGTGAGGTCAAGGGGGGTGCAGCAGGGCAATGCTCTCCCCAGACAGATTTTGACGCACCCGTGAACCGCAGAGGGCGCGGAAGAGGGCTGCAAGGGGATTCTCTTGCTTTTCTTCGCGCTTTCCGCGTCTTTGCGGCGATGCTTTGCCCTGAAATCGGCCCGGTGCAAGGCGCCCCGATATGCTAGAATAGCGCCGTCGCGGGCCAGCCCGCTGGAGAAGCCTTATGGACGAGAACATGACCATCCCCCTGCCAACAGACTCCCTGGACTCGTTCTGGTCTGGCGCTCTGCCCTTCACCGAGCATCCGGCGGTGGTGTACCTGGCCAGCCTGTCTGAGGGGTCGCGGCGCACGGTGTACCAGGCACTGAACACCATCGCCGATCTGCTGTCCGGCGGTCAGCTCAATGCTTTCCAGCTCAACTGGGCGGCGCTGCGCTACCAGCATACGGCGGCGGTGCGCGCCCAGCTTGTGGCGCGCTACAAGCCGACGACGACGAACAAAATGCTCTCCGTGCTGCGCCAGGTGCTTCACCACGCCTGGAAGCTCGGCCAGATGAGCGCGGACGACTACCAGCGGGCGCGGGCTATCGAGAACGTCAAGGGCGAGTCGTTGCCGGCGGGGCGCAGCCTGGGTGCGGGGGAGCTATCCGCGCTGATCGGCGCCTGCGAGATGGACTCGACGGCGGCGGGTGCGCGCGACGCGGCCATCATCGCCGTGATGTACGCGACGGGTGTGCGGCGCGCCTCGGTCGTGCACCTCGACCTGACCGACTATGATGAGGAGACGGGCGCGCTGCGCGTGCGCCGGGCCAAGCGACGCAAGGAGTATCTTGTCTACCTGTCGCAGGATGGGGCGCAGCGCGCGCTGGCCGACTGGCTGATTGTGCGGGGGGATGTCCCAGGGCCGCTCTTCTGGCCGGTGACCAAAGGCGGGGAGATGGCGAACCGACCCCTGAGCGCGCAGGCGGTCTACAACCTGCTGGTCAAGCGGGCCAGGCAGGCGGGCATTGATCACTTTTCACCGCACGATCTGCGCCGGACGCTGGCCGGCGATCTGCTCGATGCCGGGGCCGATATCGTCACCGTGAAGCGCATCCTGGGGCACGCCAGCGTGGAGACGACCGCGCGCTACGACCGCCGCCCGGAAGATGTTAAGCGCAAGGCGGCCAACCTGATCCACGTGCCTTACCGGGGCCGCCGGCAGAAGCGCCTGGAAGACGGGTAGTGCGCCGCCCAGATCATTGCGAGCGAAGGAACTCGCGTAACCCCGCCAGCGCCCGCGCCCGCATCGAGATGCGCATCTTCTCTTCGCGGGGCATCTCGCCATAGGTGAGTTCGTGACCGTCCGGCTGGAAAATGCTGTCCCAGCCGAAGCCGTGCGCCCCGCGCGGCTCGCGGGCGATGACGCCCGTCGCCTGGCCGGTGAAGGTGTGCAGTGTGCGCCCGTCGTACAGGCACAGGGCAACGGTCGCCTGGGCGCGGCGATCATCCCAGGCGTCAAGCTGGCGGCACAGGCCCGGCTCGCCGACCGCACCCAGCACCCATTTGATCAGCGCGCCGGGGTAGCCGTCCCAGGCGAGGATCGCCAGCCCGGTGTCCTCGACCAGAACCGCGCCCGCGCCGAGGCGCTCGAACGCCTGGCGCGCCTTGTGCCCGGCGACCTGGGCCGGGTCGAGCGACTGCATCTCCGGCAGGTCGAGCGCGACGCGCGCGACGGTGACTCCACAGTCAGTCAGCGCGCCGCGAATTTCGCGGTGTTTCTCCTCGTTGGACGAGACGAAGGTCAGGCTTGCGATGGGCATAGCAGCTCCTGGGTGGGCTGAGCGCGGCACGTGCCGGGATTGTAGCACCGACGCAGGCCGCCAGCAGCACAGTGCCCGCAGAGGGTGCGTGCCAAGATTGACAGCGACTCGCTGGGCGCAGGGCAGGGACCTCACCCCCAGCCGAGCGCCGCGCCGCGCGAGGGTGAGGTAAACCGGGGCGCAGCGGAGCAGTGCCCCACCCTGACAGGTTTTGCACGCACCCCCTGTAAAGTGACGTTTCTCGCCAGGACACTCGCCATTCGTCGCCTGACATGGTGCGGGACATCAGGTATGATCGGAGCATAAACACTTTTGCTGGCGATCTTTTTAGGAGAGAGACACCCCATGACCGCTTTGACGATTGAAGAGATCAAACAGGGGCATAAGCTCCTGGCCGAGTTTACCTATGAAACGCGCCCTGTCGAGCGCGGCTACGCCGACCGCACGCTGTATGTTGACCTCTCGACGAACACGATTCTCAGCAAGCCTGTCACCCAGCAGATGAAGAGCCTCTTCACTGGGGGCAGGGGCTTTTGTATGTGGCTGCTGTGGAACGCCATCCGGCCCACCACGCGCTGGGACGATCCGGAGAACGAGATCGTCATCGCGGGAGGGCCGATCGGCGGTATCACGGCGTATCCGGGGTCGGGCAAGTCCACCGTGGTGACGGTGTCACCGCTGACCGGCTCGGTGATTGACAGCAACGCCGGCGGCTACTTCGGTCCGTATCTCAAGTTCTCTGGCTGGGATGCATTGGAGATCCAGGGTATTGCTGAGCGCGACGTGATTCTGGTGATTGACGGGGACGAGGGGCGGGTGACGCTCGAAGAAGCGCCGCTGGAAGACATTGACACGCACCTGATCGGGCGCCAGCTCACCGAGATATATGCCCGCGACGAGCGCGATAGGCGCAGCGTGTCGGTGGTCTCCACCGGGCAGGGCGCGGCTTATTCGCGTTATGCCAGCCTCAACCTGAGCTGGTACGACGTGCGCCGCAAAGAAGCGCGCGTCAAGCAGGCCGGGCGGGGCGGGGCGGGGCGCGTCTTCCGCCACAAGGGACTCAAGGCGATCGTGGTGCGCTACAGCCAGATGAAAGGCGACAGCAACAACCCGGCAGACATGGACCTGATCCGCAAGGCGGGCACGCGCATTAACAAAGAGATCTCCGAGCTGGACAGCAAACAGAACAACATGCGCAAGATCGGCACGGGGCACCTGCCGCCGATCATGAACGAGTTCGACTTGCTGCCAGTGAACAACTACCGCTATGGGTCGCATCCTCTCGCCAGCAACTTCGACAGCAAGGTGTGGGAAGAGACGTTCACCCAGGGGATACCAGATAGCTGCTGGTACGGCTGCACGCTGTCGTGCGCGCATGGGGTGGATCACTTTCACCTGCGCACCGGGCCGTACAAGGGCCAGGCGGTGCTGGTGGATGGGCCGGAGTACGAGACCATCGCCGGGCTGGGATCGAACATCGGTGTGTTCGACCGGCTGGCTGTTATCGAGCTTAACTTCTACTGCGATACGTATGGCATTGACACGATCTCCTTCGCTAACTCGCTGGCCTTCGTCATCGAGTGCTTCACCGAAGGGGTCATTGACGAGACCGTGACCGGTGGCATCACCCTGAGGTGGGACGACGCCGAAACAGCCCTGGAACTGCTGCACCAACTGGCTCGCGGCGAAGGATTTGGTCACCTGGTCGGGCAGGGGGTGCGCTACCTGAAGCGGCTGTTCATCGAGCAGTACGGCGCCGATCCGCAGTTCGTCGAAGACATCGGCATGGAAGTCAAGGGGATGGAAATCTCCGAGTATATGACCAAGGAGTCCCTGGCGCAGCAGGGCGGGTATGGCATGGCCCTCAAGGGCGCGCAGCACGACGAAGCCTGGCTGATCTTCATGGATATGGTGCGCAAGGAGCTGCCGACCTTCGAGGCGAAGGCCGAGGCGCTGCACTACTTCCCGCTGTGGCGGACGTGGTTCAGCCTGCACGGGCTGTGCAAGCTGCCCTGGAACGACATCATGCCGGCCAACAACAAAGAGACCGCCGAGCCAAACAAGGTGCCGGAGCACGTCGAGAACTACACGTGGCTGTACGAGGGGCTGTCCGGCAAGCCCACGACGGCGGAGGGCCTGCTCGCGCAGTCGGAGCGGGTCTACAACTTCCAGCGTTTGCTGGCGCTGCGGCTCGGCTTTGGGACGCGCGAGTTCGACACCCTGCCGTACCGGGCGAAGGGGCCGGTGACGGTGGACGAGTATGAGTCGCGGGTCGAGCGTTATGACCGGCAGCTTGCCGAGGAAGTGGGCCTTGACCCGGAGGCGCTGACTGTCGAGGAGAAGGTCGCGGCGCTGCGCCGTTATCGCGAGGCGCGCTACGAGCAGCTGATGAATGCCGTCTACCAGCGGCGCGGCTGGAACGCGAACGGCATCCCGACGCTGAAGAAGGTGCGTGAGCTGGGCATTGACTTGCCGGAGATCGTGGCGCTGCTGGCCGAGCACGGCGTGACGGAATAGCCGGAGAAGAGCGGGGCGGTGCCAACAGAAAACCCCTGCCGTCATAGCAGGGGTTTTGTGTGCCGAGGGCCAGACTTGAACTGGCGACTCCTTGATTTTCAGTCAAGTGCTCTACCAACTGAGCTACCTCGGCGTTGTTCCCTGGGGAACGAGGGTAATTGTAGCGTGTTTTCGGGGCGTGTCAACGGTTGTGATCGCCCGTTCACGCTGCTGGCCCTTGACCCCCTGCCAGGAATGCAATACCCTAGTCCGCACAGAACTTCGCAGGAAAGGCGAACATTGCACCATGCAACGCACACCACAGCCTTCACCGGACCACATCGCCCGCGCGCTGGAGCGCGTGCTGCTCAGCGTGCAGAAGCCGGCGCGCTATGTCGGCGGGGAGTTCAACAGCGTCGTCAAGGACTGGGACGCGGTGGATTTCCGCGTGGCGATGGCCTTCCCGGACATCTACGACCTGGGCATGTCCAACCTGGGCCTGATGATCCTCTATGGCCTGGTCAACGACCAGCCGGACATGTTCGCCGACCGCGTGTACAGCCCCTGGACGGACATGGAGGCGGTCATGCGCCGCGAGGGACTCCCGCTCTATGGGCTGGAGAGCAAGCGCGCCGTGACCGATTTCGACCTGCTGGCGATCACGCTGCCCTACGAGCAGCTCTACACCAACGCGCTCAACCTGCTCGATCTGGCCGGGATGCCGCTGCGTGCCGCCGAACGCGGCGAGCGCTATCCGCTGGTGATCGCTGGCGGACATGCCTGCTACAACCCGGAGCCGATGGCCGACTTCATAGACGCTTTCGCCATCGGTGAGGGGGAGGAAGTCTTGCTCGAAATCTGCCAGGCGCTGCGCGATCTGCGCGGACGCCCGCGCGAGGAACAGCTTCTGGCACTCGCTGCAATTGACGGCGTCTATGTGCCGCGCTTCTACGACGTGCGCTATCACGCGGACGGCGCGGTGGCTGCCGTGACGCCCAACCGCCAGGACGTGCCGCCGGTCGTGCGCAAGCGCATCGTGCCGGTGTTGCCCAGGCCTTTCACGCGCTTCCTGGTGCCGCATGTGGACACGATCCACAATCGCGCCCCGCTGGAGATCATGCGCGGCTGCACGCGCGGCTGTCGTTTCTGCCACGCAGGGATGGTGACGCGGCCCGTGCGCGACCGCCCGCTGGAGGAGGTCGTCGCTGCTGCCGAGGAGATCGTGCGCCAGACCGGTTTCGACGAGCTGGGCCTGCTCAGCCTGTCGTCGTCGGACTACGCCCACGTGCAGGAGTTGGTGGGGGCCATCAGCGAGCGCCTCGGTGAACGCGATCTCGGCGTCAGCCTGCCCAGCCTGCGCATCGAGACGGTCAGCGTGGACCTGATGGACGCGCTGCAGGACAACCGGCGCAGCGGCTTCACCTTTGCGCCGGAAGCGGCCACCGAGAAGATGCGCAACACCATCAACAAGCCGGTGACGGACGAGCAGCTTCTGGCGGTGGCTCGCGAGGTCTTCAGGCGCGGCTGGGTGACGATCAAGCTGTATTTCATGATCGGGCATCCCAGCGAGACTCTCGAAGATGTGGAGGCGATCATCCACCTGGCGAAGGCGGTGCTGGCCGAAGGGCGCAAGATGCACGGGCGCAAGGCGAAGGTCAACGTGGGGGTGAGCACCTTCGTGCCCAAGCCGCACACGCCGTTCCAGTGGGCGTCGCTGGGTACGCTGGAGCAGATTCGCGCCAAACAGGACCTGCTGCGGCGCGAGATGCGCGGTGCCGGCCTGCATCTGCGCTGGAATCGCCCGGAGGAGGCGCTGCTGGAGGCGTTCCTCAGCCGGGGCGACCGGCGGCTGGGGGCGGTCATCCAGCGGGCGTGGGAGCTGGGGACGAAGTTCGACGCCTGGCAGGAGCACCACGATCACGAGGCGTGGGTGCGCGCCTTTGCGGAGGTGGGGCTGGCGATGGACTTCTACACGCATCGCCAGCGCTCGCTCGACGAGGTGTTCCCCTGGGATCACATTGACATCGCGGTGAAGAAGTCGTATCTCGCCGAGGATTACCAGATGTCTTTGCGCGGTGAGACGCGCCAGGATTGCCGGGGGCACTGCTTCGCCTGCGGCATCCTGCCCAAGTTCGCGCCGCTGCGCATGGAAACGCCCGCTGATGCCTGGCGATGCCCGCCGGTCGTGCCGCGCAGCCAGCGCAAACGCCCGGCCACACAGGTGATCCCGCTCAGCACGTTGTGACTTCAGGGTATCCTGACTGACTTCACCCTCAGCCTGGCTGTGTGGGCCTCACCCCCTCAATCCCCCCCTCCCTGACTTTGCCGGGGAGGGGGCCAGGGGGAAGGGCATTGTGCCCATACCACGCACCCGAAGCCTTCACTTGACGCGCAGGGGCGTATGGCGATACGCCCCTGCGAGGGCACGGCAGAGCGAAGACTCTGCGTGACTCTTAGCTGAGGTGGATCGTGCCGAAGACCGTCGCCGCCGTGATGGTGAGGTCGGCACGGGCCTGGAGTCCTGCGGCGTCCTGGCCAGGGTGATCGCCGGTGGCATACACGCCGGGCGCGATCTCGGCGAAGCGGTCGGCGTCCGCGCGCACGCGCCCAAACGGCCCGGTCTGCACGCGGACGATGGCGGCGCTGCGCTGCGGGACGCTCACGCGCACGTCGCCGAAGCTGGAGCGGGCGACAAGCTCGCCCCGGCAGCGCGCGGGGCAGACCAGGCTGACATCGCCCAGGCCGGAGGACACGTAAGCACGCTCGACCTGGATGCTGCGCAGATCGGCGTCGAGCTGTCCCAAATGGCTGCTCATCAGGATTTCCCAGGGCAGGTCGTGGGCGAGGCCCACATCCCAGTCGGCCAGAGAGAGCCACCAGGTCTGGCCGCGATGCATGGTGAGACGGGCGCGGTTGTTGCGCACGGCCAGGGCGGGCCGCGAGCGCGCCGTATACTGCCCGGCGATGAGCCGACCGGACTTGCGCAGCGCCTGAAGCTGCACGTCAATCTCGCCGCTCTCGATCTCGATGGCGGCGGATTCGACGCTGCCGCGCGTGATGCCGAACGTGTGCGCGCCCCAACTGGGCGCGATGTCGCCGCGCACCAGAATGAGCAGGCCCACCAGCACAAGCAGGGCGGGCCAGTAGGGGGCCAGGTCGAGATCAACGAGCAGGAAGTTGTCCAGCAGCAGCGCCACACCGCCGGCCATCAGAATGAGCGGCCACAACAGGGGCGTGCGTTTGGTGGGCGTGCTCATAGTGCCCTCCTATATGTCGCGCAGGTAGTCGCGCAGCAATTGGTGCGCCGACGAATGGCGCAGCCGGTTGAGCGCCTGCGCTTCAAGCTGGCGCACGCGCTCACGGGTGACGCCGATCTGCCGGCCCACTTCCTCCAGGGTGTGAGTCTCACCGTCCTGCAGACCGTAGCGCAGCTCGAGGATATGCGCTTCGCGTTCAGGCAGGCGGGCCAGGGCTTGCTGTAGGTGCTCGCGCAGCAGGTTCTGCGTCACAACTTCCGCCGGCTGCGGGCTGTTCTTGTCCTCGATGAAGTCGCCGTATTCAGAATCGGCGTCTTCTTCGATGGGCGTCTCCAGGCTGATCGGGCGACGCGAGATTTCGATGAGCGTGCTGATCTTATCGGGCGTGGTGTCCATCGCGTCGGCCAGCTCGTCGCTGGTCGGGTCGCGGCCCAGTTCCTGGGTGAGCTGGGTGGAGATGCGACGCAGCCGGTTGATCTGGTCGCCCATGTGCACGGGCACGCGGATGGTGCGGCCCTGGTCGGCCACGGCGCGGCTGACCGCCTGGCGAATCCACCAGGTGGCATAGGTGCTGAACTTGTGCCCGCGCTGATACTCGAACTTGCGGGCGGCGCGGATCAGGCCGATGTTGCCTTCCTGGATCAGGTCGAGAAAGTGTACGCCGCGCCCGATGTACTTCTTAGCCACGCTGATCACCAGGCGCGAGTTGGCCCGCACCAGATATTCCTGGGCGGCTTCGGCGTCGGCGATGAGCGCTTCGAGTTCCGCCCGCTCGTCAGCGGCCAGATAGTCGGCCATCTCCTGCAACTGCTCCGCTGCGAACTGGCCAGCTTCCATGCGCTTGGCCAGGGCCACCTCTTCCTCAGCGGTCAGCAGGGGGACACGCCCGGCTTCCTTCAGATACAGGCCGACTACGTCATCGGTTTCGAGGGCTTGCTGATAGCCCGCATCCTGGATCAGGTCCTGGTACAAGATGGCCGGATCGAGGGCTTCTTCGCCGGCCTCAGCTTCGACCAACTCAGCGCTGATGTCCGGCTCCGCGCTCTTGGCAGGCGAATCCGGCACGACCTCTACGCCTTCGCTGCTCAGGGCATCGAGCAGCTCGTCCAGCAGATCGAGGTTATGCTCCAGGGCGGGCATACGCGACAGGATGTCGTCGTAGGTGATATACCCGCTGCATTTCCCCTGTTCGATCAACTCGCGCCACAGCGGCGAGTCCGGGGTGATGAGTTCGTGTCGTACTTCAGCCAAGGTCATCTCGCGAACAGGTAAGCCTTCTCACAAAAAATACCCTACCTCCAACGGTAGGGCCACCCTGATCCAGCTTGCGACGCAAACGCGGACCTCAGGGGACGGACGGCGTTGTGCCAATCCCCGCTGGCAGGTCGTCAAGCGCCGGCGCGACGAGCGCAGGATCGGTGAGCACAGCCACGAGATAGTCAACGGTCTGTCTGGGGATCAAGAAAATGTGCCGGTCGGCCTCACGCTGAGCATGAACGTACACATAGTATGCCATATGATCCGGATTCGCGTCACCTATCTCCAACAGCCCTTCATAGAAGCCGCTCGCGCTGTCCTGCGCGCGAAAGCGCACGCGGTAGGCTGGCGCGGGGGCCAGGCCGTACAGCGCCAGATTGTCGGTGCTGTACGGGTACTGCTGCGTGGCGGCGAGCAGCACAAGCGCCGCTGCGGTGTTTTCCGCCGTGATCTGGTTGATCGACTCGGCGGCGACAGGCTGCTGGAGCGCGGCTATCTCAGGAGCGTACCACAGCCCGCCCGCGTCGCGCACCAGCAAAATGCCCCGTCCTGCGCTGACATCCAGCACTTCCAGCCCCGTGACCTGGGCCGGATCGCGCAGGGTGGCGAACAGGCGGGTGGGGCGGCTGGCTTCCTGGGTCGCCTCGTAGACGCGCATTTGCTCCAGGCGTTGTGCCGGGTCGTCGAGCATCAGCCGGACCAGCATGACCGCTGCCAGGGCCGCCAGAAGCAGGTAGCCTGTCCTTCGCTTGACCATGGTGATCTCTCAGCAAGCTCAGGAAAGTCTGGCGCAACCAGGTGGTTTACCTCACCCCCAGCCTTGCTTCGCTCGGGTGCATGCAAAGGTTGTCAGCGATTTGCCTGACACCCAACGAGGCGAGGTTTGTGGGGGCGCATGGCCATACGCCCCTACCGCCTGACAGATTTTGCACGCACCCCTTCGCTCGGCTTGTCCCCTCTCCGCCGGCGGAGAGGGGGCAACGAGGCGCGTTAGCGCCGAGTGGGGGTGAGGTAAACCGGGGCATGGTAGCTCATGTCTTCAACTGTCTACCTGAGGCTACTTCTGCTGACCGGGTGCGCGCCCCTTGATTCTAGCTTAACGCCGCCGGTACCACCAAACGACTCCGCCGGTGAGGAGCACAGCCCCCGGCAGCAGGATCATGGTGATGACGGCAATGGTGTTGCGCTCGCCAGAGGAGACGGCCAGCTTGAGCAGCGTTGGGTCGTTGACCGGGGTGAAGGTGATGGCGTCGGCGAAGCCGGTCAGCCAGTCCAGGATGTCCGTCCACAGATAGACATTGCCCGGCACTTGCTTGACATACTCGTTCTTGAAGATGTCCGAGTCGCCGATGAGCACCAGGCGGGGCTGGACTTCGTGCTGGAACTCCAGCTGGCGGCGCACGGTGACCCCGACCAGCAGAGGGCCGGGCAGGTCTGCGCCGGGGTCGTAGGCGATGCGCCCTTCGACGAAGTCGCTCAGGGCGGTCTCGCCGAACGACTGGGCGGAAGTATACAGCAGCGGCTCGCGCACGTAAGCGTTCTGGCGCTCGGTGGGCAGGTCTGTGATTTGCAGCGGGCGCACGAAGCGCGTGTGGATCGGCTCGTCGCGCACATCGCTCATGATCGTGTGCGGGGCGATGGTGTTGAGGATGGGCAGCCACTCGCTGCCGTTGACCAGCTCCGGCATGGTCTCGATGACCAGCGCATCCAGCGCGCGCACCCCGAACTCGTCCCACAGATAGGCGTTGAGCGGGCTGTCGGCGTTTAGAAAGGTGTTGCCGGGCGCGCCGCTAATGGCTGCCTCGATCAGCGGCGGGTCGGCGAAGATGCCCAGCCGCCCGCCGCGCTCCAGGTAGGCCGCCAGGCGCTCCACTTCCTGCGCGGAGAAATCGTCCCAGGCGCCGACGATGAGCACGGCGCTGGCATCGGCGGGCACCTCGTCCACTTCCGCCAGGGACAGCGACGCGACGGCGATACCCTGCCCGTCGAGGCTGACGAACAGGCGCGAGATGCCGGTGTCGGCGGCCAGGGCCAGGTCGCGCTCGCCGTGCCCGCTCGTGAAATAGACCTTGAACGCGCCGGCTGAGGCGACGGTCTTCAGGCCGGTGGTGATGTCGCGCTCGTTAGCCCCGCCCAGATACAGCGTGAAGTAGGCCGTCCCCACCTGGCCGTCAGCCTGGATCGTGCTGCGCGGGCGCGGCGTGCCATCCTCGCCCAGCAGGGTGAGCATGAACGTCCCATCGTAGCCGGGCTGATAGCCGTAGAGGGCGGCCACGTCCGGCTGTTCGTCGGGGTCAATGTACTGCACCTGGATCGCGTCGCCGCCCGCCGCTTCGTACTGGCGCAGCAGAATGTCGGCGGCCTCTTGCTGGCGCAGCCTGGCGCGGCTGAAGAAGCCGACGATGCGCACGCGGAAACCGCGCGCAGCAAGCTGATCGATCACTTCCAGGGTGGGGGCGTTGAGCGAGTAACGCTGCACGGCGGTCAGGTCGGCGGTGATGTTGGCGCGGTCTACCAGGACATAGGCGTAGGCGATGGCCCCGATGAAGACGGCGCTCACCAGGACGCTGGTGGTGCCGTAGCGCGTCGGGCGACCGGCCAGCCAGGCGCGCAGATCGTCGGGCGCGGCCCACATCCACAGGGCGATGCCCGCCGCGCCGACCAGCACGCAGGCGAACACGCCATAGGTGACCTCGCGCGCCAGCAGCGCGATCAGCCCGCCGGCGAGCAGGGCCAGCGTGCCGACGACGCCCGCCCAGCCAGCCAGCGTCTCGCGGGTGAACGCGCGCGGCGGGCGCATCAGCGCCACCTCCGCGATTCGAGGACGCGCGTGGCGACGAACAGCGCGGCGGTGATCACGCCGATGAAGAAGACGGCGTCCTCGAAGCGGATCACGCCGACCAGGAACGAAGTGGCGTAATGCGCTTGCAGGCTCAGCTCGCGAATGGCCTGGGCCAGGGCGCGACTCTGGACGACGCTGCCCGCGTAGTCGCCCAGCCACAGGATGAACAGCACCGACATGGTCAGGAAGCCCGCGATCACCTGGTTCTCGGTCAGCGCCGAGAAGAGCAGGCCCAGGGCCAGCGTCGCCCCGCCGAACAGCCAGATGCCCAGATAGGCAGTGATCACCGGGCCGAGATCCAGTTCGGGCGTGAGCGCATAAGCGCGGGCAGTGGTGATCGCCAGCCAGATCGCCTGGTAGACCAGGGTGAGGCCCAGGATCAGCGTGTAGTAGAGCCACGCGCCCAGGAACTTGCCGAGCACGATGTCCCCGTCGCGCACGGGCGCGGTGAGCAGTAATTCGAGCGTGCCCTCGCGTGCTTCTTCGGCGAGCAGGCGCATGGTCAGCAGCGGGGCGAAAAAGAGGGTGAAGAAGGCGAATGAGCCGAGCACCGCCGCCCCGTCCGGCGGCTGGCTGCCCACGCGCTGGGCCAGGTCTACGTTAAACTGCCAGCCGGTCAGCACCAGGACGGCGAAGGCGACCAGGTAGGCGATGGGCGAGGTGAAGTACTGGGCCAGCTCCCGCCGGGCGACGACACGCACGCTATGCATGGCGCGCCTCTCCGTCATCACTCACTGGCGCGTCGAGCCGCGCGGTCAGCTCCAGGAAAATCTCCTCCAGCGTGGTCGCCCAAGGGCGCAGCTCCAGCAGCGGCCAGCCCTGGCCGACGATGGCGCTGGCCACTGCCGGGCGCACATCGCCCGCCTGGGGCGCGCTCGTCAGCAGGAAGCCGTCGGCGGCGGGGCCTACGCCGGTCACGCCGGGGACGCTCGCCAGCAGCCCGGCGACATCATCGCGCGCCACGCCCACGCGCACGTAAAGGCGGCTGCTGCGGGCCAGACCTTCGCGCAGGTTGGCGGGGGTGTCTTCGGCGACGATGCGCCCGCGATCAATGATGATCACCCGATCGCAGATTTGTTCGGCTTCGGTGAGGATGTGCGTGCTGAGCAGCACGGTGCGCGTGCGGCCAAGCTCGCGGATCAGCGCGCGCAGTTCCTGGACCTGGTGCGGGTCGAGGCCGATGGTCGGCTCGTCGAGGATGAGCACCGGGGGATCGTGGAGGATGGCCTGGGCCAGGCCCAGGCGCTGCTGCATCCCTTTCGACAGGCTGCTGACCAGGCGGCGGGCGCGCTCGCGCAGCCCCACCAGGTCGAGCACCTCGTCCAGGCGCGCCCCCAGCCGGTCAACGCCGCGAAGCTGGCCCATGAACTTCAGATAGCCGCGCACCGTCATCTCGCGGTAGAGGCGCACGGTCTCCGGCAGGTAGCCGACGCGCTCGCGCACGGCCAGCGAATCGGTCAGCACGTCGAAGCCGGCGATGCGCGCGGTGCCCTCTGTGGGGGGCATGTACCCGGTGAGCACGCGCATGGTCGTCGTCTTCCCGGCACCGTTGGGGCCGAGGAAGCCGACGATCTCGCCGGAGTCGGCGCGGAAGCTGATGCTATCGAGGGCGATAAAGCGCCCGTAGCGTTTGGTCAGCCGGTCAACGTCAATCATAGGTCTCGCCGCACAGCCGCCGCCCGCCTGAGAGAGTGCGGGCCAGGTGCGCGCTGTTCCCCGATTCTAGCTGAATGACCACCCGCCGCCAGCCGTCGCAGGCGATCCTGGGCGACTCTGACAACTCTCGATCAATCAGCGCCGCGCGAGTCATCCGGCGGGGGCGGCGATGATCCTGGCCAGCGCGTCGGGCAGGCGCAGGTCAGTGACGGGCCGCCAGACCCATTCCGCCGAGTCCGGCGTGCGGCGGCTGCTCGCGGAGCAGCGATACGTGTAATAGAAATAGACATCGTAAGGGATGGCTGCGAGCGATACGAGATGGGGCGCGCTCTCGTCGAAACGCGGGTCAACAATGCGGTCAACGGTGAGCGCCAGGTGCAGCGTCTCGCCCAGGCGATCTTCGAGGAAGTCCGCGGGCGATTGGGCGATGTCGGCGGGCATGGCAAACGTGGGCAGGCGCGCTTCAGCCGAGTCCGCGCGAACCAGCAGATGATCGTCGTGCACCACCAGGGCGCAGACCGCGCAGTGGACAGCCGGGCGCGGGATCATTTGCGCAGGGGGCTGGGCGCTGGCGCGCCGGCGTGCGCGCTCGCTGACGATGATCTGGCGCAGGTGCTCGACGGCCGGCTCCACCAGGTCGTTGAGGATCAGATAGTGGCAGTGGCGGGCGAAGGCCATCTCAAAGCGCGCGCGTCCCAGCCGGCTGGCTATTTCCTCAGCAGTCACGTTGCCGCGCAGCCGGATGCGCTCAGCCAGCACCTCGGCGCTGGACGGCGAGACGAAGATGAGCACGGTGTTGTCGGGATAATCGGCATAGATATGTTTCGCGCCCAGGCACTCGATGTCGGCGATCAGGTCTTTGCCGGCGGCAAATGCCTCTTCAACAGGTATGCGCGGGGTGCCATACCAGTCGTCGTCGTGAACGTTCTCGTACTCGACCAGCTCGTTGCGGGCGATCATGTCGCGGAATTCTGTCAGCGAGACGAAGAGGTGCTCGCGGCCCTGTCGCTCATCAGGGCGCTTTTTGCGGGTGGTGGCAGTGGCCAACTGGTCCAGATGAGTTAAGCGTTCGTTCACAGCGCGCAGGAGCGTGTTCTTGCCTGCGGCAGTGGGGCCGACCAGGATGAACAGCAGTCCGTCGTTGGGCATACGAATCCTCAAGAAGGCAGATGAGTCAGGCTGTGCTGGGCGCAAGTGTAACACGCCCTGCGCGCGCCGCCCATGCGGGTTCTGCGACGAAAAAGGGGCCGCCCGCAGGCGGCCCCCGTGAATTATCTCTGGCGGCGGCTGCCGCGTTGCTTACTCGGCCACGACGATGTCGTCAATATACCAACCGTCGCCGACGCCCGTGTTAACGCGCGCGTCCAGTCGGAAGCGGATGTTGATGCGCTGCCCGGCATAGGTGCTCAGGTCAATCAGACGCTTCGTCCAGGTTGTGTCGGTGCCGTTGGCCGACCAGACCGGCGTCCAGGTGAAGCCCTCGTCGGTCGAGACTTCTGTGTAGACCCGGTCTCCGCTGCCCAGCGCGCGGCTGTCCCAGTAGGTCAGCGCCGGGTTGGTGGTGCCGGCCAGGTCGATCATGCCTTCCAGCATCGTGGACATGTTGCTGAGGTGCACGTAGTTGGTCGTCGAGTTGAAGCTGTCGTGGAACAC
>JAHDWP010000043.1:0-12372 GCA_023382715.1 Anaerolineae bacterium
ACACATCCCCCTTAACCATGCGATAATTGTGTCCAGCTTTATGGGTCCACTACAGCCCTCACCCCAAACCCCTCCCTCCTTGCGGGGGAGGGGCTTAAGGCCGGCGCTTTGCCCCCTTCCCCCCTCGTGGGGGAAGGGCCGGGGATGGGGGGCCAGGCCGGCGTGATGCGCTTGCCCTGAATTCGCCGCATCTTGTGCTGCTACGCGCACAAATGGTGGTATAATGCTCCCACACCCGCAGAAAGGAGTCTGTAGACCATGGTCATGGAAATCAGCACATCGGATATGAAGCGCGTGCAGCTTTTTGAGGTCACCGGGCGCGTTGACAGCACCAATGCCGCCGAGCTTGGCAGCGCAATGGATAGCTCCGTTGACGACGGCAAGACCAACCTCGTGCTCGACCTCGGCGGTGTTGAATACATGAGCAGCGCTGGCCTGCGCGAAATGGTGCGCGTCCTCAAGCGCGTCAAGCGCACCGGCGGCGATCTGCGCATCGCCAACCCTTCCGAGCGCGTCCGCGAGGTGCTTGAGCTGGCCGGGCTGGACTCCATCTTCGAAATCTTCCCAACCCAGGTGGAGGCTGTCGGCAGTTTCTAGCGGCTGACCATGTGCTGCCGTGCATTGCAGTCTCCTTGAGGATACCTATGGCTGAAACGAGCCATCTCGCCATTCCGGCGCGCCTGGAAGACATCCGCCAGGCTTGCGATTTCGTCGTCGAAGCTGCCGAACAGGCTGGCCTGGGCGAGCGCGCTGTCTATCACTGCCAGATGGCCGTGGACGAGGCGCTGACCAACATCATCGAGCATGGTTTTGCGTATAGCGACGACAGCAGCCAGATCGAGATCGCCTGCCGGACAGAGCCGGATCGCTTCATCGTGGCCATCGCCGACAGCAGCCCTGCTTTCAACCCCCTGCTGCACGAATCGCCCGACCCGTCCGAGCCACTGGACAGCCGCGAGCCGGGCGGGTGGGGCATCTATTTCATCCGCAAGCTGATGGATGAAGTGACCTACGAGCGGGCCGGCGGTCGCAATCTGCTCACACTGGTCAAGCTCATCGCCACTGCGCGCCACGCCGCTGCGTCGGGCGGCGGCGAGGATGCCCCCGTCCCCGTTCGCGTGCTGGACGCGCAGACCGCGGTGATCAGCCCTGCCGGTCGCCTGGACAGCAATACCAGCATCTACCTGGAGCACGCGCTCGACGCCCAGCTTGCCAGCGGCAGGACGCAACTGTACGTGGACCTGACCGCGGTTGAGTACATCGCCAGCAACGGCTTGAAGGTGCTCATCGCGGCCTGGCGGCGCGCCCGCGAGAACGGCGGCGACGTGGTGCTGAGCGGTCTGCAACCTCGTCTCGTCGAAATCTTTGCGATGGTGGGCTTCGACATGCTGTTTCAGGTCTTCCCCGATCTCGACGCTGCGCTGGCCGCACGGCAAGCCAGGCGCTGACCCGCTCACCGGGAGTGGGCGGCTGACTCCCCAGGAAGTGGCGCTGCGGTGAACACGACGCTGATTGCAGTCATGGTCGCAGGCGCGACGCTCGCCGTCGGCGGCGTGGGATTGGGGCTGATCGTCGGCTACTGGCGTGGCCGGCAACGCGGGATCAGCCTGGCCGCCCACGAGCGCCCCAGCCCGGAGCTTGATATTCTGGCTGGCGTCGGCAACGCCATCCTCAGCGTGCAGCTCAAAGTGGACGCGCTGTGCGAGGTCGTCTACCAGCAGGCCTCGCGCATCGTAGACACCAGCACCTTTCAGATCGGCATCTTCGAGGGGAACGACTACGCCATCAAGGTCTGGCTGCGCGACGCCGAGCGGCTGCCCCCACAGCGTTTCGAAGACAAAGCCACCGAAGGCATTATCGGCTGGGTGCGCCGCACGGGGTCGGGGCTGCTCGTCCACGACTTCGAGCGCGAGAAAGACAGCCTGCCCGCGCGCCCGGCACATCGCGCGTCGCACCCCGCTCGCTCGGCGATCTTCGCCCCGCTGCTGTCCGGCGGCGCGACGCTCGGCGTCATCGCCGTGCAGAGCTACCGGCCAGACGCCTTCAGCGACGAAGACATGCGCCTGCTGACTCTGCTGGCCAACCAGGCTTCGGCGGCCATCCGCAACGCGCAGATGTTCGAAGCGGCCCAGGAGCGCGCCCGCCAGCTCCGGCTGATCAACGATGTGTCGCGCCAGATCACGGCCACCCAACCGCTACCCTACCTGTTCCGCCAGATCGTGACGCTGATCCACGACGCCTTCGGCTATTACGCCGTGAGCATCTTCATCGTGGACGAGGCAGCGCAGAGCCTGCGCCTCAAGGCCAGCAGTCACGAGCAATTCGCCAGCACCGACCTGCGCGTGTCCTACCAGGAAGGGCTGGTCGGCTGGGCCGCCACGAATCGCCGAACGGCGCTGTCGCCCCGCGTGAGCGAAGACGAGCGCTATCTGGCGACCGCCACCCTGGACGCGACTCTCTCCGAGATCGCCGTGCCGCTGACCATAGGCGAGCGGGTGATGGGCGTGCTCGACGTGCAGAGCAACTGTCTGGACGCATTTGACGACGACGACGTATTCATGCTCGGAACGCTGGCCGGGCAACTCGCCCTGGCCCTGCAAGAGGCGCAGACCTTCGACGCCGAGCGCCGCCAGTCCGAGCGCATCAACGCCATGACCGAGGTCGCGCGCGCCCTGGTGTCCATCCTGGACATTGACGACTTGCTCGACGAGGTGATCGATCTGGTCACCGAGAATCTGGGGTACGAGCGCGTGCACCTGTTCCTGCGCGTCGGCGAGCGCGTGGCTTTCCGCAGCGGCAGCGGCGTGCACAGCGGGCGCTGGGCGTTGGAGCGCCTGTCCTACGACCTCAGCGAGCCGGGCATCATCCCCCGCGTCGCGAGCACTGGCTCACCGGTGCTCGCCGGAGACGTGCGCGCGCACGAAAACTACCGGGCCGGCCAGGGCATCGAGGACACGCGGAGCGAGCTGGCCGTCCCGCTGCGCATTGGCTCGACCGTGCTCGGCGTCTTCGACATCCAGAGCACCGAGCCAGACGCCTTCACCCCCGACGATCTGGCGCTCGTCCAGGCGCTGGCCGACACCATCGCCATCGCCCTGCGCAACGCGACGCTCTTCGCCAACGAGTCGCGGCGGCGCATGCTCTCGGAGACGCTGCGCGAGCTGAGCACAGTGCTCGGCTCCTCGCTCGATCTGGCCAGCGTGCTGAACGGGATCATGATCGGGCTGGAGCGCGTCGTACCCTACAGCAGCGGCCTGATCGCCCTGCTCGACGACGGCGAAGAGTGCTACCAGGTCGAGACGGCGCGCATCAGCGGCGGCGCGCCAGACCCCGCCCTCTACGCGCAGCGCATCCCCGCCAGCGAGATCAGCGATGCGCGCCTGATCGCCCTGCTGCACGCGCCAGACCTGGACGAGGCCATCGCAGCCAGCCATGATGAGATCGTCGTTCCACTGGCCATCGCCGGCGCTTCGATTGGCTTTCTGGCCGTCGAGCGCACCGAGCTGGATCGCTTCACGCCCGAAGACCGCGAGATCATCACCACCTTCGCCAACCAGGCCGCCGTCGCCATCACCAACGCCCGGCTGTACATGGCCCAGCGCGAAGAGGCGTGGATCAGCACGGCGCTGCTTCAGGTGGCCGAGGCGACCGCTCGCGCTACCGGCCTGGACGAAGTGCTGCGCACAGTCGCGCGCATCACCCCGCTGCTGGTCGGCGTCGAATGGAGCGCCGTGCTGCTGGCCGAGGAGCCGGAGACCTTCCGCGTCGTGGCGATCGCCGACGCCGATCCTGAGATCAGCAGCGCCCTGCTCAACTACCGCCTGACCGCGCACGCCTGGCCGCCATTGCTCAGCCTCCTGCAGGACGCGCAGCCCCTGCTCCTCGACAGCGACACGCCGCGCCCCAGCGACATGCCCGCCGAGATTGGCATCGGCCAGGGCGTGCTGCTGCCGCTCTTTGCCAAAGGTGAGATCACCGGCCTGCTGCTGATCGGCACGCGCGACGGCGGCGAGCTGATGACCGACCGCAAAATCGAGCTGGTGAGCGGCATTGCCAATCAGGCTGCGCTAGCCATCGAGAGCGCGCAACTGATCGCCGCGCAGCAAGAGGAAGCCTGGGTGACCACTGCCCTGCTGCAGGTCGCCGAAGCCGTCAACACGCAGATTGATACCGACCAAAGCCTGGAGACGCTCGTCCGCCTGACGCCGCTGCTGGTCGGCGTCGAACGCTGCGGCATCCTCAAGTGGGACAGCGAGGCCGGGCACTTCGTCGGCAGCGCATCGTGGGGCCTGGCGCAGGAACACAAGACGCAGTTCGCCGGGCTGATCTATTCCGATCACGATGGCAAATTCCTGCGGCGGCTGATCGAAGAGGCGGAGCCGGTCGCCTGCGGCGTGGGGACGGATGTGCCGCTGCCCTCGGCTTTGCAGAAGCTGTTCGAGGTCCCGGCGCTGATCGGCCTGCCGCTGATCGCGCGCGGGCACCTGGTCGGGGCCATGCTGGTGGACCATCCCGCCCTGGAAGGCGCGATAGACCAGCGGCGGCTCAACATCCTCAACGGCATCGCGCACCAGACAGCGCTCTCGCTGGAAAACGCCCGCCTGCTGGCCGAAGCGTCCGCAGTTGAGCGGATCGAGCGCGAGCTGGAAGTGGCCCGCGCCATCCAGTTCAGCTTCCTGCCGGACGAGCTGCCGCAGGAACCCGGCTGGGAAGTCGCCGCCCACTACCGCGCCGCCCGCCAGGTCGGCGGCGACTTCTACGATTTCTTCCGGGTGGATGAGCATCGCTGGGCCGTCGTCGTCGCCGACGTGGCCGACAAAGGCGTTCCGGCGGCGCTGTTCATGGTGCTCTCGCGCACGCTGCTGCGCGCGGTGGGCCTGAACCGTCACACCCCCCTGGAGACGCTGCGCCGCGTCAACCAACTGCTGTTGCACGATTCGCGCTCCGACCTGTTCGTGACCGTCTGGTATGGCCTGTGGGATGCGCGCACCGGACTCGTGCAGTATTGCAGCGCAGGGCACAACCCGCCGCTGCTGGTCCACGCCGACGGCAGCGCAGAGCTGCTCAGCGCGCGCGGCCTGGCGCTGGGAGTCCTCCCGGATATTGTCCTGAACGAGGCCGAGGTCACGCTGAAGCCAGGCGACCTGT
The DNA here is from genome assembly GCA_023382715.1 of Anaerolineae bacterium. GTDB lineage: Bacteria > Chloroflexota > Anaerolineae > Aggregatilineales > Aggregatilineaceae > UBA2029. The sequence goes on from JAHDWP010000043.1 coordinate 5,149, forward strand.
TGTTCGCCTACACCGATGGGATAACCGACGCCCTGCGCCCCGACAAGACCGAGTTCGGCGTCATCGGCCTGCAATCCACCGTCACCAGCCTGCGCAAGGGGTCGGCGCACGACATCGCGCAGGGGACTGTGCGCGCGCTCGACCGCTTTGCGGAAGGCGCACCGCAATTCGACGACATGACCTTCGTCGTGCTCAAGCGCCTGCCCGCAGAGCGGGGCGCGCGGCGCCAGCCGCCCTCGCCCGTGTGAGTCCGTGCCGACCGCGTTCGTGTCCGTCAGCTACGCCCACCAGCGCGCCCTCAGCACCGAGCTGGACGCCATCGCTGCCGTGCTGAGCGCGCACAGCATCACCCCCCACATCTTCGTGCGCGCCTACACATTCGCCCCGGACGACGCCCAGGCGATGATGGCCGCCGCGCTGCGCGATCTGCGCGCCGCCGATCTGCTGATCGCCGAAGTGACGCACAAGGCGATTGGTGTGGGCGTGGAAGTGGGCATGGCGGCGGCGCTCGGCAAGCCCGTTGTCTACGTCCGCCATGCCGGCGCCGAGCCTTCCACGACAGTGGGCGGGCTGGCCGCGGTGACCATCACCTACCGCGACGCCGCCGATCTGCGGGCGCAGCTCAGCGCGGCGCTGGCGCGCGGCCTGATACCCCGCTGAACGGCGGGCGACTCCCACTTCTGGGGAGCCTGGTGCGTAGAGGCGTATGGGCAGAACGTCCCTCCCCTACTGCCCGCGCCCCCAGTTGTCGAATGGCTTGCAGTGCCCCGCCCCGCCGTAACACGCTGTGGGCAGAGGGTTGCCGTTCTCGTCCAGCCGGTTCTCGTTGATATTATCGAGGTTCACGTCCTCAGTGCTCATGAACGAGACACACTCTATCGCCCCATACGGGTTGAGCGGCTCGCGGCGGGTGAGCAGCGGCGCGCCCGAATTGAAATAGTTGTATGTCAGGCGACTGAGTTCCTCGATCACTTCCCAACTGAGCAGCGTGGGCAGGTTGTTGCCGTCGAGGTCTGCCTCCCAGGTGAAGACGACGATCACATAGTCGCCGCCCGGCGAAAAGACGATCCCGCCGTCCGCGCTGGTCTCAATGCCCCAGCCGTTCTTGTGGGCGATGGGCGTGCCCGGTGGCAAGCCCAGCTCCAGCAGGCGATCAATACGGTTGCCGCTGAGCAACTGGAGCATCTGCTCGCACTCGGTCTGGGTGACATCGTCCGGGTAGATAGCGCGCAGGCCGCTGTTGTGGCGGGCGCAGTCATAAATCTGCGTCAGCAGGAAGCCGATGTCCTGGGCGGTCGTCTGCGCGTAAGGGTCGGGGTTCGTGTTGAACGCTGTGTTCGCCGGGATGGTGGGCCGGCAGACCGCCGCCTCGAACTGGTAGGCGCGGTCGGCCACGTAGAGCGGCGCGCTGATGTAAGTGTGTACCGCGCCGATCTCCTGCGCCGTGCACGACACCTGGCGCAGCCCGTCGCGCAACTGCAGCTCGAAGGTATCGCCCTGCCCGGCCAACTGCATCAGGTAGTTGGACGCCGAGTTGTTGCTGCACAGGATGGACTCGGCCAGCAGGTACGCCTCTTCCTGGCTGGCCAGCAATCTCTGGCGGAAGAGGTTGATCATGATCGGAATCTTGATGACGCTGCGCGCGCTGTGCGGCACGTCGGCCAGAATCTCCATATGCTCGCCGGTCGCCAGGTCCATGACGTACACTGAGGCCATCGTCTGCGCGCCATCGTAGGCGAAGCCCATGCGCAGCATCAGATCGATCATCGCCCGGCGCAGCGAAGAGATGTCGCGGTCGCCCGCTTGCAGGTCCTGGGTGGGCAGCGCGACGCGGCGATTGGCCGCATCCGGCTCGAAGAGAGCGCGGTGAACGAGCGGGATGGCCGCGTCAATGTCCAGCCGCTTGCCAGAGCGACCGGCGCTGAAGGTCAGCGTGTCCAGGTTGTATTCCGCCCCGCCGGGCCGCGCGTCGTAGCGGGCCGCGACCCCCTCCAGGTACTCGCGCAGCGCCCCTTCCGGGTATTCGGCGATCAGCCGCACGCTGACCGCCGCCACAGGTCGCCGTTCCAGGTAATTCCAGAAGCCCGCCCAGAAGGTCTGCGCCTGCGTGCTTTGCGCGCGCGCCTCGGCCAGCATCACATCGCTGGCCACGCGAAAACCGATCTCCTCTGGGAAGAGGACGATCGGGCTGCCTTCGTAGCTGAGCTGGATCGGCTGCTTGAGATACACAGACTCCCAGCGCGCCCGCGCGTCGGCCTCGCTCAGCCCACCGACCGCAACCCCCGCCACCGTCAGATCGGTCGGCAGCGAGTCGCGCGTGTCGCTATAAGCGACCAGCTCCAGCATCGCCAGCACAATCGCCAGCAGCAGCAGCAGCGCCGAAGCGATCTCCAGCAGGGGGAGCTGAAAGCCGCGCCGCCGCTCGCCTAACTGTCCATAATCCACGCTCATCTCTCCCGCATCACTCCGCCATCACGCACCGCCCGCCTGGCGCCTCAAGCGCCAGGGCAATCGCCTCTCGGTGCAGCGCCACCACTGGCGGCAGTTCGTCCGGCGCCGCCCAGCGATAGCTGAGCAGCTCATCGCACAGCCGGATCGTCTGGCCGGCCCCGTCCTGCTCCAGCAGGAAGACCACATCCAGGTGCCGCCGCCAATGCGTCCCCAGCACGACCAGCAATGGGCGCACCGCGCGCACGCGCAGCCCCGTCTCCTCGGCGAACTCCCGCTCGACGGTGCACGCCGGGTCCTCATCGCGGGCGATCCACCCGCCGGGCAGGCCCCAGGGCGTTCGCCCATGATAGACGTGCTCCACCAGCAGCACGCGCCTCGCTTCCGCGTCGAGCAGCACGCCGACCACACCGCAGGTGAAGCGCGGCTGCACCAGCCGGACAGTGCGCTGCAGCGCCATGCTCGTCCAGGGGTAGCGGCGCAGCAGCCCGGCAATGCGTCGCTGCCAGCGCCCCACCCGATCGGCCCGATCGCCGTCCACTGATCGTCCTTCCGCCCTGGCCCGCGCTGGGCCAGGAAAACAAAAAGGCCAGCCGCGCCGCCCTTGCGGCGCAAAGTGGCCCCCCACGTCCCGCATCTCTTCGCTTGCCGGCGGTCAGCGTAAGTGTAGCGCGCCGCGTGCCAAACGCCAAGAGGGACATAAAGCGCCGCGCAGCACGATGCTGTATAATGCACAGCGTGCGCCCACTCCGAAGCGCCGCGCCATTCCACGCGCGGGCGGGTGTGCTATACTGGGCCTGACGCGGTCAGCCAGCGCCCCGCTGGATTGCTGGCGGCGGAAGGCTGCTTGCAGGGGATATGGCATGGACTCTGCGCCCGAATTCCTCAACCTGTTCGTCGAGCCGACCGGTGAGCTGATCTATTTCCTGGCGGTGATCGCCATCAGCCAGGCGACCATGCTCATGGCGCTCGGCCAGCGTTTGCGCGGCGCAAGAGAGCGCGCCGCCGGGCGCTACGCCGTGCTGTTCGGCGCGGTGATGCTGGCCTGGATCGCCATGGGCGTCGGCGGGCTGTACTCGCTGGTGACCGACACTCCGGCTGAAGCCGTGCAGCCCCCGCTGGAGCGCGCCGTCAACGCTGCGGTGGTCCTGCTGGCGGGCGTGGCGCTGCTCGCCGCCGACAGCGACAGGCGCGAACAGTGGCTGTGGCGAGCAACGGGGGCGCTGATCGTCGTGCTGCTCGCCGCCTACGCGGTCACGGCGGCGCAATGGCATGGCCTGGCCGCCCGCCACGACTTCAATCAGCACGCGCTCGGCTTCGCCTGGACGCTCGCGCCGGGGCTGCTGATCTTCGCTCTCGTCGCGCTGCTGCTCACCCGCTACAAACAGACGGCGGACATCCCACTCAAGCTGATCTTCTTCGCCGTGCTGCTCATCGGCTACGGCTACACCCTGGCCCGCATCGCCAGCGACGATCTGACCGGTCACACGTCGGGCGCGCTGCGCCTGGCCTTCCTGACGGCCATGCCCGTCGTGACCATCGTCGTCTACCGGCTGGTGCTCGACCGGCTGACGGCGGCCATTGACGAGGTCTCGGAGTACGCCGAGGCCATCTCGCGCCCGCAGGCTGCGCTCGCCGCCCCCGACCAGGTGCGCCTGGCGCCGGCGGGCCGGGCGCGCCCCGCCGATGCCACCGAGTCCATGACTCTGCTCAAGGCCATCGGCCTGATGCTGGAGAACGAAGACCCCGACTACATCCCGCGCCAGATCGCTACCGCGATTGCCAGCGTGCTCAAGGCCGATGTGGCCGTGCTGGTCACGCAGGACGAGGGGCACTGGGCCGACGTACTGGCCGCCTACGACCACGTGCAGCAACGACTCATCCCTGGCCTGGCTCTCAACCTCGACGAGCAGCCGACTCTGCGCGAGGCCATCGCCGAGCGAATGCAGCGCACGCTGCTGCCCGACCGCAACGTGGATGAGCTGGTTGACCTCTACACGCGCCTGGACATCAGCCAGTTGGGGCCGGCCTACATTCAACCATTGCTGCGCAGCGGCAGGGTCGTCGGCGTCGCGCTGATCGGCCTGCCCTACACCAACCGCGAGCTGGCCGAGAGCGAGACGATTCTGCTCGAAGGGCTGGCCCCCGTCGCCGCCCGGCTGCTGACGCTGAGCCGCGCCGCCCAGCGCGTCCGCCTCGAGGCGGAAGGCGAGGCGATCAAGGCCATCGTCGAGGACACCGCGCCGGATGCGCTCGACCAGCAGAGCGTCCGCGCCGTGCGCCAGGAAATGCAGGCCAGCCTGGAGCTGGCCCAGGAGCAGATCGGCGAGCTGAACCGCATGGTGCGTGATCTGCAGGTCGAGTTGGACTACGAGCGCAGCCGCGTCGCCCAACTGCTCGAAGACGGCGACGAAGCGATGTCCATCACCCAGCGCCTCGACGCGCTGTCACGCGAGCGGGTGGAGCTGGCCGCCGAGCGCGAGCAGCTCGCCAGGGCGCTGCAGGAAGCGCAGGCCACGCTGATCAGCGCGACAGGCGCCGGCGACGCCGACGTGTACGCTGCCATGAACGAGACGCTCAAGCGCGAGCGTGACGAATTGCAGGTGCAGCGGGCCAAGCTGGAGCGCCAGCTTCAGGACATCCGCGACGCCAAGGACGCCGCCGTGCCGCTGGCGCTGCGCGAAATGCTCGCCGAGCTGAGCGACGACAAGGCGCGGCTGGCCGCCGAGCGCGACGATATGCAGCGCGCGCTGGAAGAAGCGCAGGGGCAATTGCAGGCCCTGGGCATGGAAGGCGGCCCGCTGGCCATCGCCAAGGCGCTCGGCCAGCTCACCGACGAGCGCCATTACTACAAAACCCGCGCCGAGAAGATCGCCAAAGAGCGCGACCTGCTGCTCGCCGAGCGCAGGAAGCTGGAAGATAAGCTGGAGCGCGAAGCCGAGCGCGAAGCCCAGCTTGCCGCCCTGGAAGCCGATCTGCGCCGCCTGGCCACTGACCGCGAGGCCCTGGTCAAGCAGCGCGACCAGATGCGCTTGGAGCGCGACGAGCTGCTCAAGGCGCGCGACCGCTGGTATGACCAGCGCACGCGCCTCATCGCCGAGGCGACCGTCGTCCAGGGCAAGCTGGAAGACGTGATGTTCGAGCTGAACCAGACCAACGCCCGGCATCGTCAACTGAGCGAGGCGCGCGCCGCCAACGAGGCCGAGCGCGACCGTCTGCTGGCCGAAAATACCGCGCTGCGCACCGAGCGCGATCAACTGCTCGCCCGCGCCGAAGGGGACCGCGACCGGCTCGGACAGCTTGGCACGGACGGCGTGGGCACCCTCAAAGCCATGATTGACGAGCTGACCGGCGAGCGCCAGACGCTTGAGCAGCAGCTTCTCCAGGCCAGAGACGACCTCAGCGCCCTGGAGCACCAGCAGGCCACGCGCCCCATCACCGCCGTCAGCGGGCACACGCAGCCCATCGCCCCGGCCAACGCCGAAGTCGTCATGTCCATCGCCCAGGAGTTGCGCACGCCCATGAGTTCGATCATGGGGTACACCGAGCTGATGCTCAGCGAATCGGTGGGCATCCTCGGCGCACTGCAACGCCAGTTCCTGCAGCGCGTCCAGGCCAATGTAGACCGCCTGACGCACCTGGTCAACGACCTGATCAGCATCACCCGCCTGGACTCCGAAGAACTGCGCCTGGAGCCAGCGACCATAGATATGCTCGAGGTGATCGAGGACGCTATCACCGCCGCCGGGACGCGCTTCCGCGAAAAGGGCATCACCCTGCACATGCGTCTCAGCGACGGCCTGCCGCCTCTGCACGCCGACCGCGACGCCATGCACCAGGTGATGATGCAGCTTCTCTCCAACGCCTACCTGGCCTCACCCGCCAACGGCGAGGTGTCCATCACCGCCCGCTTCCTGGCCCACTATGCGCCGCCCGTCTCCGACGACACGGGGCTGATCCCCGAACCGGCGGACTGCATCATGGTCGCCATCACCGACCAGGGCGGCGGCGTGCCGCCGGAGGAGCAGCGCCGCGTCTTCGGGCGGCTCTACCGCGCCGACAACCCGCTGATCGAGGGCATCGGCGACACAGGCGTGGGCCTGTCCATCGCCAAAGCGCTCGTTGAGGCGCACGACGGCACTATCTGGCTCGAAAGCGAGCACGGCCAGGGGAGCACGTTCAGCTTCGTCCTGCCCCTGACCGCACACTATACGCCTGCCGAGGAGGCTTAGCCACGATGGATCGCCCTCGCGACCGCAACAACGAGCTGATCGTCGCCATCGCCGTCATTGGCACGCTGGCTCTGGCTCTGACCTTCGGCATCATCCTGTCGCTGAGCCGCACCATAGACAATGAAAGCAACGAGCAGGGGACGAGCACCGCCGTCGCACAGTTCCTGCCCAGCCTCACCCCCACCGTCACCAGCAGCCCGACGCCGACCGCGCCGCCTTCGGCCACACCGGAGCCGCCGACGCCCACCGCCACGCCGGAGCCTTCGGCGACGCCCGAAGTGATCGTCATCGTGGTCACCGATACCCCGCCGCCGACCGACACACCCTGGCCGACGCCGGAGCCGCCCACGCCCACCGCCACGCCGGAGCCTTCGGCGACGCCCGAAGTGATCGTCATCGTGGTCACCGATACCCCGCCGCCGACCGACACACCCTGGCCGACGCCGGAGCCGCCCACGCCCACCGCCACGCCGGAGCCAACTGAGACTTCGCTGCCGACCGCGACCTTCACGCCCGCGCCGACCGAGACACCGCTGCCGACCGC
>JAHDWP010000043.1:12472-26861 GCA_023382715.1 Anaerolineae bacterium
TGCCGACCGCGACCTTCACGCCCGCGCCGACCGAGACACCGCTGCCGACCGCGACCTTCACGCCCGCGCCGACCGAGACTCCGCTGCCGACCGCGACCTTCACGCCCGCGCCGACCGAGACTCCGCTGCCGACCGCGACCTTCACGCCCGCGCCGACCGAGACACCGCTGCCGACCGCGACAGATACGCCTAGCCCGACAGCGACCTACACCCTGACGCCGACGGTCACGCCCTCGCCGACCGTCACCCCGTCACCGACGGCGACGCTCACCCCGTCAGCGACCTTCACCCCATCGCTCACGCCCACGCCGACGCTGACTTTCACCCCGCCGCCGACGCTCACCTTCACGCCCTACCCGTCGCTGACGCCCAGCATCACACCCTTCGGCGGGGAGCGCACCAGCACGCCGGCAGTCACCGGCTGCACCATCCCCGACGAGTGGATCGCCTATGTGGTGCAGCGCGGCGACACGCTATCTTATCTGTCGCGGCGCTTCGGGCTGACGGTCGCCGAGCTGGCCGAAGCCAATTGCATCGAGGACCCGAACAACCTCACCGCCGGGCAGCTACTCTTCGTGCCGCCCGGCAGCAATGTCACGCCGCCCGCTCCGCCCACGCCTGGCGCAGCCGCACCGACGCGGCTGCCGGGCGACTATCCCAGCTTCAACTGCGGCAACCCGGCGGCGACGATCAGCCAGCCGCTGGCGGGGACGGTGCTGCGCGGCGCGTTCGCCGTCTATGGCACGGCGACACACCCCAGTTTCCAGTTCTATCGCCTGCAGGTCTCCGGCAGCGACACGGCGGACGCCGACTTCGCCACGCTGCAAGTCTACCCGGCGCAGGTCTACAACGGACAGCTTGGCACGGTCAACGCCTCGGCCTTCGCGCCTGGCGATTACTGGCTGCGCCTGACCGTCGTGGACATCACCGGCAACTACCTGCCGCAGTGTACGGTGCGCGTGCGCTTCGAGGGCTGATCATGACTGAGCTTGTGCTGGCGTACAGCGACTCGCCGCTCGGCACGCTGGAGATCGCGGGCAGCGTCGCCGGGATTCGCGCCGTGCGTTTCCTCGACGAGCCGCCCCTCGCGCCCGCCTCGCCCGATCTGCCCGCGCCGGTGGTCTCGTGCATTCAGCAGCTCGCCGAGTACTTCGCCGGGCGGCGCCGCTCGTTCGAAGTGCCGCTCGACCTGCAGGGCACGTCGTTCCAGCGGCGGGTGTGGGAGCTGCTGCTGCTCATCCCCTTCGGCGAGACGCGCACCTACCTGGACATCGCCCTGGCCCTGGGCGACTCGAAAGCGGTGCGGGCCGTCGGCGCGGCCAACGGGCAGAATCCGGTGTCCATCATCGTCCCCTGTCACCGCGTCATCGGCGGCGACGGGGCGCTCGTCGGCTACGGGGGCGGGTTGTGGCGCAAGGAATGGCTGCTCGCCCACGAGGGTCGCCCCGTGCAGGCCCGCCTGCTCTGACGTTCATCCCGACCGGCTCTTACCCTGCGCCCGCCCGCCGCATCCTTGCGAACCGCTCACCGCGCGCTACACTTGCCAGAGGCGCGGGCTGGTAGCTGTACCCCCGCGCCGGTCTACCAGTGATGCGGAGAAAAACCGATGCTGTCTCAACACCGTTTCCTGGCGCTGATCGCGGGGCCGCTGGCCCTGGTTGTGCTGCTCGCCGCTCCTTCCTTGCTGGCGGCGGCTGGTGGTGTATCGGCCTTCCAGGAACCGACTCCCCCGCCGACCAACACCCCGCGCGCGACAGCGCTGCCGACCAATACGCCGCGCCCCACCCTGCCGCCCACCGAGACTCCTCCGCCCACCAGCACCTATACGCCGACCAGCACGCCGACGCCCGTCCCCACCGAGCCGGTCTTCCTGCCGACGCCGACGCTCTACTACCCACCGGACTACCAGCCCAGCCGCGAGCAGCCCACAGCCATCCCCACGGCCATGCCGCGCCTGCGCGCGCTGGACGAGACCAACACGCCCTACGAGCTGCTCAACGTGCTGCTGCTCGGTCATGACGGCATCCTGGAGCCGGGCAGCCCCTTCCACACCGACACGATGATCGTCGTCTCGATCAACCGCGACACGAACACCGTCTCGATGATCTCCCTGCCGCGCGATCTGTTCGTCTACATCCCCAACTGGGGCATGGCCCGCCTCAACCTGGCCTGGGGCTATGGCGAGGCCATCGGCTGGACGGACGGCAGTTGGGGCATGATGCGCCAGACCATCCTCTACAACTTCGGCATCGAGACGCATTACTACGCGATGGTGGACTTCGACGGGTTCGAGCAGATCATTGACGCCGTCGGCGGCGTGACCATCGCCGTAGACTGCCCTATCCAGGACATCCGCTGCACCGGCCCGGCCTGCACCGACGGCATTCCCGGCAACGAGACAGACAGCGACTTCGAGCTGTACACCCTGCCGGTCGGCGTCTTCGACATGGACGCGGAGCTGGCCCTGTGGTACGCGCGCAGCCGCAAGAACACCATTGACTTCGACCGGGGCCGTCGCCAGCAGCAACTTCTGCGCGCGATCTGGGCCAAGACGAAGGCCAGCGGCCAGATCACCCAGATTCCGCAGTTGTACGACCAGCTTACCTCAGTCGTCGAGACCAATATGCCCCTATCGGAAGTTCTCCCACTGATCCCGCTGGCGCTGAGCATCGAGCCGAACGACATCGAGAACCACTTCTTCCGCAAGAATGTGGAGACGGTCGCCTGGTCGCCGGACGGCGTGACCAACGTCCAGCTCCCCCACCCCGACGGCGGCATGAACCGGCTGATCTACAACTTCCTCCAGCCGCCCACTCAGAACCGGCTGCGCCTGGAAAACGCCCGCATCGCCATCTACAACGGCACGAGCAACCCTGGCTGGGATGTTGTGGCCGCTGACCGGCTGATCTGGGAAGGGTTCGCGCCCGCCGCGATGGGGCCTGCCGACCGCGCCGACTACGCCACTTCGACGATCATTGACCACACGGGTGCCAGCAAAGGCAGCAGTCTGAACCAGTTGGTCGGGCTGCTCAACATCCGCCCGGATCAGGTCGTCGTCCAGCCCGATCCCAACCGCACGGTGGATTTCGAGATCATCCTCGGCGCGGACTATAACTCGTGCGTGGGCCGCCAGTGGGTCGCCCCCAGCCAGACCGGCTGAGGCGCAAGCGCGAGCGCGTGCTAAACCTGTCAGGCGGTAGGGGCGCAGCAGAACAGCGCCCCCCTTGACCTCACCACCGCTCGGCGTTCGGCGAGTCACTGTCAACCTTTGTACGCACCCGCAAGTACTCCCTGCTTGCGCCGCAGGCCGTTCGGGTCTAAGCTACATCAGCAGGTCGGTAGCACACTCCTGGAAGCGTGCCATGAACTGGACGCGCCCGAAGCCTGTCCTTCTGCTCGCCGCCGCGCTCCTGAGCGGGGTGCTGCTCGCAGCGTGTGGCGGCAGAGAGAGCAGCGATCCTCCACGAGGCATTTTGATCACCCTTCAGCCGGAACCGCTGGGCACAGTGCTGCCCGGCTGCCAGCCGGGCGAGCTAGAGGGCTGGTACGAGGTAGCCGGATCGCTCGTCATGGAATTCCGCGAAGAAAGCCTGGCGGCGCTCGATGGGCTGCCGGACACGCTGGCTCCGGCGCTGCGGCGTCTGTCCGACCTGCGCAACGCCATCGCCTCTCAGCCCGCCCCGGAATGCGCGGCGCTCGCTCACGACACGAGCCTCGCTTACATGCGCCAATCGCTCGAGGCTTTTCAGACGCACGCCGCGGGGACTATGACCGAAAGCGCGCTGCGCAGCGAGGTGCAGGCGGCAGCCGACGCCATCAGTACGACGGTCGCCGGCCTGCTGGAGAATACGCGCAGCCAGCTAGAGCAGGGATTGAGCGAGCAGCGCGCCACTCAGGCCGCCAACACGCCCTGAGCAGCAGCCGGGCACCAGGGCAGAGTCTCAGCGCAAAGGGGCAGAGCGCGCGGCGAGGAGCGGGAGACTTCGTCTTTTTTTAGAGCGTGTTATGCACTTCTGCCGGGTGGACATCCCCCCATCCCCCGATCCCTTCCCCCACGCAAGCGGAGGGAAGGGGCCAGGGCGGGCTTCTTCCTTCCCCCCGTGCGGGGGAAGGACCGAGGATGGGGGGCAAGCACAGGAGCTGCCCGCCTGCCAAAGTTCATAACAGCCTCTAGTGATTCTAGCCCTCATTTCCTGTTGGCAGAGAACGAATGCGCACCCGCGTTTCTTCGATTACCACAATACTGCCTCGTTCGAGATCTTGCGCAATGCCTGGCAGATTGGCTAACAAAACAGCAACTTGCGCTTCGGCCTGGCGCAACATCGGCCATCGCAGCAGGACACCGAAGGGAGCGTGGATTGGCGCTGCGCCACGATGCGGCTGAAGTCCGTATCCGCTGAGACGATTACCCGTTCCTCAGCAGCAGCACGCTCAAAAATGATTGAGTCTCTGGCAGCCTGCAACGCGTAGTCGCGGATATGCACTGCATCATATCCCGCGGCACGCAGCCCTTGAGCGACACGGGGCGAAAGCTGGTTGTCAACCAGGAACTTCATGCTACTGAAGCCATCTGCGGGAGTTGGCGCTCACGAACAGCAGCGGCAGCATAACGCAGCGACTCACGAATGTCCTCACGTTCCAGATCGGGAAAGTCGCGCAGAATCTCGTCTTCGCTCATGCCCGCCGCCACCATATCAACCACAGTGGCTACCGGAATGCGCAGCCCCCGGATACACGGCAGACCATCCATTTGTTCAGGATCAACAGTGATGCGTAGAAAGGTCGTCATGGGAATCCCTCCTATATCTCCATTCTACCCGGATTCCGCTGTTGGTGAGTGTCCCAAATAAGAATTGCTGCCAATATGACAAGTCACGCCCTGAGCAGCAGCCGGGCACCAGGGCAGAGTCTCAGCGCAAAGGGGCAGAGCGCGCGGCGAGAAGAAAGGATGTCAGTTCTTCTCTGCGTCCCTGCGATTCAGGCATTTCGCCCCCAGCGTGTGCTGCGCCCGGCCAATTTGCTTCTTGCTTGGCCTTTATTCCGTCCGGTATAATTGGGCCATCTTGTGGAGTAGTAACCCCGGGCTTTCAAGATCACCCATTCGACCTGGTAATCAACACGCAGAGCACCTGACTGGGGAGACATTCGAGGATGTCTGGTCATAGTAAGTGGTCAACCATCAAGCGCAAGAAAGGCGCTGAAGACGCCAAGCGAGGCAAGGTCTTCACCAAGATCGCCCGCGAAATCGTCATGGCTGCGCGCAAGGGCGGCCCGGACCCCGAGTCCAACGCCGCCCTGCGCCTGGCAATGGACAAGGCGCGCGCGGCGAACATGCCCAAAGACAACGTGGAACGAGCCATCCATCGCGGTGCGGGCATTGGTGACGACGCTGTGGAGATAGAAGAGATCGTCTACGAAGGCTACGGCCCGCACGGTGTCGCCCTGGTCATCAGCGTGGTCACCGACAACCGCAACCGCACCCTGTCCGATCTCAAGTACATCCTCAGCCGCAATAACGGCAACCTGGCCAGCGCCGGCTCGGTGACCTGGCAGTTCACGCAGAAGGGGTACGTTGAGGTCTCCGCCGAAAACGCGGACTTCGAGGAAGTCTTCCTTGTCGCCGCCGATGCCGGTGCAGATGATGTGCAGCAGGAGGAAGACATCTTCGCCGTGTACACCCCGCGCGAAGAGCTGGCCGTCGTCGCCAACGCCCTTGAGGACGCTGGCTACACCGTTGAAGAGCGCGATCTGATCTGGATTCCGCAGAACGAGATCGAAGTGGGCACCGACGAAGCGCTCCAGATCATGGGCCTCATTGAGAAGCTGGAAGACCTGGACGACGTGCAGCGCGTCGCGTCGAACCTGAACCTCACCGACGAAATTGCCGCCGCGCTGAGCGCCGCCTAGCCCGGCGGCTCGCGTCCGGTGCGCACCCTGTCAGGCCGCGCACCGGATGCGGTGGGCGGCCTGCCTTGTGAGTTAGGAACCCTGCCATGCTCGTCCTGGGCATTGACCCCGGCACAGCCACGACCGGCTACGGCCTCGTGCGCGAGAGTCCGCACGGCGACCTGACTGCCGTTGCTTTCGGTGTCATCACCACACCCGCGCGCACACCCATGCCCGACCGCCTGCTTCAGCTTCACACGGAGATCGCGGCTCTCATCGCCCGATACCAGCCCGACGCCGCCGCCATCGAGGCGCTCTACTTCGGCAAGAACGTCACCACGGCCATCACCGTCGCCCAGGGGCGCGGCGTGATCCTGCTGGCGCTGGCCCAGGCGAGCCTGCCCGTGCGCGAGTACAAGCCTGCCGAGATCAAGCAGGCCATCGCCGGCTATGGCAACGCCGACAAGGGGCAAATGCAAGAGATGATCCGCCAGCTTCTGGGCCTGGACAACCTGCCACGCCCGGACGACGCCGCCGACGGGCTGGGCGTGGCCATCACCGACCTGAACGCCAGCCGCTTCGAGCGTCTGCCGTCCGAGTAACTCGCCGGCGTGCGGCAGGGAGAACACCCCATGATTGACAGCGTCACCGGGCAGGTCACCGCCATCGCCAGGCAATACGTGGTCGTCCTGGTCGGCGGCGTAGGGTTGCGCGTGCAGGTCCCCGCCACCGTGCGCGATCTCGTAGACGGCCCTGGGCACATGGTCACGCTGTACACGTATCTGCACGTGCGCGAAGACGGCCTGCTCCTCTACGGCTTTGCCGAGCAGGAGGAGCGCGCCCTGTTCGAGACGCTGATCACCGTCAGCGGCGTGGGGCCGCGCATCGCCCTGGCGCTGCTCAGCACGCTGACCGTCGAACATATTCACAACGCCGTCGCCCGCGAAGAGCCGGACGTGCTCACCCGCGTGCCGGGCATTGGCAAGAAGCTGGCGCAGAAGCTCATCTTTGAGCTGAAGGACAAGCTGGTCCTGGAGCCGTCACTGGGCATCGCCGCCCTGAGCGACATAGACACCGATGTGCTGGCCACGCTCACCGCGCTCGGCTACAGCGTCGTCGAGGCGCAGGCCGCGCTGCAGGCCATCCCGCGCGACGCCCCCGCCGACATCGAGGAGCGAGTCCGGCTGGCGCTGCAATACTTCGCCTGACCTTACCGACCCCCGCCGAGAAAGGAAGCTCCACCATGACCGATCACCCTTCCCCGCGCGACGCGCTCATCGGCAAGCGCGTAGACGTGCTCGACCAGGGCTGGATCGAGCTGCAGGACATGATGGGCGATGACCTGGCCATCGTCAGCGCCGCGCGCGTGTCTTTCCTGGGCGAGAGCAAGGGGGCCGACCGCGATAAGAAGCTGCTCTTCTACCTGCTCCAGCACCGGCATACATCGCCGTTTGAGCAGGTCGAGTTCCGCTTTCGCGTGCGCGCGCCGCTGGTCGTGTGGTGGCAGTGGGTGCGCCATCGCACCTGGCACGTGAATGCCCAGTCGGGCCGCTACACCGCCTTTGACGAGGGTGAGTTCTACGTGCCGGCGACCTGGCGCTTGCAGTCCGCCGACAACAAGCAGGCCAGCGAGGGGGAGCTGAGCGGGCCAGAAGCAGAGGCGCTGAGCCAGACCCTGCGCGAGCACTACGAGCAGTCGTTCGCGCTCTACCAGCGCGCGCTGGATGCGGGCGTCGCCCGCGAGCTGGCACGCCTGTTCCTGCCGGGCTTCGCCGTATATTACACCTGGGTGGTCAAAGTGGACGCGCACAACCTGATGCATTTTCTGCGGCTGCGCATGGCCCCGGACGCGCAGTATGAGATTCGCCAGTACGCCCAGGCGCTGTTCACCCACTTCTTCAAGCCGGCGCTGCCCTGGACGGCGGAGGCGTTCGAGACGTTCATAGTGCCGGGACTATCACGGCCCGATCAGATATAGCACGTGCCTGGCGCTGGAGACGAGCAGCAGCAGCGACACCACGACAACACACGCAAAGCGCACACGCCCCGAGCGAATCTGGCGCAGCCCGTCCGCCACCATGATGGTCAGCGGAAACAACACCAGCGCGTAACGTCCAAAGCTCTGCGAGTGGGTCACTTCTTGCGTGCCCTGCGTCAAGTTGACCTTGCTGAGAAACAGCAGCAGATGCATCCACGTATAGGCGACCATTGGCAGTCGGCGATGGCACGGGTAACGCAGCATGAGCACACCCAGCGCCAGACTCACCGCCAGCGTCAGCAAATCCGCGTCGTATAGGGAATGCGGCCACTGGCGTACGAAGTGCCGCGCGTTGAAAAACAGGCTGCTAAAAGGATCAGCGTAGGCAAGGTACGAGTGATGCGCATACACGTCGCCCAGGGAAGGCAAACCCTGGATGGACCGGAAACCAAGGAACAACAGCCCTCCCAGAGGGATCAGGATCAATGACCAGCCCCGCCTGACTATCTCGCGCACGCCCCCCTGATGAGCGCGGGTGGTGCTCAGCAGGATCAGCCCCACAACCACCGCCAGGAGCACGCCCTGAGTACGCGTCAGCGTTGCCAGCAGCCCACAGAGCACAGCTAGCAGCCAACGCCCGCGATACGCAGCGTATATCGCCCCTAGCGCCAGCGCCAGATAAGCCGATTCGGACAGCGGTGCAGCAAAGATATACGACAGGGGCTGCAACACCGTCACGCCGACCGCCCAGCGAGCCAACTGGCCGTCCCCGTAGTCTACAACGCACAACCGGAACAGAAGCGTCAGGGCAAGCCCAAACGCGAGTGTCTCAAACACCATCGCGCCCAGGTCTACCGGGCCGGGCAACGTCCGATCAAGAAACTGGAACGCGAGTGGCGTCAGCACGCCGAACACGGTCGGGCCGGGGTTTTCAGGCTGATAGCCATAAATGGCCAGGTTCAGGTAATGGTTGGCGTCCCACCGGCGCCACACGCCGAAGATGACTTGCGCTGCTGGCGTGCTCAAGCGCGGCAAGCCGTCCATTCTGGTGGCGTCAAAGTCTGCGTCGTAAGTTGTCCAGGAGCTAATCGTTATCCAGACTGATGCCATCCAAATGCCCAACAGCAGTCTGTGCGCGAGCGCAGCCCCGAATCCCCATTTGAACGCTACACGCCAGCCGGAATCTTTCACAGCTTGTCCACGCTCGTCACATGCCTGTGTTCCACCAGGGGCACCCACCAGCATCCCGCCTTGGGCGGCGCTTCAGTGCGCACGTCCTCCCTGCGCCCTCACTGACTGGCGATGTCTGCGTTTTAGTACGTATCAGGAACTCTGCGCTACGTCGGAACGAAGTCTCGCAATTCGTCGCCCGCCATCAGAAGCTGACGACGATCTCCCCACCGACCGCGTAACACACGCGGTTGCCCGCATCGTCCAGCGGCCACACCTCCCAGCCATACGCGCCAGCCACGTTGAACAGATCGCCAGACAGGCGCAGCATATCGCCCGCGACGGCTTCCGAATAGATGATCCCGCCACCAGGATGGCGCACGATGACCAGGTAATCGCCGAACTCAGCGATAGGCGTCCAGCGGACAGTCACGGCCACGCCCACGCGCGTCGCCAGATCGCCCCCCACGACAGTCAGCGCCAGACAGTAATCGGGATGGGCAGTCCAGGTGGGCGCGGGCGGCATCGTCGGCACGACCGGCGTCGGAGACTTGCGGGGAGTGGCGCTCGGCGGCGCTCCCGGCGTCCAGGTGGGCGGGAACGGCGTGCCCCCGGCCAGCGATCCACCCTCGCCCGCCCCGCCGGGCGTGCGAACAGCGGTGTTTTCGGGCGCAGGCGTCGCCGAAGGGGCAAAACCCGGCGGCCTGGGCGTCCAAGTGGGCGGCAGCGAGGAAGGCGTGACGAGGGTCGCAGTGGCGGAAGGTGCCGGCCCGTCTCCGCCATCGCCCCCACAACCGGCCAGCAGAGCTGCCACCAACACCCCAAACAGCAGCCATGCCCTGCGCATATGCCCCCTCCTCTCGCGCACGATCACAACAGGTAGCCGAATGCCAGCCCAAAGAGCGCCAGGACGATCACCACCAGCAGCCCGGCCACGCCCGCTGCCGTGTACAGCACCGCTGGTCGGCCCGGACTCCAGGGATGGGCGGGGTCCCAGTCGAACCCGACCAGCGCCCACCAGCCGACCGCATAGAGCGCCAGCCCGACCCCCGCCGCGATCCAGGCCGGGGCAGCCCGCGCCAGGTCACCTTCGACCACGCGCTGAATCAGCAGGCGGTCTACAGCGAATGAGATCAGGATGACCAGTTCGAGCGTGATGGCCAGGCTGAGCAGCACGCGCCAGCCGCGCGAAAGATTCCCCAGCCGTGCCGCCCATCGATCGATCGCGTGCGTTGACATCGCAGGTCTGCCAGTCACCGTCTTCTCTCCTGCGCGCCGCCAGGCGGGTTGCTACGCATCGCTCAGAAGCGTGGCAGTGCGCTCAAAGCCTCCCACGATTGCGGCGCGGGCCTGGGAGCCGGATTCGCCCAGGACGGCCAGCCCATGCCGCGCCCGCCCATCGTGCCCCATAGGGTCAATCGTAAACGGAGAATGGCGCGGGCGCAAGCGCGGCTGAAATTGCGCGGGCGCATCTCACGAAAGTTCGCGGTCAGCGCATATGGGGCCATGCGAGAGATTGTTCTCTCCCGCCCCAAACCCCTCCCCGTAAGGAAGGAGGGGCTTAGCCTGTGCGCTTTTCTCCCTTCCCCCACGAGGGGGAAGGGTCGGGGATGGGGGGAGCAAAGGCAGACGCTCGACCTGTTAGGAATCTCTAATCTGCTTCTAACGTGCAGCGGTCGAACGTTGGTTGAAGGGCGAGCGATTGGGTGATACACTCAGATTGCCGGGCAAGAGACCTTTACTTTCTTCACATTTGCTTCAGTTCACACTGTGGGAAGCGTCCATGATCGACCGCATTCAATGGCTAGGGCATGGCAGCTTTCTCATCCAGGGGCCGCCGCTGATCACCATCAATCCCTGGCGGGTATCCCGTAGCGCCTTCCATCCCGACGCGATTCTGATCACCAACGATCTCTACGATCACTGCTCGCCCGGCGACATTGACAAGCTGCGCGGCCCGCAGACGATGATCATCGCCAACCCCGCCGCCTCCCATGTGCTGAGCGATGGCGCGCTGTTGCTGCGCTCGTGGCAGAGCGTCAACGTGGGCGGCGCGCGGATCACGGCAGTCCCTGCTTACACCCGCTCTGACTATTACCCGGCAGCGAAGGGCGGGCTGGGCTTCGTCATCTCGATTGACTACTACGACATCTACTATGCCGGGACGACGGACTTCGTGCCGGAGTTGGAGAAAATTCGCTGCGACGTGGCCATCCTGCCGCTGGCCGCCGGGCCGGGCACGCTCAACCTGGAGCGAACGGTTGAGTTGGTGCGCGTCCTGCAACCTCGCTGGGTGATCCCCAGCCACTGGGGGACGTTCGGGGGGACGGCGCTGGATGTGCAGGCGCTGGAACGCGCGCTGAGCGGCCTGGCGATGGTCGTCGCGCCAGAGCAGGTGCGCTGACACGCCAGAATGGGTTTTTGCGCGCCCGTCTGAGCTGGGGTAACATCACTGCGGTCGTGTTTCCGGCCAGCCCCAAACGAGAGGGCCGGCTGTGGGAGCGAAGAGACTTACATAACAGAATTGACAAATAGACGGGATTTGACCACCTCGTCCGTCGGAGTGCCAAGACACTTTGCGAATTAAACCCCCGATTTGGAAGATACTTTGACGGGGCGGCCCCTAGGCATAATGAGAGGGGCCGCCTCGCATTTGTGGACGCCTCACTCCGCCCGGCCTGCCCTCTCCGAGCGCAGCCCAGAACCCCCCATCCGCAATCTCTCTCGCATGTGGAGAGGGATTGCGCGGCGCAGCGCGCTCACCCCACCGGCAGCAGCGTGCGCAGCAGATCGCCCTGCCCGTCGCGCACCGCCTCGACCACCCACCCGCTGATGCCATTCGGCGTCTGCACGCGCCACCAGCGGAAGCCTTCCTGGACGCGCGGCCCCCCAGTGACGCGCACCCGCGATCCGCTCACCAGGCTCAGCAGCACCTCTCCGCCCGGCACCGCCCGCAGGTTGAGCGGGTCGCCCTCGGTCGTCTGGACGCGCGCTTCATCGCCCGCCTTGAACGCTGGCCCCCAGCGCGGCGCGCCAACCGGCCCCGTGAGCGGCATCAGATCGTACAGACCGCCGGCGGTGTCGTACAGGGCGGGCGAGCCGAGCGGCGCGCTGTCAGACTCGCGCGCCGCAACGATCACCTGGCGGGCGAAGTCTCCCCACAGCACATCGAGCGCGCCAGACGCGGGCAGCCCACTGGCGACGGGCACCAGCGCGCTCCCTCCGCGCGGCGCGAGATAGATCGCGCGCGGCGCGCCGGGTGGCGCGTCCAGAAAAGCCAGCGTGCCCTCGGCAAACTGGCGCGCCTCCACCGGCCAGAAGCCGGCGTCGGGCGCGATGAGCGGACGGCTTTGCCGCGCGTCCGGCTCCACATACAGCACGCTGCCCGCGCCACTGGCGATGATGGCCGTGCCGTTGTCATTCCACGCGGCAGTGGTGAAGGAGTCCGGCGGCAGGCTTGCCGCGTCCCACAGCGGCAGCAGCGCGCTGTTGCCGAGGATGACGCGGCAAAAGGCTCGGCCCGCCGCGATCTCGTATCCGGCGAGGATCTCGCTGCTGTCCGGTCGCCAGCGCAGCGGCCCGATGAAGACGCGCCGGCCGTCATCAGGTGCGTAGATGCTGGCTTGCAGGCGCACGGTGGTGCCGTCGCTGCTGCGCAGCCACAGCCCGTCCACCTCATGCGCTCCGCCCGCTGCCCCGTCCGCTCCCGGCGTGCTCACCACGTAGGCCAGCCAGGCACCGCTCGGTGCCCAGGCGACAGCCGTGACCTGGGCCTGGCTTCCGCCCGCCGCTGACGGCGGCAGCAGGGGAATCCCGCCGACGATCAGCCCGCCCGCTGGCGTCAGGTAGGCCAGGGTGCCATCCGGCCCCACGTCAAAAGCCGTCACTCCCTCAGGGCTGAAAGTGAGCTGTTCGGGATAGGCCAGGCCAATGCGCAGCCGCCACACCTGGGGACTCCCCCCGTCCGCCGATAGATAGTAGAGCGTGGCCGGCAGGGCATCCAGTCCGGCGACAGGCGACAACTGCGCCACCACACCGCCCGTGCCAGGGACGATGCCGCCACTGCCATCATCGAGCGGTGGCAGGGACGTGGGGCCGGGCCGGGTGCGCGTGGGCGCGGGCGTGGCGGACGGCAGAGGCGTGCCGGGTGTGGGCGTGCTGGTCAGGGCGACGGGCGGCGTATCGGTTGGGCCGGGCGTCGCGCTGGGCAGGATCACCAGCGTCTCGGTCGGTGGCGGCAGCGGCGTCTCGGTTGGCAGGGGTATCTCGGTCGGCAGGGGCGTGGCCAGAGACGCCGAGAGCGTCGCCGTCACGATGAGCGGCGGCTTATCCTGAGTCAGTGTGCAGCCAGCCAGCGCGGCCAGTAGGACCAGCGCAACGGCCAGCGGCCAGCGTGTGAGCGGACGGCGCATACTCCCTCCACAGGCGTGCGATGGCGGCAGTATACCACGAGCACAGGGCGCGATCACACTACCTGGTGAGCTGTTCTCCATTAACAAAACGTCTCCGGCGAGGTGAGCCGGAGACGGAGTGAGCGAGCGAACTGAGAGGCACGCGATCAGGCGGCGGGCAGGTACATCAGCGAGCCGTCGTCGTGCCACTGAAGCTGCTGGTCGCCTTCCACGACGATCTGCGGGCGACCGCTCCCGCGGATGGCCTCGGCATCCACGATGACGCGCTTGATGATGTTGCGATGCGAGGGGATCTCGAACATCACATCGAGCAGCGCCGACTCGATGATGCTGCGCAGGCCGCGCGCGCCAGTCTCGCGCTCAGAGGCCAGGTCTGCCGCGGCGCGCAGAGCGTCGTCAGTGAACGTCAGCTCAACGTTGTCCAGGGCGAACATCTGCTGGAACTGCCTGACGAGCGCGTTCTTCGGCTCGGTGAGCACGCGCACGAGCATCTCGCGGTCGAGCGGGTCCACCACCGTCGTCACCGGCAGCCGCCCCACCAGCTCCGGGATCATGCCAAACTTGATCAGGTCTTCCGGTGACACCCGGTGCAGCAGTTGGCTCTCGGTGATGTTGCTGGCCGCGCCCGCCTTGTCGAAGCCCAGCGCCCCCTTGACGCCCACGCGGTCGGCGATGATCTCGTGCAGGCTGTCGAAAGTGCCGCCGCAGATGAACAGGATGTTGCGCGTGTCAATCTGGATGAATTCCTGGTGCGGGTGCTTGCGCCCGCCCTGCGGCGGAACGTTGGCGACCGTCCCTTCGATGATCTTCAGCAGCGCCTGCTGCACACCTTCACCGCTCACGTCGCGGGTGATGGATGGGTTGTCGCCACTCTTGCGCGTGGTTTTGTCCAGCTCGTCAATGTAGATGATGCCCTTCTGCGCGCGGGCGATGTCGTAGTCCG
>JAHDWP010000044.1 GCA_023382715.1 Anaerolineae bacterium
CAGCGGAGGAATAGGGCTACAGGGCGCGCAAGAACTGCTTGAGGGGGTCGAAGACGGGGCTGTTCCAGGGCCAGTGGCCAGCTTTGGTGGCGTCCCGTAGGGACAGCCCTGGCCGCGACCGGGAGGCCAGGAACGCCTGCAAGCGAGGCTTGTCCATGTTGCCGGGCACGCTACTGTTCGCTGCCACGCACTCGAAGTACTCGGCAACGCAGGGCATGATGGGATCGCTCTCCACTGACTGGAAGCACAGCGTCTCCAACATTCCGGGACTGGTACAATCTGGCAGCACAAACACGGACACGCTGGGGCTGCCGCTCGCAGAGACCATAGGCCGCTGGGGAACGCTCAGGCCGGCTTTTCTCAGGCTCCCGCACACTGATTGGAAAGCAGACTGCGCGTTGTTTTCGGCGTCGCGCACAATGCCCAGGGAGATCACCTGGCTGAAACCTGATGTGCCAAGCAGCGTGCGCAAGAATGAGGGCAGCTCGGTGAAGCCACCGAAGTCCTGCGTCTGGACTGTATCAGCCAGGCCCATCTGCTCCAGCAATACGTCGAAAAACACGCGGGCGTCCGTCCCTTCCACGACGAGGAGTTTGGGCCGGGTGATCGGCGCGGGCATCAGCGCACCTCCAGCCCTGCTTTGATGGCCGTGTCGAGCATCTCTTGATCCAGACTCACTGCACGGATGTCGCCGTTAGCCCATTCCAGACGATGCAGCCGGAAATCGTAGAGACTGTCGCTGGTGAATGCTTCATGCGCGGCGCAGATGCACTCCCAGCTATGAGTTGTCGCGAAGACCTGCACGTCCGAGGCGCGCGCGGCCTGGGCGATAGCGCGCCAGACCTTGCTCATTACCGAATAGTGCAGACCGTTCTCTACTTCGTCAATGAGGACTACACTAGCCTGCTGGCTGACAATGGCTAACAAGATAGATAGCAGGCGGCTCGCTCCCTGGCCCATCAAATCAACCGGGATCAAACGCCCAAGACCAATGTCGCCGTATATCAGGGCCATATTGCCCATGGCCTGTACTCCGAGGCTGGAAAGACGCGGCTCGATCAGTTTCAGTGTTTCTACCAGTGGCTGCTGACGCAGTTGTACAGCCAGCTCACTGAAGCGTTGCGCGTCTTCGGCTGGACTGTGATAGCGTGTTGCCAGGAAGAGCGCCTGTCCACCCCAGGGCTTCCCTGCCTGGACTCGTAATCCTTCAGCCATCAACCATCCATTGGAGATCGTGCGTTTCCCCAAACTGTCCGCGTACTCAAAGCGCACCTCGCGGGGACTGATCGCGGTTGAGAGCGAATCCGGACGGTCGTTGCCATTCGACGGTCCCAATGCTGCCAGCGAGCTTTCGACCAGGCGAATGGTCAGAGAACGTTCAATTCCCTGCGCGTCCTTGCTGGCAATCTCAACCGCTGGGTCGAGAGCATATCGGTGAAAGAGCGGCACAAAAAGGTCGTCAAGCTCAGCCTTGAACGCTGTCAAGCCGCGAAAGATGTTGATGCGCATGCCGAGTTCTGGATTGTGCGCGCCAACATGCAAGAACAGAGCCTCTAGCACCGCTGTCTTCCCCGCGCCGTTTGAGCCTGCTAGCAGGTTCACCCGTTCCAGGCCGTCAAGGGTCAGGTCGGAGAACCCTCGGAAGTTTTCGATCCGGACTGTCTTCAACATGGCTTCCCGCTCCTCTATCTGACCCAATTGTAACACACCCCTACCACCCCTAGTTCAGCCGGCCCTCCTCCCGACCAGCAGAAACTGGCGGATGCTGAAGCGCGCGTCCGCTGAGGCCGGCGACTGCGGGCGCAGCCAGGCGGCAGCCGGCTGCGGTGCCTGGGCGAGCAGGGCGCGCAGCCGGGTGATGGTCGGCCCGTCGCAGCCCATCAGCTCGGCCCAGGCGACGAGCGCCTGCTCTTTGTCGAACTCCTCATAGTGCACCACTTCCAGCCCGGCGGCGCTGAAGAAGCCGCGCCACTCGGCGCGGTTGTAGGCCCACACGTGGCTGGGGTCGCGCAGCCGCTCGAAAGCGTTGACGTAGCGCGCCGTCTGCGGGTCGGGCGGGGCAAGCTGATCCACCACACCAACCAGGCCGCCGGGCCGCACGGCGCGCGCGCATTCGCGCACGAACCGGGCCACGTCCGGGAAGTGGTGCGGGGCGATGCGGCAGGTCACGGCGTCGAAGGCGGCGGCAGGGAAGGGAAGCCCCTCGGCGTCCAGCCGGACGAAGGTCACGCTGCGGCTGTCGCCCAATTCGGCGGCGATGTGCGCGCGGGCGGCGCGCAGCATGGGCGCGGTCAGGTCGCCGGCGACGACGCGGGCACCGGCGCGGGCCAGGGCCAGGGCGGTATGCCCGCCGCCGGTCGCCAGGTCGAGGATGCGCTGGCCAGGGCGGGGCGCGATCCACTCAATCAGCCGGTCGAGGCTGTACCCGGCGCGGTGCGTCGGCGAGGCGACGTAGCCCGCCGCGTGCGCGCCGAACTGCTGCTGCGCCAGGGATTTGGCGTTGTGAGTCATGGGGCGCTCCGTCCGGTCGCCGGTGAGAACGCGATGATGGCCCTGATCGTAGCACAGAACGGGCGCGGCGGGTTTGCCCATCCGCCAGCAAACAACACGCCCCGGCACATGACCAGGGCGTGGCGATAGCTAACGCGCTGTGCCGCTAGCGGTCGCGGCTGATGATGCGCAGGATGTACAGGAACAGGTTGATGAAGTCCAGGTAGAGCTTGAGCGCGCCCATGATCGCCACCTGGCGCACGACAGCGGCCCCGGTGTTGGCCCCCTGCACTTCAAGCTGCTGCGCCTGGCGCTTGATCCACTGGGTGTCGTAGGCCGTCAGCCCGACGAAGATCAGCACGCCCGCATAGCTGACCAGCCAGTAAAGCGTCTCGCTGGCCAGGAAGATATTGACAATGGTGGCGGCGATCAACCCGATGAGGGCCATGAAGAGCAGGCTGCCCAGGCGCGTCAGGTCCATCTCCGTCGTATAGCCGACGATGCTCATCGCGGCGAACATGGCCCCCGTCGCGAAGAGCGCCAGGTAGATGTCGGTCAGCGCGGCCCAGTAGAAGACGGTCGAGAGCGTCACGCCCATCAGGGCGGCGAAGAGCAGGAACACGTTGGTGGCCCGGCTGGCTTCCATGCGCGTAATGCGCGCGCTGAGGTACCACACCACGCCGATCTGGGCGAAGGGCGCGATAATCAGCACCGGGAAGATCGCCTCGGTCAGCCCGCTGAGAGCGAAGACCAGGGCAACAATTGCGCTGGTCAGCAGGCCCAGCGTCATCCATAGATAAACTTCCTTCATCACGGCGCGTATGTCCACGCGCGTGCCCAGGGCGCTTGCCTGCGGCTGCGGGCGATAAATGTCCATGTGTGTCCTCCGTTGCGTCAACGCGCGTCACTTCGCTTGCTATGATTATACAGGCAGAACGACCGTTTGGGGCGCGCAAACGTTAAATTGTCATTAGATCGCTGGAAGTGACAGAGGGTGCCCGTCCGGCCAGGCTATGATTAGATTATATTAAGTGGAAGTTATCATAAAATATGAAAAGGGCTGAGAGTTTTGTCCGGTTGGGGTTCGTGCTATACTGGGACTCAAATGGGTGAGCGGCATCATTCCTGGCTGGATGCGGTGTGTGGGCCGGGGCCATCACGTGTCACTTCGAGGGCGACCATCCATGGACGAGCGGCAGAGCGGATCCGCCGAGCAACCATGCGCCGTAGTGTGGCTAGGGCCAGATGATCCGCTGCTGCGCGCCATCGCCCCCCAGGCTGACGTGCTGCATGTCATGACGGCCCGCACGGCGCTCCATGCGCTGGAGCACGGCACCGCCTGCTGCCTGGTCGTGGACGTGGCGCTGCTCGATTCAGACATTAGCGCGCTGCTGCGCGAAGTGCGCCACCGCTGGCCGCACATTGGGCTGGTCATCACCGGCGAGCACCTGGATGGGACGGCGTCTGGGGCGGTACCCTTTCCCGAAGTGGATCGCTACGTACCGCGCGACACTCTCCCGCAGGACCTGCTCACCACCCTGGCCTATCTGGCCGAGCGCGCCGCGTACCATACCACCGGCGGCGACTATCGCACCCTGCAAAAGCGCGCCCGCCACCTCGAAGGGCTGCTGCAGGCGTCTTTCGCCATCTCTGGCACGCTCAACGCGCGCACCATTGTCGGCGACCTGCGCGAGATCGGGCGGACGGCGGTGGACGCCGATGACGTGGCCGTGCTGATCGCCAGCGAAGACTACAGCGATCTGTTCGACGGGCTGCAACTCGGCGTCCCGACGGCCTATCTGGACGTGTGCCGCGCGACTCTGGCTGCGCTCGCGCCGGACGAGCGCGTGTCTTACCTGTCGGACGAGGTGCTGCTGCGCGAGCGGCTGCCGGACATGCTGCCCACGGCCATCCGCGTGCGCGAGGCCGCCGCTGCCGAGGCGTGGTCGTACATGCGCGTGCCGATGACGGTGGACCAGAACCTGATCGGGTTCGTCGCCTTCTTCGCCGACCGTCCGGGGCGTTTCAACGGGGCGCACCTGCAGCTAGGCCGTCTGTTCACGGCCCAGGTTGCGGCGGCGGTGCGCAATATGCAGCTTTATCTGCGCCTGCACAGCGCCGAACACCGCCAGAAGGCCGTCAGCCAGGTGGCCAGCCTGATCGCCGATAACCTGGCCATTGACATGGTGCTGGCGCGCATCGTCGAGGAAGCGGTGCGGCTGGTGGACGGGCTGGCGGGCATGGTGCAGCTTGTCCAGCCCGACCGCAGCCTGGTCGTCAGCGCAGTGTATAACCTGCCTGATGGCCTGGTCGGGCAGAAGGTCGGCTTCGGCGGCGAGCATTCGGGGCGCATTGCTTCCACGGGCCGCCCGCAGATTCTCTCCGGGCCGTATGACTGGAATGGCGCGGGCACGCTGCTGCACGACTTGCTGCCCAGCGACGCGGTGTGGTTCGGCGTGCCGCTGCTCTACCGGGGCATGGTGCTGGGCGTGCTGCAGATCATCCGCGAGCGGCGCGGCCTGGTGGACGTGCAGGACATCCAGGACGTGCTGATGATGCTCGCGCCCCAGGCAGCGACGGCCATCGCCAAGGCGCAGCTTCATGCCATTGTGCGCCAGGAGCAGCGCCATTTGCAGACCGTGCTCAACCATACGCCCGCCCTGGTGCTGGTCTGCGACGCTGAAGGGCGCGCTCAGCTCGCCAACCGCGAGGCCAAGCGCGTGCTGGAACGTTGGGGGCTGTCGTTCGAGAGCATCAAAGGGGAGTATGTGCTCGACATCGTGCAGAGCCTGCTGCCCGACGGGGGGCCGCCGCTGGACAGCCTGATTGATACGCTCGACCACGCTCTGGAGGTTTCGTTGGGACGAGCGGGCACCTACCTGCTGCAGATCGCCTCGATCAAGACGCCGGACGGCGCGACAGAAGGCTACGTGAGCGTCGCTCAGGACGTGACCGAGCTGCGGCGCGCCGACCGCACGAAGGCCAATCTCACCCGCGTGCTCACCCACGATCTGGGCAATTTGCTCATGCTGGCCCATAACCCCATCCAGCTTCTGGACGAGCCGGACATTACGCCGGCGCAGCGCGAGATGCTCCGGGGGATGCTGATCACCAGCCTGGAACGCATGGAAGCCCTGGTCCGCGACGTGACCGACCTGGAGATGGCTTCCTCGCTGGGGTACGACACGATGGCCCCTTACAAGCTCAGCACGCTGGTCGAGCGCGTTGTGGCGCGCAGCGACGAAGAAGCGCGCCGCCGCCAGATCGCCATCACGCTCACCCAGCCCAACTCGTCCATGCCCATGCTGATGGGCCACGCCGTGCTGATCATGCAGGCGGTGGATAACCTGGTCAGCAATGCCATCAAGTACACGCCGGACGGAGGGCAGGTCACCGTCAGCACGGGCGTGGAGGGCGATTACGCGGTTGTGCGCGTGAGCGATACCGGCTATGGCATCCCGCCCGACAAACTGGAGGCGATCTTCGAGCCGTTCGTGCGCGTCAAGAACCCGCATACGGCCCACATTCACGGCACCGGCCTGGGCCTGAGCCTGGTCAAGACCTTCGCCGAGGCGCACGGGGGCACCGTGAGCGTGCGCAGCGCCCAGAACGTGGGCAGCGAGTTCGCGCTTCATCTGCCCATACGACCGGTGGAGGTGCGTCCTTCGCAGCCCAGGCACTTCGTCCAGTTGGACCTGTCGGCGCTGGTCGCTCACCGGCTGCCGCTGGCCGGGCGCTGAGCGCGGGGGCGCTGCTCGGCTGTACTCTGCTTGACCTCACCCCCGCTCGGCCTAGATGCAGAATTCTGGAACCGCAGAGACGCGGAGGGCACAGAGAAGAGCGTATACCCCGTTTTTTCTCTGCGCTCTCTGCGTCTCTGCGGTGCTTCTTTGCTCTGGAGTCCGGCGCTGGGTGCGTGGGGGGCTGCGCCCTGGTTGACCCCGCCCCCGCTCGGCGCTGACGCACCTCGCCGCCCCCTCTTCCCCTTCGACCCTGCTTGCCCGTCGCCGAACCCCTGAGGTAAGCTAGGGCATGACCTGGCCGCGTCATGGGGTGCGGCATGGCAAGAGAGGATGATGAGCATGGCGGGATCGCAGGAGTCGTCTGGCGAGCGGCGCGGCGCGGGCACCTATCAGATGCTTTGGGACTGCAAGTTCTGCGGGACGCAGAAGCTGTTGGGCGTGACGCACCGTCACTGCCCGAACTGCGGCGCAGCCCAGGACCCGGAGCAGCGGTATTTCCCCGCCGAAGAGGACATGGTCGCGGTGGAGGATCACCCCTACGTGGGGGCGGACAAAATCTGCCCGGCCTGTCAGCAGCCCAACAGCGCTGCCAGCACCTACTGCACCGAGTGCGGCGCCGACCTGGCCAGCGGCGTGGTCGCCCCGACACAGGGTGTGCGCGAGATCGGCACGGGCCGCGCGGAGACGGATACGCGGCGCGATGTCGTCAAGGACAAGTTCGACGCAGAGATGGTGCGGGCGGGCGTGACCAAGCCGCCGGGACGCACCTTCTTAGGACTGAGCAGAAACGTATGGCTGGCCATTATCGCCGCTGTGCTGCTGATAATCTGCTGCGGTGGGGCGGTCTATGCGCTCACCTACCGCGCGGACGCCGAGGCGACGGTGAGCGCCGTAAGCTGGGAGCGCACCATCACCATCGAGAGCTTCCAGGCGGTGCCCGACTCGGCCTGGGAAGATGACGTGCCCGGCGATGCCTACGATATCTCGTGCCAGCGCAAGCAGCGCGACACACGCCAGGTGCCGGATGGGTCGCACGAGGAATGCGCCGATGTGGATCAGGGCGATGGCTCCTTTCGGCGCGAGTGCCGCACGGTGCAGGACTATCGCGACGAGCCAGTTTACGATGACTGGTGCAGGTTCACGGCCAATCGCTGGGTGTACGTCCGCGACCTGAAGGCCAGCGGCGCGGGCGACGATCCGCCCGCCTGGCCGTCGCAGACGCTGGCGCTGAGCACGGGCGCGCTCACCACCGGCCCCGCCAGTCTCGGCAGCGAGCGCGAAGGGGCGCGGCGCGAACAATACGCGGTGGTGATCCGGCTGAAGAATGGCAAGGAGCAAACCTGCCGCTTCGACAGCGAGGCGGACTGGACGCAGTACCGGGCGGGGCTGGCCGTCTCGCTGAAGCTGGATATTGTCGGCAATGCGGACTGCGCTACGCTCAAGCCCGCCGGGTAGGGGTAGCTTTTGGCGGGGTGTGTGGTTCTACGCCCCGCCTCTCCCCCTTTCGGGCTGTGTGCACAGACCGGGGGTGAGGTCAATCCCCACACCTGGCCCACTCCAGGTAGTCCGCCAGGAAGCGCCCGGTGTGGCTCTCCGTCACTTGGGCCACTTCTTCGGGCGTCCCCTCGGCGATCAGGTAGCCGCCCTCTTCGCCGCCCTCCGGCCCCAGGTCAATGATGTGATCGGCCACCTTGATGATGTCCGGGTTGTGCTCGATGATCAGCACGGTGTTGCCCTTGTCCACCAGCGACTGCAACACCTCGATCAGCTTGGCGACATCGGCGGTGTGCAGGCCGGTGGACGGCTCGTCGAGCACGTAGAGCGTCTGACCGGTGGCCCGCTTGGAAAGCTCGCGGCTCAGCTTGACGCGCTGCGCCTCGCCGCCGCTCAGCGTCGGCGCCGGCTGGCCGATGCGGATGTAGCCCAGGCCGACCGCCGCCAGCGTCTCCAGCTTGCTGTGGATGGCCGGGATGCTGGCGAAGTAATCCAGCCCCTCGCTGACGGTCATATCGAGCACGTCGGCGATGCTCTTGCCCTTGTACTTGACCTGTAACGTCTCGCGGTTGTAGCGCGCACCCTTGCACACTTCGCACGGCACGTAGATGTCCGGCAGGAATTGCATCTCGATCTTGAGCTGCCCCTCACCGGCGCAGTTTTCGCAGCGTCCGCCCTTGACGTTGAAGGAGAAGCGCCCGGCCTTGTAGCCGCGAATCTTGCTTTCGGGCAGCTCGGCGAACAGGTCGCGGATGTGGTCGAAGAGCTTGGTATAGGTGCCCGGATTGCTGCGCGGCGTGCGGCCAATAGGTGACTGGTCAATGTGGATGACCTTGTCCACATACTCCAGCCCGTCAATGGCATCGTGCACGCCGGGCCGATCTTTCGCGCCGTAGACCGTCTGGGCCAGCTTCTTGTAAAGCACCTCGATCATCAGCGTAGACTTGCCCGACCCGCTGACGCCGGTGATCACGACCAGCTTGCCCAGCGGCACGGTCACGTCGAGGTCCTTCAGGTTGTTCTCGCGCGCGCCGCGAATGGTCAGGTGATGTCCATTGCCGGGCCGGCGCTGCGTGGGCAGGGGGATGCATTCGCGCCCAGACAGATACCTGCCGGTGATGCTCGTCGGGTGATGCATGATCGTCTCTGGCGGCCCTTCGGCGATGACCTGACCGCCGTGCTCGCCCGCGCCCGGCCCCAGGTCAATGATCCAGTCGGCGGCCAGCATCGTCTCGTGGTCGTGCTCGACGACGAGCAGCGTGTTGCCCAGGTCGCGCATCCCTTCCAGGGTGGCCAGCAGGCGGGCGTTGTCGCGCTGGTGCAGGCCGATGCTCGGCTCGTCCAGCACGTAGAGCACGCCGGTGAGCTGGCTGCCGATCTGCGTGGCCAGGCGGATGCGCTGCGCCTCGCCGCCGCTGAGCGTGCCCGCAGTGCGCCCCAGTGTCAGGTAGTCCAGGCCCACGTTGACCATGAACTGCGCCCGCGCTTCGATCTCCTTAAGAATCTGGTGGGCGATCTGCAGCTCGCGCTGCGAAAGCAGCGGGTGCCCGTTCACATCCGGGCCGGTCCCGCGCAACGCCTGCACCCAGCGCAGCAAGTCCTTGATCGGCAGGGCGGTGATCTCGTGGATGGGGCGATCGGCAACGGTCACGGCCAGGGCTTCGGGGCGCAGACGGTGGCCCTGGCACGCATCGCACGGGCGCTCGCTCATGTACTCCTCGTACTTAACGCGCATGTACTCGGAAGTGGTCTCGCGATAGCGGCGGGCGATGTTGTTGAGCACGCCTTCGAACTGCGTGTTGAACGAGAAATGGCTGCCATCGTCGCGGCGATGCTCGACCAGGATCGCCTGGTCGGAGCCATAGAGCAGCAGATGTTGCTGCTCACCGCTCAGCTCGCGCCAGGGCGCGTTGGCCGGGATACCGAAGTTGCGGCACGCCTCCAGCAGGATCGCCCGCGTCCAGCTATCGAAGCTGTTGGTCGCCCAGGGCGCAAGCGCCCCTTCGCGCACCGACAGATTCGGGTTGGGCACCATCAGGTCGGGGTCGAATTCGCGGCGCACGCCCAGGCCCTGGCAGGTGGGGCAGGCCCCGTGCGGGCTGTTGAAGGAGAAGGTGCGCGGCTCGATCTCCGGCAGGCTGACGTGACCGTGCACGCAGGCCAGGTGCTCGCTGAAGAGATGATCGATCGGGTTGGCGGGGTCGGTCACATCGTTGACGATGATCACGCCGCCGCCCATCTCCATCGCCGTCTCGACGGAGTCGGTCAGGCGGCTGCGCGCGGCGGTGGCTTCTTCCCCTTCGGGATCGTCGTAATGGCGCACGACCAGCCGGTCCACGACGACCTCGATGGTGTGCGCCTTGTAACGTTCCAGCGCGATCTCCTCGTTGACATCCCGCACTTGGCCGTTGACGCGGGCGCGCACGAAGCCCGCCTTGCGGATGTCTTCGAGCACCTTCTCGTGGCGCCCCTTGCGATCCTTGATGATGGGGGCCAGGATTTGCACGCGAGTGCCGTCGGCCCAGCCCTCAATCGCCTCGACGATCTGCTGGGCGGACTGAGCGACGACTTGCTGGCCACAGACGGGGCAGTGTGGCACGCCGATGCGCGCGTAGAGCAGGCGCAGGTAGTCGTAGATCTCGGTGACGGTGCCCACCGTCGAGCGCGGGTTGTTGCTGACGCTCTTCTGGTCAATGGAGATGGAGGGCGACAGTCCCTCGATCTGGTCTACGTCTGGCTTCTCCATCTGGCCGAGGAACTGCCGGGCGTAGGCCGACAGCGACTCGACGTAGCGGCGCTGCCCTTCGGCGAAGATGGTGTCGAAGGCCAGCGAGCTTTTGCCGGAGCCACTCAGCCCGGTGATCACCACCAGCTTGTCGCGGGGGATCGCCACGTCAATATTCTTCAGGTTGTGCTCGCGCGCGCCGCGCACAACGATCTGGTTCTGGGCCATAAGGTAGATTGATCCTCAGCAACTGCGCTTGCGGACAACGGATACGGGTGAGAGATCATCGAGATGTCGAGCGCCAGAGAGAGGCGTTCGGAGGCGAGAATCGCGTGAACAGATGGTCGGAACGCCTGTTCTACAGTGTAACGCCAGACAGGACGGATGTCAACACCCTCGCGCCCTCGGCAACGACACACAGGCCAGCGGAGAGTCTAGCAAATTGGGGGGTGGGGAGCAATGCCCAGTTGGGGCGGGCGCGCGTGCGAGAGACCTGTCCGGCGGCGGGGCCGTGGCAGTGTGTCCCCCGCTGTAGGGTTATACCAGGCCGGTGCGGGAAGCGGGCGGGTTTACCTCACCCCTCATTCCCCTCTCCACACGCAGAGAGGGGACGGAACCCCAGCAGACCGCCCCCTCTCTGCGCACGGCGCTATATTACTCACATCCTGGATCGCGCTCGCTCCGCCATCCTCGGCCCTTCTCCCACAAGGGAGACTGTTGGCGAAATATCTCCGTAGGGGCGTATGGCCATACGCCCCTACGGGGCCGCAGCGGAGCAGCGCCCCTGCGAAACCAGCGCGCGCTAAACGACCGTCCTGAGATGGAACGACTTGGGACGGGTGAGCTGTTCGTACCCCAGCGCCGACAGCGTACAGCCGCGCCCGGTATCCTTCACCCCGGTCCAGGCGAGCGCCGGGTCCAGATAGTCGCAGCGATTCATGAAGACTGTGCCGGTTTCGATCTGCTGACCCAAGCGAAGAGCAGCGTCTTCATCGGTTGTCCAGACCGAGGCGGTCAGCCCATAGGGGCTGTCATTCATCAGGCGGATGGCTTCCGCCTCGTTGGCCACTTTCATGATGCCGACCACCGGGCCGAAGCTCTCTTCGACCATCATGCTCATGGTATGGTCCACGTCCACCAACACCTGGGGCGCGAGGTAGGGCGTCCCAGGCTGAGACCGGTCAAATCTCTTCTCGTCAATCAAGGCCCGCGCCCCGGCGTTCACCGCTTGCGCGATCTGCTCCCGCACAAAGGTCGCGGCCCGCGTCGTCACCATCGGCCCCAGGGTCGTTTCGGGCTGAGTGGGATCGCCCAGAATGTATTGATTCGTCAGGTCTACAAACCCTTCGACGAAGGCGTCAAAGATGGCGCTGTCCACGTAGATACGCTCGATCCCGCAGCACGACTGGCCCGAATTGAAGAAGCTCCCGTCCACCAGGTTTTCGACCGCGTGGGCGAGATTGACATCGGCGCGGACATAGGCCGGGTCTTTTCCGCCCAGTTCCAGGCCAGTCCCGATGAAGCGCGCGCTGGCGGCCTGCTGGACCGCGTGACCCCCGGAGACCGAGCCGGTAAACGCGACGAAATCCACGTCCTGGTGGCCGATCATGCTCGCAATGCCTTCATGGGTGGCGTGCACATACTGGAAGACGCCCTTCGGGAAGCCCGCAGCGACGCTCGCCTGTGCGATGCGTTCCGCACACAGCGGGGTCTGGTGGGAGTGTTTGAGGACGACCGTGTTACCGGCCAGCAGCGCCGGAACAATCGAGTTCACCGCCGTCAGATAGGGGTAATTCCAGGGAGCCAGGACCAGCACGACGCCTACCGGGTCGCGGCGGATGAACCGTGTGAAGCCGGCCAGCGGCTCCACCTGGACATCGGCCAGGGCTTTGTCGGCGATGCGGATCATATGCCGCGCGCGCTCCTCAAAGCGCAGCACTTCCAGCGGGGAATAGCGAATGGGACGCCCCATCTGCCAGGTGATCTCTTCGGCGATCCCGTCCTTCTGTGCGACAAATGCGTCCACCATCTGGCTGCACAGGCGGGCGCGTTCCGCCAGCGGGAGCGCGCGCCATTCGGCCTGGGCCTGCCGCGCCAACGCCAGAATCGCGTTGATCTCGCTCTCCGTCACCGTCTCGCGCTCAACATAAACACGACCATCTACAGGGGAAATAGTTTGAAACATGGTGCTCTCCGGGTCTGTTCTGAGAAAAAGGCCTCTGCCCATCGCTGCGATAGGCTATTGTGCTGAGCGATGCTGCTTAACTATACATCCTCATGACCGTCCAGGGAAGTCGAATCGCGGCGCTGAATTCGCGAACGAGGTGTCACAGGCCCGTCACTTCCCCGCTTCACCCCTGGCGATTCTGTTGACGAGCGAAGCGCGCCGGTTTCGCGGGGGCGCTGCTCTGCCGCATCCCGCAGGGGCGTATGGCCATACGCCCCTGCGAAAGCATTTCGCCACCAGTCTTCCCTCGTGGGACAGGGGCCAGGGATGGAGAGACGAGCCAGGTCAGCCTTCCGCCCTGGCAGGCCAGGGAAGGGTGGACGGTTGGCCGGCTCGCCCTACTTGGCCCCTCGATACTCGTGGGGAACCGGGTCGGCGCCGTCCCACACGATGCGCCGGAAATGGTTCGGGTCGGTGTTGCCCTCGGAATTGACCAGCAGAATCTGCGAGGTGCGGTCGAGCTGGAGTTTCTCGCGCAGCTCGGCCAGCTCCGGGCGCTCCATGATGAACATGAGCGCGCCGAGCGTCACCGCGCCAGACTCGCCCGATACGATGAACGGATCGCCGCTCAGCGGCACGCCATAGACGCGCATCCCCTTGGCGGCGACGTAGTCCGGGCAGCTCAGGAAGACATCCGCGCAGTCCCACAACACCTTCCAGGCCACCGGGCTGGGATCGCCGCAGGCCAGGCCGGCCATGATCGTATCCAGGTCGCCGGCGAAGCTGTGCGGCTGCCCATCGCCGATCTCGACGGAGCGGTAGAGGCAGGCGGCTTTGTCCGGCTCGACCACGACGGACAACGGGTCATTTTCGCCGAACAACTGGTGGTAGAAACCGATCACCGAGGCGGCCAGCGCGCCCACGCCCGCCTGCACGAAGAGGTGCGTCGGCTTGACGATGCCCTGCCCGGCAAGCTGCTCCTGCGTCTCGCTGAGCATGGTCGAGTAGCCCTGCATCACCCAGCGCGGGATGTCCTCGTAGCCTTCCCAGGACGTGTCGGAGATGACCTGCCAGCCGTTGGCCTGCGCGTCGGCGTTGGCCTGGAGCACAGCGTCATCATAGGTGCCGTCCACAATGCGCACTTCGGCCCCGCAACTGGCGATGGAGTCGATGCGCGCCTGGCTGGTGAACTTGTGGACGTAGATCACCGAGCGAAAGTGCATGGCGCTGGCGGCCCAGGCCACGCCGCGCCCGTGATTGCCATCCGTCGCAGCGGCGAAGGTGATGTCGCCCAGCTTGCGCCGCACGTCGTCCGAAGTCAGCTCGGCGAAGGGAATCTCCTGCTCTACGCCCAGCATGGACTTGACGACCTGATAGATGGCATACGAGCCGCCCAGAATCTTGAACGAGCGGAGGGCCAGGCGCTGCGATTCGTCCTTGACCCAGATGCCGCCCAGCCCCAGCATAGCCGCCAGGGTGGGCAGGCCCTTCAGCGGGCTGATCTTGTAGCCGGGCAACTGGCGGTGAAAGCTGCGCACCTGCCGCGAAATGCCGGGCGGGAACATCGCGCTCACCGTCTCGCTGAGCCTGACCGCATGGGCGCGCGGATTGGCGCGCCATTTCACAGGAAACGCGCTTGTCACTTCTGTTTTCTTCCTCCACCAGATTCGCCTCTCCGGCCCCGGAGAGCGCGTCCTTATGCCGAAAAAACAGACAGCGGGGGATGCACTCGCTCAACGACCGTCGCTGCCGGGTGTCTCACCTGCCGTCGTGTGGAACAGTGCGCCGACTATACCCTGTTTGCGCGATAAAAGCACCGTCGCGCCAGGGCGGAGGGGTCCACGAACGGGTTGTCAGGCAGTGGTCGAAGGCCCCCATCCCCTAGCCCCTTCCCCCAGCAAAGCTAAGGGAAGGGGTGAGCGGCCTGCCAGGTCGTCCCCCCTCTGGCTCGGCTGGAGGGGAGATTGAGAGACCCTTTGAGAAGCTGTTTCCCCCCACCCCCAAACCCCTCCCCCACAAGGAGGGAGGGGCTTAAGGCCGGCGCGCTTCTCCCTTCCCTCCTCGTGGGGGAAGGGCGGGGATGGAGGGACAAAGGCAGGCGCGCGACTTCCTCAGGCGCCGCCGCTTCTCTACGCGCGGCTGTCGCTTGCTCTACGCCTGGCACGCTGTTACTGTGCGGCCCCTTGAGTCACAAAGAAACTTGCCGTACACTGAGTTCATCAAGACGTGCACGCCCATTATGGGCACAATGAGGGAGTGGGACAATGAAACGCCTGTATCGTATTCTGAGCATAGCGCTGGTCGTCGCGGTGTTGGGGGGAAGTTTCGGCCTGGCCGCCACTGCTTCCGCGCAGGCGCCGACGGCCACTGTCAACACCGGCGCACTGAACATCCGTAGCGGCCCCGGAATCGGCTACGGCGTGGTGTTCTCGGTCTATCGGGGCGTGGCCATGACGCTCCTGGCCCGCAATGCGGATGCTTCGTGGGTGCGCATCAGCCTGGATAATGGCATCCAGGGCTGGGTCAACAGCGGCTATATCGCCACGAGCTACCCGCTCTACAATCTGCCGGTGGACGGTTCAGGCGGCCCGGTGACCGCGATCATGGGCACTGTCACATCCTGGGCGCTCAACGTGCGCACGGGGCCGGGGATCGGCTACGCGCGGATCACGGCCATCGCCAACGGCACGTCCTGGACGCTGCTCGCCCGCAGTGCCGACTCGGCATGGGTGAAGCTCCTGCTGTCCAATGGCGGCACCGGCTGGGTCAACGTGAACTATCTGCGGCTGTCGGGGCCGGTCTCTTCGCTGCCGGTCGAGGGGGTCGTCGTGCCGCCGCCGGTCACCCCGCCCCCGCCCACCTATCGCACGCACGTTGTCCAGGCCGGGGAGAACCTCTTCCGCATTGCCCTGCGCTATGGCGTGAGCATGTGGGATATCGCCAGCCTGAACAACATCCACAATCTGCGCCTGATCTACGCCGGACAGGTGCTGCTCATCCCGTGACGACTCCGGCACTCCGCGCCCCCTGACAGCTTGTCGCTGCCAGGGGGCTTTTTTGTCCCCGATGCGCTTCGGGGTAAACTCCGCGACCGTTGTTCCGCGCCTCGCCGCATCCGCTTCAGAGGAACTGATGAGCGACGTCCTCATTCTGGTACCCGTCGCGCTGGTCGTCGGCGTAGTGGCGGGCGGCCTGGGGCCGATGCCCAACGCCCTGATCGTCCCACTGCTGAGCACGACCATGCCCGTCACCGAGGCGGTCGGGATCACGCTGCCGCTGTTCATCGTCGGCGACTGGTTCGCGCTGCCCGTGTACTGGCGCAGATGGGACGGGCCTGCCCTGCGCCTGATGCTGCCAGCAGCAGTGGTGGGCGTGGCCATGGGGGCCGCCTTGCTGACCACGCTGCCCAATGATGTGCTGCGACATCTCCTCGGCTTTTTCACGCTGGTCGTCGCCGCCTACAAGCTGGGCAGCGACTCGCTGACTGTCCTGGCCTATCGCTCGCGGCGCTGGCATGGCTGGCTGGCCGGCTGGGGGTCGGGCTTCGGCTCGGCGCTGGCCAGCGTGGGTGCGCCGCCGATCACCGCCTACCTGCTGCTACGACGCACCGCGCCGACCACGTTCGTCGCCACGACTATCGCCTTCTTCCTGGTCGTCAATCTGCTCAAGCTGCCGATCTTCGTGGCGACAGAGGTCACGGACGGGCCGCGCTTGCTGCGCGCGCTGTGGGTGTTGCCGCTGATTCCGGTGGGCGTCTGGCTGGGCAAGGAGCTGTTGCGGCGCATTGACCAGAAGAAGTTCGAACGGCTGATGCTGGTGCTGCTGGTCCTGACGGGCGTCTCGCTGCTGGTGCGGTGAAGCGGTCAGTGATCGGCGATCAGCTAGCAGCCATCAGCGATCAGTGCCCGGCAGGTGACCGGGCACAGCAGAAACCAACCACCAATTACCAACCACCCTCTCAATACTTCCGCAGATAGCCCAGCCCTTCATCGTGCTCGCCGTCGAGCACAATTTCCAGGTGACGGCCGTCCGTCTCCGCTGGCACGTCAATCACGCGGATTACGTCGCTCAGGTCCGCGTCGTCGGGCAGCAAGTCCGGGAGCAGGTTCTGGGCGGAGCCGAAGAAATCCCAGTTGTAGATCGCGCTGGGATCATTGGGGAAGAGCGCCAGCGGGAAGATCTCCGCTTCGACCAGGTCCTGGAAGAAATGGGTGCCATAGGCCATCTCCGGCGCGGCGTTGCTGTCGGAATAGGCCACTTCGATTAGCGCGCGGCTGTTGTAGATGTCGGCGTAGGATACCTTGACGCCCAGATTGAGGTCCGAAGTTCCCCAGCGACCCGGCCCGATCAGCACGAATCGCTCGCTGTGCAGGCGCTCGTTGATGCGCCCCACCGTGCGCCCCACTTGCAGGCGTCGCTCCACGCTGGGAATCTCCTGGTAAACCAGGGGGTCCACATAGACGATGTAGCGCACGCGCTCGACCAGCCCCTGCGGAATCTGCTGTCGGGCGGAGAACAGAATATCGGACGCGGGCACGTCGCTGGGGATGCGGATGGCTGCCCCGGTGCGCCGCTCGCTGAGCGGACGGCATTGCAGCAGCGAGAGGCGATATTCCGGGCGCGGCCAGGAGCGGGTGACTTCGACGGCGAACTCGATATCCACCGGATGCTGGTAGTGTGTCTCCAGGAAGGCGAGCAGGCGGCGCAGGGCGCTGGTGAAGGTGGCATCGCGCGCCAGCCCATCGAAGGTGAAGACCAGCCGCGCTGAGTCCAGGCTGCCGGGCCTGGAGATGAAGGGCTGCAAGTCCTGCCCATCGTCGAGTGCCGCCGCCAGGCGCAGGGCAGGGAAGTCGGGGCCGATCACGCTGCCGATGGGCAGCGTTTCGAAAGAGTTCTCTTCCAGGTTGAGCACATCAATCAGGTGTTGCGAGTAGTGACGGAGCTGCTCGACGCGCGTCTCCGGGCGCAGATGGGGATGGGACAGGGCGATCATGCGCGCGTAGTCGTTGTCGGTGCGTTCGACGGCGCGCGTGCCCAGCCCGCACACCAGGCGCAGCAGGCCGTCTTCGCGGCGAATCTTGGCCGACCAGCGGAACGGATTGCGGCTGAAGCCCACCCCGGCGATCATCGGGAAGTAGTAGGGTCCCCAGCGCTGCCCCTCGACCTTCTGGATGAGGATCGCCATGCGCTCGTCGAAGTCCACCAGACCCATGCGCTGGCGATAGATCAGCGCGTCGGGGCTGAACGTGCTGGCGTAAATCTTGAGGATCGCGTCTTTGGCGGCGCGGAAATTTTCCTCTGGCGTGCCGCAGTTGGGCAGGAAGAAGCTGTCGTACTTGCCGGCGAACGACGTGGCGAAGCTGTCTTCGAGCAGGCTCGACGAGCGGAAGATGAGCGGCGCCGGGCCGATGTGCTCCATCAGCGCGCGCAGTTCTTCGGCGATGTTCGGCGGCAGATCGGCCTGGCGGTAACGCTCGGAGATCATCGGGTAGTCGTTGACGATCTCCTCGCGGGACTTGTACTTCTGGTTCATCATCCCGTGGAAGTCGTTGTAGGCGTGTACGTCGTAGAACACGTCCGCGCCGACGTAGTAGGAGTCCGGGATGGTGATCCGGTCGGGGTCCAGCCCGGTCGAAGCGCCCGCGTGCTGCAACAGCTTCCAGGCCAGTTGCATCCCGGCGGCCTTGCCCCCGATCTTGCCGCGCCCGATGCGCCGCGCGCGGATGTCCTTGAGGTCCTGGATGGTGAAGACCTCTTTGGCCAGGCGCACGAAAGCCAGGTGATCGCTGATCATGCCCTTGATCAGCACGACGATGATCTCGCGCAGATGGTGCTGAATCTGGGCGCGCTCGTCCGGGGGCAGGCTCTCGTAGCGCTTGCCTTCCGAGAAGAGCAGATCCCAGGGGGCGATCTCCGGGTTGAACGTGAGGCGCACTTCGCGATCCGGCTCGCGCTGATGCAGCGCGTCGGCCAGAATCCCCTCGAACAGCTCGTAGGGCAGGTTGTAGGCGAAGTAGAAGTCCGTCAGGTGAGCGCGAATGTAGCGCACGCGCTTGTCCCAGTCCGCCGGCGATTCCTCGAAGAGCGGATCGCTGAGTCCCTCGCGCTTCTGTGATTCGATGGCCTTGTGGTGCACTTCGCGCTCGAAGTCGGCCTCGCTGACGATGCCGCGCCCGAACAATTCCTCGCGCATCCGCTGACGGATTTTGCGGCTGAGCACAGGGTACTGCGAGATGACAAGGTAGAGCTGGAGTACCTTGGGCAACTGCGGGTTGTCCGAGAAGGAGCTGGTTTCTTCGAACATGGTCCCCCCAGGTGGGGCAACTGGGCGTGCGATCGCCCCACTTTTTAGCAGGTCTGGGGCGAAAACACAAGACGTGCGCGGATGGAGTCTGCGAACGAGTTGCCGGGCAATTGCCAGAGCATCCCTGTCTCCCGGCTCCTTCTCCCGCGCTAGTTTCGCAGGGGCGCTGCTCTGCTGCGGCCTCGCAGGGGCCTATTGCAATACGCCCCTATGGGTATTTCGCCAACCGTATCCCTTGAGGGAGAAAGGCCGGGGACAACAGCAACCCCTGCCGGCGTGGACTGGCTCCCTTTTGCCGTCGCAAGATGCGGTATAATGGCAGGTCACGAGCCGAACGTACCCGCATCTGGAGAGCGTGTGACCGCAGCCCTGGCCGCAGACCTGGAACAGACCATCCTGGCCCATCGCCCGCTGGACGCCGACGTGCCCTGGGCGGGCGAGATCGTCTTCCCCTATTACGCCGGGCTGTCCATTCGCAACCTGGCCCACACCGTCGTCCGGCTGATTGGCGGGACGGCGGCCAATGGGCGGCTGGGCCAGTCGCCGCTGGATGCGCGGCTGTGGACGCCGCTGGACGACCGGGTGCGGCGTGCGGTGCTGTTCATCACCGATGGCCTGGGCTGGCGGCTGCTGCAGGAGATCATGGCCGAGGACGCGGCGGTCGCCCAGACGGTGGCCGACCTGGTGGGCGAGGGCACGCTGACCCCGCTGACCTCTATCGCGCCCAGCACGACCGCCGCCGCGCTGCCCGCGATCTGGAGCGGGGCGGGGCCGGCGGCGACCGGCATGGTTGGCACGCGGCTGCTGCTGCGCGAGTTCGGCGTGCTGGCCAGCCTGCTGCATTTCCGCCCGCTGTCCGGCAGGCATCGCAGCGAAGTGCTGGAAGAGTGGGGGCTGGATTTTGAGACATTCCTGCCGATTGAGACGGTATCCGAGGTGCTCGACGCGCGGGCCATCCCAACCTACGCGCTGCTGCAGAAGGACCTGTACGGCAGCGGGCTGTCGCGGGTGATGCATCGCGGCGTCAAGCGGGCGGTGCGCCATTACGGGTACACCGACCTGTGGATCGAGCTGCGCAACCTGCTGCACGCCACGCGCCGCAATCGCTGCTTCATCAGCGTGTACTGGGGAGCGGTAGATGGCGTGTCGCACCTCTTCGGCACTGTGACCGAGCAGGCCATCGCCGAGGCGCGCAGCCAACTGCGCGATCTGCGCGACGTGCTGCTGGGGCCGGGCGTGGGCGACCGCCGCACGCTGTTCATGCTGGTCGCCGATCACGGCCATTCGCCGGTGCGCGAGCGCATTGATCTGAGCGCGCATCCCCCTCTGGCCGAAGCGTTGCGCTGCGGGCCGGGCGGCGAGGGGCGCTTCGCGTACCTGTACCTGCGCCACGATTACCGGGCGAGTGTGCGCGACTATGTGCGCGAACATCTGGGGGATCGCCTGGCGACCTTCGACCCGGCGGAAGCGCTGCGAGCGGGCCTCTTCGGCCCGGAAGCGCCGCACACCGAGACCGGCCCGCGCCTGGGCGACCTGACTCTGGTCGCCCGCGAGGGGGTGGTGATTCAAGAGGGGCCGCGCGCTGGCTTTGTGTCGGCCAGCCGGCATGGGGGGCTGTCGGCGCGCGAGATGTTGGTGCCGCTGGTCATGCGCATGATGTGAGCAGCGGGGGGGGGTAGTTGTCAGTGATCGGCGCTTGGCTAGCGGTCAACGATCTGTTGGTTGGTGATCGGTTGTCAGTTCTCGGCGATCAGTCAGAGCGCCGCGCCTGTAGCGCCAGCCGACCACTGATGGCCGAATAACTGATGACTGACAACTGACAACTAATCACCGGCAAAGGAACATGTATGCAAAAGTTCTTCAAGCGGCTACTGGGCGAGACGGGGGCACCGGCCCGCTCTGTGCTTAACCCGGCGCAGCAGGAGATCAACGCGCTGCTAGAAACAGGGGCGACGGCCTATGAGCAGGGCTTCAACGACACGGCGCTGGAGATCTATCAGCGCGGGCTGACGCTGGCCCGCACTGCCGGCGAGCAGGCCAGCGTGGAGCATTTTCTGAGCGGGATCGCGTCCGTGTATGTGGATCGGCGCGACTTCGACGCGGCGCGCCCCGTCCTCGACGAAGCGCTGCAGATCGCCCGCGAGCAGGGCGATCCGCGCACTCTGGCCCGCTGCCTGAACAACCTCGGCTCGTTCTTCGCCGCGCAGGAACAGTGGAGCGTCGCCCAGACGTACCACCAGCAGGCGCTCGACGAAGCGCATCGCGCCAATCACCCCGAAGGTATCGCGCTGACGCTGGAAAACCTGGCGCAGGATTACCTGGCGCAGGACAACCCCAGCTATGCGCAGCATTTGTCGAAAGAAGCCGTCGCCATCGCCCAGGCGGGCGGACTGAGGCGGATCGCGCCGCGCGTGGTGGGGCTGCTGGCCGAGGCGACGCTGGCCGTCGGCGAGCGGGCCAACGCGCAGAAGCTCTTGCAACAGGCCGTGTACCTGGCGCACCAGGCGGGCCAGGAAGGGCAGGAATTGCGCTGGCTGCAAGTGCTGGCGCGCGTGGAGCTGGGCAGTGGCGATTTCGCCCAGGCGATCACACATCTGCAGGCTGCCGAAAACCTGGCGCTGCGCCTGGGCAACCAGCCGGTCGAGTTCTTCATGAACAGCGCGCTCGACCTCACCGCCGCCTACCAGCGCAGCGGCAATAGCGCCCAGGCCGAGGAGTACGCCACGCGGGCGCTGGCCCAGGCGCGCAGCACGGGCAACGCCGCCCACGAAGCGATGGCCCTCACCCGGTTGGGCATGGCGGCGCACGGGATGGGCGATTTCGCCCGCGCGCGGAGCTTCCTGGACGAAGCGCTCGCCTTCTACGACGATGGCCGCCTGGACGATCGCGACGAGCATCTGCAAATTCTGCTCACGCTGGGCACATCAGCCATGCGCCTGGGCGATCAGGGGCGGGCGATGGGCTATGTGCAGCGCGCCCTGAGCTTCGCCGGGGAAGACGTCGAGCCGAATCGCCGGGCCGAAGCTTATCACCTGCTGGGCAGCCTGGCCAATCAGCGCGGCGACCGTAGCGCGGCATTGGAGCATTGGGGCGAGGCGCTGCGCCTGCTGGAGAACGGCCAGGGCACCGCGCACCACGCTCAGATCGCCCGGCTGCGCTGCGACGTGGCCCAGGCGCGCCGCGAGTTCGGCGACCTGAAGGGGGCGCTGGACGAGTACGAGAAGGCGCTCGTGCTGCTCAACCACATCACGCACCCGCCGACGCGCGGGCTGGTGCTGGCGAACGCGGCCACGCTCTACACCGAGCTGGGCGAC
The DNA here is from genome assembly GCA_023382715.1 of Anaerolineae bacterium. GTDB lineage: Bacteria > Chloroflexota > Anaerolineae > Aggregatilineales > Aggregatilineaceae > UBA2029. The sequence goes on from JAHDWP010000044.1 coordinate 22,238, forward strand.
GTGGATACGGCGCACGCCTTCTACGACGAGGCGATAAGTATCGCTCAGGCTTCGGGCGACCGGCGGGCGGAAAGCCTGCGCCTGGGCAATCTCGGCTGGTTCTGCTCGCTGACAGGCCGCCCGCAGGCAGCAGTTGAGCGGCTGGAGCGGGCGCTGGCCCTCAGCCGCGAGCTGGACGACACGCTGATGATCGCCGTGCAGACCAACAACCTGGCCCGCACCTACTACTTTCTGGAAGATTACAGCACCGCCCGCACGCTGTTCAAGCAGGCGACGGCGGCGGCGACCGCGCTGGGCCACGTGCGCTGGCTGGCCCTGTTCCAGGCGGACATGGCCGAGACGCTCATCGCGCTCAATCAGCCCGACGAGGCGCGGGCGCTGCTCGAAGCGGCGGTGACGGGCAGCGAGCAGACCGGCGACCTGGAGACGAATTGCCGGGCGAAGGCGCGGCTGGCCGGGCTGTACGTGCGCCTGGGGCGGGTGGATGAGGCGGTCGCCCTGGCTTCCGCCGCCGAGAGCCAGGCGCGCAAGATGTTCTACCAGCGCGGCATGGCCGAAGCCGCCCTCGCGCTGGGCGACGCGGCCCGCGCCAGCGATGACGCGGCCCTCGCGCGCAAGCATCACGCCGAAGCGCACCGCCTGTACACGATCCTGCATTCACCGCTGGCCGAGCGCCTGGCCGGGTATCTGCCGGGCGAGGGCTGACGGGCGGCTGCCCATATTCCCTGGAGGCGAAAAACACGGCACGCGCTCAGGCGTGCCGTGTGTTGTGTTGAGGGGAAATGTGGGCGGCGCGAGTCCACGCGGCCTTGCAAGCGCCCTTCGCTTCACCGTCAGCCGGCGGCAGGGGCTTCAGTCGCCTGGACGGTGAAGCGAGCAATCTTCTTCATGTCATTGTCCACATAGACTTCCACCTGCCACTCGCCCTCTGCCCAGAAGACAGCGCCCTGCGCTTCCCAGTCCAGGCCGAGCACCACGTCGGTGACCGTCTCGCCCGCTTCGAGCGGGTCGGTGACATAGACTTCGCCCCCCGGCCCGGTGAAGGTGGCCGACACGATCAGCTCGCGGTTGTGCGCGTTGAGCCGGACGACCACGTTCAGGTCGTCGTCGCCGCGAAAGATGGTCGTCCTGACCAGATCATCGGGCGTGGAGCCGTCGCCGGAAGCGGTGTACACATCGCGCACGAGCGCGCTGCTGCAGGCGGTCAGCAGGGCGACGAGGGCGATGGCCCCCACGAACAGGGGCAGTCGAGCGAGGTAGCGGTTCATGCGCAGCATCCTTCCTGGTGCGAGCGTCTTGCCGCGCGGCGAGGCGCGGGATCGCGTGTCTGTGCTGTCAGCAGTACACGCGCTGGTGCGCATTTCATCATACCGTAATTCGGGCGGGCGCGATACTTATGGTTGGGGCGGGGTGTGCACTGGCGTGCGCTCTCTGCTTCGCCTATACTGGGCGCATGGGGTTGGTCCTCGCACGACGGATGGGGTGACGCACGATGGGCATGAACAATCTGACCGGCCAGACGCTGGGCCAGTACGAGCTGCGCGAATTGCTGGGTGTGGGCGGCATGGGCGCGGTGTATCGCGCTTACCAGCACAGTCTGCAACGCACAGTTGCGGTGAAAGTGCTCAAGCCGGAGCTGACCAGCGACCCCGGCTATATCGAGCGTTTCACGCGCGAGGCGCGCACCTCGGCGGCGCTTGAACATCCGCACATCGTCCACGTCTACGACTACGGCACGCAGCAAGACGTCAGCTATCTGGTGATGCAGTTGCTGACCGGCGGCTCGCTGAGTGAGCGCCTTGCTGCGCGGGCGAGCACGGAGCGTCCTTTGCCCTCGCTGGGGGAGATTGCGGACCTGCTGCGCCAGATGAGCAGTGCGCTGGACTACGCGCACAGCCAGGGTGTGATTCACCGCGACATCAAGCCCAGCAACGTCATGTTCGACAATCACGGCAACGCCTACCTGGTGGATTTCGGCATTGCCAAGCTGCTGGAAGCGACCGCCACCGGCCTGACGGGCGCGGGCGCGGTAGTGGGCACCTTCGGCTACATGGCCCCGGAGCAGTGGCGCAACGCCCCCCTGACGCCTGCGACCGACCAGTACGCGCTGGGCGTGCTGGCCTATTCGCTGGTTACGGGGCGGATGCCCTTTGAAGCGCCGACGCCGGCGGGGGTGATGCACAAGCACCTGAGCGAGCAGCCCACGCCGCCGCGCGTGCATCGCGCTGACGCGCCGGACGCGCTGACGCCGGTTATCGAGCGGGCGCTGGCCAAAGACGGTGCGGATCGTTTTCCGGCGTGCACGGCCTTTGCCCAGGCCTTCGACGGGGCGATTCGCGGCAACACGGGGGAGCGGACGGCGTTTTTCACCGCGCCAGTGCTGCGCAAGCCGGCGCAGCCGCCCGCGTACACGCCCAGCCCCAACGCGCCTGTGACGGTGGCGCGCCCGCTGCACAAGACGCCGGCGGTGTGGGCGATGGGGGTGATCATCGCGGTCATGGCGGCGGTGATCGCCTTCCTGGTGCTGGGGCAGGGCGGGGAGAAGGGGGCGGGCGGCCTGGCGTCTGCCGAGCAAACGGGGACGGCGCTGGCCGCCTTGTCCGCGCCGACCGAGATGCCGACCGTGCCCGCCCTGGTGACGGCGACTCCGCTCGCGTCGGATACGCCCAGACCGACCGAGACATCGGAGCCGACGGCGACCGACACGCCGCCGCCGACGAACACGGTGATTCCCGTGCCGACAGATACGCCACAACCTACCATGACGGACATTCCACAGCCAACGGCCACGCTGACGGCGGCGGCGGGGTTGATCGTCCAGCCTTCGGCGACGCGCACGCCCACCCTGACGCTGACGCCCAGCGCCACGCGCACGCCTACCCTGACGCTGACACCCTCAATAACGCCTACGCCAACCGCCACCGTTGACGCGCGCGAGATTGCCCGGCAGACGCGCAGCGCACTGCTGACCCAGACGGCGACGCAGTGGACGCTTACGCCGTCGCTAACGCCTACGCCGACGCTAACACCCACGCTAACGCTGACCTACACCGCGACGCCCAACCTGGAGGCGACGATCGCCTTCGAGCTGACGCAGCTTCATTACGAGGACGCCACCGCCACCGCGACGCTGTGGACGCCGACGCCCGCGCCGACGAGGACCAATACCGCGACGCCCACGCCTGTCCTCACGCCCACACCCCAGCCCATCACCAGCGCGAACGCAGAGCGGCTGGTGGAACTGCAACGCCTGGGGCGTGGCACGATTGAGCAGGTAGCCTGGTCGCCGGACGGGGAGACGCTGGCCCTGGCTGGCTCGCTGGGGGTGTGGCTGTACCGGGCGGACGATCTGCAGGCGGAGCCGCGCCTGCTGGCGGGGCACACGTATTATGTGTTGAGCGTGGCCTGGTCGCCGGACGGGCGGCTGCTGGCGTCGGGGGGCGATGACGGCGCGGTGCGGGTGTGGGAGGCGGCGACGGGGGCGCAGCGGGCGGCGCTGGAAGGACACACGAGTTGGGTGAATAGCGTGGCCTGGTCGCCGGACGGGCGGCTGCTGGCGTCGGGGGGCGCGGACTACACGGTGCGGGTGTGGGAGGCGGCGACGGGGGCGCTGCTGCGGGTGCTGGATGGGCA
>JAHDWP010000045.1 GCA_023382715.1 Anaerolineae bacterium
GCTTGGCTTGCCCGGCGGTGAGGCGCGTCAGCGCCGAGCGGGGGTGAGGTCAACCAGAGCGCAGCAGAGCAGCGCCCCTACCGCCTGACAGGTTTTGCACGCACCCGCCCTACCCCTCCGCCGCCAGGGGCAGCATCTCCGCCGGAAAGACCACGCGCAGGCCCACGTCGTCGAAGCCGAGCGCCGGATCGCGCGCCTCGCGGTAGGTGGCGGCGGCGTAGTCGGCGGACACGCGCCACGACCCGCCGCGAATCGCCCGCTCGCTGCCCGCAAGCGGGCCGGACGGGTCGAGCACGCCGTCCGGCAGCCCGGCCAGCGGATCGCTGCCGAACCAGTCCGCCGTCCATTCCCACACGCTGCCCGCCAGGTCGAGCGCGCCAACCCAGGACTGCCCGGCGGCGCGGCTCTCCCCGCCAACGGGCAGCAGTCCGCCGCAGCCCTCCGTATTGGCCAGGTCGCAGGTTGGCGCGCCGTCGCCCCAGGGGTACGACCAGCCCGCCGGCCCGCGCGCCGCGTACTCCCATTGCGCCTCGCCCGGCAGCAACCCCCCGATCCAGACGGCGTAATCGTTCGCCTGCGCCCAGGTCAGGCCGGCGATCGGCGCGCCGGCTTGCTCGTCGGCGTCGTAGGCGGCGCGGTCGGTGGGCGGCGTGCAGGCTTCGTTCTCCACGCAGGCGGCGTATTCCAGGTTCGTCACCTCGTGCTGCCCCAGCCAGAAAGCCCTGACGCACACCTGCGGCCCGGCTCCCGCCTGGTAACAGCCCCCTGGCACATAGACCACCGCCAGCCCGTTGATCGTCTCCACTCGCGGAGTCCAGCCCTCGTTGGGCGACCCGGCGGGCAGCAGACTCGTTTCAGCGGGACTCTGCTCACCGATCCCAGCTTCGCTCTGCACCTCGCTCTCCGGCGGGAACAGCTCGCCGCCGCTCTCCGCGTCCGGCGCGGAGGGCGCCAGCGCATCGGCGGGCAGCACCGGGGCCACGCTGCCGGAGACATCCGGCGGCGGGAAGACGTAGACCTTCGCCTGCGCCGCATCCACCACGTACAGGCGGCCCGCCGCGTCGAAGGCCAGGCCCGCCGGCGAGCGCACGCCGAGCGCGCCCGTCTCCAGGTTGTCCGGCTGGTTGAAGGAGAGCGCCGGCTCCCCGGCCAGGTTGTAGGCGACGATGCGGTGCCGGTCGTCCATGTCTGCCAGGTAGATCAGCGTGCCGTCCGGGCTGACGGCGATGTACGGTCGGTTGTACGACTGGCGGTTGCGGAACCACATATTCACGTCGAAGGTGCGCAGCGGCGCGCCCGTCAGGTCGAAGACCTGGATGCGCTTGTTCCACGCCTCGGCCACGTATAGCTCGCGCGAGACAAGGTTGAAGGCCAGGCCGACCGGCTCATCCACCTGGCCCAGGGCTGTGCCACCGCTGCCGATGTCGCGCACCCATTCGCCCTCTCGCGTGTAGACGCGGATACGCTTGCCGCCCGTGTCGGCCACGTAGACCAGCCCATCCGGGCCGATCTTCAACTCGCGCGGCCCCCACATCGCTTCCGGCGACGGGTCCGAGGCGGGCACGCCCTCGTGCCCCCAGGCGCGCACAAAGTCGCCCTCCGGCGTGAAGACGGCTACGCGGTTGTTCCACGTATCGGCCACGTAGACCAGCCCATCCGGGCCGATGTCCAGGCCCCAGGGCTGGCGCAGCCCTCCGCCGGCGGGTGCGGTCGCCGGGTCGCCGATGCTGCGCACGAACTCGCCCTGCGCGCTGAACACCGCGATGCGGCTGCGGTCGGTATCGGCCACGTAGATCGCGCCGTCCTCATCGAGGGCAATGCCACGTGGCCCGATCATCCCGGCCACTTCGCCCAGCGTGCGCTCGGCGGCGATCTCGCGGTAGACCCGGTCTTCGGGATATTCCGGCTCGCGGATGTTGACCGTGCTGCTGCCGATCCCGGCGTCCCACACCTGGGCCGCGATTTGCTTGTCCACGAAGAAGTACAAACGGTCAGAGACGGGCCACTTGCTCACCGCGAAGCGGTCGTCGCTGGCGCACTCGTTGACGATCGCCTGCTCGCACGAGCGGCGGAACGCGGCGCGCTCCTCGTCGGTCGTCCCCAGGCTGGCCTCGCTCTCGCAGCGAAACTGCTTGGTCTCGATGCACATGGCCTGCCCATAGACGCGGTAATCGCGATCCCACCAGATGTCCCACAGCCCCCGGCGGTAGTACGGCGCGGCGATGTTGGCCTTGCCCGTGCGGAACACCTTCGCCACGCGGTCGTAGTTCAGGTTGAAGTATTCCTGCATCGGCCACCACAGGCGGATATAGCCGAATTCGTAATAGCGGTCGCCCAGGATCGTGCGCACGTCGCCCACTTTCTTGCTGCCGACAACGACGATGCGCGCCCCCTCCAGCGTGCCGGCGTCCACACTGCCCGCCTCTCCGCGCAGGAAGCCATAGTTCGGATAGTGGCGGAAGTACCACGTGTACGGCCACGAAGACTCGTCGTCGAAGACGATGCGCATCCCCGTGCCCTCGTTAGTGATCGTCGCGATGCGATCCACCTCTTCCAGCACCGTCTTGACCGCCGGGCCGGAGTGAGCGTAAACCAGGAACTCGGTCGCGTAGTCGTAGGTGATGAAACTGGCCAGGATCGCCACGCGCGCCGTCAGCACGGCCAGCACCAGCGCACCGGAGAGCACCGCCGCCCGGCCAAGCTGCCCCCGGCCCAGCGGGCGGCCCAGCCGCCAGATGACGTACAGCGCGCCGCCCAGCACCAGCAGCGCGCTCAGCCAGCTCCCGCTGGCGATCAGGTCTTCCAGCGAGCGCCCGCCGAACGACGCTCGCCCACCCCACACGCCGAGCACGCCGCGCCCCAGGGCCAGCAGCGCCAGCGGCATCGCGCCCAGCAGCACTAGCCAGCCGCTCACGCTGAGCGCCCGCCAGCGCAGCCCGTCGGCCACCTGGCCCAGCCACCAGCCAGTGACCAGGATCAGCGGGACGGTGAGGTGCGTCGTCAGCCAGGGCATCTTCTCCCCGGCGATGGTCAGCCCCAGCAGCATGGCCACCGACCACCAGCCAGCCAGCGCCAGGAACGGCAGCGCGCCGATCCACTCGCTGTCGGCGGCGCGGCGGGCCAGCTCTTCGGCCAGGCTGAATGGCCTCGCCAGGCGCGGCAACTGCTGCGCTTCCTCACCGTCCGCATCGAGGTCATGCGGGACGGCGGCGGCGATTGTCGCGGCGCTGCGCTGCGCGGCAGCGAGCGTCGGCGGCGCGGCCAGCGGAGCCTCTTCCCCAGCGGCGACCGGCGCAGCTTCCGCCTGGGCCAGCGCCAGCGCATCCAGGGCGCGGTCGCGCCGCCAGCGCCACAGCTTGACCAGCCCGTACCCGCCCGCGCCCAGCGCCCCAATCATCGGCAGGAACTCGTAGACGAGCAGTTGGGTGAGCAGGTAGTAGTACTGCGGCTGGCTGCCGCGCCGCACCCCCTGCTGTTCGAGCCAGTAGCCGAGCGAGCCGATCATGCCCGTCACCAGCCCGTACTGGTTGCTGAAAACCGTCGTGAAGAAGAAGGCGAAGATTCCCAGGAAGACCGCCGCCGCCGGAAGCCAGCGCCGCCAGTTCCACGACAGGCCCACCGCCACCGCCACCATCAGGAAGGGCAGCACGGCGGGCAGCGTCGCTTCGAGCGTGGCCCGGCCCTCAATGGAGTTCGGGTTATAGTCCTCCAGGTTGTAGCCCGCCCAGTAAAGCGGGAAACCGGCCAGCCAGGGCAGGATCAGCGTGCCGATGACGATCAGCACGTCGAAGATCGGCTGGCGGTTGAGGAAGTCCCACAGATTCGTCAGCAGCCGCGTGCCCAGCACCGCCAGCGTGAGCAGCGTGCCCAGCACCCAGGCAGCGATGATCGGGGTGTTGTCATAATGGTCGCCCTCCGCCGCGTGCACGGCAGTCGGGTCCGCCGCGAACGGCTTGGTCGTCGTCTCGCTGACATGGCTGTGCCGCTCGAACATGACCAGCAGGCCGACCACCAGCAGCGCCACCAGCAGGATGACCAGCATCGTCCGCCAGGGCAGCGCCAGCCGGCCCGGAAAGACGAACACGGCGCTGAGAAACAGGGCGAAGAGCAGGCTCAGCACCGGCAAACCCACCCAGGTCAGCAGGCGGACGAACATCGTCCCGTTGAACCCGGTTTCTACGGCAAACTCCTTCGTGCCGTTCTGCCCGTAGAGCAGGTCAACCTCACTGCGCGCGGTCGTCTCCGTCCAGATGTCGCCCGGCTTGATCACGTCCAGCACGGCCACGATCCACAGCGCGACCGCTGCGCCGACGATCAGCCCGGCCATCAGCGCGTAGAACGCCGAGCGCCCGTCGCCCAGCCAGCCGGCTATGGCCGTGGCCGCCCCGCCCGACGGCTCGCCGCGCAACATCCGGCGCACGGCGCCGCTGAGCGCCAGCGGGAGATAGATCACCACGAACAGCGGGACGATTAGCCAGGCCGCCGACGGCACAGCCCACAGCGGCGACAGCAGCAGGCGCAGAAAGCTGCCCATCGTCACGGCGAACAGGCCGGTCACGATCAGCAGCAGGGCGTGCCCAACCGCCATCTGAAGCCAGGGCGCTTCCCAGGCGGCCCGGCCCGCCGGACGGCGGCGGATGCCCACGTCCTGCACCATGCGCAGCAGCCAGTACAGCACCAGGAAAGCGCCGAAGATGGCGATGTAGATGAACGCTACTTCCTTCGAGGCCAGCATCCCGATCAGGCCCACCGCCAGCGCCCACAGCCAGGTCGGGCGGCGCACCGGCGTGCCATCCACGTATTGCACGATGGCGTAGAGCATGACCAGCGCGAAGAAGATCGTCGGCGTGTCGTGGCGGATGTAGCGGTTGTAGTACATGAGCTGCGGCGAGATCAGCAGCAGCAGGGCGGCGATCAGCGCGCCCGTCTGCCCCAGCCAGCGCCGAAACAGCCAGGGAAAGCCCACGATCAGCACGCCCAGGAACGCAGGATACAGGCGCGCGGCGAAGTCACTGTCGCCGAACAGGAAGTAGGACAGCGCCGTCATATGGAACAGCAGCGGGCCGTGCATCAGCGGCGTGTGGTTGAACTCGCCATATTCGGACAGCCGCCACGAATAGTACGTGTGCAGGCTTTCGTCGTGGCTCATCACGCGGGTGCCCAGGTCGTAGAAGCGCGTGATCACGGCCAGCAGCAGGAGCAGCGCCAGCGCCAGGCCCGCCCAGTTGACGGTGTAGGCGTGCGTCAGCGCCCGCGTGACGGCGCGCTCGTGCGTGTCCGGCGAAGAGGTGGAGTGTTCGCGTGTGGCCATTCGGTCAACTTTCCTGGAATTGTCGCGCCGGGCGGTGTGCCGCGCCCGCGTCAGATTGCCATCCTGCCGGCGACTTGCCGGGATGCCGGTTGTTTACCTCGCCCCTGCCCGGCGCTGACGCGCCGCGCCTGATCAACCATCAGCACCGTCGGGGCGCTGCTCCGCTGCGCCCGCCGTAGAGTTATACCGAGCCGGCGCGGGAAGCGAGCGGATTTACCTCACCCTTCATTCCCTTCTCCGCGCGCGAAGAGGGAGCGGAACCCCAGCAGACTCCCCCCTCTCCGCGTGTGGAGAGGGGGCCGGGGGGTGAGGTCAACCGGCTTCTGACGCGACACGGGCAACCGTATTACCCTACGCCCCGCATCTCATCCGCTCAGTGCAGCGCGCCCAGCGCCGCCTGCGGCGAGACAGTCGCCTGCGGCATCGGGACGGGGCTGGCCCCCACTCCGCTGGCGAAAGCAACCGTCGCCTGGGGCAGCGTGCGCAGCAGGAGTCCGGCGACGTCAGTCGCCTCGTCCGTCTGGGTGACGCCCGGTGTGGGCGACGCCATGAGTATCGGGCGCGGCTGCTGCGGCGCGGCCTCGGCGCGCACGCCGCCGCTCACCAGCAGCGGCAGCGCCACCGCCAGGGCCAGGGCAAGCGCCAGGGCCAGGCTCAGCCCCGGCAGCCACAGCGCGGCCAGGGCGTGTGCTCGCGGGCGCGGCGCGCGGACTTCGCGCCACACGCCCGCCCACGCCGTCGCGACCGGTGCCGCCGATCCTCGCCCGATCACGGCGAGTTCGTCGCGCAGATCGCCGGCGACGCGCTCCTCGCGGGCCAGCGCCGCCCGGCAGCGCGCGCACGTCCGCACGTGGTTAGCGACGCGCGCCTCCTGCGCCGGGCTGAGCTGCCCATGCACGTAGTGCGTGAGCAGATGGGTTACATGACGGTCGCGCATAAATCACACACCCTGGTCTTCAGTGATCACTCCCCTACACCTGCCACAGCTCGGCCAGCGCCGCCGCGTCCGCCACGCTCATCGCCCCGCGAAGCTGCTCGTGCGCCAGCCGGACGCGGCTCTCTGCCGTCTTCTGCGGACAGTCCATGACCGCCGCCATCTCGCGGTAGGTCAGCCCCTGCCCATAGCGCAATGCGACCGCCTCGCGCAGCCGGGGCGAGAGCGTCGCCAAGGCCCGGCGCAGCGAGTCCCGCAGCTCGGCCCAGGCCGCGCGATGCTCCGGCCCTTCGTCGGCGGGGGCGGGCGGCTCTACCCCGATGGAGAGCAGATGGGCCAGCGCCACCGTCGGCAGCCACTTGCGGCGGCGGGCGTTGCGGCAGCGGCTGATGGTGATCGTGTACAGCCACGTGCGGAAGGCGCCGCGCGCCGGGTCGTAGCGATGCAGGTTGCGGAAAGCGTAGACCATCGCCTCTTGCAACACATCCTCGGCGTCCTGCTCAACGAGCAGCACGCTGTAAGCCAGGCGGTACAGGCTCGGCGCGTGCCGCTCATACAGCGTGCCATACGCACCCTGGTCCCCGGCCAGGCAGCGGGCGATCAGATTCATCAGGTCCGGGTCATTGGCCGGCCCTGGCAGGTCTTGCGGTGTTGCGCGCACGATGCTCATACTACACCCCAGCCCCACCCTATTCCTCAGTGACGCGCTCGACGCCATACACGTCGTTGCGCACCCACAGCGTCAGCCGCCCGCCGCTCACCGGCTTGACCGCCGAATCGCCGCGATAAAACCAGAGGATCGCATCGTGCCACGAGAGCGTGTCAATGTCCCACGCCTGGCGCACGATCAGCTCTTTGCCCACGTAGGGCGCGCCCATGGGCGGCGGATCGTCGCGGGCGGGCGCGATCACCGCCGCCGAGGTCACTTCCGCGCCCAGCCCGTCCACAAACACGGTGTTGGGATAGTCGCGCAGCGCCCAGGCCAGCGCCCCGTCCGGCGGCACCTGCGCCGTGACCGTCAGCAGGCGCGGCTCGCCGGTGGCGCGCAGGCTCATCTCGCGCAGCGTCTCGCGCAGCTCGTACACATCGGTCGTCACCGGGTCGCTCATCCACAGCTCGCGCGGGTCGCCCACGCGGTTGAGCGCCGCCTGCCCGCCCAGCCCGGCGCTGATCAGCAGCAGCGCGACCAGCGTGCCCAGGGCGAAGCCGCGCCACGCCGCGCGCGCCCCCCACAGGCTGCCCACCAGGAAGAACAGCACGCCGTTGAGCAGCGACACCAGCACGGTGACCAGCAGGCGAAGCTGGATGAAGCCCAGCACATACGCCCAGGCGAACACGCCGGGCTGCACCTCTATCGAGGCGATCTGCTGTGTCTCGAAGTTCGTGTTGCGGCTGTAAATGTCGGCGAAGAGCCGCTCGACCAGCGCGCCCAGATCGGTCACTTCGCGCGGCAGATCGTAGAGAAGCTGCTTGCCGAGCAGGATCACGCTCAGCCCCACCGCCAGCCACAGCCCGAAGGTGATCAGCGCGTGCAGCGGCACGCCCCAGCCCGGCACATCCCACAGCACGCCGCCGCGCTCGGTCAGCCAGTCGGTGACGCGCAGCGCGACCAGCACGGTCAGCGGCACGGTGATCCACAGGGCGTGGCCCGCGCCCGCCCCGCCATAGCCGACCGACCACACGATCCCGGCCAGCGCCCAGCCCGCCAGCGCCCGCTCGAAAAACCCGCCCTGGCGCACCGCGTGATACAGCGCCAGCAGCCCGAAGGCGACGATGCCCAGCTCGTAGCGCAGGGCCACCCACGCCGGGAAAGCCGTCGCCACGCCCGCCGGTCGCTCGACGAAGCCGCGCAGCCCGGCCCACAACACCTGACCGACCGAAGTCAGCCCCGCCGGAACCCAGTAGAAGACCGTCGCCACGCCCACGACGACCAGGGCAGCGGCCAGCGCGCCGCCCGCCCAGGGCCAGGCCCGCGCCGTCCGGCGCAGCCCGGCCACCGCGCTGGAATCAGGATCATCGTCGGTCAGCCAGGCGAAGATCAGGCCAAAAGCCAGCCCCAGCAAAGTCAGGAAGCCCGCCGGCTCGGCCAGGAAGACCATCGCCGCCAGCGCCACCGTCGCCAGAATCGCCCAGCGCCGCTCGCCCGTCTCGACGAAGCGCAGCACCAGCCAGGGCACGACCAGCGCCAGCAGCATCGTCCAGGTGACGCCGCTCATCGTCCGCGCGGCCAGCACCGCCACCGGCGAGATCACCAGCAGAAAGCTGAGCACCAGCGCGGGCAGCGGGTTCAGGTAGCGCCGCCACAGCGCGGGAGCCAGCGCCAGCAGCGCGCCGGCCAGCGCCACCGGCAGCCGCGCCAGCGTCTCGTTCGCGCCCCCGCTCATGCCAAAGGTGAGCGCGTTCAGGGCGAAGGTCAGCGGGCTGCCGGCGACGAGCGGGCCGCCCGGCACGCGCCCGTCCACTTCGCGCAGCGCGGCCAATGCCTGGCGCGCCTGGGCGTCGTCCAGCGGCGCGCGATCCAGCGCGCCGGCGCGCAGCACCAGCGCCAGCACGGCCAGCGCCACATAGAGCAGCATCTCCGGCGTCACGCGGACGCGCAGAGCCGCCCCCAGAGGGATCGGCTGCGTATCGGTCTCGTCAGCGTGCGGCTCGCCCAAAGGCAGCGCCGCCTCGCGCGCTCGTGCGCTCATCAGCAGTTCGCCCTCATTCATCCCGGCCTGACGCGATAGACGGCGGCGCTCCCGAACTCGCAGACCGGCGTCAGGACCTGCTCGAACTTGGCCAGGCCCAGCTCGTACTCGCGCTGACGGCCCGCGTCGTCTCCGGCAAGCTGACGGATCATCGCCCGCTCCGCCCCGCCGATGACAACGTAATCAATGCCGTAGCGGTCAATGATCTGCCAGGCGCGCGCCCAGTCCTGCGTGGTGTAGAGGTCTTCCACGTCCCTGGCCCGGTCGCGGCGCTCGCCGTTTTCAACCCGGTAATCGGTCACTTCCGCATACGTTGGGCCGCGCCACTGCCGCTCGTGATTCTGCCAGCCGATCAGCGTGGGAATGCCCGTCAGCCCGCTGAAACGACTCTTGTGCGGCTCGTAAGCGCCGCCCGGCGCTTCGGCCAGCACCGCCCCGCCGCTGCTCTCCAGCGCGGCCAGGCATTGGATGGCCGCGTGCTCGTCGGGGCTGACCATCGTCGGCGTGCCATTCAGCGTCAGCGCAGGCGGCGACTCGCACTGAACGGTCAGCGCTGCCTCAGCGGCGGCGCGCTGGCATTCAGCGCGGCGTTCCTGGGCGGCCAGCCGCTCCGTGTCCACCAGGGCGCGGGCGTGTGTCGCCAGGACGGGGTAAGCCGCCCCCGCCGCCAGGAGCAGGATCAGTGCCAGCGCATATGCACCCTGCGGGACGACCGTCCACCACCGCGCAGAGTTCGCGGCTTTGCCCAGCACCGACCACGCGCCGAACGCCGCCGCAACGCTGAACAGAATCCAGCCCTGGTAGTAGAGCTTGAAGACGGTGTTGATGCGCACCCCGAAATTGTCGCGCAGGTAAACGAAGTCCGGCGCGATGGTCAGCATGGCCCCCGCCCCGACCAGCAGCAGGGCGAAGGCAGTCGCCGGGCTGAGCGCGCCAGCGGCAGGAGCGTCGTCCGGGGCCGGGCGTGCGAACAGCCGCCCGACGACCAGCGCCACCAGCAAGAAGACCCACAGCTCGGTCGGCAGCCCGATCAGGCGACGGGCCAGGATGTCCGGCAGCAGGTCGCCCAGGCTCGCGCCGGGGTCGGTGCTGCCGAAGACGGCTCCGCGCATGTCGCTCTCCCAGGCCAGCAGCCCCAGCAGGCTCGTCACCAGGACGAACGCCGCCGCCAGCAGCCCCGCCGCCAGCAGCCCCGCTCGCCAGTTGAAGCGCCGGCCCGCCCGCCCCATCTCAGCCAGCAGGAAGCCGGTCAGCAGGACAAGGAAAGCGCCGAATTGCAGGAAGAACTGCGACCACTTCGTCGGGTAGATCACATTGGGCAGCACGCCGCCCGCCTGCGACGTGAACGAGATCAGCCAGGGCAGGTAGCAGACGAGCGTCAGCCCGCCCAGGATGGCGGCGAAACGGATGATGCCCACCAGATCGCGCCCGTGCAGCACACCGTTTCCGTTGCGCAGCAGGCGGCGCAGCGCCTCCGCGCCGACCAGCAGCGGCAGGTAGATGGCGTCCCACGAGTTGACGAAGACCATGCCGCCCACCCAGATGGCGTAGAAGGGATACTCCCAGCGCGCCAGCCCGCGCCCGCCCAGCACCAGGGCCAGCGCCAGCCCGATGGCCAACACCGCGAAAGGCAGCGCCAGCACGTGCGGGTGCAGATCGGCCAGCGTGAAGCTGAAGTTCGGGAATTCGGCGATCGGCTGGATGGGGTGTGACGTGCCGCTCAGGTCGCGATCGTGGATGGTGCGGCTGTAGCGCCAGCCCAGGCCATAGGTGAACTTGAAATCGCTCAGCGGCAGGCGCGGCTCCTCCCAGTTGGGGACTCCGTCGCCGTCGGCATCCGTCGGGACGCTGCGCAGCGCCCCGTCCTCGCCGATCACTTCCCTGGTGCCGGCGCGCTCTTCCACATCCCAGAAGTCGAAGTAGGCGGCATTGACCAGCCCTGGCGCGTAGCCGAGCCAGGGCAGCTCGACCAGCGCCGTGCCCAGGTTGCCCATCAGCACCAGGAAGCACAGCCCCAGCACGCCCGCCCCCAGCGCGTTGAAGCGCGCCATCACACCGCGCCGCACGGCATCCGCGCGCACCAGGTTATAGACCAGGCCCAGCGCGCCGCTGCCCGTCAGCGCAAAGACGAGCGCGATGGTGATGTTGAAGGCGATGCTGCTCGACACACTGCTCAGGTCGGCGAGCATGGCGATGATCACGTAGCCGAAGTAGTAGTAGCTGATCGCGTAGCCGCTCAGCCAGGCGTCCTGCGGCGGGAAGGTCTGGCTGGCGCGGATGGCGTTGATGAACATGATCTCCATCGGCTTTTCGGTCTCGGCCATCAGCGGGTTGTGCGCCCGCACAATCGCCCAGCCGAAGAGCAGCCCCAGGAACAGCGCCTCCGTCACCACCACCAGCGGCCAGTGCTCGCCCAGCCAGAGCCGCAGCGAAGGGCGCTCGTCCCAGCGCCACACGACGATCGCGCCCAGGGCGACCACCACCAGCCAGGCGAAAGCCATGCCCGCCGGATCGTTGTACAGCAGGCCAACGCTGCCCAGGAACCAGAAGATGAACCCGGTCAGCATCAGCCCGGCGGCGCGGGCCAGCGTATAGCCGCGATCGGGCAGCGCCCCCGCCAGGCGGAAGAGCAGCGGCCAGGCCGCCGCGCCGGCCAGCGTCACCAGCAGCCACCAGCGCAGCACGAAGCCGCTTTCGTGCCCCAGCCAGTCCATGATCAGCGAAACATCCATGCCGTCTCTTTACCTTGCGTCGCGGCTGTCACCACGCGGTAAATCCTGTCCGTGTAGACCTGCGCTGCCGGGCAGGCTGCCGCGTCGGTGATGGCTGTGCTCAGGCAGCGACCGGCGCTGTATACCACTTCGAGCAGGCCCGCAGCGGCCATCGCGTCGAACTTGGCCAGGCCCTCGGCATGGCCCGCCGTCTGCAATCCTGTGGTCGCGTCGGGGATGATGTCCCCGTAGAAGGCCCGCTCCAGCGTGCCGACGACGATGTACTCGATGTCGTAATGGTCAATCAGGCGCAGCGCCGCGCGGATGCCTTCCTCCCCACCCAGCGAATAGAAGGCCGCCGCGTTGTTCTCGCGCGTCTGCACCAGCAGATTCATGTCCTCCAGGCTGTGCTGCTGAATCTGGTGAAAGCGCCAGCCGAGCATCGTCGGCAGCCCGGTGTAGATGCTGATCCGCCCGCCCCAATGATACTCGGACGGGTAGAGGTGCGCTTCCATGACCACCGGCGTGCCCTCGACGTTCTCTTGCAGCCAGCGAATCATGTTGTAATCGCCATCCAGCCGGAAGTACAGCCCGAACTCGCCGTGCAGGGCGTACTTCATGTACTCCATGCCGTCGAGCGTCAGCGGCGTCTCCTCCCGGTTGAAGCGATCCAGCGCGCGCGCCCGCGTCGCCAGCACGGGGTACAGCGCGGCGGTGATCAGCAGGACGGCCAGCGCGCCCTGCCACAGCGCGCGCAGCAGCGGATGCCAACGCCCGGCGCTGCGCAGCATCCAGGCCAGCCCCACCCCGCCGACAATACTCAATAGAAACCAGACCTGCAAGTAGAATTTGAAGACCGTGTTCTGACGGCCAATGTCGCCATCCAGCACCACCAGTTCCACGCCGAGCGAGATGGCCAGCGCCAGCGCGATCAGCGCGTTGAGGGCGCGTACCAGCGCGCTCTGCCCTGGCAGAAAGAAGAGCAGCGCAGCCCAGGCGATCAGCGGCCCGGCTAGCTGCGCGACCGCCGCCTCGCGCACGCCGTAGACGATGGAGCCGGCGATCACCAGCAGCAGCCCCCCGCCGATCCCCAGCACGGGCACGGCCAGCCCTTCCAGCGCGCGCACACGCACGCGGCGCAGCCAGCGCGCCGTCTGCCAGGCCAGCAGCGAGATCACCAGGAAGATGAACGTGCCGTGCACATAGAGATACGCCCACAGCGGCGTCGTCTCCTGCTCCCAGGGCTTGACCGAGTTGTAGGCGGTGGCGAAGTAGGCCGTGAACGGCAGCCCGACGACGAAGGTCAGCCCGACGAACAGCGCCACCCGCCCGATCCACGCCCACAGCAGCCGCCGATCCAGCCGGATGCGCGCCGCAATCAGCGCGGCGGCGTACAGGGCGACGACCAGCACCAGCCCGGCGATCATCCAGGCGACGGTGCTGGACAGGCTGAGCGTCACCGGGTCCACCCTGGCCCCGCGCGCCGCTTCCTGGTCGGCCAGGGCGCGCTGCACAAAGAAGAAGCCCACGCGGGCGGTCAGCGCCACCGGCAGCACGAGCAGGATCAGCCACAGCTTGCGCACCCGGCTGGGCCGCAGCGGCTCCCACAGCCGCCCGGCGATCTCCGGCGGCGGGTCGCCGCGCCGCGCCCGCGCCGCGCCCAGCCAGGCGACGAAGGTCAGCCCGGCCACGCCCAGCAGCAGGTACGTGATCCAGTCCCAGGAGTTGGTTGGGCGCAGCACGCCGACGGCCAGCGCACCCAGGGCCAGGGCCAGCCCTGCCTCCCACCACGTGCGCAGCGCGTGCCCCGCCCCGATGATCTCAGCCAGCAGCCAGAGCACCACCAGCAGCGTCACCGGAAAGGCGATCATGTGGGCATGCAGGTCACCGTAGAGGAAGGTGAAGTAGGGCATCTCGGCGATGGCCCCGCGCCCGGCCCCGTCCGGCAGCTCGCTGATGATGCGCGTCGGCCCCCAGTACCAGCGGTGCGTGTGCATGGGCAGCGGCTGCCCGTCCAGCACCTTGCTCAGCCCGCCGAAGAACGCGCCAACCTGCTCGCGCAGATTGCCCAGCTCATACTGCCACAGGCGCAGCAGCGGCGGGTGCTCCGCGTAGTCCTCGATGGCCGCTTCCACGCGGCGCTGAGCGGCATCGGTCACAGCGAACATGTCGCCCGCCTCGGATGGCTCCTGGCCGCCGTGCTTCGCGCGGAATTTCTTGACTTCCTCGGCGTAGAGCTTCTGGTAAAGCTGGTCGCGCTGCGCCTGAATCTCCTGGCGGCGCACCTGCTCGTACAGCGGCGGCTGCGACCAGCCGTCCAGCGCCGCGATGTTGGTCACCACGACGTGCAGCGTGCCCAGGTTGCCCAGCACCAGCGCCAGCAGCAGGGCCAGCAGCCCGGCCAGCCAGGCGCTGCCCTTTGGGGAACGCGGCTCGCCCTCCGCCCCGCCTCGCCGGGGTGCATCGCCAGACGCCCCAGTCCCCTTCTCTGGCCCGACTGGTTCAAGGGCAGACAGATATGCGGAGTATGCCGAATTAGAGGTTATCCCTGACTCTACCTCACCCCCACTCGGCGCTGACGCGCCTCGTTGCCCCCTCTCCATGTATGGAGAGGGGGCGGGCCAAGCGGAGCGAGGCCGGGGGTGAGGTAAATCGGACAGGCCAACCGTTGTGCTCTCGCCATCACTGTCCGTCCCTACGGACTCGGCTGGAAAGGGGGATTTAGGGGGTGAGGCGCTCCGCCCCGTCGCCCCCACGCTCTGCCCCGTCCCCGCCGACCGCGCCCGCACCCAGTTGTAGGCGATGCTGAACACGCCGATGCCCGTCATGGCGAACAGCGCCGGGATGATCAGGTTGTAGGCCACCGACGGCGCGATGCCCAGCAGCTTGACCGGCGCGCCGACGATCACATAGCCGAAGTAGTAGTAATTGATGTACCCGCCGGAGAACCAGGGGTCGAGCGGCGGGAAGACCGTGCTGCGCAGCACGGCGTTGAAGTAGGCGAAGTCCATCGGCTTCTCGCCGCCGAAGCTGCCGTGCCACAGGTCAGGGTTGCTCAGGCGCACGCCCACGAAAGCCAGGAACAGGGCCAGGGTCAGCGCCTCCAGCGCCAGCAGAAGGCGCCAGTTGGCGCGCACGTAGGCGGCGAGCTGCCCCCGCCTGCGCCACACGACGGCGCTGCTCAGCGCAGCCAGCGCCAGCAGGATCAGCGCCAGGCCCCCGCGCGACCACGTGCGCAGGCCGAGCGTCCCGCCGACCCAGGCGACCCAGCCGACGATCAGCCAGGCGGTGATCTTGGCCGCCGGATAGGCGCGATCCGGCAGCGCGGGCAGCGCCACAAACAGCAGCGGCCAGGCGACCCACCCCGCCAGCACGATCAGCAGCCACCAGGCGATCAGCGCCGCGACCTGGCTGCGATTGAGCAGCGACTCCGGAGCGAAGAGGTCGCGCCAGGTGCCCCCCGCCCGCTGAGTCGCCCACGTGTCGGCGTCGAAATGGAGCAGCGTCGGGCTTTGCGTCGCCTTCTGAGCGCGCCAGGTCACCACGCCGACCGGCTCCGGGTCGGCCACATAGCCGGGAAAGGCCGCGCGGACGGAGCGGGTGGTCACGCTCTCCAGCAGCGCGCGCGTGTCTTCCGGCGAATAGGCGTCCGTCCGCCTGAAGACGAGCACGATCGGGTGATCGTAGACGCTGAAGGCTTCCTCAGCTTCCCAGTGCTCGTTCACCCAATCGGGCAGGTCGTCGAGCGGCGTCACCTGGTCGCGGACGCGGAAGGGGCCAAGCTGCGGGGCCGACTCGAACTGGCGCACCAGCTCATAGCCCAGCCGTCCGTCGAACAGCGCCTCGTAGAAGACCAGGCTCATCGGCCAGCGCCAGGGGATGCGCGACAGCGAGTCGTAGAAGCGGTTGCTGGAGATGACCAGGTAGTCCGCCTGATCGAGCGCGTTGGTCATCGCCGCGATCTTCTCGTCGTTGTCTTCAGCGACCATCCACAGCTTGATGCCCTGCACATGCCCGCCGAACATATTCACCGCCGGGCAGTCATACGTAGACAGGCCCGACGGCAGGTCGTCGCGGTAGACCACGTCATCCGGCAGCGGGCACACCGTCCAGGGGATCGGGTCGTCCCAGTCGCCCTCCCAGGCGATCACCGCGCCAGAGGTGTACACCGGGTCGAGCGCCTCCACCGTCAGCGTGGCAAGCTGGCGCTGGCCGCTGGCGTCCAGGCGCTCCACGCGCAGCGGCGGGTCGAAGACGGCCACCTGCGGCAGGCCGAGCGGGTTCGCCCCCTCGTTGAAATCGCCGCGCAGCTCCGTCGAGGTCTGCGTTCCATCGGGCGCGGTCAGCGTCAGGCGGACGGCCTCCTCGCCGGAATCGCGCAGCGGGTCGCCCAGGTGCGGAATCTCGATCTCGCGGATCACGCCGTCTATGGGAATCTCGAACGCGAGCGCGTCGCTCCCGCCGACCGTCCAGTGCGTCGGCGTCCCAGGGATGTCGTCGCCGTGCCCGTACAGCAGCAGCTGTGCCTCGAAATTGAGGTCAACCGTCGCCGGCACGCCATCGCCCACAGCGCTCAGCGCCAACGAGATATCGCTGAGCACCGCTCCCTCCACGCCGGACACATCGCGCACGGAGGTCAGCGGCCCGCCCTGCACGACCGCGACTTCCAGCAGGTAGGGCGCAGGCTGTGCGTTCGGGTCGAGCGGCGCGGCCAGCAGCACGTCATCAACCGGCTCCACCGCATACGCCTGCCCGTAGACCGCGTCCGTCTGCGCCAGATCAGCCTGGATCGCGTCCTCGAAGACAAGCTGCCGCCCCAACGCCGGATCATCTCGGAAGATGCGCACGCGCAGCGTTTCCGGCTCCGCGTCGGCCAGCGGGTCGAGCAGGTGGTTGAAGGCGATCGCGGTCAGCCGGGCATCGGCGCGGACGGTGAACGGCAGCTCGACCGTCTCGTCCTGCTCGAGGCGCGTGACGGTCGGCGGCGGCGCAACATACCCTCGCCCAACGTTGACCATCTGCCGCGTCCCGTCATCGCCCTCCACCCAGACGCCGAAGTCGCCCGGCACGAATTCCTGAAACCAGCGCGACGCCGCCACGCGAGTAAGCTGCTGGCGGTGAATGGTGTGGAAGGCAAAGCCGTAGAGCACCGTGTAGCCGGTGACGAACACCAGCAGCGTCACCGCGCCGATCAGCGCCAGTCGCCCGCGCCGCAGGCCCAGGCGATGGCGTCGGCGCGCCGCGCCCAGCAGCGCGACCAGCGCCCACGCGCCCAGCAGGGCCAGCGCCGGATAGAGCGGCAGGAAATAGCGCATGGTCGTCACCCAGCGCCCGCCCAGCCAGCCGAATATGACCAGCACCCAGGCGACCAGGATCGCGTGGCGCGCCCACCCCCGGCGCGCGCGCAGCATAGACAGGCCGGCCCAGGCCCACCCTCCCCAGGCCAGCAGCCCCAGGGGAAGACCAAACCCCCACAGCACGATATTGCGCCAGGGGTAGAGATAAGGGATGCGGCTGGCCCATTGGTGATCGGGCGGGCCATCCCATTCGCCAGAAGTCAGGTGCGCGGCCTCGGCGATGTCCTCGCGCCAGCCGGGATTGAACTTCAGCCCGAAGATGCCCGGCCCCAGGAAGGCGTGCGGCTGCAACAGCCGAAAGACGATCAGCGACAACAACGCCGCCGTCACCACGCCGGTCAGGGCGGAAGCGATCAGCCGCGACCGCTGCGAGCGGTGCAGCGCCGCGTCCAGCGCGGGCAGTACCCGCAGCGCCGCCGCTATCACGACGATCCCGGCCAGCGGCGCCACGTTGATCCGGCTGGCGACCGCCCCGCCCAGCGCCACCCCGAAGAGCGCGTAATCGGTCAGCTCGGTCGTGTCACAGACGAGCAGCAGTGTCGCCACCAGCGCAACGAACAGCGTCGCCCACGCCGCCAGCAGGCCGGTCAGCACGCCGGCCACCAGCCCGATCCACAGCAGGCCGACCACTACGCCGATGGCCGCCGTGCCCTCTCGCGCCGGAGTTTCGCCATGCGCCCGCCGCCTGATCTGGCTCGCCGCGACGCAGATCGCCAGCACCGCCAGCGCGTAAACCAGGCTGGCTGCGCCGAGAGCCAGCACGTCGCGCGTCAGCGTCAGCTCGTGCGGGGCGAGCAGATCGAGCGCAGCCCACAGCGCCAGGTGCGCCAGCGAAGCGATCACCCCGGCCAGGCCGGGCAGCCAGGTTCGCCGCCACCCTCCCCACGCGCTCACCGCTGAAAGCAGGGCAAATGCCAGCAGCCCGCCCGCGCCCAGAGACAGCAGCCCGATCATCGGGTAGTCGCTCGCGCCGGCGTCCCACATCGTCCCGCCGAACCAGATCAGCGCATACCACAGGGCGATCGGCCCCTGGCGCAGCCCCGCACCATCCATGACGCGCGCGGCGAAATAGAGGGCCAGCGTTGTCCAGAACGCAGTGAAAGCGTCCACCGTCCAAAAGTGCGACTGCTGGATGGGAAAAGCAGCCACGCCATACAGCGCCGCTGCCAGCAGCCCTGTCCAGCGCCCGTAAAGCCGCCGCCCCAGCAGGAACAACAGCCCGACCGTCAGCCAGTCGGCCAGCGCGGATACGCTCCGCCCGATAAGCTGCGCGCCGCTGTAGCCTTCCCAGTGCGTCGTCACCCTGTGGTCAATGACGCCATCCTCGTCGAAGGCCAGCAGCAGCGCGTGATAATCGCGCGAAAGCTGCGAGCGGGCCACGCCCGCCGCGTGCACCGTGAACAGCGGAAATTCGCCGTAGACGTAGAGGCCCTTGCCGATGTTGTTGGGGTTGAGCGGAGAGCATTCCGCGTCGAAATAGCCGCCCCGCCCCGCGCCCAGCAGCGATTCGAAGGGGTCAGCGCTCGCCGCCGGGTAGCGCGCCTCGCAGCGCGCGCGCTGCGCCTCCTGTTCGGCGGGCGAGCCGCCGGTGAACTGGAGCGAGCTGCCCAGCAGGCTGACCACATCGGTCAGAAAGCGCTCGTCGGGGTGCAGATGCGAGTAATCGTCCCAGTTCTGCGCGTCAAAGCGCAGCCAGGCCGCCACAGCCAGCACGATCGCCAGCAGCCCATAGCACAGCGCATCCGCGCGGAGGGTGCGGCGCGGGCGCGCCGGCACGGGCAGCGCAGCATCCGGCTCGACGGCAGGGGCCGTGTCTGCCTCCGGCACGGCGGGCTGCCCATCACCTGTCGGGGGCTGCTCAGACTCGAGATACAGGCTGTCGTCCGTCAACGGTCGTCACTCGCAGGTGCGCGCTTGGGGCCGCTGTGCCCCAAGCGATCCTATACACTACACATCCGCTTCGCCGCTTCCTCAGCAGCGGGCGCGCCTCAGGGAAGCTCCCCGGCCCACACCTGGTAGATGTAGAACTCGTCCTGGCCGTAGATACCGGGGCCTGACTCGTAGCTATACTGGAACAGCCAGGTCTGGCCGCCGGGGAACAGTTTCGCCAGGTACGCTGCCGTGTCCACGTCCGCCGCGTTGTACATCACGAACAGCGGGCGCGCAGGGTCATAGGCGTAGGCCGTGCCCTGGTTGACGGCGACGCGGGACAGCAGCGCCTCGCGATTCTCCAGGCCGTTCGGCCAGCGGATGTCGCCGGCCATCGTCCCCAGAATGCGGTGATCCAGCCAGTGCGGGTAGGCAACCACGAAGGCGTTGCCGAAGCTCCCCTCGCCATGCGCGAACTCGCGCAGCGGGCGGCTGATCTCGCTGTAGGGCCGCCAGTTATGGCTGTAACTGAGACGATAATCGTCGAAATAGCCGTGCCACTCCGGCCCGATGCCCTGCCACAACAGCAGCGCCAGCAGCGCCAGCGCCACCACACGCCCCACCGGGACGCGCCTGCCCCCCCACTCGGCGCGGCTCAGCCGCCAGCCCAGCGCCCCGATGGGCAGCGCCGCCAGCATGAGCACGGGCGGCAGCGTGCCGCTGGCCCGCGTGAAGCTGGGATTCTCGATCGGATAGGCCAGGGTGAGCGCCGTCGGCAGCAGCATGACCAGGATGCACACCGGCAACAGCCACAGCACCGGGTCGCGCCGACGCAAGACCCACACCCCCCAGACGATCGCGCCGAGCAGGACCAGCCCGCCCAGGGTCGGTCCCAGCGCCGGGCGAGAATACGCATTGTTGATCCAGGCTACATCGCCTTGCCAGTGGAACATGCGCAGGGCGTTGGCATAGTTCGCCAGGAAGACATCGCGCTGCCCCCACAGGCGCTCTGCCTGCTCGCGCGCATCCGGCTCGTAGGACACCTGGTTGCCCGCCGCGTCCAGGCGCACAAACGCATTATCGCCGAACATGCGCCCGCGCGTGCGGCTCCAGAACTCGTCAGGGTAGAGCTGGCTGTAATGGTGCATCGGCAGGTAGAGCGCCAGCGCCACCACCCCCGCGATCAGCAGCCCGCGCCCCAGCACCAGCAGCCGGTTATCGTGCCGCGCGCGCAGGGCCAGCGCCAACCCGCCCAGCCAGGCCAGGGCCAGCACCGGCAGGTAGAGCTTGAGAGTCTCGCCCGTCTCGCGCGCGCCAGCATCAGCCGCTTCCGCCAGCACGCTCCCCGCGTAAGCCAGCGCTGCCAGCGGGACGACCGCCAGCGCCGCCAGTCCCGCCGCTTCGCCCAGCCAGCGCCACCGCTCGCGCGATGCTCGCAGCGCTCCCAGCCCGGCCAGCGCCACGCCGATCCCCACCACGATGGGCAGCATCCGGTTGGCCTGGTAGAAATAGGTGCCCGCCCCCAGCACGCTGCCGAGCGCGGCGAAGTCGCGCGCCCGCGCGCCGCGCATAGCCCGCGCCAGAAAACCGATCGCCAGCGCGATCGTCAGCGGCGTCAGGACAATGCGTAACCCCAGCCGCGAGAGCATGACATGCCACCCGCTGATCGCCACCAGCCCGGCCAGCGCGATCCCGACCCAGTGCCCCAGAGCGCGATCGCGCTCTGTCTGGGTGCCGATCACCTGGCGGGCCATCCACCACAGCGCGGGCAGCGTCAGCAGCCCCTCGAGCACGGTCGCCAGCTTGAGCGCCGTGAAGTTGAAGCCCACGCCCAGCGGCCCGGCAATCAGCGCCACCAGGTACATCTGAAACGCCTCGCGCCCGCCGTTGTTGGCGAAAAACACGGCGTAGTGCCCATCGTGCACCTTCAGCGCGTCGAGCACCTTCTCCATATGATCGCTGGTCATCTCCGGCGGCGTGGAATCCAGCGCGTACAGGCGGAAGGTCGCGCCCAGCGCGAGGATGGCGATCAGCGCCAGCGCGGGCCAGGCGAGCAGTGCCCGCCACGACCACGCGCGCCGCATCGCCGGCAGCCGTCGCCCGCCGCCGACCAGCACAACAACCCACAGAGCCACGCTCAGCGCCCAGGCCAGCGCCCCGCGCCCGGTGATCACCACGTCGCGGGTGACGCCCAGAGAGTCGCGCGCTACGTTCCAGCGGATGGCCAGCACCGACAGCAGCGTCGCCGGGACGATCAGCAGGGCGCGAGCGGGCCAGCCAACGGCTGCCGTCCGCGCTGCGCGGGCAGGCTCCACCGCTCGCAGCGCCGACTGCACCACGAACACGTCGCCCCCCGCCCCAGCAGATTCCGGCGACAGATCGCTGGCAGCGTCCGGCGATGGCTCTGCCAGGGGCGGAGTCATGCCGAGCAGGACGCCCACCCACAGGATCAGCGCCAGGGCGACCCACAGCGCCGCGCCGATCAGCCCGCCCAGGCCGAGCAGCGCCAGGGCGAGGAGCAACAGAGCCATGATCACCAGCCCGCCGGCCCACAGGTGCGCCAGCGCGTTGGCGTGAAAGCGCGCCCACAGCCGGCGGTTGAGAGTCGGCAGGCGCGCCGCCCACCAGCGCCGCGCGCCCCACAGCTCGACCGCGACGAACAGCACCCCCGCCAGCAGGAACCACCGCTCCGCGCCGTTCGGGTTGCGGGCCACGCGCAGCACCGGTGTGCGCGCCGCGTCGTAGAGGGCCGCCCCGCCGCGCAGCGCCAGCAGCACCGCCAACGCCACCACGCCGATCCACGCCGCTGTCGCGCGGGCACCTGGCGTCCACGCCAGCGCCCGCCGCCCAGTCCCGGTCGGCATGCCCATGACAGGCGGGAACGCGGCTGCCGCCAGCGATTGCGGCTCTGCGGCGGGCGCTGGGTGCGCGGCAATAGCCGCCATCTCCGGCAACGGCTGCTGAGCACGCGGCTCCACCGCCGCCGCGTCGCGGGTGAGCACCGCCCACAGCAGCCGCGCCGTGTCACGGGGCCGCCAGACGAGATAAGCGAGCGCCTGGGCCAGCGTCAGGTCTTCAAAAACGACCGCGCGCGCAGCGGCAGCATCCGGCCAGGTGTCTTGCGGCCCGGAATCAGGGGGGAGTTCGACGAAGGAATCGCTCATAAGGCTCGCTGCATCTTCGCTCTGCACTATGCCGGGCGCTGGGCGGGCTTGCGCCCCTTGATGGCCAGGTTGACGGTACTGCGGCCCGGCGGCTCGTCCAGTTTATTGGGCCGATCGAACAGGTTGAGCACGGCCACGCCCAGGTTGATCGGGTTGAGCAGGCTGCCCCGGTTCTGGTCGAAAGTCGTGCGGTCGGCGGCCACGGCCATCTTCTCTGGCAGCAAGCCGGACTCCAGCAGCGGCTTGCCCAGCCCGTAGACCAGGTTGTGGATGAAGGGGAAGCTGAAGTGAGTGAAGGATCGCTCCGCCTCCACCACGAAGCCCGCCGCCTCGACCGCCGCGCGCAGCCCTTCGCGCCGATACAGCCGCACGTGATTGGCCCAGAGGCCGGCCAGCGGCCCGCGCCGGATGGGTCGCCGCAGCGTGCGCTCCAGCGTCCAGTTGATCGGGTCCCACAGGAACGGGTAGTTGGCGTGCGGCACGGTGATCGCCGCCACGCCGCCCGGCTTCAGCACGCGCCAGACCTCGCGCAGCCCGGCCACGTCGTCGTCAATGTGCTCCAGAATCTCCGAGAGGATCACCCCATCAAAATAATCATCCGGGAACGGCAGGGCGTAGATGTTCGCCCGCGTCAGGGTGATTCCCGGCAGATGCCCCACGTTGCGCTGCGCCTTGCGGATGATCTCATCGTCCAGCTCCAGCCCCACCAGCGCGCACCGGCTGACGTAGCGGATCATGTTCAGGTAGAAGCCGCGCCCGCAGGCGCAGTCGAGGATGCGCGCCTCGTCGGGCATGGGCACCCACTCGAAGATGGTCTGTGCCCGCTTCTTGAAGGCCATGTCGGCCTCGTTGCGGGTCATGTGAGCGATG
Source organism: Anaerolineae bacterium (assembly GCA_023382715.1). GTDB lineage: Bacteria > Chloroflexota > Anaerolineae > Aggregatilineales > Aggregatilineaceae > UBA2029. Next base: position 22,907 of record JAHDWP010000045.1, read on the forward strand.
AGATCAGGATCAACGGTCATGGGCTATCACTTCCACCCCGGAATGCGCGCGGCCCGGCGCAGGTGTTTCTCGTAGCGGCGCACTGTCTCGCCCAGGCTGAACGCCCGCTCGATCTCGGCGCGCGGCCTGGCGTAATGCTCTGGCCGCTGCAGGATGTCCACCACCGCCCCGCCGATGGCCTCCCAGTCGCCGCGCGGCACCACCGCCCCCATGCCGGTCACGGTGACGGGCACGCGCCCGCCCGGCGTGTCGGTCATCACCACCGGCGTGCCGCACAGCATGGCCTCCACCTGCACCAGGGCGAAACACTCGGTGTCGCTGGGCAGCACCAGCACATCACAGGCGGCATAGAAGTTGGCCATCGCCTGCATACTGCTGAGCTGGCCCAGGAAGATCAGCTGGTCGCGGTAGCGCTGGACGAGCGCCTGGTTGCGCTCCCAGGTGTCCTCGTAGCGGATGTCGTACTCCCCGGCGAAGACCACTCGCGCCCGCGGGAAGCTGCGGTTGATCACTTCCAGGGCGCGGATCAGCAGGTCGGGCCGCTTCTCCTGCACGAAGCGCCCGGCAAAGCCGATGATCGGCCCGCCGTCAGCCCCCCAGCGCCCGCGCAGCTCGGCCACGCGCTCCGGGTCGGGGTCGGGCACCTCAATCGGCGGGTAGATCACCGACACCTGGTCGCGGAACGGCTTGAGGTAGTAGCTGTGATCGGCGTAGTCGTGGCTGTAGGCGATCAGGCGCGCCGCGCGGCTGGCCATGAAGCGGTAGTTGGCGAAGGTGAACCAGCGCACGAAGCGGTTGAACACCCCCGGCGGCAGGATCAGGTCGCCGTGATGGGTGGCGATGAGCTGCTTGCCCGCCGCCCGCGTCAGCAGGGCCATCAGCGATGTTTCGAGCATGGGTGTGTGCAGCCAGACCACATCGTGCACGCGGATCAGCCCCCACGCCGCCCAGGGATAGGCGGGCATGATCATCCCCCGACTGACGCGCAGCGGCGCCCACAGCCGCACGAGGCGCACCCCGTTGATCGTCTCGTCGCGCGGCAGCTCGATCGAATGGCGCGCGGCCAGGATCGTCACCTGGTGCCCGCGCTGCACCAGCGCCTCGGCCACACGCTGCACGTGAATCGGCACGCCGGTGCGGTGCGGCAGGTAGTATTGCAGCGCCGCCAGCACGCGCAGCGGGCGGTTGTTCGTCTCAGAGGAATCCGGCTGCTCGATCATGCGCTCACGTTCGTCCCTGTGCTGTTGTCCGTCCTGGTAGGCGCTGCGCCCTGCCCGCGCAGGCGCAATCCCTGTGCTGCTGTCGTCACCTCGCCCAGGCTCACCCCCTCCACCCACAGGCCGACCAGCCCGGCAGAGATGTAGGTCAGCAGGTTGACCGCGTGCAGCAGCAGCGCGAAGGCGACGGCTGGGGCGGCGGTCGGCCCGGCCACCAGCTTCGTGCTGGCCAGGGCGAAGACAATCGCCGCCTCGAACGGCCCCAGGTTGCCGGGCACGGCGGGCACGGCGATGGCGAAAGAGGCCAGCGCGATCATGGCGATGGCGGCGCTCCACGTCGGCTCGTCAAAGACGGCGAACAGCAGCGAATAGCCGGTCAGCACCGACACGGCCCACGCGACCGCCGTCCAGCCGACCACCAGCAGCATGGTGCGCGGCGAAGCCAGCGGGCGGATGCCTTCCAGTGCGCTGCTCAGCCAGGCGCGCAGCGCGGGGCGTCGCAGCGGCGGGATGACGCGCGCCAGCCCATCGAGCAGCGCGTGCGCCCAGGCGGGCCGTACCGCGAACAGCGCCAGCACGATCACGCCGATCACCGCGCCAGCACCCAGGGCCATGCCCACGAAACCGATCTCCAGCCCGACGGGCAGCATCGCCAGCACCACGCCGATCAGGGCGAAGACGGCCAGCGTGTCCAGCAGCCGCTCCACCACGATCGTGCTCAGCGAGGTGAAGACCGGCAGCGGCGGGTCGAGCCGGGCCGCCAGCGCCGCGCGCACCAGCTCGCCCACGCGCAGCGGCAGCACGCCGTTGACGAAGTAGCTGACGTTGAGGATGTGGAAGCTGTGCGCCGGGGCGATACGATAGCCGAGCAGGACACGCCAGCGCAGGCTGCGCAGCCACAGCCCGACATACGACAGCAGCAGGCAGGGCACTACCCAGACATAGTTCGCGCTGCGCAATTCGCTCTGCACGCCGCTGAGGTCGCGCCGGAACAGGTACACCAGCGCGACCACGCTCACCGCCACGCCGAGCAGCAAGCTCGGCCACCGCTTCTTCATCCGCGTCCGTGTCCGCCCGCCGGTGCCAGCCACCCTGCGCCTGGCACCTCACGCAGCGGCCCATTATAGCGGCTGACGCGCCTTGCGCACCAGCCCCGCCCGCGAGCACACACCCAATACACGCCCAGCCTGCGTTTTCCTTAGCGAGAGTGCTCACATGCTTTACCTCACCCCCAGCCGCGCTGCGCTTGGCTTGCTCCCTCTCCATCTGCGTGGAGAGGGGGCGGTGAGGCGCGTCAGCGCCGAGTGGGGG
>JAHDWP010000046.1 GCA_023382715.1 Anaerolineae bacterium
CTTGCTCCCCTTCTCCCCCTGGAGGGAGAAGGGGTTGGGGGATGAGGGGGAGCTTACCCCCGGCCTCGCTACGCTCGGCCTTTCCCCTTCCCCGTCAACGGAGAGGGGGAAGCGAGACGCGCCTGCGCCGAGCGGGGGTGAGATCAAGCAGTGCACACGCCAGATGCGCTTACCCTGCATCCCCCGCTGATCTGCTGGAAATTATAGGCGGCCTGGGGCAGAATGTGCGAAATGCGTGCGATAAGACTGGATTATGTGGCCTCTGTGGGAAAAGCGAGGGAATAACCCATGAGCAACCTCACGCTCACCGCTATTGACGGCATCCGTGTGGGCCATGCTCACGCTCTGGGCGGGCCGACCGGCTGCACCGTCATCCTCTGCCCGCCGGGGACGGTCGGCGGCGTGGACCAGCGCGGCGGCGCACCCGGCACGCGCGAAACAGACCTGCTGCGCCCGCTGCATATGGTCGAGCATGTGCACGCTATCGTGCTGGCCGGGGGCAGCGCCTACGGCCTGGATGCGGCAAGCGGCGTCATGCGCTGGCTGGAAGAGCAGGGCGTGGGCTTCAACGTGGGCGTCGGCGTGGTGCCCATCGTCCCGGCGGCGATCCTCTTCGACCTCGATGTGGGCGACCCGTCCATCCGCCCCGATGCGGCGATGGGCTATGCCGCATGCCAGGCGGCGTCGGCGGAGCCGGTGGCCGAAGGGTGCGCCGGCGCGGGGGCGGGCGCGCAGATCGGGCGGCTGTTGGGGCCGGGTTTTGCCTGCAAGTCGGGCATGGGCAGCGCGGCGATCGAGATCGGCGACGGGCTGCGCGTGGCGGCACTGTTCGCGGTCAACGCGCTGGGCGACGTGGTAGACGAAGACGGGGCAATCCTGGCCGGGACGCGCCAGCCGCCGGACGGGGCGCGCTTCGCCGGGGCGCTCAACCTTCTGCCAGTCCTGGCGCGCATGACACCCGGCGGCGCGTCCAACACGGTGATCGGCGTGGTGGCGACCAACGCTGCCCTGAGCAAAGAGGAAGCCAACAAGGTGGCACAGATGGCTCACGATGGCCTGGCCCGCGCCGTGCGCCCCGCGCACACGCTGCTGGACGGCGACACGATCTTCGCCCTGGCGACAGGGGATGCCGGGCGCGCCAATGCCAGCGTCATCGGCGCGTTCGCTGCCGAGGTGACGGCCCAGGCGATCCGCCGGGCGGTGCGGGCGGCGACTCCGCTGGCGGGGCTGCCGGCGGGGGCGTCGGTCGGCGGGTGAGCGCGCCACCGAAGGCGGAGCCAGGGAGGACTTCCGAAGGCTGCTGCGGCAGAAGACCCCGCCCCCTGACCGCCTCCCGCAGGGGCATGTCACCAACAGTAGCCCCCGTGGAAGCAGAGCCGGAGATGGCGAGGCGGGCGCGATCCAAGATGTAGGTAATGTATAGGCGCGCGCTGATCCGACCGAGAGAGAGGCCGCGAGGAAGCGCAGTGCCCGCGCCTCTTGCTTTCTGGTTGAAAATCCGCTACATAGACGGCGTGCGCCCGCTGATCAGGTCGCCGTAGCAGGCGATCAGCTCGTCCATCATGGCCGGCCAGGATTGCGTCTCGGCGAAGAGGCGCGCGTTACGACCCATGACCTGGCGCTTGCGCTTCTCGGAGAGCACGGCGCGCACGCCGTCAATCATGCCGCGCACGTCGCCGACGTTGAACACGTACCCGTTCACACCGGAGCGCACCATGTCGTCCACGCCGCCCACGCGCGAAGTGACCACCGGCAGCCCAGAAGCCATCGCCTCGATCAGCACCAGCCCGAAGGACTCCATCGCCGAGGGGAAGACGAAGATATCGGCGCTGGCGAAGGCCGACCATAGCTCCTGGCCCTGCAGATAGCCCATGAACACGGTGGGCGTGCCGGCGAAGTGCGCTTGCAGGTCGGCGCGCGCCGGGCCATCGCCCGCCACGGCCAGCCGCGTGCCCGGCACGCGCTCCAGCACCGCCCTGATCGAGTCGATCTGCTTCTCGTTGGAGAGCCGCCCCACGTAGAGCAGGATGGTTTCTTCCGGGTGCCCGGCGCTCAGGCGGGCGCGCATGGCGGGCGAATGGTGGCGCGGGTGGAACCGCTCGGCATCTACGCCTCTGCGCCACAGTCCGACGTTGCGCACGCCGTGCGCCAGCATGTCCTGCTGCACCAGCCGCGAAGGGGCCAGCGCATAATCGGCGGCGTTGAAGTTCCGGCGCGTGTACCACCAGATGGCCGGCTCCAGGAAGCCGATGCCCAGGTAGCGGGCGATGGTCGCCAGATCGAGGTGAAACGAAGCGAGCGTGGGGATGTTCAGGCGCTTGGCCATGACCATGCCGCCCGTGCCGACCAGGGTGGGATGGATGAAGTGGGCGATGTCTGGCTTGAAGTCCCTGACTTCGCGGTAGGTGCTCAGCGTGGGCGGGCCGACCTTCAGCTCCGGGTAGAGGGGGAAGCGCACGCCCGGCACGCCAACAACCTTCCTGCCGCGATAGTCGCCCACCTGGTCGGCCAGCTTGGGCGCGACGATCATGAACTCGACCTCGCGCTGGATCAGGTGATCGAGTAGCAGCAGCAGGACGGTGACGATCCCGTCAATTTTCGGCAGAAATGTCTCGGTGAACAGCGCGACGCGCATGGCTTGGCAGCCCCCGGCGATCTCCGCCCTCCATCCATGATAACCCATCAGCGCGCCGGGCGTTGCGCCTGCGCGGGGTGGGGCGACCCGGAGCAGGCTGGCTGAACCGCAGAGGCGCAGAGGACACAGAGGAAAACATCAAGAAGAACTATTGGAGACTCGTCACCTTTTCTCCGCGCCCTCTGCGTCTCTGCGGTGATCCCTTTCCCCGCTCGGCAACTGGCGGATGTTCAGCGACTTCTCCATGAAGTGCCAGCGGCGGATGCCATAGGTCAGGCGGGTCAGCCAGCTTGAACGGGTGCGCGTGATGGCCAACCCGGCCTTCTCGTAGACGTGAATGGCGCAGGCGTTGTCCGCGGAGACCCACAGCGTCAGGCGGGCGCGCCCATGCATGTGCGCCCACTGCTCCGCCTGGGTCATCAACTGCCCGCCGATGCCCTCACCCTGGCAGTCAGCGGCCACGCCCAGGTCGCTGATGTACGCCTCGTCCGGCCCCGGCTTGTGGCTCAGCAGCCAGAGCATGAATGCGGCGCGCAGCATCCGCAGCAGCCCCAGCTCGCGCACGGCCAGGCTCTCAAAAGTCCGGTTTTCTTCGGGCGTGTGGTGCAGCGGCTCGACTACCAGCGTGCCGACGATGCGCCCGCCCCGGTCGGCGACCAGCACGCCGTCATAGCCACGCCGCACCGGCCCTGTGTAGATCGCTTCCAGCAGGCCGACAACCTTTTCGCGGTCGCTGCCAAAGATGGCCCGCATCTTGTCGCTGAAGGAGTCCTGGAGCACGGCAGCCATGCCCGGCAGGTCGGCCAGGCGCGCCGGTCTAATCTGGAGCATCGTCCCCCTCCAATGCCGTCAGCGCCAGCCCGACGGCGGCTATAGTTGCGATGTTGCCCATGCGCCCACCCCGCCAGGCTGCGCGCACTTCGGCCAGCGTCAGCCAGTGCTGCGCCATGATCTCGGAATCTTCGCGCTGCGGCGCGCCGACCACGCGCGCCCCCCGCGCCAGAAAGATATGCGACGCGCCGCAGCCCCGGTTGCCGTCCATGAAGAAGCGGCCCAGGTAGCGCCAGTCCGCCGCCTCAACGCCCGTCTCTTCGCGCAGCTCGCGGCGGGCAGCGGCCTCGGCGGACTCGCCGTCGTCCAGGTAGCCGGCGGGCAGCTCCAGCGAAAGCGCGCGCGCCCCCTGTTTCCAGTGCTCGATCAGCGGCACGCGCCCATCGGCAGTCACGGCGAAGATTTGCGCCCAGTCCGGCATGTCAATGTGGTAGAAGGCGTCAATCTCGTGGCCGTTGGGCAGCCGGACGCGCTCCGCGCTGACGCGCAGCCAGGGGCGGCAGTCCAGCAGCTCGCGCGCGGCGAGCGTCTGCCAGGGCTGAAGCTCTGCTGTCACTGGCCCGCCTCCAGGCCCAGCCCGACAAACTGCTCCGGGTTAACCCACGCCCCGCTGACCGCCATCTCCCAGTGCAGGTGCGCGCCCGCCGAACGCCCGTTGAGGCCGCTGAGACCAATCACGTCCCCTTTGCGCACCCACTGGCCGGGCACGACCAGCAGCTCCGACATATGAGCATAACCGCTGTAGATGCCCCAGCCGTGATCGATCAGCACATAGCCGCCGCGAATGGCCAGGGTGCCGGCGAGCATGACGCGCCCGCTGGCGACCGTCGTGACCGGCGTGCCGATGGGCATCCGGTAGTCCGCGCCGGTGTGCTGCCGCCAGGTCGTCTCGTTGTACAGCCGCCACGAGCCAAAGGGGCCGATCTGCGGGGCGGTAGTCGCCAGGGCGAAGCCCTCGTCCGCCCAATAGCGTTCCGGCGTGGAGCGCTTGAAGAAGCCGGACAGGCGGGCCATCTCCTCATCCTCGACCGACCGTTCCAGCAGCGGCATCAGCGAGACCGGCAGATAGACCTCGGCGCGACCAAATTCGCCGTAGTTGACTTCGATGGTCTTGTCAATGCGCTCGGACGTGCCATCCAGGTAGCGCACCCACACCTGCAGCGGATACTGGCCGACATCCTGCCCCATGTCGGCGGCGATCAGGCCGGTGAAGCCGCCCTTTTCGCTGTAGAAGGGGTGAACGCGCTCCTGGAACACAGCGCGCACATCGGCGATGTCCGCGCCCATCACGCGCACAATGCCCACGCTCCCCTGGCGAATCCACTGGAAATCGTAGGTGATGCTGACCGGGGCAGCCGCCTGCGGCCCCGCCATAACGGGGAAGGGAGCGGCCAGCAGCAAGCCGGTCACAGCGACCAGAAGGGTGAGCAGGGAAATGAGTCGGGCAGTCAAGAGTCGTCCTCGGTTCATAGGGTCGGATTGGTCACGAGGGGATCAGCACGCCGCGATGGTGCAGGATCAGCGCGGCCAGCAGCCGCGCCGTGTTGCAGGCGTCGTCCACGCCCCGGTGCGGCGTGCCCTCCGCCGGCAGGTTGAGCAGGGCCAGCGCGCCCGGCAGCCCGATCTCGCGCGGCAGCCCGTGCAGCAGGGCAACCAGCGCCTTGACGTTCAGATGCGTCGGCCCGAACGGATAGGGCACGCCCCGCGCGGCGCACTGTCTTTCGAACAGGCGGCGGTCTTCGTCGCCATAGCTGGCCCAGGCGCGGTCGCCGGCCGCGTACTTGCGGCGCAGGATGCGACAGGCATGCTCGAAGGTCACGCCGCGTCCCACTCGCTCCGGCGTCAGCGTGGTCAGTTGCGTGCAGAACAGGCTGACCTGCGAGCGTTCGGGCCGGACGAAGATGCCTTCGCGGGCCAGGCGCTCGCCGCTGAGCACGTCCAGCACGCACACGCCAATCTCGATGATCTCAGGCTCCTGGCCGGGGGGTGGCTCGCCCTCCCAGCAGGTGGCTTCGACATCTATGACGATGATGCGATCGGGTTTGGCGGCCACGCTCGCCCCTGCTCATGCGCTGGCTGTGCTGACAGGCAACACCATACCGCAAGACCGGCACTGGGGTCAAGGGGGAGTTGGGCGCGCCCGATCACCGCACCGTCTACGGCCCCGCGTCCGACGACAGAAACTCGACCGTATCGAGAATCGCCTGCAGCGCCCCGCGCTGGGCGATCAGCGCGTCGAACGGCTCGACGGCGGTGAAGAAGGCGTAGCTGCCCTGATCCACGCGCAGCGCGGCGAACCAGCCGGTCGTGTCCGTCTCGTCGGCGCAGCCCACAGCGGCGTAGTAGGTGCCCACCCCTTCGTGCCCGCCCACGCTGAAAGTCATCTGCTCATCCAGCCCCAGATTGCACGAGGGGCCGACGAGCGAGCCGCGCAGAATCTGGACGCCATCCGCCCACAGGTTGAACGTGCCGTCGAAGTCCACCACGTTGGGGAAGCCCCAGTAGAGATAAATATAGCCCTGCACACTGTCGGACAGCGGCCCGAAGTAGATGGTGAGGGGGATGCTGCGCGTCTGGCCGTCGAAGGTGCTGAAGGGCACCTCCAGGTGCAGCGCGTTCCAATCCTCCGGCAGGGCGACGCTCACCGGCGGCGGCGTCCCCGGCAGGACGGCGGGCAGGCCGTCGGTGGGGGTGGCGGTGCCGCCGGGAAGCGGCGTGACGGGCGTGCTGAGCGTGGGGATGGGTGTGCGCGTGGGCAGGGGCGTGCGCGTCGCTGCTGCCGTTGTGGGCGTGCTGCGGGCCGGAGTGAAGGTCGGCGTCGCTGGTGTGGCGCGCGCTTCCTCGACCACCGGCACCGCCGCCAGGTCGCCGCTGAGGTCCATCTGCGCGGCGAGCACCCACCCTGGCCGCTCTTCCACCATCACGAGCAAATAGACGCCGCGCGCTGTCTGGCCGAGCACGGGCAGCGCCTCGCGCTGGTAGACGTAGGTCAGCGGCGTGGCGCTGCGATCGGGCACCGGGAAGACGAACGCCCGCTCGACGGCGACCACTGCCGTCACCGTTCCTGGCGGCGTGGGCGTGCGGCTCTGTGCCCCGGCAACCGTCACCGGCGCGCACAGCGCGGCGATCAGCAGCAGCGCCATCACCAGGGCGGCGCGCAGGGGGTGAGGTGTGTTCATGGGGCGAAGTATAGCGCGGGCGGCGGATGGACAGCAATCGGCAGTTAGCTGACGGCTGTTCGCCGTCAGCAGTCAGCGGGCGGCGATCGGGCGCTCGAAGGGCAGGCTCCGGAAGTCCTGGGCAGCGCCAGGCCCTTCCCCTGCCCTCATCTTCCCCCAGGAAGTGTCGGCGATCTCTTTCAGCCAATAGACACTCCCTGGCTCACTGCCAGATCGCCCAGGGGTCGTCGGGGTCGCGCACGCCATAGTACGAGGTCAGCCGCACCAACTCGACGAACACGCGGAACGACGCCTGGTCGGCGTTGAGCCGCCAGCGCATCCTGCGCTGTTTTGAGCGTTTTCAGTCCGGGGGCTGTTGGCTCAAGCGGCGCGAGAGGCAGGCCGGGCACAGGCAGGTGCTAAACGCACTGTGGATATGCTTCAGGCCATGGATGATGCCATTATCGCTGTCAAACGCACGGCTGATCCGGTCAAAAAGGCTGATGTCCCCATGCTCATAGCGCCGGTATAACGCATACGCTACGTAGTCTGCTGCCTGTAACAACCGGGTATCTCGTGAGTCAGCGAAGAACGGAACTTCAACGATGCGCCCTGTCGTCACCCATTCGTGCTGTCCAGTACGATAGCTGAGCATCAGTTGCCGCGTTTCCGTTTGAAGTTGTGACTCGTCGAAGATTAACATACCTAGATGAGGCTGTCGGGTGCGTTGATGTTGCCTTGAAAGGAAAATATCAAACCGTCGGCACAGTTCGTTCAAAGCGCGCTCGTATATAGACTCTCCATCGTGATCCAAGAAATGCTTCTCAATAGCTACGCCGAACAGCTTCACCCAGGCGAGATAGCTGGGATTGGCCACTGCATAACCGATCTCCTCTAGTATCTGCTCGCGGACTTCGCGGGCCACGTTGTCGCGCCAGAATGTGCCCCCGCGCGGTGAGCGCAGTTCTGAGGCATGAAATTCGAGTAACCCCGTATAATCGGGGATGTATTTCTCCTGGATCGTATTAAGGGCACGCGAAAGTCCCAACATACTCCTTTCAAAAACCGCCACACCTGCCATGACGAAATATCTGGATTCACGGTCGCCCGGTGTGCCAGATTCGTCCACGTACATGACCCACATAACACATCTCCATACATAGGAAAATAATCATCATGATAATAGTACAAAGACAAAAAAAGGCGTCCGTGGGAACATTCGCATGTTCTTTTCAGCGCTGCAAAGGGCAGCGCCCACAGTCGCATAATTACAGTACCACAAGTGGTTCCGGCTGTCAACGATGATTTGCGTATGGGAGTGTGGAAAACCTGTCAGATAAGGGCGCTACGCTGCTGCGCCCAGGTTTACCTCACCCCCGCTCGGCGCTGACGCGCCTCGCCGCCCCCTCTCCATGCATGGAGAGGGGGCAAGCCGAGCGCAGCGAGGCTGGGGGTGAGGTAAACCACCGGATTACGCAAAACCTTCCTGAGCTTACTGAGACACAGAGGACGCGGAGAAGAACTAACACCATCTTTTCTCTGCGCTCTCTGCGCCTCAGCGGTGATCTTCTGCCCCAAAATGAGATACGCCCCCTGATCGGTCGCTGCCAGCCTGATACCCAGAAGTCCGGCGCTCACTGCCAGATCGCCCAGGGGTCGTCGGGGTCGCGCACGCCGTAGTACGACGTCAGCCGCACCAGCTCGACAAACACGCGGAACGACGCCTGGTCGGCGTTGAGCCGCCAGCGCATCTTGCGCGGGATGCGCAGCCAGGCGTAGGCCAGGTGACGACGCTCCTGGCGCGTGGTCTGTTCCATCAGCTCGCCATACCACAGCGGCAAAGCGTGGCGCAGGGTGTCGCTGTTGCGCGTGATGACGCTCCCGGCGAAAGCCATCAGCATCACCGCGAAAAAGACCACCGACACATATCTCCAGCTCCCGCGCTGGTCGCTGGTCAGCGCGTCGAGCATACTGGCCACCAGCAGGCTCCACACGCCGAGCATGTCCAGAAAGCGGGCCAGCGGCGAGTAGGGCGTCTCCGGCCCATAGAGGCGAAAATGCGCCAGCAAGGGGTCCCGGAACAGCCCGAAGACGACGGATCCGCGCCGTAACAGCGCGGCGGTCGCGATCGCCGTCAAAAAGACGATGGCCAGCCAGGGATAGCGCGGGTCCAGCATGGTAGTCCCCGTGTGCGGGCAACACCGGGGCGCGGTGCCGGCCAGGGCGCGGTGCCGGCCAGGGCGCTGCGCCCCCGCGCGCTACCGTCATTGTACACCTACTCCAGGCGCACGCCGCTGAAACCCGGCGGCACCACCTGAAACCAGGTATTGCCCGGCTTGAATGCCAGCGGTTGGGCGGCTTCCTCGTCCGCCCACAGGGTGAGCGGCGCATCTTCGGCCCAGCGCATCCAGAAGCCGCGCACCGCGACGCCGTCGCGGATGAGCGTGGCCGGGCCGAACGTCCGCAGCTCGATCGCGGTCGAGTAGAACACCGTCCCGTTCCACTCGCCCTCGACAATGCTCTCGTCGTCCTGGTGGCGCGCGTAGAGGATGACCACGTTGGCCGCCATCACCTGCGCGCCGCTGTCCGCGTCGGTGTGGGGCTGGCCATCCACCCAGCGCGCGTATTCCCCGCTGAGCGGATCGTAGCGCCAGCGCACCTCATCTGGCCCGTAGTCGAGGGTCACGATGGCGGCGGGCGCGCCATCCTCTGGCGAAGCCGGGTCAAAGACCATGCCGCGCAGGTCGGGCGGGTCGTTCAGCCTGTCGGCGCGGGCGCGCGCCCACACCTCGGCGGGGACGGCGAAGAGGTTGTGCGGCGCGTCCAGCGCCGGATCGCGGAAGTACAGCGGCGCGCCGGTGGTGACGCCTTCGTAGGCGCGCGGGGCGAACGGCGACGCGGCGATGCGCTGGCGGATCGGCTCGCTCGCGCCGGAATAGACCAGCAGCGCCCCGTACATGGCCGGAATCTCCAGGTCAAGCAGGCGCGCGCTGCGGATCGAGCCGATGCGCGGCGGCGTGTGCGTCCAGAAGATGGCGGTGAAGCGCGTCAGGCCGGCCTCGACGTAGTGCTCGAAGACCAGGTCTGCCGCGCCAATGCCCGCCTGGGGCCGCACGCTGTCCGGCGCGTTGGAGATTTTAGCGGCCAGCGGGCGGCGGGCCAGCGCTGCCGGATCGCGGACGGGCAGCCCGGTCAGCGGGTTCACGTTCGCCGGGCGCGCGATCTGGGCGGCGGCAGCGGCCACGCGCGTGGGGGCGCTGGCGGGCGTGGCGGTGATGATGCGCGGCGGCTTCTCGCCCGGCGTGCAGGCGGCCAGCAGAGCGACCAGCCAGGCGGCGCTGAGCAGCCAGCGCCCCCGCCTCCAGAATGAATTTTTCACGAATTTCGTGTGCAGACCTGCCATTGACAGCACTTGCGGATTACAATGTGGCCTATAATGATGAATGTAAACGGGATATAGCCTTGAGACAAATCGCGCATAATCGGCGGGACGAGGATCGGTGGCCGGGACGCTAGCCCGTCCTGGGGCCGCGCGCCGGGGCGGTTGACTGCCCATTTTCGGAAGTGTATAATGCCGGGCAGCCCGGTCTGCAGCAACACAGCCCACCCCATTCCACCCGCCACGTGACCCTGACAGTGGGTAGAAACGAGATAAGATGGCGCTCAAAGGCAACCTGGCGGACTTCAGCACGACGCAAATCCTCCACCTGATCAACCTGGCCAAGAAGACGGGCACTCTGCGCCTGTACGAGCCGGTCGTCACCAAGGAGATGATCGCCGACGGAGCGGGGCACAAGCGCCCCAGGATCATCCCCGGCAAAGAGCGGGCGACGGCCACCTTCGAGCAGGGACGTCTGGTGCTGGCGGCGATGGGCGATCACGATGGACACCTGGCCAGCGTGCTGCACAAGGCCGGCAAGCTCAACGCAGAGCAGGCGCGCGTCATCCGCGAGCGCGGCAGCAAATACTCTGACAAGGCGCTGGCCCTGATGCTGATCAACGCCAATTACGTGACGAAAGCCGACATCGTGCGCAGCATCCGCCAGCACACGCTGGACATTGTCTATGATGTGATGACCTGGCAGCGCGAGCCGTTCGTCTTCGAGGAGAATGTCTCGCCGCCGCCGGGCCGCATCACCGTGCCCATTGACCTCAAGAACGTGATCATCGAGGGGACGCGCCGCGCCCGCGAAATCAAGCCGCTCGAAGAGGAACTGCCCAACCTCGACCTGGCGCTCAAGTTCCCCGAATCGCCCGGCGATAAGTTCCGGGGCGTGCGTCTCAGCGTCGAAGAATGGCGCGTCGTGGGGTTCGTCAATCCCAAGAACTCGATCCACCAGATCGCCAAAGCGTGCAGCATGACCGACACCGAAATCCGGCGCGTGGTCTATGGGCTGTTGCAGGCGGGCCTGGTGGAATTGGTGCGGCCACCCGGCATGGCCCCGCCCAAAGTCCAGGCCGCCGACGGCACACGCCGGACGCTGCCCCAGGGAGCGCAGGTCAAGCGCAGCGTGGTCGAACGCCTGATCGCCCGCATCAAAGAGGCGTGAGCCGGCGCCGGGCCGCCCCTGCACGTTGATTCTAACCCTTTCGGGTGCTTTGGTGAAAGAGTGAAGTCAGCCCATGCAATTCGTCAAGATGGTCATCACCGGTCCTTTCAGCGCGGGCAAGACAGAGTTCATCCGCTCCATCAGCGAGATCGGGGCGGTGACCACCGACGAGACGATCTCTCGCGATGCGCCCGAATATGGCATCAAGCCCCAGACCACTGTCGCCATGGACTTCGGGCGCATCACCGTGGACGACGACCTGGTGCTCTATCTGTTCGGCACGCCGGGCCAGCGCCGCTTCGACTTCATGTGGGAGATTCTGGCCGAGGGCATGCTCGGCTTTGTGGTCGTGGTAGACAGCGCCAGGCCGGAGACCTTCCGCGAAGCCAAGAGCATCCTGGAGACCTTCCGCGCCTACGCGCCCACGCCCTACGTCGTCGCCGCCAACAAACAGGATCACCCCGAAGCCTGGACACCCGATGACCTGCGCATCGCCCTGCGCATTGACGACCACATCAAGCTGCTGCCGTGCGTCGCCACTGACAAAGAGAGCGTCAAGAATGTGCTGCTGGAGCTGCTGTACGCCATCCTCGACGAGATGGATGCCTAGCAGCGCGCGGGTATGGCAACCCCGCAGGCGCGGTGAGAGGTGGGCCACACGTGCCGTCTCTGGTCACTGATCCGGGCATCATCCATTACGAAACCTATGGGCGTGGGCGACCCGTGCTGTTGCTGCACGGCTGGCTTGGCTCGTGGGAACTCTGGCGCGACACCATCGAAGTGCTGGGCCGCGAGTATCGCACCTATGCCCTCGATTTTTTCGGCTTCGGCGATTCCGGCGTGCCCGGCACAGCCAGCGGCAGCGCGCAGCGCGCCCGCCTGGACGCCTTCACCGTGCCGACCTATGTCGAGATGGTCTACCAGTTCATGGAGCGGCTGGGCATCCAGCGCGCGCCGCTGATCGGCCACTCGATGGGCGGGACGGTCGCGCTGAGCATGGCCATCCGCCACCCCCAGAAGACGGTCAAGGTGTGCGTGATCGGCTCGCCGATCAACGGCGGCTCGCTCAATCTGCTGCTCAAGCTGTCGGGGCGGCGGCGAGTGGCGTCGTTCTTCTGGCTCTTTGGCGGGCGGGGCCTGCGGCTGTTCCTACGCTTTTACAGCCACTTTATGGCGCGCGATGGCCGGGCGATGGGCCGCATGATCACCCGCGATGTGTCCAAGATCAACGTCGAGTCGTTTTTTCAGAGCATCGGCACGCTGCGCAAGACCGATCTGCGCCCGCAGTTGCACCGGGTGACCGTGCCGGCGCTGGGTATGTACGGGCAGCGCGATATCATCGTGCGGCCCAGCGAGCACCAGACGCTCAAGGCGGGCGTGCCCCATGCGCAGATCGAGTGGTTCCCCGACGCCGGGCATTTCATTATGATGGACTCGCCGGAGCGCTACATCACCACGCTGCGCACCTGGCTTGTGAGCGAGTGAGAGCCAGAGACGGGCGCGGCAGAGCGTTGGGTTGCGCCCATATGCAGCAACTTAAACCTGTCTGCGCACGCCTCTCCCCCTCGATCCCCCTTCGCCGGAGGGGACGTTTTCCCCCTCCCTGGCCTGGTCGGGCCAGAGGGTGAGGCCTGGGAAAAACACACAGCACCGGCTGCTTTCTCGCCGGTGCTGCGCTGCGTTCAGGTGGAGGTGGGGGGAATCGAACCCCCGTCCGCAAGATTCGAGCACAAACGTCTACAAGCGTAGCCAGCTTTTTGGTTTCGCGCGGGGCAACCCAAGCCGGCGGGGGTCGGGCCGCGCGCTAGCCGGTGAGTCTTGGCTGCGCGGTACCGGCGTCGGCGCAGGGCACCCTGTCGTTTGTGACGCCTGCTTGCCACCCGGACAGGAGACGGTTGGGGCAGGCGGATACCCCGCAGGGTATCGGGTGTCTGCTAGGCTACTACGCAGCCATAGCGAGACGAGGAGTGCTCTGGTTGGCACTTGTTGGTTTGCTCTGGATTAACGAGGGGAGAGCGCCTCGGCTTGCAGTCTGTGACCAGCCTCCCACGTCGAAGCCTGTCACCCCCTTGCAATGCCTATTATAGCAGATTCCGGCAGCCGTTTGAAGGGCGAGCCAGCCCATCAGCGGTCAGCAGTCAGCGGTCAGCCGGGGCGCGCGCGAAGCCCCTCCCTCCTGGCGGGGCTATGCATCACCTACATCTTGGATCGTGCCCGCTCCACAGTCTGCTCTCTTTCTCTCACGCTGCGCGGAGAGACGGGGCTGGGAGATGGGGGCGCTTGTGGGCAATGTTTAGCTTGCAGGGAAGGGTTTGGGGTGGGGGAAAACAACTTCTCGAATGGCTGCTGCGTCAGCAGCCCCCGCATTGAAAGCGCTCAAAACAGCGCGAGCTGCCCAGGCGGGACGGGCGGCAGCTCGTCGGGGCTGTCGTCGCCCTCAGCGTCGAGAGCTATCTCCTCATCGAAGGGCGCAGGCTCAGCCGCCGTGCCCTCCCCGCTCCGCCCTTCCGCCGCGTGAGGCGCGTCGCGCGCGCGCTCCGGCAGCGAGCGGCTGGCAAGGCCCTCCGCCTGCAACGCCGCCAGTTCCTCGTCGCTGATGCCCGTCTGGTGCAGGACGTGGCGCAGCGTCGGCTCGGTGACGACGTCGCCGATGCGCAGAACATGCACATAGTGGGCGTGCAGGCAGGCCTGCCATTCGTCGAAGAAGATGCTACGTTTGTCGCTCATAGTATGCTGCTGGGGAGCCAGTTTCGCTTTCCCTTCGCCGACCAGTTTACCCCAAACACCGCCGCATGGATACTCTCCGGCAAGCGGGGAAACGCCCGGCTGGCGACTCACTCGAGCGGAATACCCGGCTTACGGGTTACCGGCCTTCCCGCCTGGGGCTGGGTGGAAACGCCAGCGTGACGGTCGTGCCTTGCCCCACCACACTGGCAGCCGAGATGCTGCCTCCATGCGCTTCCACCAGCGATTTGGCGATGGCCAGCCCCAGGCCGGACTCGGTCTGTTCCTGGTGCCGCGCCGCATCCACCCGGTAGAAGCGCTCGAAGACGTGGACCAGGTGCTCCGGGGCAATGCCTGGCCCGGTGTCCTGCACGGCCAGGCGAATCTGCCCGTCCTGCTGGCGCGCCGAGAGCGTGATCCGTCCCTGTTCCGGCGTGTGGCGCAGCGCGTTGCTGAGCAAGTTGCTGAGCACCTGCAAGATGCGATCCGGATCGGCGTGCAGCAGCGGGACATCGGGTTCGATCTGCACGTCGAGCGTGACATGCCGTTGCTCGGCCTGGTGCCCGAAGGTGACGGCAGCCAGGGAGATCAACTCGCCGGGGGCGACCCACTGGCGGTGGAGGCGCAGCTCGCCGGCGTCAGCCAATGAAAGCAGGCGCAGGTCTTCTACCAGGCGCTGCAAATGCTGCGCTTCGCCGTGCATGATCTGCAAACGCTCAGGGCTGGGCTTGAGCAGTCCCTCGCTCAGCGAAGCCAGATACCCCACCACGACCGAGAGCGGCGTGCGCAGCTCGTGGGCGATGTCGGCGGTCATCTGGCGGCGAAGCCGGTTGGCCCGCGCCAGGTCTGCGCTCATCTGGTTGAACGCGGCGGCGACCTGTCCCACTTCGTCGCGGCTGCGCACGGGCACCTGCGACGTGAGGTCACCGCGCGAGAACGCGCGAATGGCTGCGGCAATCTCGTGCAGCGGGCGCGACAGCGAGCGCGCAAACAGGAAGCTCAGCAGCAGCGCAAGGGCAATGGCTCCCCCTGTCGCCCACCACAGGATGCGGTTGATGCGGCCCAGGTACGATTCCTCCAGCGTGTTGCGCTCCGGCCACCGCGCGCCGGCGATGACATAGCCAACAGTCTCGCCGTCCACCACCACCGCATCGGCTCTCTGCAGGTCTGCTTCCGCGATCGGCTGGCCGGGCGCGTAGCCCTGGTCGGGAATGACGACGAGACCATCCTGGTCTACCAGCATGAACCGGATCGGGCCGGGGGTCCGGCTGAACGCTCCATCTGGAGGGAGATTGGCCGGCAGCGGCGCGATCGGCAGCCGGCCGTGCGCTATTTGTATGTTCTCCCACGAGCCGTACACTTCGTAGTAGGCGGCCATGTCAGCGATGAAATTGGCGCGCTCCTGCTCGGAGACGAAGTGGTCGAATTCGGCGGTGGTAAGCCGCTGCACCAGCACGGCGACAATGATCACGCCGGACAGCCCGGTGAAGAGCAGGGCCAGGGTGAGCTTGACGCGCAGCGACAGCACCCCCTACTCCTCCGGCCTGAAGCGGTAGCCGACCCCAAACACCGTCTCGATGTAGTACGGCTTGCTGGCATCCGGCTCGATCTTGCTGCGCAGGTTGCGGATATGAACATCTACCGTGCGCTCGACCCCTTCGTAGGGATCGTCCTGCAGTAGATCCAACAGATCGGCACGGGTGAAGGCGCGTCCTGGTGCGGACATCAAGGCATCCAGCAGGCGGAATTCTGACGGAGTCGGCTTCACCTCGCGCCCATTCACCGTCACCCGGTAGGCGCTGCGATCGAGGGCGATCCCGCCCACGCGCACGATGTCGGGCGGGCTGGCCGGCTTGGATGCCCGGCGGAGCGCAGCCTGTATTCGCGCGATCAGCTCGCGCGGACCGAATGGTTTGGTGATGTAGTCGTCCGCCCCCAGCGCCAGCCCGAAGACCTTGTCATCCTCGTCCAGGCGTGCGGTCAGCAGGATGATCGGCGTCTCGCTCTCCTGGCGATAGACCTGGATGAACTCATGCCCGTCCATCAGCGGCATCATAATATCGAGCAGGATCAGATCGGGCTTCTCGTGCCGGGCCACGAACAGGGCGTCGCGCCCGTTGTCAGCCGTCACCACGCGGAAGCCTTGTTCGCTCAGCAGCTCCTTGAGGAAAATCTGCACAGTGAGCTTGTCATCCACGATGAGAATCGTCTTGGCCATCCCGCAGTCCCCAGTTATAGCGGGGGCACAGGGTGATGATCCGCGCCTCGCCCCCTCCACAGATTACCACAACTACGGCGCTGTTGCCCGGCTTTCCAGATACTGCTGGGCGGCAGAGGAGCGCTGGCTCACATGAGTGATCAGCGTCGTGAGCGCCGTCTCGAACGCCTCCGCCGAAGCCAGGTTGGTATAGCCTGGCTGCTCGCCGTTTTCGCCGACGACGTAGGGCGCGATGAGGCCGTGCAGGGTCTGGTAGATGGCGGCCATCCTGGCCGGCTCGAACGCGCCGGTGATCGTCTCCGCGACGTACTGATCATAGAGTGCGCGGTAGACCGGCTCGTCCATCAGGTAGCGAATGAGCGGCCAATCGCTGCCCACGCTGTCCAGGCCGAGTGCCAGTTCTCCCCCGAAGCCTCCTCTGCCCTCTCGCCCGCCACCATCACCGCCGCCCATCCCGGCCATCAGCGCCATGTTGTTATCCCAGGGAATCCAGGTGATCAGGCCGGTGGAAGGATCGGTATACAGGTAGTAGTTGTGGGCCATCTGCCCATAGGTGTCCCAGTTCTGGACGATCGAGTTGACGGCCAGCCAGCGCAGGAAGCCATCCACATCGAACACAGCTTCGAGGTTGCTGCGCCAGGCCGCCGGATCGGTCGTGCGCGTGGTAGCGTGCAGAGCGTCGAACAGGGCCAGGATGTCGCTGTAGTCCGCTTCATCCTGGTTGGTCTCCTTGTCGAAGGATGCCTCGTTGAAGGTGCCGGCGGCGAACGTCGCTCCCGTGCCTTCGGGCTTGTAGACATTGCCGCTGTCGTCGGCGAACTGCGTCTCGATCACTGTGTCGTCCACGACTTCCACCGCCGTGTACAGCCCAAAGTACAGGGGGCCTTCGCCAGAGTCCACGTAAACGGCGTAGAAGGCGGTCTGGGCGGCGGGCACGCCCGCCTCGCGGAAGATGTCAGCGGTCACTTTTTCGCGCAGCAGCGACGGATCGCTCCAGTTGCTGGAGAAACTGAGCTGTTTGAAGCCGTAGAAGCGCTGGTTCTTGATCTCCGGGTAGTCGTCCTCGAACTCGTCGAAGTCCAGCTTGAAGGGCAGTTTCCAAGTGCCGCTGCCCCAGGTGCTCATGAGACTCGAATTGCCCTTGAAGCGAATGCCCACGTTCGTCCAGGTTTGGCCCTCGAACTCAATGTCCGCCGCCACCCAGATCGGGTTCTGGCTGGTTCCCAGGGCCATGCCGCCGGCCCCCATCCCCCCTGGGCGCTCGCCCATTGCCGGCGGGGCGAAGCCTTCTGGTCGCTCCCCCATGCCAGGGGGTACCATGTCCGCAGGCGGCTCCCCGCCGGGCGCAAACTGGCCAGGAGCAGCCCCTGCCGGGCGCTCGCCCATCGCCGGCGGGGCGACATCTTCCGGCGGCTCCCCGCCAGGGGCAGGCCATTCGCCGCCCATCGGTTGGCGACCCGCCCCGTCTTGCCTGGTTCCGAACTCGCCATACAGCCCGGTCATATCGTCCAGCATCGCCCCCCAGTTTTCGGGGGAGATGGTGATGGTGAGAGTGTTGACTTCATCCTGGGGGAAGACAACCCCGTAGTCGGGGTCTGTCGAGTTCCCGTGCGAGTACTCGTCCCAGCCCGCCGGGCGCGCCGTTTTCTCGTCACTCTGGGCGCGGACCGGGGCTGCGATGAGCGAAAGGCCGACCATGATTCCCGCCAGAAGCAGGGCAGTGCTGCGTGTTCTCATTGCGGAAAAACTCCTGATAGGGCTACGTGGATAGTGTGGTATGCGGCGGCGGCGTTAGCCGTCGAACGAGTCTTTGTCAGCCGCGCCGTGATTAGCGATAAAGCTGACCGGCAGGATGTCCGGGGGGTGGGAATCATAGTAGACATTGATTTCCGCCGTGTCGCGCAGGAAATTGAGCCGCCCGATCTCCACGCGCTTAATCGGCAGCCCGGTGCGCTCCTGTAAATCGGCCAGCAGCAGCGGCCAGTTTTCGGGCCGGATCATCTCGATGCGCTCGTAGGTGATTGACTTGCGGCTCTCAAACCGGAACCCCCACCCTCGTTCGAGACTGTAGAGGATGCCCATGGTGGCGATGTTGGCGACCGCGAACTCGGCGTAACTACGTTCCTTCAGCAGGATCGAGTTGAGCACGGGCAGAGCAATGATGACGAACAGGTACGTCATTTCGCGGATCGGGACGGTGATGGTGCGGTAGCGCAGCACCGAGAAAATGGCGAACAGGCCAAATCCCACGCCGACGCTGAGGCCGGAATTGCTCAGCAGGCGCATCACGAAGAAAATGACCGTGTTGAAGGCGAAGAACGTGAACACATAGTCCTTATCGCGCCGGTGCGGATAGTAGATGAACCGCACGATCACGGTGACGATGGCCAGATTGACGGCAAAGCCCAGCGCCGAGTCAGCGAGCGCATTCATTGGTCCATTCCTCCTGCATCAGCCGCTCCACCAGCCTCATGCGTCTTTTGAAGTTGTTGGTCTTGACATGTTCATAGAGCATATAGACGCCGGCGCAGTACTTGCTGAAGCGCTCAGGCTGGATACCCAACTCCCGCATGGCCTGCATGAAGCTCGAATGGGGCGAAAAGCGCGCCTGTTTGACCTCGGCAATGGCAATGCCCGGCAGCGCGCCGTAGGCGTCTCCCCAGCCGAATTCCAGGTTCACGTCAAGCGTCAGGCGTTCGGAGTCGTCCTGGCTAACCAGCGTCACCCGCAGGAATCTGTTCCAGAGTTTGGGCCTGAGCAGGTGCGGGTCGAGCGGCATATGCGCTCCGACGAACTGGTCGGCACGCGCGTCAACGGCGGGGACGATGGCCGGCGTCGGCAGCCGGAACTTGACCGTGTGGTTCTGGTTCGTCTTGCGCTTGACCTCCCAGAAGGCCAGGTCGGACTCGACGTATTCGCGGATGCGCACTTTGTACCGTACACGCAAGCCATTGTGATGCTGGCGGTAGAGGGCGAAGTCGCTCGTGTCGAAGTAGAGGGTCTGGTAGTGATTCAGGCATGTGCCGTTGACGTAGAGCACGCGATAGTGGCCCACAATTTGCTGAAGGGTGTGCTCAAGCTGGCTGACGCGCATGACGTACTTGGTGTCGGTGCGGTCGAGCAGCTTGACGTTTTCCATCTCGGCGAGGCTGATCGGCCCGAAGCGTGCCAGCGAGGACTTCACGTGCGCGCTCGCGCGCTCAAACTCGTGAGTCATGCTCATGGGTTCTACAAGAAGGGTCTCAGAAGCAGCAGCCATAACGCTCTCCCTGGCTCGCCCACGCCTGGCCCCACGATGGTGACCAGACAGGGCAATTGTCCATCTGCTCCAACGATACCTGAGAGATATTCAGAAGTTGTTCAGATCAGCTTAGAGGTGGCTGATGGCAGTCTCGTAGCGGCACATGAACTCGGTCGGGACGTTCTGGGGAGAGCGTGCGGGCGGCAGCGTGACGGTCTGTGCGCGGCATTCCTGGACGCGCTAACCCACGCCACCGTCTACGACATGTCTGTGTTCGAGAAGTTGGGGGAAGATTCTAGACACAGACCTCCGGGGCCTTTGAAGGCTCCGCAAGTCTGGCGGGCGCGTCCCTACAGCCGCTCGACGCTGCTGCCCTCCGCCGCCTGGCAGACGTAGATGTGCGGCGTCAGGCCGGTCTTGGCCGTGTAGGTGGGGCCGACTGCTGCCACGAACTGCTCGACCGCCTCATTCTGGACGAGGGCGACCGCGCAGCCCCCAAACCCCGCGCCGGTCATGCGCGCGCCGTAACAGCCGGGCTGGGCGTTGGCGATGTCCACGATGGCATCCAGCTCAGAGCAGCTTACTTCGTAGTCGTCGCGCAGGCTGGCGTGGCTTTCGCGCAGCGCCTGCCCCACCGTCTTGAGGGCATTGCCGCGCAGCGCCATGACGGTGACGCGCACGCGCAGATTCTCGCTGACGATGTGCCTGGCCCGGCGATAGAGCACCTCGCCAAGCTGCGCTTTGGCTTCTTCAAGCTGGGGCAGCGTGGCGTCGCGCAGGGCCTCTACACCCAGCTTCTCCGCCGCCGTCTCGCACTGCTCGCGCCGCGCTGCGTACTCGGAATCCACCAGTCCGCGCCGCTTGGCCGTGTCCATGATGACGATGCTGGCCCCCTGGGGGACGGGCACCGCCTGCGTGTCCAGGCTGCGGCAGTCAATGAGCAGGGCGTGCCCGGCCCGGCCCAGCGCCGAGGCCATCTGGTCCATCACGCCGCAGGGCATGCCGATGAACTGGTGCTCGACCTCGACGCCGCCCAGCGCCTTCTCAACCTGGGACAGGCTCGCGCCAGCCAGGGCCAGCCCCAGCTCGATCAAGACCACTTCGACCGCCGCCGACGACGACAGCCCCGCGCCGATGGGAATGTCGCCGCCGATCACCGCGTCGAAGCCGGGCACGGTGTGACCCTGGCTCTCCAGCCACCACAGCGACCCGCGCGGATACTTGCTCCAGGCGGGCAGATCGGGATCGTCCAGATCGTCGAGGGCGAAGGTCGTCTCGGCGCTGAAGTCGGTCGAGATGAGGTGCACGGTGCGGTCAAGGCGTGGGCGGGCGGCGACGTACACGGCGCGGTCAATGGCAGCGGGCAGCACGAAGCCGTCGTTGTAGTCGGTGTGCTCGCCGATCAGGTTGACGCGCCCCGGCGCGCGGGCCAGCAGCGCCGGTGGGCCGCCAAAGCGGTCGGCGAATGTGGTGAGCACGGTGTCTTTTGCGGTCATGGTTCCATCCAGGCTGTGCAGCGAGGTACCGGGCAGAGTATAACGCAGCGCCCGCGCGCGGGCCTACTCTGCGGTGGCAAGCTGCTCGGCCTCCTCGTGCGTGTCCACCAGGAAGACGGCCAGCCCGTTGAACTGCTTTTCCGCCAGCACGCGGTCCCGGCGGGCCTGCACCCAGGGTGGCGTGTATTTCTCCGGCACGGGGCCAGCGCTGGCGCGGGCCAGGGCGATCTCGTTCTGATGCGCGCCTTCATCGGCGGTGGTGCGCGTCAGAACCCATACGCGCGTCACCGGCTCCGCAAACGGGGAGATCGCCAAAGGATCGTCCGCATCGTACCAGGCATAAGGAGGCAGTTCAGCCTGCGGGAAATAACGTTTGAAGGCGATCACTTCCGCCGGGTCGCCAGCCAGCACGCCGTCGCCCGGCTGGAAGTCCGCCGCGACGTACTCGGCCACGCCACGCCAGTCTTCCTTGTAGTGATCGCCCGCGCGGAACACGTCCAGGGTGATCGCCGCTCCGCTCAGGCACACCAGCGCGATTGCGGCTGCGGCCAGGTACGGGCGGCGCGGCCCGGCCAGCCACGTCCAGCCGCGCAGCATCAGCACGATCAGCGCGGGCAGGATGATGACAAAGTAGCGATCCACATACAGCGGGCGCACCACCAGGGAGACGGCAAAAACCAGCGCCAGCGTGCCCACGACTACCCAGAACCAGTACCACAGGTCTGGCTCGGCGCGGTAATGGCGTGCGGCGTAGACCAGCCCTGCGCCCAGGCCGACCAGCGCGGTGATCAGCCCCGGCACGGCCAACAGGGGAATGGTGTCGCCAGTGCCGAGGGTCATAGCGCTGAGCGTGAGCAGCAGATCTGCCAGCCCCGGCTTGCGAATCCAGCCCAGCCCTGCGGCGACCGTCTCCGCCTGGAGCATATAGACGATCCACAGCAGCAGCGGAATCACGGCGAGAGCCTGCGCGCCGATCCAGCGCCGGAACAGCGCCCGCTTGCGCCGCAGCAGGAAACCGAAGACAAGGTATTGGGCGAAGGCCAGCGCAGCGGCGAAGTAGTGGGTGACGTAGCCGCTCATGCTGGCCAGCACGAACACGACCCAGTGGGTTCGCCTGCGCGCCCCGGCCAGCAAGCGCAGAAAAGCGTAGGAGGCGATGAGTGCCAGCACAAAGGCCAGCGCATAAACCCGCGCCGTGCGCGACAGCCAGATGTGGTACGGGTTGAGCGCCAGCAGCGCGCCCGCGCCCAGGGCCAGCCAGGACGAGCGATACAGCCGCGCGACGACCCACATCATCCCCGCAATGCCCACCACACCCAGCAGGGCCGAAAACGAGCGCAGCGCGAAGTCCGAATCATGAGGATAAGCGTGCAGGAGCAGGTAGTACAGCGGTGCCTGATTGCCCAGGTCGCGCACCATCACCAGCATGTCACCGGGTGAGGCGCGGACAAGGGTAACGGTATAGACCTCATCCACCCACAGGCTCGGCCCGCCCAGGTCGTACAGGCGCAGCGCTGCCCCAGCGATCACGATCAGCATGGCCCACAGCCAGAACAGGCGGGGACGTGCGGCGGCAGTGTTCATGGGTAGCGCGCCCCCCTATACCCGCGTGTAGTGGATGGCCGACTGCTGGCGCAGGCGATCGGCGGCCTGCTCGGCGGTGATGTCGCGCTGTGGCGTGCCGAGCATCTCGTAGCCGACCATGTGCTTCTTGACCGTCGCGCTGCGCAGCAGCGGCGGGTAGAAATGAGCGTGCAGGTGCCAGTACGGGTGCGGCGCGCCGTTGGTCGGGGCCTGGTGGAAGCCCATGCTGTAGGGGAACGAGGTGCGGAACACGTTGTCATAGCGCACCGTGATCTGGCGCAGCGCGTCGGCCAGCGCGTCGCGCTCGGCGTCGTCCAGCGCCGGGATGCTGGTCGTGGCGCGGTTGCTGATCAGCAGCGTCTCGAACGGCCAGATCGCCCAGAAGGGCACCAGGACGGTCCAGTGTGCGTTGGCGTAGACCAGGCGCTCGGCGCGGCGACGCTCCTCGGCCAGGTAGTCGCCCAGCAGGGTGGCGCCGTGCGCGTCGAAGTAGTCGCGCTGGGCGATCAGCTCCTTGTCAATCTCGCGCGGCAGGCGCATCGTAGACCAGATTTGGCCGTGCGGGTGCGGGTTCGACGCGCCCATCATCTCGCCCCGGTTCTCGAAAATCTGCACGTAGCCGATGAAGTCGTGCCCGCCCAGGTCGAGCGTCTGCTCGGCCCAGGTGTCCACCACCGGGCGGATGTCGGCGGTCTCCATCTGGGCCAGGGTCAGGTCGTGGCGCGGGCTGAAACAGATCACGCGGCAGATACCGCGCTCGCCCTGGACGCGGAACAGCGGGTGATCGGGCGGCTCGTCGGCGGGTGTGTCGGGCAGCAGCGCCGGGAAGTCGTTGTCGAAGACGAAGGTGCCCGTGTAGGCCGGGTTGGCATGGCCCCCGGCGCGGGCGTTGCCGGGGCACAGGTAGCAGGTCGGGTCATAGGCCGGGCGCGTCTCCGGCGGCGCGCTGGCGACTTCGCCCTGCCAGGGGCGCTTGGCGCGGTGCGGCGAGACGAGAATCCATTCGTTGGTGAGCGGGTTGAAGCGCCGGTGCGGGTGCTCGCTGAGGGTGAACATGCTGCGTCCTCGTCGGGTGAGCGTCACGCGATGCCAGTTATGGGCAAGTGTACAGAGCCGCGCGCGTTTGTGCTACTGCGAAGCGGCTGAGATCGAGGCAGGTTCAGAGCGTGCGTAGGGGCGTATGGCCATACGCCCCCTACGCGCACAGGCGCTCCCTCGCCAGACTTCCGAAGTTTTCGAAAACTTCGGAAGTCTGAAGTTCGAGCGCAGCAGAGCAGCGCCCCTAGAGCATTTCCAGGATCAGCGGGCGCTCGATCGTGTGGTCGCCCGCCGCGATGGCTCGCGCCGGCCAGCCGTCAATGGCGGTGAGAATCTCCGGCGCGGCGCCCGCCTGCGGCACCAGGATCGTATCCTCCGACTTGACGCCGGTGATGGACGGGTTCCAGGCGCAGACCATGTCCGCTTGCAGGGTCTCGACCTCGCCGGGCGTGGCGATGAACTCGCGCGCCTCGTAGCCGGCAGTGCCGCCCTGGTGGTGCAGCTTCCACTCATCGGCGAACCCGGTGCGGGCGTAGGCGTCCTGCAACGCCTTGAACAGCGCATTCAGCGCTGCGCCCGGCTGCGACGCCGCGATGATCGCCGCGTCTACCTCGGCGCAGGCGTCCATTTTGGCGCGCAGGTCCGGGGGCAGAGCGCCGAAGTGGACCAGCCGCGTCACCGAGCAGACCAGCCCTGCCTGTCGCCCGCACAGCACGAGCATGGCGTAGCGGTCCATGATCTTGTCGGTCGGCAGCGGGTGGCGGTAGCGGTGAATGCGCTCGTCGCTGGCGATCAGCACGACGATCGGCGTGACATCGCGGGCGTAGGTTTCGCTGGCCAGTGCGGCGGCGATCTGCCATTCGCTCATGCCGGGCCGCACGCGCTGGATCGCGGCGTTCATGGCCGCCCCGCAGGCGCCGCCCAACGCGCGGAAGCGCGCCACCTCCACCGGCAGCAGGCGCGAGCGCAGCGCCTTCAGCTCGCGGCTGAGGTCTTTGGCCCCCTCCAGCGGCGCGTCAACGCCCAGCCTGCCGCCCAGGTCAACCGGTTCCGGCTGCTGCCAGGGCGTCGTGCGCAGGGCGAAGCCGCGCGCCTCAACGCTGTCCTGCCCGGACAGGCGCGGCCCTTCGATGCTGTTCGTGTACACGGTGGCGGCGTCGGGCGTGATCACCACGCTGGCCACGCCCATCGTGTCGGCGTGGTTGACGGCGGTATCCACTCCGCCGGTGATCCAGGCGACGCTGCTCACCGTGCGCAGCCACAGCGTATCTACACCCTGCGCGTCCATCAGCGCACGGACGCGCGCCAGCTTGGTTTGAACTTCTGATGCGTAATCCATAGCGTGACCTCAGTAACAGGTAGCAAGCCAATTCACCAGCCTGCTCCCTAGCCTATCACAAGTGAGCGAGCAGCGCATGAGACAAGGCACAAGCGTCTCCCGTCATTTTCTGACGGCTCTCTATGAAGGTTTATATGTGTTTCTTACGTGGATCGCGCCGCAGAGCCGGTACAATGACCCCGGTTGCGGGCCTTTTGTCCGGTATGCGCTGCGACCTGCCGCGCGCGAGCGCATCCAACCACTGGAATACCGGGCTGTCCGCTGAATGCCGGGCAAGCTGCCAACACACACATCACGACGCAAAGAGGAGCGAAAGACACTCATGGCGAAGCAGTTGAAGTTCGACCAGGAAGCGCGCAACGGGCTGCGCAACGGGATTGACATGCTGGCCAAG
>JAHDWP010000047.1 GCA_023382715.1 Anaerolineae bacterium
TGGGCATCAGCGAAGTGTCGGACGCGCTGTGTGTGATCGTCTCCGAGGAGACGGGGCGTATTTCGGTGGCCAACCGCGGGCGGATGATCCGCCGGCTGGACGCCAATCGCCTGCGCACCATCCTCAGCGCCTTCTACACCAGCAATCGCCCGCAGGAGACGGCCTGGCCCTGGACGCCGCTGCTGGCCCGCGCGCGCGACGAGCTGGCCCGTCTGCGCAGGCGCGGCGACTCCGGGCGCGGGCGGCGCGCCGCCTGAGGGGCGGGCCGTACCAGCCGCGCGCAGACGCAGGATGTTGTGATGCAGAGAAGCTCGTTTCTCCAGTTCGTAGTGCGCAACCTCGGCTGGGCGCTCCTGTCTGTGTTCCTGGCTTTGGCCATCTGGGTGGCGGCGAACATGGCCAACAACCCGGTCGAGCAGGGCGAGATGCGCGGGGTGCAGGTGCGCGTCGAGCTGCCCGAAGGTTACGTGCTGACCCGCGCGCTGGACACGACAACCGTCACGGCGGTGGTGCGCGCCGAGCGTAGCCAGTGGGAGCTGCTCACCCCCGGCGACATCCTGGTCACGGCCAACCTGCGCAGCTTCAAAGAGCCGGGCGAATACCGCGTCGAGCTACAGGCCGAGGTGGCCTCGCCGCTGCACGCGCGCGTCGTCGCCCTGCGCCCAAGCACGTTCACCCTGAGCATCGATCGCGAAGTCGAAAAGCGCGTCGCCGTTCAGGTGGTCGTGACGCGCGACCCGCCGCTGGGCTACACCTACCCCGCCGATCTGGCCTGCGACCACAGTGAAGTGGTGATTCGCGGCAGCGCCGAGCGCGTGGACGAGGTGGCTCACGTCGAAGCGCGGCTGAACCTGGCCGACGAGCTGAACCCCGTCACCAAGATCGTCAGCCTGACGCCCGTTCAGGAAGGTGGGCTGCGCGCGCGCGATGTGGAGATGGAGCCGTCGTCGGTCACCTGCCCGGTGGATATTCAGTCGCGCGAGGACATCTTCCAGATGCCCGTCCAGCCCAAGATCGTGGGCAACCCGCCGCCCGGCTACAACGTGGTGCGCTACAGCGCCATCGAGCCAGACACGGTGGTGCTGACCGGCGATCTGGTGGCCATCCGCGAGATGCCCGGCCTGGTGCGCACCGCCCCTATTGACCTGACCAACCGCACCGACACCTTCACCACCGAAGTGACGATTGACCTGCCCGCCGGGGTGACCACCGTGCCGGAGAACCAGACCGTCCGAGTGACCATCGTCATCGAGCCGCAGATCAGCACGCGCCAGTTCGAAGAAGTGCCGGTCGAAGTGACGGGCCTCGATCCCACGCAGTACCGCGCCAGCGGCCTGGCCGGGACGGTCACCGTGTTTGTCAGCGGGCCGCTACACAAGCTGCCCAGCCCCCAGAATCTGCGCGTGATCGTAGACCTGAGCGGGCTGCCCGCCGGCAACCACGAGGTCACTCCGCAGGGGGTGTTGGTCGGCATGGAAGACACGAGCGGCCTGACGGTGACCGTCAGCCCGGACGAGCTGGGCGTGACTATCGAGCCGCTGGCCCCGGCGCCCACGTTCACCCCGGCGGCCACAGCGTCGGACACCGGCTGATCGGGCGCGGCGATCTTCACACAATTTCCAGGCTATTTTTATGGGGATTTAACTCCCGCGCGCTATCCTGACACAAGCAGGCTCAAAGCCTGTTGCTCGCAGTATCACCAGGACAGCGCAAAGACCCGTATGCTCTCTACCCCCATTTGAACCCTGCGCGTCGTGTCCTGTGATACGATCAGGGAAGGAGCTTCCCCGCTCCTTCCCTTTTCTTTTGGCCGCTTGTGGCCGGTCTTCGGCTGTCGGTTGTCAGAGGGGTTGTGAGGAGCGAGGGGGCGCTGCCCTGCTACGCCCTGAGGTCGTGCGCTTGCCTTTGCCCCCCATCCCCGGCCCTTCCCCCACGAGGGGGGAAGGGAGCAGAGCACACCCACTACGCCCCTCCCTCCTTGCGGGGGAGGGGTTTGGAGTGGGGGGGACAGCGAGCTACTACTGGCGGACTTCCGCCAATATGCACTAGCCGCCGCGCCCTGCCGACTGGGCCGCCTGGTCAACCGTGTAGTAGTCGTAGTGCTCGCCGCCGTAGATGCCATCTGTTTCCACCGGCGCGCTGAACCAGGGCTGGAGCAGCGTATAGCCGACGGGCATACTCAGCGGAATGATCGGGACAAGCCCGTCCGCCCCGAAGAACTGCTCCTCGATCTCGGCGTACTGCGTGACGCGCGTGTCAGGGTCGCTCTCGCTCGCCGCCGCACGAATCAGGTCGTCCACCCCCGAGCAGGGGCGCTTCATGTCGTTGTGCAGCGACCCGCAGCCCAGCACATCGTTGACCCAGTTATTAGCGTCGTTGTAGTCGGGACTCCAGCCCATCGTCCACATATGCGGACGATCGGCGGCGTCCTGACGGTAGGAGACGGCGTTGATCAGGCTTTCGAAGCCATGCTGCTCGACGGTGAACAGGGCCGGGTCGCAGCCCAGCTCGCGCTGGAGCGCGTTGATCAGGAAATTGGCCCAGTTCACGCCGCCAGAGAATGCGGCAATTTTCATGGCGGGGAAGCCGTCGCAGTTGGGATAGCCGGCTTCGGCCATCTGCGCGCGGGCATAGTCCGGGTCGTAGCCGACGCCGATCTGGTCATGGGGCGGCGCGCCGAACATGCCGGGCGGCGTGAAGTGAATCATAGGCACGCCCAGGTCATCCTGCACGTCGCGAATGAAGGCGGCGCGGTCCACAACAGCGGAGAAGGCGCGGCGGACGTGCACGTTGTCGGTCGGCGCCTTGTCGAAGGCGAAGCCCAGGTAAAAGACGGACGGGCTGAAGACCTGGTGAAGCTCCTCGGCGTAGGTGGGATCGGCCAGGATGGCCTGCACCTCGGAGGTGGGCACGCTCGTCAGGTCAACCAGGCCAAGCTCGTACTGGGTGAAAGCCGAGCCAGCATCCTCGGCGCTGGAAATGATCAGGCGCCCGACATTGCCGGGGCCAAGCAGATCGGCGGGGATGTGCGGGTTGCGCAGCAGGACGCGGCGCGTGCGGCTCAGCTCGTCGAAGACGAAGGGGCCGTTGATGGTCAGCGCGCCCAGGCGCGTCCACTCGTCGCCGTACTGTTCGACGATCTCGCGGGGCACCGGACGGAAGACCCACATCGTTGTCTGGCTGAGGAAGTAGCTCGCCGGAAAGGCGAGCGTCACCTGTAGCGTGGTGTCGTCGGGCGCGCTCACGCTGACGAGATCGCGATCGGCGTCGGTAAACTGGGCCGGGTCAATGGCCAGAGCATCGGCGCAGCCGGCCACCGTGCCCGCCACGACGTAGCCGTACTCGGACTCGACGCGCGGGTCGCAGGCCCGCTTGATGCCGTACTCGATGTCGCCAGCGGTCACCATGCGCAGGACGCTGCCCCGGTGCCGGGCCGGATCCCAGCGCACCCAGGGCACATCGTCGCGGATGGTGAACGTCCAGACCAGGCCATCATCGCTGACCGCCCAGGAAGTGGCCAGCTCTGGGTCTACCTGGCCGGGCACGAGCGGGCTGGCGTTGGTCAGGCCCAGGAACAGGTTCTCAATATAGTCAATGGATACCGAATCGGTCGCCAGCTGCGGGTCGAGCGTGGCGATCTCACCAGAATCCAGCCAGTAGGCGGTGACTGGCTCGGCCTGGCCCGGCAGACCGGCCAGCGAGCCACCCGAATTGGCGGCGCGGGAGAAGCCGATGGGCAGCAGCGCCATCACCAGCATGACTGTCATGGCGAGCGCAAACGTCCGATAGAAGTTCTTCAACATGGTCACCACCTCATCAATAGCTACTCAGAGTTGCAGGTCACGTCCCGCATATTATAACGGTGATCCGCGCTGGATGGCCGCATCCGCGACGGGGAGATCGCGAACAGGTTGTGATGGTGTTGGCGAAATGCTTCGCGAGGCGCGTCAGCGCCGGGCGGGGGTGAGGTCAACCGAGGCGCTGCTCTGCTGCGCCCCTGCGAAACCAGCGCCGGACTCTGGGGCGAAGGATGACCGCAGAGACGCAGAGAGCGCGGAGAAAAACAAAGTGTACGCTCTTCTCTGCGCCCTCTGCGTCTCTGCGGTTTCAGAATTCTGCACCCTCAGCCTCGCCCCACTCACCTTGTCCCGGCGCAGTGTCCGCGCTCACTCCGGCTGCCAGCGATATTCCAGGTGTCGGGCAGTCTCCAGCGCGGTTTCCTGGCTGGTCAGGCGGCTGACGACATAGAGGGCGGCGTCAATGCCCGCGGTGATCCCGGCGGACGTGAGGATCTTGCCATTGTCCACGTAGCGCACGTCGCGCAGGATGGTACAGGCGGGCGCAGCTTCGGCCAGCTCGTCCAGCGCGCGGTGATGCGTGGTGGCGCGCAGCCCGTCGAGCAACCCTGCCGCGCCGAGCAGCAGCGCCCCCGTGCACACCGAGAACACCAGCTCGGCCCCCTGCGCCTGCTGCCGGATGAAATTGACGGTGACGGGATTGTGCTGCTCGTGGCGCGCGCCCAGCCCGCCGGGGATGATCAGGATGTCGGCCTGGGGCGCGTTGGCGTAGGTGTAGTAGGGGGTGATGCGCAGCCCACTGCGCGTGGTCACCGGGGGAAGCTGGCGCTCGGCGACCGTCGTGACGGAGAAGGGCACCGGACCGGTAGCGCGCTGGCCAGTGATCGAAAACACTTCCAGCGGGCCGGTGAAATCGAGCGTGTCTACATCGTCAAACAACATTAGAAGCACGATTCGCGCCATATCAAGAATATCCTTGCTGGCAGGTGCGGCAGCGCCAGACGCTGCGCGCGCATCCTGCCCTCTGTTGACCCCATTGTAGCCTGAGACGCCCCGTGTGAAAAGGCCGGACTATATAGGGGCGGGGTGCACAAACAACCTGTTGCCAGGGGAGGTCATGACCGCCGGCTGAACACTTCCCCCTCAATCCCCCGCGCATCAGGTCTAAGAGACCCTCTGAGAAGCTGTTTCCCCCCACCCCAAACCCCACCCCCACAAGGAGAGAGGGGCTTAAGGCCGGCGCTCTTCTCCCTTCCCCTGGTTGGGGGAAGGGCCGGGGATGGGGGGCAAAGGCAGGCGCGCGACTTCTCCTAAGCTGGCTTACCTCGCCCCCGCCCGGCGCTGACGCGCCGCGCCGAGCGCCGCGCGGCTGGGGGTGAGGTCCCTGCCCTGCACCCGGCGAGTCGCTGCCAACCTTTGCACGCACCCGTCTTGATATACGCCTGGCGCAGGCGGGGCCGCGTGGTATGCTTGGGGTGTTGGGCATCTCCACCAGGGAGACTTACATGGGCCGCGCTGTCGCTGCTACAAGAGAGTCCGCGCCGGTGTTCGTCGTCGGCTATATGCGTTCCGGCACCACGCTGCTGCACAGCATCCTGGCCGCGCATCGCGACGTGTTCAGCAGCGCCTACGAGACCAAATACTTCGAGTACTTCGCCCTGTTCCACCACCTCTACCCCGACCTGTGCGATGAAAACGCCCGCGCCGGCCTGATCCAGACCATCGCCGACATCATCCTCAACGGCAACGTCCGCCCCATCCGGCGCGCCGCGCCCGGCTACTGCCCGGCGGAGCCGCCCCTGCCCCCCGCCGAGGTCGCGGCGCTGATGGCCGCGACGCAGCCCGATCCAGTCTACGGCGCAGTCTATCGCCAGGTGTTCGACCACCTGGCAGCGCGGGCGGGCAAGCGCCGCTGGATCGAGAAGACGCCGCAGCACACCTATTTCATAGACACGATCAAGGAAACCCTGCCCGGCGCGCTGTTTGTGGAGATCGTGCGCGACCCGCGCGACGTTTTGGCGTCCAAGAAACGCTATAAGGAAGTAATCGCCACGTCGCAGAAGTTCAGCCAAGAAGAGCGCGCCTACCAGGCCGTGCAGCGCGTCTACGATCCGTTCTGGGATGCGCTGGCCTGGCGCATGGCCATCCGCGCCGTGCGCCAGGCAGAAGTGCGCTGGCCCGACAGCCTGTTCACCGTGCGCTATGAAGGGCTGATCGCCGCGCCGGAAGAAACGCTGCGCGCCGTATGCGACTTCCTGGCGCTGCCCTTCGACGCGGCTCTGCTCGACGTGAAGTGGGTGAGCACGGGCGAAGGCGTGCGCCAGGACGTGCGCGGCTTCCAGACCGATCCATTGGGCCGCTGGCGGTCGGCGCTGCGCCCGGCAGAGGTGAGCATTGCGCAGACGCTCACCGCGCCGTACATGCGCGCCTTCAGCTATGAGCGCGCGCCGGTCGGCTGGCGCGGGCGGGCGGGGCTGGCCCCGCTGCTGGTGCGCAGCGGCGGTGAGTTCTTCACGCGGCTCTACCGGCGCTGGCGAATGGGCGGCGTGCCGTTCATGATGGCGACGCTGACCAACTACCGCCGCGAGCTGGGCAAGCTGCTGCGCCGGCGCTGAGCGGAGCGGGGCTTACGGGTGCGCTTTTCTCCCTTCCCCTGGTTGGGGGAAGGGCCGGGGGATGGGGAACAGCAGCAGGCGCACCAGCTCTCAAACGGCCATTGAATCTATCCGCGCACCAGGGGCCAAAAACACGCGGCTCCGGGATCGCATGAGGGGCGAAGCCCGGAGCCAGGAAGAAGTCGCGCGCCGGCCAGTGCGCAGTCCGGCAGCGTCGCGCCGCCGGAGAGATGATAGGAGCGCAAAGGCGGTTACATGAAGCGGGCCGCCGCCATCCCCGCCACAGCGATGATCTCCAGCAGGGCGCTGATGCGCGCGTGCTGTGCATTGCGCGCGCCCAGCGCGCGCATCTCGCCCATCTGGGCTTCGGTGGGCGGGCCGCCCTGCGCCTCGATCTGCCGGGCGAGGGCGCCCATCTTGCCGAAGCCTGGCCCTGTCAGCGCGGCGCCGTGCCCAAAGGCGAGCAGCCCGGCCACACTGCCAATGCCGAGCACAACCCCCGCGCTGGACGACATCCAGTCGCTGTTGAAGTGACCGGAGACCCGGTAGTACAGCCACAGGCCCGATAGCGTCGTCAGCAGCGGAGTGACGAGCATGACCTTGCCGAAGCGCGATTTGGCAGCGAAGCGCTGCATGAAGCGCCCGCCCTCTGCACCCATCTGCTTGATGAGAGGGACGAGCACCAGCATCATGAAAAATCCCGCGCCGACCCAGATGATGCCGGCGAAGATATGGACGAGGCGTAGAACCACCATCAGAGTGTCCATCGTGTTGTGTTTTCCCCTTATGCGTTGTCAGGGCTACAGGCCGAGCATGTACGCGATCAGGTCGGCCACGTCTTGCTGAGAGAGCTTGTCGGCGTACTGACTGTACATGACGTTGGAGTAACCGCGCACGAGATGTTTGGCCGGGCGCAGGATGCTGTAGAACGAGTAGAGCGCAGCGGACTGCCCCTTGACCCGCGTGCCAGCCGCCTGGCCATAGCCGTCCAGCGGAGGGCCGGACGAAGACGAGCCGTCGGTGCTGTGACAGGCCGAGCAGGCGGGCGAGCCATTGATGGACTGGGTGAACAGCGCCGCGCCGCGCCCGGCATCGCCGGCAGGCAGATCGCCGAGCGAATAGGGCAGGTCTTCTGGTGCGCAGCCCCACAGGGCCGCTATCACCACCGTCGTCAGAGCTATGCGCTTGATGGAGGGAGGTTTCATGTTCTGAATTCAGCTATTATAATCGTTGTTATAATAGTATAATTCTTCACATCCTGTTGTCAAGCGTGAGTTCGCCCCAGGGTAATCGCAGCAAAAAGCGCCGAGACTGGGGGTTGACCTCACCCCCGCTTGGCGCTGGCGCGCCGCGCCGCCCCTTCTCCACGCAGATGGGGAGAGGGCCAGAGCGAGCGCATCCCAAGTGTTGCAGCGCCGTTCGAATTTCGTTAGGGGTGAGTTGTGCATTCCACAAAAATCGCTATGATGATAGGCAAGCACCATGAATCTGTCTCAGTCAGGGAGTCTATGCCATGCGCTTCAAGTGGATTCTTCTCACGGTTCTTATCGCGGCCCTCGCTCTGCCCGCCTTCGCGCTGAATTCGCCCGCGCAAGCACAGGGAGGAGGGACCACCCACGTCGTCCAGCCGGGCGAGAACCTCTACCGCATCGCC
This sequence comes from Anaerolineae bacterium, assembly GCA_023382715.1. Taxonomy (GTDB): domain Bacteria; phylum Chloroflexota; class Anaerolineae; order Aggregatilineales; family Aggregatilineaceae; genus UBA2029. Next base: position 8,067 of record JAHDWP010000047.1, read on the forward strand.
CTCAAGTATGGGACAAGCTGGCCAGTGCTGGCCGCCGCCAACAACTTGGCCAACCCCAACCTGATTTACGTCGGGCAGGTGCTGGTCATCCCCGCCGGCGGGACTCTGCCCCCGGCCACGCCGGCGCCGGCCACTCCCGCGCCGGCCACTCCGCAGCCGCCCACAGGGACGTATACCGTTGTCGCCGGGGACACCCTGTCGCGCATTGCGGCGCGCTTCGGCACAACTGTGGCCGCGCTGGTGCAGGCCAACAACATTGTCAATCCGAACCTGATCTTCGTGGGCCAGGTGCTGATCATCCCCGGCGGCACCGTGCCGGTGCCACAGCCGACCGCGCTGCCCGGCCAGCCGACCACCGTGCCCCAGCCGACTGCGGTGCCCGGCCAGCCGACCACCGTGCCGCAGCCGACGCAGCCCCCCGCACCCACTCCCGCGCCTTCCACCGGCGGGTTCGAGCTGGGCGGCCATGTCGAGAGCTTCGCCTATCCTGACCTGATGCGTCAGGCGGGCATGAGTTGGGTGAAGCGCCAGGTCCGCTACAAGCTGGGCGACTCGCCGCAGGGCGTTGCGGGCATGATCAACCAGGCGCACAGCCAGGGCTTCCGCATTCTGCTGGGCATCGTCGGCGACCCGGCGCAGCTTGGCGCGGGCGGCGCGGGCTACATGGATCAGTACGCCGGGTTCCTGGGGGGCGTGGCGGCGCTCGGCCCGGATGCCATCGAGGTCTGGAACGAGCAGAACCTCGACCGCGAATGGCCGCGCGGCCAGATCAACCCAACCACTTACACGCAGATGCTGTCTAAAGCCTATGGGGCCATCAAGAGGGCCAACCCCAGTGTGATGGTCATCAGCGGTGCGCCCGCCCCCACCGGCGCAGAAGGCGCGTTCGGCACCGATCGCGTGTGGAATGATGATCGCTACATTCGTGGCATGGTGACGGCGGGCGCGGCCAACTACATGGACTGCCTGGGCGTCCACTACAACGAGGGGATCATCTCGCCCGACCAGACCAGCGGCGATCCGCGCGGCGACAACTACTACACGCGCTACTTCTGGGGCATGGTCAACGCCTACTGGAACGCCTTCGGCGGGGCCAAGCCGCTTTGCTTCACCGAGCTAGGCTACCTGTCACCGGAGGGCCTCGGCCCGCTGCCGGCGGGCTTCGAATGGGCGGGCAGTGTGACCGTCGCCCAGCAGGCGCAGTGGCTCGGTCGCGCGGCGCAGCTTGCGCGCGGCAGCGGCAAGGTTCGCCTGATGATCGTGTGGAACATGGACTTCACCACCTACGGGGCAGACCCGCAGGCAGGCTACGCCATCGTGCGGCCCGGCGGATCGTGCCCGGCCTGCTCGACGCTCGGCGCGGCGATGCGTTAGGCGCGCCCACTACGCCCAGCACCTAGGAAAAGCGCAGGGGCGGGTTGCGAAGCCCGCCCCTGCAATCATTACCCTCGAACGCCAGAGCGCATCGCGTAGCGGCGACACGCGCGCCCCACTAAGACGCTGGCTCGCTGCGGTGCAGCAGCAGCGTGCTGCCCAGGACGATCAGCGCGCAGACGATCTGCCCGATCACGTAGGCGCTCCGTCCGCGCTCCAGCGCGGCGAGCACGCTGAAAGCCACCACGCCCACCAGCGCCACTCCATCCACCACCAACAGCAGCGTGTGTACCCCCGGCGAGAGCTTCACGATCACCGCCTTTCTGTGCGTCTGTCCCCATTATAGATCACTCCGGCCAGGCACAGCACGCCTTCCGGCGAAATTGAGCGTTGATATAGTATTGAGGTTCCATTTATTTTCTGTGAGAAATCGTGCTATGCTAGAGATGCATACGGGTTTTGGTGCTGTTGGTGAAATGATCTCGCGGGGGGCGCGCTGCACGCGCCCCTGCGAAGGCGCATCGAGCAGCGCCCCTGCAAGATCGGCGTGGCGGGATTCGCCAACAGCATCGGGTATCGAAATCAGGCCCCCCTGGCTTGAGGTGTATCATGTCACAACGGAGCATCGTGCAACGCTTGATCGCATTTCTCAAGCGGCCAGACGCTTTGGGTTACCCATCCGTCGGGTCTCCGCGCCGCTCTTATGACGATTTCGCGCCGCACGAGTACGCTGCCGGGCATACGCCAGAAGGCAGCGATCCCATGCGCGAGCCGCCAGAGAGCATTCTGGCTCCGTCGCGCCCGGCTCCCTTCGGGTATGCACCGCGCCCGTCGCACTACGCCGATCTCCCGCGCGAGCCGCGCGAGCAGCCCCTGGCCGCCCCCACGCCACCCGCCCGCGAAGCGGCACGCCCATTCACCGGCCTGTCCGTCCAGGCCGAGCCGCGCCAACCCGGCTATGCCTCGCGCCTGGATGCGCTGGTCATGCGCGCCCTGCACCAGTTCAGCGCGCGCTTCGGCTTCATCATCCGTTACGATGGCAGCGGGCGCATGCGCTATGTGACCGGGCGCGACATCGGCGGGCGCTATGTGGACCATACGGCCATTGCCCCCGACCGGCGCGCGCTGGCCCATACGCTGCGCACCGGGGAATCCAACCTGTTTGTGCACCAGCAGCGAAGCATGAGCGGAGCAGTGTTGTGCGGGCCGGTGCGTGTGAATGGCGAAGTCATTGGCGTGCTGTACCTGGACGGGCCGGTGCAGGGTCGTCTGTACCGGGGGATTTTTGAGATTTTCTGCGATCAGATCGCGCGCCTGCTGGCCGACGAGGCGGCCTAGCGCGTGTTATGCACTTTCAACCCCTATCCCTCAGCCCCATCCCCCCGGCAAGGCCAGGGGATGGGGGCCTTCGACAACTGCCTGACAACTCGCTCGTAGCACCCCCTTTGCCCGCCGACTGTTGCGCCAGACGAGAATCCGCTATCATTGGCCCATAGAAGCGCACTACCCAGAGCGTGAGAGAATTGCGATGACTCGCCTGCCCACCCTGTGCCAGCGTCGCCTGGGGGCGCTGCTGGCCTTCGCCCTGTTGCTGCTGGCGCTGCCCGTCTTCGCTCAGGACGGCGCTGCCGTCTCTACGGTGAACGGCGAGCCTGTTGCGCGCGAGGCGTTTCACGCCCGCGTGCGCCTGGTACGCTGGCAGCACCTCAGGGAGCTGACGACGCTCTACGAATTGACCGGCGGCAACCTGGCCCTGGGCGCACAGTACGCCTCGCGCCTGGCCGCCAGCCTCGCAGACCCGGTGGCACTCGGCGATGCGGTGCTGACCGAGATGGAGACGGAGCGTCTGCTGTGGCAGACCGGCGAGCAGATGGGCCTGACGCCCACCGCCGAAGACGCCGAGGCGCGCGAAGCGGCCTTCTTCAGCCTGTGGACGAACGTGCCCGTGAGCAACCTGGCCGCCAGCGTGGACGCGCAGGTGTTCATCACCGACTGGTACGCGGGGGCAGAGGCGGCGTCCGGCCTGCGGCGCGACGATATCGCGGTCCTGTTCGCCACTGAAGCGCTGCGCACCCGGCTCTATGAGCACCTGGCCGCCAGCGTGCCCACCGAAGAGCCGGCGGTGCGCTCGCGGCACATTCTGTGCAGCTTCCACCCGCAGAATGTGGCCGACAGCACACCCCCCACCACCGAAGAGCGCGCCGCCGCGCAAAGCTGCATCCGGGGCGCGCAGGCGCGGCTGGCGACGGGCGAGTCGTTCGCGGGGGTGGCCGCCGCGCTGTCCGACGACCGGGCCAGCGCGCCGCAGGGCGGCGACCTGGGCTGGGTGTTGCTCAGCTTTCTGACCGAGGGCTACGCCGAGGCCGTCCGCGACGCCGCGCTGAATACCATTATCGGGCCGGTGGAGACCGAGTTCGGCCTGCACCTGGTCGAAGTGCTCGACCGGCGGGTGCAGGAACTGACGGCAGGAGAGCTTGACGCGGCGCGCCAGGGCTACTTCGACCTGTGGATCGAGGCGCTGCGCGCGGACGCGACCATCACGCGCGCCCCGGACTGGGACGCCGGCGTGCCCGCTGAGCCGGCCCTGGCCGACCTGGACGCGCCCGTGCTGGAAGCGCTGGAGCGGCTGAGGGCGCGCTAGAGGGCACGGCGCAAAATCTGCGGTTCGGCTTGCTTGCCAGACAGACTCAGGGCTTATCGCAGGAGACAAATCCGTTGCTACAGGACGACGCCGTGTATCTCGAGCTGATTCTAGAGCCGATCCAGGCGTGCGCTCAATATAAACCGAAATTCGGTCAAGGAGGGAGAACCGGAATCACCCTTGAGCAGTTCCAATCCCTCTACCAGAGTGATCTCTTCTACAGTTGGTTCGGCCTTGACAATCCGTTGATGTATGCGGCTCACAAGGCTGCGGGCGGAATGACGAGCATCTATCGTCAAATTGGGATTGGCTGTGAGCGTCTGTTTCGCCGCGTACTCCAAGATGCTCTCGGCCTGTCCTCAGAAGCGATCACCTGGTCCTACGGAATGACCGGGCCAACTGGCAAGAAAAAGGTGCTCTACCTGGATGGCCGAGTGCCCATTGCTGAAATACCGAACCGTATAGCTCGCCAACGTTTTGAAGATTGGATGAGAGCCTCAGCCAAGGCAATAGGTGTCGAAAACAATGTCCTTGAGGCACTGGCTGGCACAGTCTTCGAGATTCGCCAGGGTTACAAAAGCAAGGATGCAAAGCGCCAGAATGCCGACATAGCTAACGCTGCAACTGCCTACATCAAAGGGTACCTGCCCTGCGCTGCCATCCTCTCAGCACAGATTGATGCCGACATTCTGGCACGATACCGTATGGAAAAGTGGTCAGTGCTCATTGGCATTCTCGGTCACAATGATCCGCTTTGCTCAACTTACGACTTCATGCGTGAGATTGTTGGTTACGATCTTGCCGCCTTCTTCGAGCGTAACAAACAAACGTTGCGCGACGAGATCGGGGAAGTCATGCGCAGTCTTTTAATGCCGGGGACACTATGAGACGGTCAGCCTTCAACCGGCTCCAGCAGCGCGCCGACTACACCTACAAATACAACCTCAGAACCGGTCGTCATGGCTGGCTTCGTCTCACTCCCGCGTATTCCGTCCGTATCGTGGAGGAGCTTCTAGATCAGACACAGGGGCATCTGCGCGTCTTCGATCCGTTCTGTGGGACAGCGACTACCGCCCTGGGCGCCGCCTATCATGGACATGACGCCGTAACGATTGATATTAACCCATTCCTTGTTTGGCTCGGCCAGGCCAAAACCAGGCTCTACACGGCGCGCGCCATTGCCCAGGCAGGTGAGGCAAGTACAGAGGCCCTTCGCCTGGCCAATTCAGGAAGCGTTAAGGCGGCGTCCCCGCCGTTGATCCACAATATCGAGAGATGGTGGGCTCCAGAAGCTGTTGAGTTCCTGTGCCGCCTACAGGCCGCTTTAGATCGAACGCTGCCTTCCGAAAGCGATGCAGGCGTGCTCCTGCGCGTCGCGTTCTGCCGGACACTCATGGCCTGCTCGAATGCGGCCTTCAATCATCAATCCATGTCATTCAAAGATACAAACCAGCTTAGGTTACTGGAGCCTGACTACGCTGACTCTTTCAGAAACAGCGTCGCCTTTGTTCTTGAAGGAGCGAGTGAGAATCCCGCAAGAGAAGCACAGGTGATCCTTCATGATGCACGAGAGCTTGCCACGCTGATCACGGAACCCTTTGATCTCGTGATCACCTCTCCGCCCTATGCGAACCGGATGTCCTATATCCGCGAATTGCGCCCCTATATGTACTGGCTGCGCTTTCTCACCGATGGTCGTGAGGCTGGCGAACTGGACTGGCTGGCAATTGGCGGAACATGGGGTATAGCGACCAGCCGCCTGAATGCCTGGCAGCCAGAAGAGGAGGCCTATACTTCGGAGGAGTTTGAGAAGGTCCTCGACCGTATAGCAAACCCTATCAACTCCAACGGACCCTTGCTGGCCACTTACATTCGCAAGTACGTCGCCGACATGGAAAAACACTTTGCAGAGTTACGGGCTGTCCTCAAGCCGCGAGCAAAAATACACTACATTGTGGGCAATTCGAGTTTCTACGGTGAATTGTTGCCAGTAGAGAGGCTGTACGCCAGTATTCTGGCAAGGCTGAGTTTCAGGGATATTCATATTCAGCCGCTTCGGAAGCGTAACTCAAAGAGGGAGCTGGTTGAGTTCGATGTCTCAGCCACGTTTGAATGACGTGTACACCCCACACGGCCCTGCTTCCGAGGCCGCTACGGCATACGTGTGGGCAGCTTAGCAGAAGAGGACGGTGGACGATGCAATCGCAAGCGAGCGTTCGCCAGGGCTATGTCGCCGGAGAGTTCATGACGCGCACCTACCGCATCAGCGGCGAGACAGAGCTGCGCGGCGTCCCCCTGCTCGACCAGCTCAACGACCATAACGCCCTGTTCCTGAGCCTGGAGCGCATGTTCATCTCCCCGCTGCTCGACCCGGCCACGCTGACCGGCAGTTTCGCGCACGGCGAAGCGCGCAAGGATTCGGTGGGCATCGTCGTGCTGAGCCAGTGGCGCGATGGGCTGCCGCAGCGCGAGGGCCGCTATGCGGGCCGCGACCATGTGGATCACGAGGTGCTGATTGTGGTGGCCGGGTTCGAGGTGACGGGGGCCATCCGGCTGCACCCGTCGGTCAACGTGACCAACCTGGTGCGCACCACACCGGAACATTTCATCCCGGTTTTTGACGCGCGGGCGACGCTCACCGCCCGCCGTAATATTGTTTTCAAGGGTGGCGCCATCCTGGTCAATCGCAGCCATATTGAAGTCTTTGCCATGCTCAAAGACTGAGCCACTCGCCAGTGTAGCGTCGCGCGCAGAGAGCCAACCCAAGGACCTGGTTATGTCCCGCATACTGTTAATTGACGATGACATCAACTTGCTGCAAATGGTCAAGCTGATGCTGGAGCGCGTCGGCCACCAGGTGGAGACCGCCAAAGACGGCACGAAGGGTCTTGAGATGGCGGCGCAGACTCAGCCGGAGCTGGCCATCATTGACGTGATGATGTCCGGCCTGAGCGGCTATGACGTGGTGCGCAAACTGCGCGAAGACCCGCGCACGGCCTCCCTCCCAGTGGTCATCCTGACCGCGCGCAGCCAGCCGATGGACAAGGAGATGGCGCTGGAAGCGGGCGCGAACGCCTTCCTGTCCAAGCCCGTCACCGCCCAGGAGCTGACCGAGCGCGTGGATGCCGTGATCCGCGCCGGCGTCCACTACCGCGTCCACACCGGCCTGCTCACCGAACCGATCCCTCGGCGGGCGGGCGAGATATCGGGCGTGCTGACGCCCGTCCCGCCCCCCCTGCCGCGCCCGACGCCGCCCCCTCCCACGCCCATTGTGCGCTCGACGGGGCGCGTGCCCATTGGCGCCGAAGACCAGGCCCAGCCCGCCACTGCGCCGCCCGTCCAGTTGCCGGTGACGACGGTGATCAGTCTGCGCGGCGGCACGGGCTGCACGACCATCGCCATCAACCTGGCGCTGGCCCTGGCCGCCCAGGCGCGGCGCATTTGCATCACCGACCTGAGCGCGGTCGGCGGGCATGTGCCGCTTTACCTGCACCTCAAGCCGCAGCATTCGTGGCAGGATTTCCTCAGCCAGGGGGACTCACCCGATCTGCACGCTCTCGGCGGGCTGCTGGCCCAGCACGAGCCGTCAGGGGTTGCCGTGCTGGCAGCGCCGCCGCGCCCGGCGGATGGGACGCTGTCGGCTGCCGCTGCGCAGCACGTCTTGCGCGAGCTGACGGCCACTTACAACCCGGTGGTGGCCGATGCGCGCCAGCTAGACCCGGCAGTGCGCGGCGCGTTGCAGGTATCCAGCTCGGTCGTCGTCGTGATGAGCGACGACCCCCCGTCGGTGCAGACCACCAGCCAACTGCTGGCCATGCTGAGCGCGATGGAAATTGAGATGGGGCGCATCCGCGTGGTGCTCAACCACGTGCGGCCCACGTTCGACGTGCCCGCCGACGCCATTCAGAAGGCGCTCAAGCGCCCGATCTCGGTGGATGTGCCCTACGAGCCGGGCCAGCCCGTCGCCATCCGGCGCGGGACGCCGCTGGTCAGCGCCAGGCCCGACAGCCCATTCGCCCAGAGCATCCAGCAATTGGCCCGGACAGTTGTCTCATGACGCGCAGCCGCCGTATAACCTGATGTGCGCCACGTGCGATAGGAAAGGCACCTTATGAGCAGACGACTCACGATTGGCATCCCTGCGTTCCTCGTCCTGGCGAGCGTACTGGCGCTTGGCGCCGTCCCGCTCGCCTGGGGCAGCGACGCCGCGCGACAGGCCGATCCTACCCAGCAGCAACAGACGATTGACGCCATCGTGCAACAGCGCTTTACCCAGACGGCGGCGGTGCAGCAGCAGCTTGATCTAACCCAGACAGCGGAGGCCGCCACCCTCTTCGCGCCGACGCTGACCGCCGCCTTCGAGGCGACTGTGGAGGCGGCCTTCAACCAGGCGCTGACCGCCACCGCCGCGCCTCAGGCGACGGCAACCGCCGAAGCCTTCGTCCAGGCGATGCCCGGCGTGGTCGCCGCGCTGGAAGCCATCGCCGACGGGCGGGGCGAAGCGATCACCCGCTGGCTCGGCGAGAACCAGGTCGCCCTGGAAGCCATCCTGACCGCCAACCCGCTGACCGGGCTGGACAATGACGCCCTGGCCGAATGGCTGGAATCCTTCCTGGCCAGCCAGGGCCGCTTCAGCGCCCTGTTCGTGTACGACCTCAACGGGGCGGTGCTGGCCGCCACCGATCCCGCTCTGAGTGGCGCGCCGGTCGGCGATCAGCCCTACTTCCGCGCCAGCCTGAGCGGGCCGCTGACCCAGCCGCCCACCCTGGACGCGGCGAGCGGGGCGTTGGTCATGATCGTCACCCGTCCCATCTTCGACATCGAGGGGGCGACGGTGGGCGTGCTGGCTGGCGCGGTCAACCTGGCCACGCTCGGCGACCTGTTCGCCGAGCCGACGGCTTACGAGCGGCAGATCGCCACCTACCTTGAGGTCGAGCTAGGGGCGTCCAGCTACCTGGTGGCGGGCGCCAACCGCACCGTGCTCGCCCCGCCAGACCTGGCCGCCGGCGCGCGCGTGGACAGCAGCAGCATCGCGCGGGCGCTGGCGGGTGAGAGCGGCGTGGCCCCCGCCCACAACTGGCGCGGCGAAGCGGTAGCCAGCGCATTTCGCTGGGTGCCCGCCCTGAACGCGGCGCTGATCGTGGAGATACCGCTGGAAGGGGCGATCCAACTGGGCGCGACGCTGCCCACCCTCACGCCCACGCCGACTATCAGCCCGACGCCGCTGCCCGCCTCGCCGACGCCGCGCCCGGAGATCTTCCCGACCAATACCGTCGCCCAGGTGCAGATCGCCGAGCAGGTTTTCGAGCACGGGCGCATGTTCTGGATCCGCCACACCCGCCAGGTCTGGGTGATGGTCAACGTCCCGCAGGACAACGCGGGCGGCGACTGGTTCTGCTACAACGACACGTTCGAAGAAGGCGAAGCGGAGATTGACCCCAGCCTGGTGCCACCAGAGGGACTGTACCAGCCCCGGCGCGGCTTCGGCAAGCTGTGGCGCAGCCATGAAGAGCTGAAGAGCGCGCTCGGCTGGGCGATCACGCCGGAGTTCGAGCTGACCAGCAACTACACCTACATCGCTGGCGGCTACGTCCAGGGGATGCAGTATCTCCCCGGCCCCGGCGAGCATCGCCTGACCACGCTCTACAACGAGAGCATCTCCTTCTTCGAGTCCGACATTCGCGGGGACTGCCTGGGCGGAAGCTGGCGGATGACGACCGCGCCGTGACCGGGCGCGACAAAGTCTTACCTCATCAACCCGGCTGCACTGTTCTGCTGCGCCCTGGTTGACCTCACCCCCGCTTGGCGCTGACGCGCAGCGAGGCTGAGGGTGAGGTCAGGCCCTGCGCACCGAGATTTAATGCGATTGCCCCGCACTTGCCACCCCTGGCAGGGTTGTGCATAATCCTGCTTATCGGTGGGGTAGAGGTGTCTGTCATACCGGGCCAGGACTTCCCTGGGCGAGTCAGCGCGCGCAGGGTGCCTGCCCTGGCACGCTGATCCCTCGAAGGCTGGCCGGCGCCACAGGGGAGCAAACATGAGCGAGCCAATCGAAATCCCGCTCGAAGAAGAATGGTCATCGGACGACAACGGGGACATGCGCCCGGAGACGCCGCCCTCGCCTGACCAGGCGATGCGCGAAGTCTTGCGAGCGCCGGTGCACCCCGCCGAGCTGGACATCCCGCACAGCCTGGTGATTGACATTCTGCTGCGCATGATGTTCAACGAGGGCGAAGTCGCGCTGCGTCGTTTCGGTGAAGTGACGCGCCTGGAGCTGAAGCTGCTCGATCACATCCTGATCAAGCTGCAGGAGGAGCACATCGTCGAGGTGGTCAGCGCCGGCGGTGTGGGACGCCTGGGGTACGCCTACAGCCTGTCCGACGCGGGCGCCAAGCGCGCGCGCGACGCCCTGGCGCGCAGCCAGTACGTCGGCCCTGCGCCGGTGCCCGTCGAGAAGTATACCGAGATCATTCTGCTGCAAACGCAGCGCGGCATGGACATTTCCCCGCAGCGCGTCCAGCAGGCCATCGCGCACCTGGTGCTGCCGGAAGGTTTTCATCGGCGCATCGGCCCCGCGCTCACCGTCGGCAACTCCATGTTCCTCTACGGGCCGCCAGGCAACGGCAAGACGGACATCGCCCAGTCCATCGCCCGCCTGATCGCCGGCACCGAACCAATCTGGGTGCCCTATGCCATCACGATCGGCGGGCACGTCGTCAGCGTCTACGATCCGCTCGTCTTCGATGAAGTCCGGCTGACCAAGGACGACCTGCGCGTGTTCAAGGCGGATGCCGACAGCCAGGTAGACCGGCGCTTCGGCTACTTCCGACGCCCGACCGTGATCGTCGGCGGCGAGCTGACGATGGCCGCGCTCGACCTGCGCTTCGACCCCGTCGCCAAGTTCTACGAGGCCCCGTTGCAGCTCAAGGCCAATGGCGGCATGTTCCTGATTGACGACTTCGGGCGGCAGATGATCTCGCCCTCAGAGCTGCTCAACCGCTGGGTGGTGCCCCTCGAGTCGCATGTGGACTATCTGCGCCTGCAGACCGGGCAGACCATCGCCATTCCCTTCCAACAGCTCATCGTGTTCAGCACCAACATCGAGCCGCGCCACCTGGTGGACGACGCTTTTCTGCGCCGCATCCAGATGAAGATCAAAGTGGATAGGCCAGACGAGCGCGCGTTCTCGCACATCTTCGCCCTCTACGCGCAGCGGCTGGGCGTGCCGCTGGACAAAGAGGGATTCTTCTACCTGCTGCAGAAGTGGTATCGCGAGCCGAACCGCCCCATGCAGGCCGTTCACCCGCGCGACATCCTCAAAATCCTGGTGGCCATGGCCGATTATGAAGACGCACAGCCGCGCCTGGTGCCAGAAGCCATTGACGCGGCTTGTGAGAGCTACTTCGTGGACACCATCGAGGACGACACATCCGCTAACCGCCAGTCCGCTATGTCAGGCCCGCGCCTCACTCCCCTGCCGCGCTGAGCGTCGCAGCGGGCGGGTGTCCGGCTCAGCCTGGCCTGGCCTTAGGCCCCTCCCCGGCAGAGCCGGACCGCCAGCAGGGTAATCGCATCGAATCTCGGTGCGCACCCCGTGACCTCACCCCCGCTTGGCGCTGACGCGCCACGCCAAGCGCGGCGAGGCTGGGGGTGAGGTCAATCAGCGAGTCGCTGACGACTTTTGCGCGCACCCGCACAGGGGCAGGTGGTCAATCGGCGCGCGCGGCGTTATGCTTTGCAGAGAGCGCCACATCACAGGGAGTTATTTCGTAGCGATCATGCCACGTGTGTTCATCGTCCTGGGGCTGGCCGCCGCGCTGACCGGGGCCGCGCTGCCGCTCCCCGTTGCCGCCCAGCAAGCTGAGAGTTTCCCGGACGGCCCGCCCTTCCTGTTCCCGCTGGCCGGGCCGCCCGGCCCCACCACCTGGCTCTACGAGCAGCACTACGGCAACACCATCGAAGCGTTCAACTTCGGCGACGAATGGTATATGTACGGCCAGGGGCTGCATTTCGGGCTGGACCTCGAAGCGCCGTGCGGCACGCCCGTGCGGGCCATCGCCGACGGAATCGTGACCTCTGTGGACGCAGAGGGATGGGGCGCCGGGCCGCACAACCTGGTGATGACCCACCCCGGCACTGGCTACGCCTCGTTCTACGGGCACCTGCTGCGCCAGCCCGCCTTCGCCAGTGGGACAGCGGTCAAGCGCGGCGAGGTGATCGGCCTGACCGGCGACCCGGATCTGTCGTGCCGCTCGCGTCCGCATCTACACCTGGAAATCCGCCTCGCCCACTACCAGACGGCGCTCAGCCCGCTGCCCTTCTTCGAAATGAACTGGCACATGCTGACCAGCATCGGCCCCTTCGAGCACTCGTTCCAGCAGGACCTCAGCGCCCCCTTCCGCTGGGTGACGCTGGAAACGCAGCCGGCAGTCCGCTTCAGCGCGAATCTGCTCAACAACTATCGCCAGCCCTGGCCGCCCAAGCTCGAACAGCGACCGCCGCAGAGCGCCGCGCCCGCCCGCCGCCTGCCCGTCCTGCCCGATGAGCCAGAGGTGACGCGCACCCCCATCTCGCTGAGCGGGTGGAACGTGGGCGCGTGGTGGCACGGCGACGATCTGCAGGCCGTCTACGTGCTCGACGCGCTGCCCGGCGGGACGGCGATCTTCCGCCAGCCGCTCGACGGGTCGCCGCGCCAGCCGGTCGCAGAGACGCTGCCGTCCTATCGCTCGCCCGATGGCCGCATCCGTATCGAGCGCGATAGCGCGGTGGCCCGCCTCACCCGCCTGAGCGACGGCGCGCAGTGGGACGTGGCGACGGGCGGCGTCTATCCCGCCGTGTCGCCGGGCGGGACGCGCCTGCTGTGGCAGGTGACTTATGGCGAGACCGTGCCGGGCAAGCCGGAGCCGGGCATTCGCGCCTGGGTGAGCGAGCTAGATGGCAGCGACTCGCGCCTGGTCTATAATGGCGGTGGGCGCGTGCAATGGCTCGACGATGGCCGCCTGCTGATCGTCCGCCGCGTGAGCTACACCGCAGCGACGCAGCTTTCGATCCTCGACCTGGACGCCGAAGAGTCAGGGCCGGCGCTGCTGGGCGAATACATCAACCTGCGCGATGTGCAGGTGGCGCCCGGCGGGCAGAGCATCGCCTTCTACCTGCCCTTCCAGGAAGACCCGGCGGACAGCGGCGTATACGTCCAGCGCACGACGCCGGGATCGCCCGCGCGCAAGCTGCCCTTCTTTGGCGCGTACCGCTGGCGCGACGCGCGCTGGCTCTATACGCTCAGCTTCGACGCGGATCAGGACGCGCACGCGCTGGGCCTGGCCGACACGCTCACGGCCACGCACCGCTGGCTGACCGACCCGCAAACGCTGCCCATTCGCGTGGCCAACGGCGATTGGAGCGTCTCGCCGGACGGGTCGCGCATCGTCTACGTGGACCCGGGGGATTACGGGCTATATCTGCTGGAGTTCGCGGCGGGCCAGGCGTGCTCATCGTGCGCGCAGACGCCGATCGGCTCTCCGCCGATCACCATCGGCAACACCCCGCTGACCTCGCAGCCCTGAGCTGCGGGATCGCGGATTGCGGATTGAGAAATCTGCTTCACAGGGTGGGTTCAGGGGCCGGTTGAGAGGCCGGATGCGGCGCGATCAGGCGATGAGACAGGCCAGCGCGCGCAGAGTCACGGAAGCAGCCACACAGGGAAACCGGGAAAGGAGCCATCATGTCCGCCACACCGCTCAGCCGCAGCGCGCAGCGCGTCCAGGACGCCCTGACCGCGCTCGGCTTCAGCATGGGCCAGGTCGTCGAGCTGCCCGCCACGACGCGCACCGCCGCCGAAGCCGCCGAAGCCATCGGCTGCACCGTCGCCCAGATCGCCAAGTCGCTGGTCTTCCGGGGCGCGCAGTCGGGCGCGCCGGTGCTGGTCATCGCCAGCGGTGTCAACCGCGTGGACACGGCCCTGGTCGCCGGGGCGCTCGGCGAGCCGCTGGCCAAAGCCGACGCCGATTTCGTGCGCGCCCAGACGGGCTTCGCCATCGGCGGCGTGCCGCCCGTCGGCCACGACCGCCCGCTGCGCACCTTCATTGACCAGGACCTGCGCCAGTTCGACACCATCTGGGCGGCGGCGGGCACGCCCAACGCTGTCTTCTGCCTGACGCCCGCCGACCTGGAACAGATGACCGGCGGACTGGTCATCCGCGTGGCCTGACCTGCTCCAGCCGACCACCGGAGATGAAAGAGAAGAGCATTGCGGATCGCGGATTGCGGATTGCGAACTGGGGTCTCGGTTTCTCAATCCGCAATTCGCAATTCACCCGGCGTGACATGACGCATCGCTCCGCTCTGCCCATGCTGTGCTTGTGGGGGCTGGCCCTGGCGCTGGCCCTGACTGGCGCCGTCCGCGCCCAGGACGCCACGCCAATTTCCACGCCAACGCCCGTCAGCGCGCCGGAGATCGCTCCCGCAACGCCAGTCACGCCGCCCACGCCCACCCCGGTGCACCCGCCCGACGGGGCCATCGAGCGCCTGGCGCTGCTCCACGTCACACCGCGCAGCGCCTACTATGCGCTCACCTATTGGAGCGACGGGCTGCGCGTGACCGGCTTCCTGGGGCGGCCCACCTCGCCCGGCCCGCACCCGGCGATCATCCATAACCGGGGCGGCTATGACGGCGTGGGCGCGCTGACCGGCGTCGAGATCGTGCCCTGGGTCGAAGCTGGATACGTCGCCGTCGCCTCGCAGTACCGGGGCAACGCGGGCGGCGATGGCCATGAGGACTTCGGCGGGGCGGACGTGCACGACGTGACCGCGCTGATCCCGCTGCTGCGGGGCCTGTCCTTCGTGGACGGTGAGCGGATAGGCATGTTCGGCGGGTCGCGCGGGGGGATGATGGCCTTCCTGGCGCTCAAGGCCCAAACACTGGCCGGAGACGACGCGATCAAAGCGGCGGTGACGGTCGGCGCGATCAGCGACCTGGCCCGCTGGGATCGCGAGCGCGGCGGGACGCTGGCAGAAGAGCTGTGGCGGCCCCTTGTCGGCGCGACGCCCGCCGAAGCGCCGGCCCTGTTCGCCGAACGCTCTGCTGTCCACTGGCCGGAGCTGATCGCCGTGCCTTTGCTGCTGCTGCATGGCGAGGCAGACCGCGAGGTTTCCCCGCAGCAGACGCGCTTGCTGGCCGACGCCCTGCGCGAAGCGGGCGCGCCGGTCGAGACGATTTTCTATCCCGGCGGCGATCACGCCCTGACCGCTTACCACAACGGCGTGCCGGACGCGCTGACCTGGTTAGCCCGGTATCTCGGAGGCGACGGCGTGGATCGTTCCTTTGTCGCGCACGAGCCGGCCATCGCCGCCGTCTCGACGTGGTTCCTGGCGCGCGAGAAGTGAGCGACCATTTACCTCACCCCCGCTCGGCGCTGACGCGCCTCGCCGCCCCC
>JAHDWP010000048.1 GCA_023382715.1 Anaerolineae bacterium
GCGGTGATCCTTTGCTCTGGTGTCGGGTGCGTTAGGGCGTGCCTGGAAACCCCTCTCCTCTGCACCCCTCTCCCTCACCGGGGCGAGGGGAAATCCTGCGCCTTGCTCCCCTTCTCCCCCTGGAGGGAGAAGGGGTTGGGGGGATGAGGGGGAGCTGACCCCCGCTCGGCGCCAACCTTTGCCCGCCCTCGCCGCATCGCTTCTCTGGACTCCCCCACCCTTCCCTGCTATGATCGCGGCGCGCCCGGACGCGCCGGGCCAAGAGGACACCCCATGCGCACCACCATCGAGCTGCGCCTGCTGCCCCGCTTCCGCGTGATGGACTACCTGATCCAGGCTGGCGGCTCGCCCACCGAAGCCCTGTCCGTCGCCGGCGACGGCTGGACGGCGACCATCGAGGCCCTGGAACCGGACCGGCTGGGCCTCGTCGCCGTGCCGCGTGACTGCCTGGTGATCGAGGGCGACGAAGCGGCGGTTGAGCGCGTGCGCTCCTTCATGCAGCGCCAGGTAGACCAGATGCGGCGGCGGCACGCCTGGAGAATCGGGCCGGGTGATATATAATCTTAATCACCGTCTTTGAAATCGAGTTGAGAGCGCGCGCGTGACCGAGCCAGACACCGCTACATCCACCCTCCAAGACCGCCTGGGCAGGCCGTTCCGCGATCTGCGCATTTCGGTCACCGATCGCTGCAATTTCCGCTGCACGTACTGCATGCCCGAAGAAGTCTTCGGCGAGCGCTACCGCTTTCTACCCAAGAGCGACCTGCTCACCTTCGAGGAGATCGCCCGCGTGGCTCGCATCCTGATCGGGCTGGGCGCGCGCAAGATTCGCCTGACGGGGGGCGAGCCGCTCGTCCGCCACGAAATCGAGCGGCTGGTGGCCCAGCTCGCCGCGCTCGACGGGCTGGACGACCTGGCCATGACCACCAACGGCTTCCTGCTGGGCCAGCGCGCCGAGGCGCTGCGCGACGCCGGGCTGAAGCGCGTCACCGTCAGCCTGGACAGCCTGGACGATGCCACCTTCTGGCGCATGAACGGCGGCAAGGCCAGCGTGGCCCAGGTGTTGGAGGGGATCGCCGCCGCCCAGCGCGCCGGCCTGACTCCGATCAAGGTCAACGCCGTCGTGCAGCGCGGCGTCAACGATCACGCCCTCGTGGACCTGGCCCGCTTCTGCCGCGAGCGCGGCTACATCGCCCGTTTCATCGAGTACATGGACGTGGGCAATCTCAACGGCTGGCGGCGCGAGGACGTGGTGCCCGCCGCCGAGATCGTGGCCCGCATTGACGCTGCCCTGCCGCTGGAGCCGATCCCCAGCAATTATCCCGGCGAAGTCGCCAGCCGCTTCCGCTTCCGCGATGGCAGCGGCGAGATCGGGGTGATCGCCTCGGTGACGCAGCCCTTCTGCGGAAGCTGCACGCGGCTGCGCCTGTCGCCGGAGGGCCAGCTTTACACCTGCCTCTTTGGGACGCGGGGCACCGACCTGCGCGGGCCGCTGCGCGCTGGCGCGCCGGACGATGCGCTGGCTGCGCTGGTGAGCGGCGTCTGGCGGGCGCGGACTGACCGCTATTCGGAGATGCGCGCGTCGGTGCGCACACCGCGTGAGAAGGTTGAGATGTACCACATCGGTGGGTAGGGCAGGAGCAGGCAATGCGCGTGCACGTGACTTTTTACGGCGGGCTGAAGCAGGACGTGGGCACCAGGCAGCAGGCGGTCGAGCTGCCCGGCGATGCGCCGACCGTCGGCGCGCTGGTCGAGACGCTGGCGATGCGCTATCCGGCGCTGGCCGAGCGCCTGGCGACGGTCGCCTGTGCCGTCGGCGATACGCTCGTCGGGCCGGATCACCCCCTGCGCGATGGCGACGAGGCGGCCCTGCTGCCGCCGGTGAGCGGAGGCTGAGCGATGGGCCGCTGGATTGTGAGCGAGCCGCTGGCCCTGGAACCGCTGCTGCAAGAGACCGAAGACCCGACCAGCGGCGCGCTGGTCGTTTTCTACGGGACGGTGCGCGATCACAACGACGGGCGCCCGGTGCAGTCTATGGCTTACGAGGCGCACGTGCCCCTGGCCGAGAAGGTGCTGGCCGAGATCGAACAGGAAACGCTGGCTAAGTTTGGCGCGCGGCGCTGCCGCATCCAGCATCGGATCGGGCACCTGGCCCTGGGCGAGCCGAGCGTGCTGATCGTCGTGCGCGCCGGGCACCGCGACGCCGCCTACGCCGCCTCGCGCTACGCCATTGATGAACTCAAGCAGCGCGCCCCGATCTGGAAAGAGGAGCATTACGCGGACGGCGGCAGCCGTTATCTGGACGGCGTCCCGCTGACCCGGAAGGACGAGACCCCCTCATGAAAGACGTCACCGCCAAGTCACCGACGCTGCGCGAAGCCCTGGCCGAAGCCAAGATCACCATGCCGCCGGAGATTCAGACCCTGCTGCGCGAGCGGCGCCTGGAGAAGGGCGACGCCCTGGAAATCGCTCGCGTGGCCGGGGTGATGGCCGCCAAGAAGACCTGGGAGATCATCCCCTTCTGCCACCCCCTGCCGATCACCGGCGCGGAGATCAGCTACGAGCACGAGCCGGACGGCGTGCGCGTCCGCGCCCGTGTGCGCACGCTGGCCCCCACCGGCGTGGAGATGGAAGCGCTGACCGCGGCCAGTGTCGCCGCGCTGACGCTCTACGACATGCTCAAGCCGCACACCAGGCAACTGGCGATCATGGAGACGCGCCTGCTGATGAAGACCGGCGGCAAGGGTGGCGATTATATCTACCAGGGCGCGTCCCCTTCCAACGGGGCGGAAGGCGCGTAGCCGGGGCGCAGGAGCGGACCTTCGCAGGATTTCGAAATT
The DNA here is from genome assembly GCA_023382715.1 of Anaerolineae bacterium. Lineage (GTDB taxonomy): Bacteria > Chloroflexota > Anaerolineae > Aggregatilineales > Aggregatilineaceae > UBA2029. Next base: position 2,841 of record JAHDWP010000048.1, read on the forward strand.
CGAATTGAAGAGCCTTTTTCCTATGCCTGGCTCAGGGGCGGAAGGCTGGGCGTGGCGAGGCCAAACCTGGTGCAGCAAAGACCTCTGTGTGCGGCAGGCTCAGGGGGCGGTGCCGATCCCGGCGAGCGCCCGGTCGCGCAGGTCGCGGACGGTCACGCCGCCGTAGCCCCAGCCGCAGTTCATCGCGCACAACTCTTCGAGGATGGGCAGGGCGTTGTCGTAGTAGCCGCCGTTGACGTAGTTGCGCGCGTTGATGTACATCTCCACGAAGATCGCCTCACCCAGCAGGGTGCTCGGCTCGACCGGGCGGATGTCGTTGGCGCGGTAGATCAGCAGCACGCCGCGCGCCAGCATGTCCGCCCCGTCGGGGTTCTGGCCGCGCAGGTACATCCTGCCTTGTTGGGTGAGCGCCTCGATGAGCATGGCCTCGACCTCGGCGGCGCGATAGTCCGGGGCCAGGGCGCGCAGCGCGTCCAGCCACTCAAGCGCTTCCTCATAGCGCATCACGCTCATAGCCATCGCCGCCCGTTCGTAGAGCTGCGCCGGGTCTTCGAGTGAATTCGGCGCGTCTTCCGGCGCGGCAGTGGCCTGCGCGGTCGGTGTGAGAGTCGGCGTGGGCATGGGGCTGGGCGTCGGGGTCGCGGTGGGCGGGGGCGTGGGCGTGTAGGAGGCGATGGCCCGCGCCGTCGCCAGCAACTCGGCGCTATCTCCGGCAAAATCGGCGGGCGCCCCCACCGTCTCGACAATCCAGGCGAAACGGTCGGCGGCCAGCTCCGCGTAACCCTGCGTCAGGTCGCTCACGCCGATGCGGTACTGCTCGGCGATGCTGGTCGCCACTTCCTGGGTGAAGCGAGCGTCGTTGGTCGCCAACCCGTCGCGGTAGCCGGCGAAGCCAGAGAACCCCACCAGCAGCAGGCACAGGCAGAGCGGAGCGCCCAGCGTCAGGATCAGCAGCAGGCGGCGCGCCGGCAGCCCGGCGACGATGTTCGGCGCAGTGTCGGCCAGTGGGTCAATCGGCGGCTCGGCGAGACCCAGCGCGTCAGCGGCAGGGGCGGCGACCGGCGCGCGCGGGCGCGTGTCCTCTTCGGCGACGGGCGGCTCGTCCAGGGTTGGGCCACTGTCCGCTGACGGACGAAGGTCGGCGGACGACTCAGACGGGCGCGCTTCTGGCGCGAACAGCGCATCATCGTCGGCATCGTCGGGTGGCAGGTTGTGGGGTGTGTTCTCGGACATGGCGCGTCCGGCCTCCTGTCGGTGGGGCGCATTATAGCCAGATCGCCCCCCCTTGTCCACGACGCTCGCCTGACGGATGCCACATGGCGCGCGGCGCGCCCCGGCGAATCATGGGCAAAGTGCCCGTGCCGGGACTGAATGCGTCGCCAGCAATGCCCTTAATGCGCTGCTGATAGTCCTGTGACGGCGCGGGTGAGCGCATTCCATCTGCCCAAGCCCGACAGACTGTTTTGTGCAATCTGCCCAAGTCCCTCTGTGTGAATCTCATAAAACATGCCCGAAGACACGCCGGATCGCACTCCTTACAATGAGGGAACATCTAGGGAAAACCCCCATCATTGGCAATCTACCCTGTGAAGTCCGCACGATTCGCGCCCGTGCAAGGGGAGTAATCACCATGTCCGCCGTTTCATCTGCCACCGATCTGCGAGCTGTGCTCAGGCTCGCCCTGCCCATCGGCAGCCGTCTCGTCTCCGGCTACCCGGCCACGCCCGTCAGCCGCGTCTCGCACCTGCGCACACGCCCGCCCATCTTCAGCGAGATCGGGCACAGCGAGATGCTGCTCATCTCGACCAGCGCGCTCGCCAACACGCCCAACGCTCCGGCCCTGGACACGATCATCGAGCGCCTGACTAAGACCGAAGCCAGCGCCCTGGCCGTGCAAGGCACGCTCACGCCGCGCACCACCCAGATCGCCCGCCAGCACAACTTCCCGCTGATCGCCCTGCCGGAACGCGCGCCGCTGCCCCAGATCGAGCGCGCCATCCGCCGCCTGCTCACCGATCGCAACGGCCAGGTGCTGCAACGCGCCGCCGAGGTGGAAAAGACGCTTCAGCGCCACGCCGCCGGCTATCGCGGCCTGACGACCATGCTCAATACGCTGGCGCGAATGCTCGACCGCCCGGTCGCCGTTCACGACCGGCGGGGGAGCATCATTGGTCGGGGGCTGCCCGTCTCGCCGGGCCACGACTGGGACGCCCATCTCGCCCTGCTGGGCGGGGCGGAGTTTGTGCGCCGCTTCAACCCCGACGAGCGGGCCTGTTTTGCCGACGACTGGCAGGTGATCGAAAGCCCCGCCGGGCTGACTGTCCCGCTGATCTCCGAGGGCTACCTGTTCGGTTACGTCTCCGTGCTGACGGCCGGCAGCGCTCCGGACGACTTCGACCTGATCGCTCTGGAACACAGCGTCCCGGTGCTCGTCCGGGAGATGGCCCGGCGGCATACGATGGATGTCGGTTTGCAGCCGGCGCGCTCCTCGCGCGATTGGATCGCCGAGTGGCTGAACAGCCCGGCCAGCGACGACACCCTGCTGGCCTTGCGCGCCGGGCAGGAGAACTTCCAGCCGGGCCTGTGGTACGCCGTCGCCATCTTTCATTGGACGCCCAGCGAAGGCCGGCTCAACGGCAATTTTTCGCCGGAGCGCATGGTCAAGCTGATCCGCACAGAGCTGAGCCAGCGCCGCGTGCCGGCCCCGGTGGGTCTCTATGCTGACCGGGCGGTGGTGCTCTTCCCGCTCGAAGAGCCGCACCAGACACAGCGCCTCAAGCAGGTCGTCCGGCTGCTGCACCAGACCCTGGCCGAGAGCGCGCCGGACGGGGAGATCGCCGCCGGCGTGGGGCGCGTGGCGATGGGCCTCACCGCGCTGCGCGAGTCGTTCCGCGAGGCAGAACGCGCTCTCACCCTGCCGCGCCAGGTTTGGGAGGACGCGCAGATCGCCTTCTTCGGCGATGTCAGCCTCTATGAGCTGCTGCTGGGCGTCAACGACCCGGCCCTGCTCAACGGCTTCTGCGCGCACTGGCTCGCCCCGCTGACGCAGTACGATGCGCAGCACCACACCGACCTGATCCCGACGCTGCACGCCTATTTTGAGAACAATGGCAACATGGCGCGCACGGCGCATGTGCTCAACATTCACCGCAACACGCTCGTCTACCGGCTAGGCCGCATCACCGAGATCGTGCAGCTTGACATGGACGACTCGAATGTGCGCCTGAACCTGCACCTGGCGCTCAAGGTGCACAAGATGCTCAACGGCTGAGCCAGCAGAGGCTATTGATAGCATTTTCGTGAGGGCGCGGAACGGCGCCCTCTCTGTTTGGGTCCACGCGCAACCTGTCACCAGGGGAAGTTCGGGGATGCTCGCTGAACGCCTCCCCCCTCAATCCCCCCGCTAGCTCGGCTGGAGGGGGGACGCAAGCCGCTCACCCCTTCCCCTGGCTTGGCCGGGGGAAGGGGCCGAGGGATGGGGGCCTTCGCCAACTGCCTGACAACTCGTTCGTGGATCCCCGCTGTTTTTGTGCGCCGCCACAAACCCTGGCAGCCCGCCCTCTGGCGGGGTATGGTTGAGGAAACGGCTGGCTGCGCCGGGGCTTGCCGCTGGCGCATGAGAAAGGCATGAAGGATGAAGATCGCAGTTGTCACCGATAACGGGCAGACGATCAGCGCGCACTTTGGCCGTGCGCCCTATTACCTGGTGTTCACCGTCGAGAATGGGGCGATCAGCCGGCGCGAGCTGCGCGAGAAGGCGGGCCATCACCAGTTCGCCGGAGAGCATCACGAGCACGGTGACTGCCACGAGCACGGTCACGAGCACGGCACCGGCCCGCACGCCGCCGACAAGCACGCGCGCATGATCGAGGCCATCACCGACTGCCAGGTGATGATCGTGCGCGGGATGGGGCGCGGCGCGTACACGGCCATGCAGCAAGCGAGCATCACGCCGTTCGTCACCGATATCGCGGACCCGGAGGCCGCCGTGCGCGCCTACCTCGCCGGGAAGCTGGTTGACCTCACCGACCGGCTGCACTAAGCCGGGGCGGGGTCCACGCACAACCTGTCGCCTGGGGAAGTTCGGGGATGCTCGCCGAACGCCTCCTCCCTCAATCCCCCCTCCAGCCGAGCTAGAGGGGGACGCAAGCCGCTCATCCCTTCCCCTGGCGCACCAGAGCGGAAATGAGCATACACAGCCTGGCCTGGCCGGCCCCCCATCCCCGGCCCTTCCCCCACGAGGGGGGAAGGGAGCAGAGCGCCGGCCTTAAGCCCCTCCCTCCTTGCGGGGGAGGGGTTTGGGGTGGGGGGGCAGCGAGCAGCTACCGGCGGACTTCCGCCAGCCTGTACCAGCTTTGTTGGGGGAAGGGGCCGGGAGATGGGGCCCTCACCAACTGCCTGACAACTCGTTCGTGGACCCGCCGGGGCGGAGCAGCTATCGCCTGGCTTACAGCGAGACTATAATTCAGAAATGGGGCTTGTGATGGCCTGGGGCGCAGGTGCGCTGCTCCAGGCGTTTTGCGTATGAGGAGAGAACACCGGTGTTCTGCTGGCGAATGACCTGCTTGAGCGCTCTTCTGCTGACGCTGATCGTGCTGAGCGCGCCGCTGCCCGCCCTGGCCCAGGAGCCGCTCACCGAGCGCTACATCTCGATCAGCGGCGTGAGCTTCTCTTATCCCGCCGGTTGGGTCTTCATGGAGACAGGCGGCGTGATCGCGCTCATGAACCATCTGCCGGCCTTCTATGCCGGCGAGCTGCCGCCCGGCACCGTGGGCGTCATTGTCATGGGGCCGGCTGCGCTGAGCCAGATGGCCAGCGACACCGCCGCCCTGACCGATGTGGGGTACGCCGTCGCTGCGGCAGTGAGCTACGGTGAGTACAAATTCGAACCGCTCGGCGCGGAGGAGATTCGCGTCGCGGGCCGCCCGGCGATGCGCCTGGAGGCGCGCCAGGCCCTGGCCGATGGGTTGCTGCTGATCATTGACTACGGCGAAGGGAATCTTGTGGCCCTGGGCGCTATGACGTCTCCTGGCGAGATGGCCCAGTTCGAGGAGACGATGCTGGCCATGGCGGCCAGCATCGAGTATGCCCCCGCCTGGCGCGCTCGCTTCCAGGCGCACACGGACTACATCAAGGCGGTCGCCTTCAGCCCGGACGGGGCGCTGATCGCCTCCGCCAGCAATGACAGCACCGTCCGCGTGTGGGACATCGCCACCGCCGCCGAAGTGCTCACCCTCCCCCACGAAACCTGGGTTCAGACAGTCGCCTTCAGCCCGGACGGGACGCTGATCGCGACCGGGGGCGAGTTCGCCGAAGCTGTGCGTATCTGGGATGCCACAACGGGCGCGCTGGAGACGGAGCTAGTCATCCCCGACCTCTTTGTGTTTGTGTACAGCGTTGCCTTCAGCCCGGACGGAACGCTGATCGCTTCTGGCACCACCCAGGACAGCGCGTCCAGTGACACGCATGGCAACGCTGTGCTTCTGTGGGGCCTGGACGGGGCCTGGCAGGAGAAAGCAATCCTGAAAGGCCATACTGATTGGGTCCGCTCGGTGGCTTTCAGCCCGGATGGGGCGCGGCTCGCGTCGGCGGCCAATGACGGCACCGCCCGCGTGTGGGAGGTTGCCAGCGGCGAGGAGGTGCTCACGCTTGCGCATCCCACTTACGTCAGCAGTGTCGCCTTCAGCCCGGACGGGGCGCTGATCGTCACCGGCTGCGAGGATGGGATTGTGCGCCTGTGGGACGCGGCAACAGGCGCGCCGGTCGCGGAGCTGGCCGGTCACAGCGACTCTGTGAACGGCGTCGCTTTCAGCCCGGACGGGACGCTGATCGCCTCCGCCAGCAACGATGAGACGGTTCGCCTGTGGGCCTTCGACGATACGTGGCAGGAGAAAGCAATCCTGAAAGGCCATACCGACTGGGTCCGCGCCGCCGCTTTCAGCCCGGACGGTACGCTGCTTGGCTCTGGCGCGGATGATGGCAGCGTGATTCTGTGGGATGTTCCGCGCTGAGATGCTGTGGCACAGCTTTGCGCGAATCCTGGCGCACCAGAGCGGAAATGAGCATACACAGCCTGGCCTGGCCGGCCCCCCATCCCCGGCCCTTTCCCCACGAGGGGGGAAGGGAGCAGAGCGCGTCCGCTAAGCCCCTCCCTCCTTGTGGGGGAGGGGGTTTGGGGTGGGAGGGACAGCGAGCAGCTACCGGCGGACTTCCGCCAGCCTGTGCTAGTTGGGGACGATATACCCTTCGGCGAAAGCGTCAAAGGCCACCGTGTTCGGCCCCTGGGGGATGACCTTGAGCGTGAGGGCGAGCGAGTCGCCGGGGGCCAGGCGGCGATCCGGATCGAGGTAGACGCGACGGAAGCCGGTCACGCGACCGTATTGGTCGAGCAGGGTCATCGTCACAGCGATGCCGCTGACCGGCGTCTTGCCCTTGTTGGTCAGCGAAAGCGACACCTGGTACTGGTCAATGACGAACGCGCCGGACACTTCCTGCATGGTCAGCGTCGCAAAACGTCCTTCGTAGTCCGTCGCAATCTCGCCCGTCAGGGCGAACGAGTACGCGCCCGCATAACCAGCAGGCGCGCTGTCGAACAGCACGCGATAGGGGCCTGACGCGCCAGCGGGCAGCACCGTGCGGGCCAGCACTGTTTCGCCGGTCGCCAGGGGCGTGCCATCGCGGGCCAGCAAGTGCACCCCGACGGTAACATGCTCGACCGGTTTATCGAGCGGGTTATGCACCTGTCCCAGGCACATCAGGCTGCCGACCGCCGTCTCATAGCAGGCAGGGCCGCTCACCATCAGATGCAGCGCCGTCGAGGAAGTGCCTATGCCGGCGTGCTCGGCGGTGATCAACGGCGTGGCGGCATAGACCGGCCACAGGCTGGGCGTCAGCGAGGGGGGCAGCCGCGTATAGCCCAGCAGGGGAAGCGTCGGCTCGCGGGTGGGCACGGGAGTCCCGTCGGATGACCAGACGTGGGTGCATCCTGCGACGAGAACCCCGACCCAGATCCACAACCACCGCCAGGTGAGCCGTTCCATGGGGGGAGCGAATATCCCTCATTATCCAAAAGGAGGCTGCGCAGTATCCCACATTATAGCTGAAGACAGTTTACCAGCCACCGGCAAAGTGTTCGATTCCGGCAATTTTGACGAGACAATGACAAAAGGAAGCGTTGAGAGAAGGTTGTCGCAGGAAAACCGCGATCGCCCTGCGCGCCGCCTCGCCTTCGCTTGACAAGGGATCGGCGCCATGCTATAGTGCCGGTCAAGCGGGGCGTCGCCGCGACGCCCACCCGCGCGGCAGCAGTTCGCTCAAGCAGAGGCGCAGTCCAGGAGTAGCACGGTGGCTAAGTCGCGCAATGAACAACTGGTCGCACGCCTGCGAGACCTGCAGATTAGCTCGCCCGATATCGAGGCCGCAGCCATCGTCAGCGTGGACGGCCTGAGCATCGCCTCGTCTCTGCCCGGCAATGTCGAGGAAGATCGCGTCTCGGCTATGTCGGCGGCCATGCTCTCCCTGGGCGAGCGCATCGCGGGCGAGCTGGGGCGCGGCCATCTGGAGCAGGTCTACGTCAAGGGGCAGAACGGCTATGTCATCCTCAGCGCCGTCGGCGAGGAAGCCGTGCTGACGGTCATGGCTCGCCAGCAGGCCAAGCTCGGCCTGATCTTCCTGGACATGTCGCGCGCAGTGAAAGAACTGGAAAAGCTCATCTAGCGCGCGCTGCCCGCTGCTTCTGCTTGCTTCTCCCTCATTTCTTTGCCTCCACTGAGATTCGCGCAGGGCCGTATCTTGACCTGTCTCCGTGATCGCGCTTGCTCCCCTTCCCTTCGCGCAGCGTGGGGGAAGGGGCTGGGAGATGGGGGGCATGCCCGTGTGACGAGTTTCAACCGCAAAGGATACAGTGTCCATTTCTCCGGGTGCGTGCAAAACCTGTCAGGCGGTAGGGGCGCTGCTCTGCTGCGCCCTGGTTGACCTCACCCCCGCTCGGCGCTGACGCGCCTCGCCGCCCCTCTCCGAGCGGAGAGGGGGCAAGCCAAGCGCAGCGCGGCTGGGGGTGAGGTCACTGGCCTGCGCCCGGCGAGTCGCTGTCAGCCTTTGCACGCACCCCACTTCTCCCCCCGCCTCGTGCCGGTGCTGGAACAGGGTATAATGGGTGGGCGGCGGCCATTGGCCTGGCTGTGAGTCCTGGCGCGGAGTCGTGCACTCGCTCCGTATGGCAGGCTTCTGACTCAGGACTCACCGCCTGCGCTCGATGGGCGCTTTTGCCCCGATTCTCCCTGAGGATGAATCACAGTGGCTGGAGAACGCATCCTGCTCGTAGAAGACACCGACGAGCTTCGGCAGCATCTTGCAACGCGCGTGCTGCGACCCGCCGGCTATGAGGTGTTCACTGCGCAAGACGGCGCCGAAGGCTTTACGCTGGCCCGCCAGGCGGAGCCGGACGTGATCGTCTCCGGTTACGAGATGCCGCGCATCAACGGCCTGTCTATGCTTGAGGCGCTGCAAAGCGCGGGCCTCTACATCCCCTTCATCCTCATGACCGCCGAAGGGTCCGAGGCGCTGGCTGTGCGGGCGCTGCGCATGGGCGTCAACGATTACCTGGTCAGACCCTTCTCCGACGAGGAATTGCTGCTGGCCCTCCAACGCACACAGCGCCGCTTCCGCACGCGCCAGATAGCCGAGGACATCCCCGAACAGCTTCTGCAGGTCAACCGCCACCTGGAACTACGTCTGCGCGAGCTGGACACGCTGGTGTCGCTCGGCAAGCGCGTCACCGCCCAGTTGGAGCACCAGACCGTGCTCAACCAGGTGGTCGAGGCGGCGGTGGAGATCGCCGGCGCAGAGTCCGGCTCGCTGCTGTTGGTGGACCAGGCGACGGAGGAGCTTTACCAGGTTGCGTCCCTCGGCGAGGCCCATGAGACAACCGGCACTCTGCGGCTGCCTATCGCGAACAGCCTGGCCGGGCGGGTGGTGCAGACGCGCCAGCCGCTAGTCATCGCCGGGGACGAGCTGCAGAAGATCAAGACCGCCTACCTTTTCCGGGCGCTGGCTTATGTCCCGCTGCTGCTCAAAAACCGCGTGATCGGCGTGCTGGGCGTGAGCACGCGCCAGGAGATTCAGCCTTTCGAGCAGCACAAGGTGCAGGTGCTCAACGTGCTGGCCGATTTCGCCGCCATCGCCATCGAGAACGCGCGGCTGTACGCAGCCACCGAGAAAGAGCGCGATACTCTCAATACGATCCTGCGCGACACCGAAGACCCGATCATCGTCGTGGACGACGAAAGTCACGTGCTGTTCTGCAACCCGGCGGCGGGCCGCGCCTTCAACATCGGTCTCACGCGCTGCTACGGCCAGCCGCTGGCCGAAGTGCTCGATCACCGCGAGGTGGTCGAGCTGTTCAACAAAGAGGCGCGCAGCGGGCGGGGCCGCCGCACCGAGATCGCGCTGGCCGATGGGCGTTTTCTTCACGCGCAACTGACCATCATTCGCGGTGTGGGGCGCGTGGTGGTTATGCAGGACATCACCCACCTCAAAGACCTGGATCGCATCAAGAGCGACTTCGTGACCACTGTGTCGCACGACCTGCGCACGCCGCTGACGGCCATCCTGGGCTATGTCGAGCTGGTGCGGCGCACCGGCTCGCTCACCAGGCAGCAGCGCCAATTCCTGGAGCGCATCGTCTTCAGCGTGCAATCCATCACCACGCTCATCTCCGAGCTGCTGGAACTGGGCAAAATCGAGGCCGGCTTCGACGAAGATCGCGAGCCGGTCTCGCTGGCTGCTACCGTCCGCCACGTCATTGAGACCGTTCGCCAGGCCTGGGAAGCCAAGCGGCACACGCTCCAGGTGCGCCTGCCGGACGATATGCCGCCCGTGCTGGGCAACCCGCTGCGGCTGCGCCAGGTAGTCAGCAACCTGCTCGACAACGCCATCAAGTACACGCCGGAGGGCGGGCAGATTCGCGTGGTGCTGGAGGCGGATGGAGATTTCCAGATTCTGCGCGTGGCCGATACAGGCATCGGCGTCGCCCAGAAAGACCTGCCCTACATCTTCGACAAGTTCTACCGCTCCGACGAAGCCATTGAGAGGTTCAGCGGGACGGGCCTGGGGTTGTCCATCGTCAAGGGGATCGTGGAGCGCCACAACGGGCGCATCTGGGTGGATAGCCAGGTCGGCAAGGGCACCACGTTCACGGTCATGCTGCCCAGCTATGTCCCCCCGCCGGACGCCCCGGCTGAGTAGGCCGCCAGAGCACGCGCAGCGCCTGCCAGCAGGTTGATCTCCCCCTCTCCAGCCTGGCTGGAGAGGGGGACTTTTTGGGGATGAGGCGTGGGCCGAAGGCACCGCCTACGCCACACACCTGCCGATGGTTAGTGCGGCGGATAGCCGGTCGAGGGCAGCGCGCTCACGCCGGACACCGTCGCCCGCGCCCGATCCAGGATCGTCGTGCCTCCTGTGCCATCCGGCACGGCGATGACCGCCTCGTTGATGAACAGGCCGTCCAGCGGGCTGGTCAGCACCGTGGTGACGATCTGCATCTCCACCGTCTCGCCAGGGGCGATGCTGTCAATGAGGAAGGTCACCGTCTGGCCGGAGATGGTCACCGTGCCCTTGCTGGTCGTGGCGCTGTCAATGCGCAGCGCATCAGGCAGCGTATCCACGACCGGGATGTTGGTGCCGGTGCCGGTGCCGGTGTTGGTCAGGGTGATCGTCCAGGTGAGCTGCTCGCCGGGCAGCCCGATGCCGCCGGGCTGCAGCACGCCGACCTTGCTCAGCGCCGGGTCGAACAGGCTCAGCGACGGCATGCCTGTGTCGTCGGTGGTGTCGTCGGTGGTGGTTTGCAGACAGACTTTCTCGGCGCGCAGCGCGGGCACGTTGTGATGGTGCAGCAGCAGCACGCACGCGGGGGTTGGCCCTTCGTAGACATCCCAGTCATAGCGCACCGGCACCGACGAGCCAACCTGATCCTGCCAGAGCGGCGCGCCCTGGTAGTCGCTCACGCCGTCGGTCGAGAAGTCCACCCCCTGGGCGAGCACGTTGTAGGTCATCACGTCGCTGACATCTATCAGCGTGCCGTCCCCGTACCAGCTTACCACGTAGAAGTCGAAGGTGGCCTCGGTGTCGTCCAGGCCGAGCAGGCCCGCCCAGGTGCCCATGAACAGCACGCTGTTCTGGAAGGGCACGGTGTTGATCTCGTCCGCCGGGATGTCGTTGACGTAATCACCGTACCAGGACGAGGTTCCCACGCCGAGGTCGTCCACGAGGACGATGAACACATCGCTCGAATCGCCGAAGAAGGGATTGCCCAGGTTCCAGTTCCACAACCGGTAGTCGGCGGTGCCGTCCTGGTCAGCGTCAATGTAGACCTCGAACCACACTTCTTCGGACAGCGACGACCAGTTGCCATAAGTCGAAAGGCCGAAGTAGAGCCGGCCGTCGTCGTAGAGCGTGCCGCCCAGGTTCTTCACGGCGTTGTAGTCGCTGGTCACGCCGATGTACTGCAAGTCCCCTGAGTCGTAGACGCCCGTCGAGAAGGCGTCGTTGGCGCTCTCGCCGGCAAGCTCGAAGGCCGAGACCTGCGAGATTTCCGCATAAGGCGGCAGCCCGCTGGTGAAGACCTCCGTGCCGGCCATCTTGATGAACTCCACACCCGTTGCTGAGTCGGGCAGCAGCAGCGGGTTCGCCGTCGCCTGCAGCGTCGAGGATGGGCGCACCGCCGCATAGACCGGCACCCATAGCTCGTTCGCTGTGCTCGTCAGCCGCACCAGGCCGGATTCCTCGCTCAGCCAGTGGCGCGGGAAGCCATTCTGCTGCTCGAACACCGTCGGGTCGTAGCTGTGCGGGGCGTTCCAGGTCGCATGACTGCTGATGGTGAGCGTCACCTGCACGGTCGCTGTGCCGCCCGCCGGCACGTTCACGGTGGCCGGGGACACGCTGTACGACACGCCGTCAATATCGGCCAGCGACTCGTAGCTCACGCCGAAGGAAGCGGCGCTCGTGCCCTTGTTCTCCACGGTGATGTTGCGCACCAGGGCGGCGGGCGCGCTGGCGTCCAGGATGCCGAACGACACGCTCACCAGCTCTGGCGCGGCGGCGTTGTAGGCGATCACGTCGCTGCTGGAGGCGTTGGCCACGTCCAGGCGGCCCGTGCCCGTGCGCGCCGGGCCGTAGATGGGCGGCGTCTGGTTATTGCCCTGGTAGACGAAGTGCGTGGCGGTGTTCATCACCAGCGCCTTGATCTCGGCGACGCTCCAGGTGGGGTGCTGCTGGCGCAGCAGGGCCACTGCCCCCGCCACGTGCGGTGAGGCCATCGAGGTGCCGCTGTAGTCCGTCGCCCCGCTGCCCGTGCCCAGCGCCGTCGAAGTGATCCCGGAGCCGGGCGCGGTGATGTCGGGCTTCAGCCCCACGTTCGCGCCGACCGGCTCGCGCTGCGGCCCGCGCGACGAGAAGCTGGTCAGCGTGTCTGCCGTGCCGCCGAAGATGATGCTGTTGTCCATGTGGACGGTGACGCCCGCGCCGCGCAGAGTCTGCCCGTCCGCGTACTGGATCATAACCGAGGGGATGGTGATCAGCGGATCGCTGCCGCCCAGGCCGCCGAACGCGCCGGAGGATGAGTTGGCGATGAGCACGCCGGCTGCGCCTGCTAGCTGGGCGTTGGAGACCTTCTGGGTGAACGCGCAGGTGCCGCGGTCGATCAGGGCAATGTTGCCGGCGGTGAAGCCCGAGATGGTCTGGCAGCCATCCGAAGTGGGTGCGGTGCCATCATTGACCACCTCCAGCGCGCCGGTCACGTTGTACACGGACGGGCCAAAGCTGGCCGACGCGGCCTCGTAGGTGCCCAGCAGCGGGCTGCCCGTCGGGCCGACGACCTCAACACCCAGGCTGCCGTCCAGCGAGGCGGCCACGGCAATCGCCCAGTCAGCGGTCGAGGGGTCGCCGTGGATGAAGTAGACATCGTTGGCGTTGCCCGCCGACGACACGACGACGATACCGGCCTGCGCGGTGTTGTCCACTGCCACCGACCAGCCGATATTCGGGTCGCCGAAGTCGCCGCCGACGGACATATTGATCACATCCACGCCGTCGAGCACAGCCTGCTCCAGGGCCAGGATTGCCGCCGCTTCGGACACGTAGTTGGAGGCCGCGCCGATCTTGTAGGCGTAGAGTATTGCTTCGGGCGCGACGCCGGGGCCGATGCTCATCGTGGCGAAGGGTGTGCTGGCGTCATACGCACCGCTATAGGTCGCCCCGCTGACCACGCCATAGCCCGCTGCCGTGCCGGCGACGTGCGAGCCGTGCCCGTTCTGGTCGTAGGGGTTGGCGTCGGGGACGAGCGCCGGCGAAGAGATGGGGTTCCACGCATCACCCACGAAGTCGTAGCCGCCGGCGATCTTGGCGGTGGGGAACTCCGCCGTTTCGGGCATGCCGTCGCCGTCGCCGCCGAAGTTGACGTGATCGTAGTCAATGCCGGAGTCAATGATGCCGATCCTGATCCCGTCGCCGGTGTAGCCCGTGCCCAGGCTCCACAGCGCGGGCGCGCCGATGAAAGGCACGCTCGTCGAGTTGTCCAGCTCGGCGATGCGCTCCGGGTAGGCGGCCCGGACGCCGGGCAGGTTGCGAATGGCGGCCAGTTGGCTGGCGTCGGCACGCACGATCAGCGCGTTGAGCACGCGCTGGCTGGAGGCCACCACCTGGTAATTCACCCCGGCTGCGCTCAGCGCCCCCAGCGCCGCCTGCTGCGATGCTTCGACGCGGGCAACCTGCGCCTCAATCGCTGGGGCCATCTGGGCCAGGCTCAGGCCTGGAGCCGCGACGGACTGAATCGCGGCGGGCGTGTTTAGCTCGACGATGATGTTGACGACGCCCTTCCTGCTCAGGTTATAGAGCAGGGGGTCGGTTCCGGCGGGGACGATCGCGCGTAGCTCGCCATCGCGCACGCGCGCGCTGGGACCAGCCGGCAGCGTGTAGTCAACGGCTTTGCGAGGGCCGTCCGGGCCTTGCGCGCGGACGGCGGCGGGAGTCAGCAGGGGCGACAGGCTCAGGACGATCGCCAGAACCAGGAAGAGTCCGCCCGTTAAGAATTGATTGCGCGTCTTTTGATTCATGAACACTCACCCCGTATGTAAGCTTCAGATAGGCTCGCGCCAGACGGCGAGCGCCGGGACAGAAGTGGCTCCGCGCAGCAGGCTAGGGCTTCTCTCGTGGGCACGCTCCTTTGCAGCTAACTTTGGTCATCACGATCGCACGAAGGGGGTTTGCGGATCGAGGGCGCAACGGGCGCGGCCCGCGCGAATCGCTCCCCCCTGGCTATCCTGTCTCTAACCGGTCATCTGCCCGTCGGGCTGACCGGGCATCGCCGGGGCCGGGCTGACCGGCCTGGCCGGGCCGCCTGGCGCAGATGGCGCCGCGCCTCCGGTGAGTTCGCCGATGCGCAGCCGCCGCACGGCCAGCACATCGGGCAGGCGGCGGATTGCTTCGAGCTTGCTGGCATCCACCCGGATCAGGATGCCGTTGAGCGTGTGCTGCGTGCGACCAATGAGGGTCGCGTTGATGTCCGGGCCGGTCAGCGCGGGCAACAGCGCGCGCTGCGCCGCGTCAATGGCCTGGGCTTGCTGCCCGGCCATCGCCCGCGCAACCGCTTCGGGCAGGTGCAGCACCGTCCGGGCCAGGGCGTAAGCTCTGGCGGCGGGCGGGTCGTTCAGCTCGATCAGGACTTCGATGATGCCGGTTTGGGGCAGCATCTCGTCGCGCGAACCCACCTCGATGCCCTCTCCTGCTTCGGACAGCGAGAACTGCCCGGTCCCCCAGGGCTTGACTGGGCCATCGGGCGCGGCGGGCGTCTGCTGAAGAAGCCCCCCCGCGCGGGCGACCTGCGGCGCGCCCGGCGAGCTGACGCCGGGCCTCTCGCCGGCCAGGATCGTCAGCGCGACGAGCGCCACAACGACGCAAACCAGCGCGCCCCGCCCCTCATAGGCAGGCAGCCGGCTCATGGCACCCCCAGCGCACTACTCAGCGCGCCAGCCCGTTACTGGAGTACCAGCGCGCACTTTGGCCTTATTGTAATCTGCTTTTCTCTCGTGTCAAAAGGGTTTTGGGTAGTTAGTTGTTAGCAGTTGGTTATTGCTGGCCTGGCAGCGGAGTCGGGTGCGACTGGTACGGCCAGTCCGCGGCCCGCGCCACCAGCCCGGCGCGGAGCGGGGTCTGGCGCAGCGCATAGAGCGCGCCGCTGAGTTTGTATTCCGTCCATAGCGGGGCGCAGTGGAAGCCCGCCGCCCACACCCGGTAGATCGCCCCGCCCCAGGCCGGGTTGAAGCGCAGCACGGCGTCGAGCGCGTCCACATCCTCACCCTGGCGGATCGCGGTCAGCAGATCGCCCGCCGTCCGCACCTTCACCCGCTCGACGAAGGCGCTCAGCGCGTCGCCCTCCGCCGGCCCGACGACCAGCCGCACCGCATCCGGCAGCACGACGTAGCCCCACAGACGGCCCGGCGCGCCCGGCGCGCAGCCGTCCAGCGCGGCGCAGACGAGGCGCGCCAGGCGGGGCGCAGCCAGCAGCGGCGCGCGGTCGAGCGTCGTCACGATGGCGCTGGCCCAGCAGGAGTCAGCGGGCGCGGCGGGGACGAGCATGGCCCTGCTCCCTTCACAGGCGGACGGATGCCCCGATTATAGCGCCGCACGATTGGGGCTAGAGTCAGGCGATAGGTTGCGTTACAATGCATGATGTCACCAAACCACACCCTCCACAACATGCGTTAGTGCAGCGGGGCATCCGATGACTCATCCTTCTTCACGCCACCCCCTCATCCGCCTGCTCGGTTATGCGCGGCGTCACCGGCGGCGCGTGCTGCTGGCCTGCCTGTTCTCTGTGCTCAACAAGCTCTTTGACCTGGCCCCGCCGGCGCTGATCGGCGCGGCGGTGGACATCGTCGTGCAGCGCGAAGACTCCTTCATCGCCCACCTGGGCTTCCCCGACGTGCAGGACCAGCTGCTCGTGCTGGCCCTGATCACGCTGGTGATCTGGATCTGGGAGTCCATCTTTGAGTACGTGCACCGCATCCTGTGGCGCAACCTGGCCCAGACCATCGAGCACGAGCTGCGCATCGAGACCTACGCCCACGTGCAGGGCCTGGAGATGGCCTACTACGAGGATCAGAGCACGGGGGGCCTGCTCTCGATCCTCAACGATGACATCAACCAGCTTGAGCGCTTCCTCGACGTGGGGGCCAACGACCTGATCCAGGTGACGACGACCGTGCTGGTCATCAGCGCCATGTTCTTCATCGCCGCGCCGGGCGTGGCCTGGATGGCGCTCATCCCCATCCCGATCATCGTCTACGGCTCGGTCTGGTTCCAGCGCCGGCTGACGCCGCGCTATGCTGTCGTGCGCGAGCAGGTGGGGATGCTCAACAGCCAGCTTGCCAACAACCTGAGCGGCATCGCCACGATCAAGAGCTTCACCGCCGAGGAACACGAAGTTGCGCGCATCAGCGCGGCCAGCGCGCTCTACCGCGAGAGCAACCGCGCGGCCATCGCGCTCAGCTCGGCCTTCTCGCCGCTGATCCGCATGGTCATCGTCATGGGCTTCATCGCTATCCTGGTCTTCGGCGGGCGGCTGGCGCTGGACGGCTCGCTGAACGTGGGCCTCTACAGCCTGATGATCTTCATCACCCAGCGCCTGCTGTGGCCGCTGACCCGCCTGGGCGAGACGTTTGACCTGTACCAGCGGGCGATGGCCTCCACTGCGCGCGTCCTCGATCTGCTCGACACCCAGCCGCAGATCACTGACGGCGGTGCGCGGCTGTCCGTCGAGTCGGTGCGCGGCGAAGTCGCCTTCGGGGACGTCGAGTTCACTTACGGCAACGGCCAGGACGTGATTCGCGGGCTGTCGCTGCACATCCCAGCCGGCGACACGGCGGCCATCGTCGGCGCGACCGGCGCGGGCAAGAGCACGGTGATCAAGCTGCTGCTGCGCTTCTACGACGTGCAGCGCGGGCAGATCACGCTCGACGGGCGCGATCTGCGCACGCTCAATGCGACCGATCTGCGCGCGGCAATCGGCCTGGTCAGCCAGGATGTGTTCCTCTTTCACGGCACGGTGCGCGAGAACATCACCTACGGCACGTTCGGCGCGACGGACGAGCAGATCATCGCGGCAGCCAAGATCGCCGAGGCGCACGACTTCATCATGCAGCTTCCGCAGGGCTACGAGACCATCGTCGGCGAGCGCGGGCAGAAGCTCAGCGGCGGGCAGCGCCAGCGCATTTCGATCGCGCGGGCCATCCTCAAAAACCCGCCCGTGCTCATCCTCGACGAAGCCACGTCCTCGGTGGATAACGAGACCGAGGCGGCCATCCAGCGCTCGCTGGAGCGGATCATCGTCGGGCGCACGACCATCGTCATCGCCCACCGCCTTTCGACCATCCGCAACGCCGATCGCATCTTCGTGCTGGAAGACGGGATGCTGCGCGAGCAGGGCCGCCACGATGACCTGATCCGGGGCGACGGCATTTACGCGACGCTGTGGCGCGTCCAGACGGGCGAGCGGCTGCGGCTGGCGGGCGATTAGCGGTACAATGGGGGCAGGCGCGAGCGTCTCCCGGTGGAGCTATGCCTGCCCTGTATCTGTTTCGCTCGCCGCTGGCCGGCAAACCGCCGACCGCTGATCGCTGACTGCTGATCGTTGACCGCTGAGGACTGATCGCTGATGGCTGCTTCTTCCCCCGAACCGATCCGGCTGCTGCATTTTGCCGACGTGCACATCGGCATGGAGAACTACGGGCGCACCGACCCGCAGACGGGCGTCTCGTCGCGCGTGCGCGACTTTCTGCGCCGCCTCGACGAGATGGTGAGCTACGCCACCGAGCACCAGGCCGACCTGGTCATCTTCGCCGGGGACGCCTTCAAGTCGCAGAATCCCAACCCGACCTTCCAGCGCGAGTTCGCTTTCCGCGTGCAGGACCTGGCCCGGCTGTGCCCGGTCGTGCTGCTCGTCGGCAACCACGACCTGCCGGCGGTCGAGGCGCGCGCCTCGAGCATCGAGATTTACGACACGCTGCGGGTGCCGAATACGATCCTGGGCCGCGAGTACGCCGCGCACACGGTCGAGACGCGGCGCGGCCCCGTGCTGGTCGCCACCGCGCCCTACCCGGTGCGCCATCAATTGCTGCGCGATGTCCCCGTGCCGCCTAACACGACCATCGCCGCGATTGATGACCTGGTGGCCGAGCAGCTTCACCTGCGCCTGAGCGCGCTGACCGATGCAGCAGCGGCAGCGGGCGATATGCCGCGCGTGCTGACCGGGCACTTCACCGTCGGCGGGGCGACTTTCGGCAGCGAGCGCAGCGTGATGCTGGGCCGCGACGTGATGGTGCTGCTCAGCGCGCTCGATAACCCGGCTTGGGACTACGTGGCGCTCGGCCACATTCACAAGCACCAATGCCTGACGCTGGGCCGGGCGGACGCGCCGCCCGTCGTCTACAGCGGCAGCCTGGAGCGCATTGATTTCGGCGAGGAAGACGATCACAAGGGCTTCGTGTGGGTGGAGCTGGCGCGGGGAGACACAACCTGGCAGTTCGTCCCGGCGGCTGCCCGCCCCTTCGTCACGCTGCGCGCGGACGTGCGCGGCAGCGGCGACCCGACGCGCACCGTGCTGGACGCCATCAGGCGGGCCGATGTAGAGGATGCGGTCGTGCGTGTCCACATCACCGCCGACGCTCAGGCCGAGCCGTACCTGCTGGACAGCGAGATTTTCCAGGCGCTCAAGGACGCCGGGGCCAATCACGTCGCCGTCATCCAGCGCCATGTCGAGCGCCCGGCGCGGCTGCGGCTGGGCATCTCGCCCGAAGGGCTGACGCCGTTTGAGCTGCTGGAGCGTTACCTGGTGCTCAAGGAGACCGCCCCGGAGCGCCGCGACGCGCTGCTGGAGCGGGCGAGCGCGCTGTTTGCGGGGCCGGCAGAGTGAGGGCGGTTTACGAAGGGCCTTCGTGAGCTTGCGGAGCCATACAGGGTGCGGAGAAGAGTCTTTTCTCTGCGTTCGCCGCGCCCTGTGCGCCAGCCCGGCTCAGGCGACCGAGAACGAGCGTAAGCAGACCTTTCTGCGTCCTGAACAAGGGAGTTAAGCCATGAGCCTGGAACGTCGTCCCCCTCAGTCAACGCTCGCAGACCCGCTGCTCGCCTGGCGCGACGAGTTCCCCATCCTCAGCCAGACGACCTACCTCGTCAGCAACTCGCTGGGGGCTATGCCCCGCGCCGTGTACGACAGCCTGCGCGCCTACGCCGACACCTGGGCGGCGCGCGGCGTCCGCGCCTGGGGCGAGGGCTGGTGGGAGATGAACGTGCGCGTCGGCGACAAGGTGGGGGCCATCATCGGCGCGCCGCCCGGCACGGTGTCCATGCACCAGAACATCTCTATCGCCCAGGGCATCCTGCTCTCGTGCTTCGACTTCGACGGGCCGCGCAACAAGGTGGTCGTCGAGAGCGGCATCTTCCCTTCGGTCTACTACGTGCTGCGCGGGATGCTGCCACCGCACGTCGAGCTGTGCATGATCGAGAGCGAAGACGACGGGGTCAGCGTGCCGGTGGAGCGCCTCATCGCGGCGATTGACGAGCGTACGCTGCTGGTGCCGATCAGTCACGTGCTCTTCCGCAGCGCTTACATCCTCGACGTACAGGCGATCATCGAGAAAGCCCATTCCGTCGGGGCCATCGTCATCCTGGACGGCTACCACGCCGCCGGGATCGTGCCCTTCGACGTGAGCGCGCTGAACGTGGACTTCTATCTGGGCGGCGTGCTCAAGTGGATGTGCGGCGGGCCGGGCGGCGTCTTCCTCTACGCGCGCCCGGACTACCTCAAGACCATCCGCCCCCGGCTGACCGGCTGGATGGCCCACCAGCGCCCCTTCGCCTTCGAGGTGGACGAACTGGACTTCCGCGACGATGCGTTCCGCTTCCTCAACGGCACGCCGGCCATCCCCTCGCTCTACGCCAACGAGCCGGGGGTTGACATCATCGCCCAGGTCGGCGTCGAGGCCATCCGCCGCAAGTCCATGCGCCAGACGGCGCTGCTGATCGCGCTGGCCGAAGCAGCCGGGTTCACAGTCCACTCACCGCGCGACCCGGCCCAGCGCGGGGGCACAGTGACCCTGGAGCCGGACCCAACCTGCTCGTATGAGATCTCGCGCGAGCTGATCGCCCGCAACATCGTGGTGGATTACCGCGCGCAGGCGGGCATCCGCGTGTCGCCGCATTTCTACAACAGCGATGAGGAAGTACACCAGGTTGTGGAAGCGATCCAGGCGATCATCGCCGACGGCAGTTGGCGGCGCCACGCGGCGGGCCGCGCCTTCGTAACCTGAGCGGGGTTTTCCGTCGCAGGCGGCCAGCGCACGTTGGCGGAAGTTCGCCGGTAGTTGATTGCTATTCCCCCCGCCCCAACCCCCTCCCCCACAAGGAGGCTTAGAGGGTGTCTGGTCAGCTCCCCTCATCCCCCAACCCCTTCTCCCTCCAGGGGGAGAAGGGGAGCAAGGCGCAGGATTTCCCCTCGCCCCAGTGAGGGAGAGGGGTGCAG
>JAHDWP010000049.1 GCA_023382715.1 Anaerolineae bacterium
GACGCGCCTCGCCGCCCCCTCTCCACACGCGGAGAGGGGGCAAGCCAAGCGTAGCCAGGCTGGGATGCAGAATTCTGAAACCGCAGAGGCACAGAGGACGCAGAGAAGAACGCGCACTTTATTTTTTCTCCGCGCTCTCTGCGTCTCTGCGGTAATTCTTCGCTTCAGAGTCCAGCGCCGGTTGCGTAGGGGGGGGCGCTCTGCCGCGCCCTGGCTGACCTCACCCCCGCTCGGCGCTGACGCGCCTCGCCGCCCCCTCTCCACACGCGGAGAGGGGGCAAGCCAAGCGTAGCCAGGCTGGGATGCAGAATTCTGAAACCGCAGAGGCACAGAGGACGCAGAGAAGAACGCGCACTTTATTTTTTCTCCGCGCTCTCTGCGTCTCTGCGGTAATTCTTCGCTTCAGAGTCCAGCGCCGGTTGCGTAGGGGGGCCGCTCTGCCGCGCCAGCCCGAACGGGGGCGCGGTCGGGCCGCGTGCCGATTCGCCGGGCGTGTGGTAAGCTCGGCGCCGATCAGCTCGCTCTGACTCGTCTCGCGTGCAGAAGGACAACGAAAGGTCTCCCATGCGCCAGGTGTGGATTCCCAAGGCCGGCCCGCCGGAAGTATTGCAGATGCGCGAGGTGCCAGTGCCGCAGCCCGGCCCCGGCGAGGTGCGCGTCACCGTCGAGGCGATTGGCGTCAATTTCGCCGACATTGTCGGGCGGCTGGGCATGTACGCCGATGCGCCGCGCCTGCCCTTCGTGCCCGGCTTCGAGGTCGCCGGGCGGGTTGACGCGCTCGGTGAGGGGGTGGACGCTGCGCTCTTCGGCCAGGACGTGATTGGGCTGACGCGCTTCGGCGGGTACAGCGAGCAGGTGTGCATCCCGGCAGGGCACGCGCTGCCCCGCCCGGCGACGATGAGCGCCGAGCAGGGGGCGGCTTTCCTGGTGTCCGCGCTGACGGCCTATGCTGGGCTGGTGGCGCTGGGCGGCATCAAGCGCGGCGAGCGCGTGCTGATCCACGCGGCGGCGGGTGGCGTCGGCCTGATGGCGGTGGACATCGCCCGGCTGCACGAGGCGACCATCTTCGGCACGGCGTCGGCGGGCAAGCACGACTTCCTGCGCGAGCGGGGCGTGCAGCACCCGATTGACTATCGCCGGCATGACTTCGTGCGCGAAGTAGAACGGCTGACGAGTGGCGCGGGCGTGCATATCGCCCTGGATTCCATCGGCGGGCGCTCGTGGATGCGCAGCTACCGGACGCTGGCCCCTACGGGGCGGCTGGTCGTCTGCGGCGTGACCGCGCTGACGCCGGGGCTGCGCCGCTCCGTGTGGGGGCTGGTGCGGTTCGCGCTGGGCGTGCCCTGGCTGGCGTTCAACCCGGTGCGCCTGGCCAACGACACGCGCGGCGTGCTGGGCGTGAACCTGGGCCGCCTGTGGGATCAGGATGCGCTGCTGCGCGGCTGGGCCGAGCAGATGCTCGCCTACTACGCCGCTGGGCAGGTGCGCGTGCACGTGGATCGCGTCTTCCCGCTGACGGACGCTGCCGCCGCGCATCGCACCATTCAGGAGCGGCGCAGCGTGGGCAAAATCGTGCTGCGCCCGTGAGCGAGCCGCTCTATTCCGGCTCCGACTGGTGCAGCAATTCCTCGACGCGGGTGACGAGCGTGCCGATAGGCACTGGCTTTTGCAGCACGTCGTCGGCGCCAAGCTGCTCGGCCAACTGGTGCGCCGTCGGCAGCGCGGAGACGACCAGCACGCGCGTGCTGCGCAGATCGGGCGTGCTGCGCAGATGTTCCAGCACGGCCTCGCCCGAAGCCAGTGGCATCATCAGGTCGAGGATGATCAGCGCCGGGCGATGAGCGTTGATCTGGTACAGCGCTTCGATGCCGTTCTCCGCTGTGAAGACCTGGTGCCCGTGCTTCTCCAGCACGAGCTTGATCATACGCTGTAGCTGGGTGTCGTCTTCAATCACGAGTAGTATCGCCATTGGCCCCACTTCCTGTCTGCTCGTGTTTTCAGCGCTCCCTACCCCTTGCCCCTCATTGTACGGGCGCTGGCCCGCTCTGGCAAGCGCGAACATGGGACGCTCTGAGGGGGCCGGGGGGTTATCGCCGGGGCACAAAGGGAGAACACAGCGAGAGAATCTTCTGAGTCTTTCTCCGCGCTTCCTGCGTCTCGGCGGTTCAATATCCTTCGCCCCTGAACAGCCGTGCACACCCCTCTCGACAAGGCACGCCGGTTTCCCGTATACTGAGAGAAAGCGCCGTTCGCAGCGCGGGGACAGCCACACACAGCAGACTCACTGCCAGCCGGGGGCATAGGATGGCCCACCCTGCGCCAGCGAGTCCGCTGTGTTTTTGGGCGAACGTTCCATGCCAGGTGTGCAGGAGGTGCGAGATGGCCGTGATCACCATTTCCCGTCAGGCAGGGAGCGGCGGCGACGAGATCGCCGAGCGCGTGTGCGACCTGCTGGGCTATCGCTATTTCGACAAGCAGATGATGATCGAAGCCGCTGCCGCTGCCAGTCTGTGCGAGGCGGAAGTGGTGGATTTCTCCGAGGATCATTACAAGGTGCAGGACTTCCTCTCGCGCTTGCTGCGCAGCCGCCCGCGCACCGTGCGCCAGGTCCTGGTCCGCGAGGACGCCCACAAGCCGATTGACACGCTGACCGCCCGCGAGATGGACGAGGCGCGCTGTGTGGCTCTGATCCGCTACGCCATGAGCAGCGCCTACAAGCAGGGCGATATAGTCATTGTTGGGCGCGGCGGCCAGGTTGTGCTGCACAACAAGCCGGGCGTGCTGCACGTGCGCATCATCGCCCCGCTGGAACAGCGCATCCAGCGGCTGCGCGAGCAGGGCGTCAGCGGCGTGAGCGAGCTGAAGCTGACCATAGCCGACCGCGACCGGGCCAGCGCCGAATATCTCAAGCGCTACTTCAACGTTTCCTGGGACGACCCGGACCTGTACCACCTGATCCTGAACACCGGCCTGCTCGATCTCGATGCCGCAGCGGACCTCATGGCCGATGCTGTCAGGCACCTGGCCCCGGCACCAACTGTGTGAGCGGCGCTGCCTGCGGGCCTGCGCAGAGGACGGGCGGGAGATCATCGCAGAGGCGCGGAGCGCGCAGAGAAAAGATCGTATGGAGGGAGTGTTAGTTCTTCTCCGCGTCCTTGGCGTCTCTGCGGTTCAGGTATCTCGCTCCCAGGCTGAGTGCGCTTGTGCAGAGGGTACTGTATCCTTTGCGATTGAAACCCGTCACACGGGCATGGCCCCCCCTTCCCCCACGCTGCGCGGAGGGAAGGGGAACAGGCCCGCCACTTTCTCCCCTTCCCCCACGAGGGGGGAAGGGCCGGGGATGGGGAGATACGTGCAAAAGTTGACAGCGGCGCGCTGATTGACCTCACCCCCAGCCGCGCTGCGCTTGGCTTGCCCCCTCTCCGAGCGGGGGTGAGGTCAAGGGGGGCGCAGCAGGGCAGCGCCCCTACTGCCTGACAGATTTTGCACGCACCCGGATGGGGGGAGGCATACGGCAGCCAGTACCCACGCCATTTCAACCGAATTCGACACACTCCCGTGCAGAGCGGCCAGTACAGGCGCGCGCCAGAATGAGGTAGAATTCAGGCAGTCTCGGAGCGCTCGCGGGTGCTCCGACGGGCAGTACGGCACGCTGGCAACGCGCGCCAGGATGCGAGGAGAGACCGGATGGCCGTCATCACCATTTCGCGGCAGATCGGCAGTGGCGGTGAGCAGATCGCGCGCCTCGTCTGCGAGATGCTCCGCTATCGCTACTTTGATAAGCAGCTTCTGATTGAGGCGGCAGCTGAGGCGGGCCTGTCGCGCGAGCAGGTGGTGGACTATTCCGAGGATCGCTACGAGGTGCAGAACTTCCTGGCGCGGCTGGTGCGCCCAGGGCCGCGCCCCGTGCAGCGCGTCGAGGTGCGCCAGCAGGACACCGCCGGGCGCGTCCGCCTGACGGCGGAGACGGTGGACGAGGCGCAGTACGTCGAGCTGATCAAGGCAGCCATTCGCGCCTCTGCCGAGCAAGACGACATCGTGATCGTCGGGCGCGGCGGCCAGGCCATCCTGCAGGACGTGCCCAACGTGCTGCACGTGCGCGTCATCGCGCCGGAGGGCATGCGCATCGTCCGCCTGCAAAAGATTGAGGGTCTCAGCGTCGAAGCGGCGCAGCAGAAGATCGCCCGCCAGGATCGGGCCACTGCCGAGTACCTGGGCCGCTTCTTCGGCATCCGCTGGGACGATCCCGCCCTCTACCACCTGGTGATCAACACCGGCAAGGTTGGCATTGAAGGGGTCGCGCAGATCATCGTGGACACGGTGGTGCCGCTGCGCTCATTCCCCGCGCCCTGACCGGTTCCGGCCAGGAGACGCCCGCCGTGACCTCACCCCCGCGTGGCGCTGACGCGCCTCGCTGCCCTCTCTTCGCGTCGGAGAGGGGGCAAGCCAAGCGCAGCGCGGCTGGGGGTGAGGTCAGGCTTTGCATACCGAGATTTGAAGCGATTGCCCTGCGCACCAGGCAAAGCGGCGCGTCTGTGCTACAATCGTGTCACACTGATCATGCACAAGGAGACGGGCTTCTTATGGCCGAATTTCCCGGCAAGGGCAAGGTCGCTATCCTCAAGACGACGCCGGAGACAGTGCTCGACGACGTGCGCCAGGTCATGCGCCTGGCCGGTTACCAGGAGGCGCTGCCCAAAGACAAAGACACCATCCTCAAGATCAACATCTCCTGGGACACCTGGTACCCGGCCTGTTCCAGCACGCCCTGGCAGATCGAGGGCGTCATCCAGGAATTGCAGGCGGCGGGCTACCCGCGCCTGATCGCCGGGCACAACGATACGGTGGTCGTGGATGCGCGCGTCGGCGAGACGAACAACAAGCACCGCTTCGTCACCGACAAGTACGGCATTGAGAACTGGCATCTGTACGAGCCGCAGTTCGAGTGGGTGCGCTACGAGCCGAAAGAGCCGCTGCTCGTGCTCGACCGCGTGTATCCCGAAGGCGTCTACATCCCCAAGGATTTCTACGGGCGCAACATCATCCAGCTCCCCACCGTCAAGACGCACGTTTTCACCACCATCACCGGCGCGATGAAGAACGCCTTCGGCGGGCTGCTGGGCCGCAGGCGTCACTGGACTCACGCCGTGATCCACGAGACGGTGGTGGATCTGCTGCAGATTCAGCAGGATATTCACAGCGGCGTCTTCGCCGTGATGGACGGCACCTTCGCCGGAGACGGGCCAGGGCCGCGCGCCATGCACTGGCACGAGAAGGACATCCTGCTCGCCTCTGCCGACCAGGTGGCCATTGACGCCATGAGCGCCTACCTGCAAGGCTTCGACCCGATGACCCTGGACTTCATCCGGCTGGGGCACGAGCGCGGGCTGGGCGTCGGTGACCCGGACGAGATCGAGATCGTCGGCATGGACAAGAAGGACCTGCCGCGCTATGGCTTCATCCAGACGGATACCTTCGCCAGCAAAGGCCAGAAGCTGATCTATCACGGCTGGCTGAAGGGGTTTGAGGATGTTTTGCTGCGCTCGCCGCTGGTGCCCTGGAGCTACTGGGCCAGCAACGTCTACCACAACTACTACTGGTACCCGTTCGTCGGGCGCAAGCGCGTCGAGGCTGCGCTCGACACCAAGTGGGGGCGGCTGTTCGCGGGGTACGGCGACGGGACGGTGGTCATGCCCGGCGTGGAGCCGGAAGAAGCGCAGAAGCTGGCCGTGGCGGGCGCGGTGGCGGCGGGCGGCGCGCTGTTCCTGGGCGGGCGGTTGCTCGGCGACCTGCTGGGGCACAAGCGCCGCTGACGACCCCGTCCCCTGGCTTCGCCACATTCTGCGAGAGAACGCAAAGCGCCCGACCTCGCGAGGTCGGGCGCTGCATCATCCAGCGTTCGCGCAGCAGATGCCGGGGTTTATTCCGTCGTTTCTTCGACTTCTTCCGGCGAGAAGTAGCCACCGTGCAGGTCGGCGACGCACCAGTCATCGCCGCTCTTCTCCATCGTCAGCACGATGCGCGTGTTGATCCGGTTCTCGTAATCGCCATCGCCGTCCACGTCGTGCTTGTCGCGCACCACAGCGGCCAGCTCGTATTGCTGAGCCGAGCCAGCGATCACGTTGCCGGTGGCGCTCAGTTGCACGATGTCGTAGGAGCCAGTGACCAGCACTTCCTTGGAGTTGTTGCCCTTGCCCAGGTCGTACTTCAGGTCAATATCGCGCACGCCGCGCGACTGCTCGGCCCAACCGGCGCTGATCGTGGCGAGGGCTGCTGTGCCTTCCTGGAAAGAGGCGCAGGCGAATTTCTGCGCTGCCGCAGCGTCACCTTTGAGCACGGCCTCCATGTAGTCCTTCGCCGTCTCCGTCGAATCCGAGCCGCAAGCGACCAGCAGCAGCGAGATCGCCAGCAGGGCCGCCACAAGACCAAACCGCTTCACCATATTGGGTAACTCCCCTCTTGATCGGCTGCACATAGCGCGAGATAGGGCCTAGCAAACGGCCAGATGATACTGCTTTGTGCCCCGACGCGCAATAGTAGTTGCGCCACGGGTTGCGTGCAAAGGTTGTCAGCGACTCGCGCCAACGCCGAGCGGGGGTGAGGTAAGCCAGGGCGCAGCAGAGCAGCGCCCCTACCGCCTGACAGATTTTGCACGCACCCTGCGCGGGGGATTCACGAACGAGCTGTCAGGCCGTTGGCGAAGGCCCCCATCCCCACGACCCCTTCCCCTGGCGACAGATTGTCCGTAGACCCTGCGCCACGCGAAGCGCTTACAGCGGGTAAATGTCAATCCCCAGCGCCGTCGCCAGGGCAACCAGCGCGGGAGCGATGATCAGCCCCGGCAGGAAGTTGACCACGCGCGGCTTCTTGATGTCGAGCTGAATCAGGCCCAGCCCGATCAGGATCAGGCCGCCGACCGCCGTCATCTCGCTGATCATCGGGCCACTCATAACCTCGCCGGCCAGCGCGCCCAGCAGCGCCAGCCCACCCTGCACGCCCAGCACTGTGAACACGCTGAACAGCACGCCAATACCCAGGCTGGCGGCGAAGGCCATCGAAGCGAAGCCGTCCAGCGTGCTTTTGATGGCAAGCTGCTCAAAGCCGCTGGCCAGCCCCATGCCGTCCTGGATCGAGCCGACGAAGGTCAGCGGCCCCACGCAGAAGACCAACGACGCCGTGACGAAGCCTTCGATGAAGCGCGCCTGCCGCGCGTGAGCAGAGGCCGTGCCAGCGCCCGCCGCCTCGCGCTGCACGCGGCCTTGCAGCCAGCCGGCGAACTGCTCCAGCCGCAGATCGAGGCGCAGCACTTCGCCGAGGATCGCGCCGATGACCAGGCTGAGCAGCGGCAGGATGATGTTGCCCGTCTCGCTCGCGTTGGAGAACCCGACGAAGAGCGTCACCAGCCCCAGGCCGGTTATCACCGACTCCTGGATGCGCTGCGGCAGGCGGTTGCCGATCAGCAGGCCGGTCGAGCTGCCGAGCAGCACGGTGAGCGCGTTGAGCAGCGTGCCCCACATGGGTCCCCCTTGCGGCAAGTGGCTGGTGATCAGTGATTCGGTGATCGGTGGCCAGTTGTCACTGACCACTGACCACTGCCCACTCGCCCCTCACGGCAGCCACTCCGACGTGGGCGTGGCGACGGTCGGCGATGGCGTGACATAGGGCGCGATGGCTGTCGCCGTCTGCGCGGCGGACTGTGTCGCGGTCGCGTAGATCGCCTCGGCGGTCGCCTGTGCGTCTACGGGCTGCTCGCTGACTTCCACGCCGTACATCAGCGGGCGCACCACGTTGAACCACGTCTGGCCCGGCCTCAGGTGCATCGGCGTCTGGCCGTCCGGGTAGAGCAGCCACAGCCCGGCCTTGCCCTGGCTGTGCACCCAGATGCCTTCGAACCACTGCCCGTCGCGGAAGAGCCAGGCCCGCCCGCGCCCCCACAGCACCGTCTCGACAACCACGCCGCTCACTTCGCTGTCCAGGATGTCGGGCCGGTCAATGTGCTCGGCTTCGAGGATGACCACGTTATCGGCGGCGAGCTGCGCGCCGGTGATGGCGTCCACGTGCGGCAGGCCGTTGTTCCAGCGGTAGTAGCGCCCGTCGGCGGGATTGTACTGCCAGCGCGTGTCCTGGCGCGGACTCCAGTAGTCCACGAGGATGTCCTGGGCGGGCACTCCGCTGGGGTCCGGCACGTTGGAGAAGGCCAGGCCGCGCACGAGCAGCCCTTCGTTGATCTGGCGCTGCTCGGCCACGTCCCACATTTCGAACGTGTTGCCGAACAGGGTGTGCTCGAACGCCTTGCCTTCCTCTGGGAAGCGGCAGAAGGGCGGGCAGTTGACGCCCATCTGCGGGGTGAGGGCGCGCCACTTCCAGTCGGAAGCCAGGATGTAGTTGTAAATCCAATCGTTTGCGCCGCTGTAGGCCAGCAGTGCCTGGAACATGTCCACCAGCTCCAGATCGAGCAGGCGCGCGCTGCGAATGCTGCCCACTTTCTCTGCGCCCTGGCTGCGGTAGATCGCCGCGAAGCGGGTCACCGCGCCCTCGACCTCGTACTCGAAGACGATATCCGCCTTGTCCAGGCCGCTCTGCGGGCGCACGACTTCGGGGAAGTTGGACACCTTGACGATCAGGTTGCGGCGGTTGCGGGCTTCCTCGCTGGGGTAGGGCAGGCCGGTGAGCGGGTTGAAGTTGTCCGGGTATTCGCTCGGTCCGACGATGGTTGCTGTCGGGGTTACGGTGGGCGTATGGGTTGCCGTCGCTGTCGGCGTGAAGCTGGCCGTCGGCGAAGGGGTGGCGGTGGGAGTGAAGGTGGGGCGCGGTGTGTTGGTCGGCAGCGGTGTGGCGCTGGCCGTGGCCGTAGGCCGGGGCGTGTTGGTGGGCGGCAGGGTGGGGACGCTCTGCCCCGCTGCCGGGCGCGGCGCGCCGAGGGCGATGCCCCCCACCAGGGAAGCGATGAGCGCTCCGCTCAGGAGCATGATCAGCGCCAGTCGTCGCACGGGTGACTATCCTCAACAAGGTTAGGTTCGAGACGTGCCAGGAACGGCACGACCGCCCAGTATACCCGCGCAGCAGGCGCCTGCCTAGAGCGCGTTATGCACTTTTGAACCCCGATCCCCCGCAAGCAGGGAAAGGGGAGAAGCCCGTGCCCTTCCTCGCCGGGTGCTCACTTGCCCGCAGGAATTGCGCCGCCGTCCGGGGTGAGCAGCAGCACCTTCAGGCCGTTGAAGGTCTGAATCTCAAGCACCTGGAGTCGGTGCGCGCTCAGCCATGCGCCCATCGCCGACAGGTCGGGGTTGAATGGGTCGAAATCGGGCATCAGCCCCAGGCGATGGACATCCTCGTTCGGATTGCGGTACACCGCCCATAGCCGCCCTGCTGGCTGCCTCAGCGCGTCCGTGTCCGCCATTTCCGACAGAAGGATGAACGCGACATCCTGGGTTTCGCCCGCCTGATAGGGTGCGGACTGCTGGTAGTAGCGCGTGAAGGCTTCGAACGTGTTATCGCGCTCCAGCACGATGGCGTCGCCGTCCTCGGCGCGCTCGGCCACATAGGCCGCTGCGTCGCGCCAGTCGTCGCGGTGATAGCTGCCTTCCACGAACGAGAACAGCACGGTATACAGGCAGGTGACGAGGATCACACCGAGCGCCGCGCGCCACAGGCGCGGCGAGAAGCGCGCCCACGCCTGGATCATGAGCAGCAACAGCGCCGGCAGCATGACCATGAAGTAGCGATCCACGTAGATGGAGACGATGAGCGTCGAGAGCAGGAAGGTGAACGTCAGCGGCCCGACGATCAGCCACAGCCAGAAGAAGTTGCGCTCGTCGCGCTGACGGTCGCTCAGCGCGTAGCCCAGCCCCAGGAGGAGGCCCAGCGTGGCGATCAGCAGCCCCGGCGCCACCGCCCACTTGAACACGCCATCATAGCCGAGCGTCATATTCCAGAACGTCAGCGGGATGTCGCGCAGCTCTGGACGGGGAATCCAGTAGGAGGCCACCGGCGGCGGGTCGTGCAGCGCCAGGTACGTCCAGGTGAGCACTGGGACGGCAGCGATTGCCTGTGCGGCCAGCCAGGGGCGGAACCAGTGCGAATGCGCCCGCCAGTTGAAGGCGAAGATCATCGCCTGCGCGCCGAGCAGCCCCACCGCTGTGAAGTGGGTGATGTAGGCGATCGTGCTGACCACGGTGAAGATGCCCCACAGCAGCCACGAGCGCCGACCGCGCACCATGTGCAGGAAGAGCGAGGCGATCACCAGCGACAGCACGAACACCAGCGAGTAGGGTCGCGCCGTGCGCGACAGCCACACATGGAAGGGGTTGACCGCCAGCAGCGCCCCCGCCCACAACGCCATCTCCGGATTGCGGTACAGGCGCAGCGCCGTCGCCATGAGCAGGGCCACGCCCAGCAAGCCCAGCAGCGCCGACGGCAGCCGCAGCAGCGCCTCGGTCGAGTTGGGGAAGAGGCGCAGCGACAGGAAATAGATCGGCGTCTGGTTGCCCGCCGACATGATGGACTTGAGCGATTCTCGGAAGGGGGCCTGGGCGCGGATCGCCGTCAGCACTTCGTCCGTCCACAGGCTGGCCCCGCCCAGGTTCCACAGGCGCAAGACCAGGCCGATGATCATGATCAGCAGCGCGCCGGCCAGGAAATAGCGCGGCCCTACCGTCACCTGACGCCCGAAGCGCGCGTCGGTCCCGTAGACGCGCCGCGCATCAGCGACCGCCTGTCCAGCCTCAACCGCATATGACCGCATAGTTTCCTCATTAGTGCGAACGATGGCCCTGCTCACCCTTACGCATTCACGCGAGCAGGGGTTGCGCAAAGGCCGTTTGAGAGGCCGTGCGCCTGTCTTTGCCCCCCATCCCCGGCCCTTCCCCCACGAGGGGGGAAGGGAGAAAAGCGCGCTCGCCAAGCCCCTCCCTCCTGGTGGGGGAGGGGTTTGGGGTGGGGGGAACAGCTTCTCTCTCGGCGGTTTGTGCCTATTGTACCATGCGTTCTGCCGCGTTCAGCTCGCGTCCTTAACCGGCCTGCTAAGGCCAGCATAGGCGGTCCGAGCGGCTTATTGTGCCCAAAACACAGGGCTTGTCAAGCCGCTGCCTGCGCTGGGTGCGTGCAAAGGCTGACAGGTTTTGCACGCACCCTCTGCGCTTATCATCGGGGGCGGTGCGTGCTATAATCTCGCACGTATCACGGCAACCGGGCCGCAGGCTCGCTTGCCGGGCGGGACGGGGCGCGCGGGCGGAAGCCCCTGGCCCTGTCGCAAAAACCCTGACGCACCCGCGACCGATGGAGGAGTTGATGAACGATTATCTTGTGGTGTTGGTGACGGCTGAGTCCGAGGCACAAGCGCGGCGCATCGCGCGCCGCTTGCTCCAGAACAAGCTGGCCGCCTGCGTCAACTTCGTGCCCATGGAGTCCATGTTCCTGTGGCAGGGCGCGATCCAGGAAGAGGAAGAGGTCCTGATGATCATCAAGACGCGCACCGAGACATTCGACGAGCTGATGTCGGCGGTCAAAATGACGCATTCCTACGATACGCCGGAGATCATCGGGCTGCCGGTCGCTATCGGTTCGCGCCCCTATCTGAAGTGGATTGATGATGAGGTCACCGGCTAATTCTCATCCTGCACAGGAAGGGCGGCGCCTGTTGCTGTCCTTCGCCCACCCGGACGACG
Source organism: Anaerolineae bacterium (assembly GCA_023382715.1). Lineage (GTDB taxonomy): Bacteria > Chloroflexota > Anaerolineae > Aggregatilineales > Aggregatilineaceae > UBA2029. The sequence continues at coordinate 11,667 of JAHDWP010000049.1, forward strand.
AGTCGTTTGGCATGGGCGGAGCCATCGCCTATTACGCGCAGCGCGGCGTGACCATCAGCCTGATCTGCTCGACCAACGGCGATGTCGGCTCGGTGGACGACGAGCACCTGTCCGGCTATGACTCGGTCGCTGCGCTGCGCCTGGCCGAGCTTGAGTGCGCGGCGGGCACGCTTGGCATTCGCGAAGTGATCACCTTCGGCTATCGCGACAGCGGCATGATGGGCACGCCGGACAACGCACACCCGGATTGCCTGTGGCAGGCCGACGAAGCGGCGGTCGTCGGGCGCATCGTCCGCGAGATACGCCGGCTGCGCCCGCAGGTCATCGTCACCTTTGACCCGTTCGGGGGATACGGGCACCCGGATCACATCTTCATGCACCGCGCGACGACGCGCGCTTTTCATCAGGCCGGCGACCCGACAGCCTACCCGGAGCACGGCGCCGAGAACCTGGCCCCTTATCGCCCGGCCAAGCTCTATTACACCGCGTTTCCTCGTATGCCGCTGCGCCTGATGATCTGGCAGATGCGCCTGCGCGGCCAGGACCCACGCCATATGGGCAAGAACGGCGACCTCGATCTCCAGGCGGCGTTGGACAGCCAGCTTCCGACACACGCGCGCATCCCTGTCGGGCGCTATCAGACAGCCTGGGATACCGCCGCTGGCTGCCATGCCAGCCAGCAGAATCTGCGCCAGTCGCGCAGCCTGACAGAGAAGATCAGCCGGCTCTTCTTTCGTCACCAGGCTTTCACTCGCGCCTGGCCCGAACCCGTGCCCGGCGAGCGCCGCGAGCACGATCTGTTTGCGGGCGTTGGCTGACCGATTATCCGTTTGAAGCACGCCATGAGTCTGGAGTCTGGCTTGTGGCGGGCGACTGGCCCGTGCGCTGGGCACACAGCGCATGGCTTGCGGCTCACAATCCCTGATGCCCATCTTTGGAGAGGTCTGCAATGCGCAAGTTTCTGTTGGTTCTGATCGGTTTGCCGGTGCTGGCTGCGGCGGCGGGCATTCTGTGGGTGGCTCATGGCCCTCAGCCCAGCGAAGCGCGCACGACCGGCGGTCTTCTCTTCACCCAGGCTGAAATCGCCGCGCAGAACCTCGCTGCGCCCGGCGCCGCCCCGCAACTGAACGCCATCACCGACACCACTGCCGGCGCGATGGCCGTGCCGGTGCAGCCGCAATTCTCGCGCGAAGTCGTCGCCAACCTCACGCCGGTCGCGCCGTCCGGGGCGAACGCGACCCCGCCGGGCGGGGGCGTGACGCTCGACAGCGCGACTGAGGTGGCCGTCGCGCCGCTGGATTCGGCAGCGGGCGTTCCCGCGCCCGACGGCACCGGCGGCATGGCGACCGTGGCGACCGGTTACGAGCAGCGCGTCATCGAGCTGGAATGGCCGTCCCAGTTCCAGGTGGGGCGTGCCGGCTCGCTGCGCGTCACGCTGAAGATGCTGGAAGGCGGGGCCTTGCAGCCGGTGGCCGAGATCGGCGACAATGAGGTGGTCGCCACGCCGATCCTGCTCACCGATCGTTATGCCACGCACGATGCGTTTGTGACGGCCACGCTGTCTGCGCCGGACTTCTCGATAAGCGCGGTCTCCCCGGCAGTCCAGCAGTTGCAGCGCGGCGGTGAAGTCACCTGGCGCTGGACGCTTCGCGCCGACAGCTCGCAGAAGGCGGTCATCGCCCTGGGCCTGTCTATCACCTGGCAGCCCAAGCCCGGCCAGCCGTCCGGCCCCAGCAACGTTGCGCTGTGGAGCCAGACCGTGCAGGTGGACGTCAACCATGTCTTTGGCATGTTCTCAGTGCCCCAGGCCACCATCGCCGGGACGGTGCTGGGCGTGCTGGGCTTCGTAGCGGAGATGCCGCTGGTGGGCGCTTTCTTCCGTCTGTTGTGGCGCATTCTCTTTGGGCGGCGGCGTCCATCGCGAGACAATCGCCGGGGCCGCCGTTAGGGCGCGCGTCCGGGCCGAGGGCTGCTTCGCCCTAAGCTGCCACCAGAGTCCCCGCTCCACACGCGGGGCGGGGACTTGAGAGGATGGGGCAGCCGGACGCGGGCCGAGCGGTACCCCTGCGCGCCGCAGACCCCGTTCCAGCCAAGCCAGGGCAGGGGAAACCGCCGGGCCAGCCGGCGAGCAAAGGCTTTGGCTCACCCCTGATCTCCGAATCCGGCCCGTCTCACTCCCAGATGCGCAGCCCGAATCGGCTGAGGTAGATCGGCAGGCTCTTGTACATCGGGTTGGCGCGCTCGATGGCCTGGATCATCTGCCGTTTCTCGCTGGAAGTGGGGCCGCACAGCAGCGTGATCGAGCCGCCATCGCCGCCCGCCCCGTTGACCTTCCAGCCAATCGCGCCGTTGGCCTGGGCGACTTCGATGATGCGGTGCGCGTCGGCGCTGATCAGGGCCGGGTGCAGCTCGCCCTGCGCTTCCGTGTTGATGATCATCGAGCGCCCCAGCGTCGTCCAATCGCCCGCGTACACGGCGTCACGGGCCATCTCCGCCGTCTTGCGCAGCTTGTCGAGCGCCTGGTGCTCTGGCCCGCCCGCTTCCAGCCGCTTGATCACCTGCTCGTGCACCGCCGACGACTGGTGCGCCTTGCCCACGAAGACCAGCACCAGCCGCCGCTCCAATTCCCACCAGACCGAGTTGGGCACCTGGATGCTGGAGACGGTGGCATAGGGGTACTGGAACATCTCGATGAAGCTCACGCCGCCATAGGCCGCGCAAAGCTGATCCTGGATGCCGCTCTGCAGGCCGAGCATCTCCGTCTCGACGCGGTGCGCGGCGTAGGCGACCTCGTGGGGCGTCATGGTGCCGGGCGTCAGGCGATCCAGCGCGCCGATCAGGGCGACGGTGATCGAGGCCGACGTGCCGGTGGAGCAGCCAGCGGGCACTTCGGAATAGACGGTGATGTGCAGGGCCATGTCGTCCGGTATGCGCATGTACTCAATCGCCGCTTCGAGCAATGGGTGGCGATCCCAGGCGCTGCGGTCGTTGTGGCCCGGCGCAATCGGGTAAACATCGCCGAAGTTTTCGGCGAAAAGGATGATGCGGTGCTGGCGTTCTCCGACCGGGAAGACCTTGATCTGCACCTCGACATAGGGGTAGACGCCGATGTTGAAGATTTCGCCATGCCCCGAAAACCACGTATCCGTCCAGCCGCCGTTGTCGCAGATGCGAATCGGCGCGACGCTGTTGATCACGCGGAGGGGCTTCGCCTGACCAGTGCTCACGGGAGAATCCTCTCTGTGCACGCGAAACCAACGCTGCACGCTCAAGTATACTGCGCAGCTCAGCGCCCGGCGACTCATGCTGATGCTAAGGTGCGCGCAAGAGTTGTCGGCGACTCGTTTGCTGCCGGGCGAGGCAAGAGTTCCGCAGGGGCGCAAGGCCGTGCGCCCTGGTGCGGGGATGTTCGACGGGCGGACTTCGCGAGTCTGATGCAGCGCCCGGCCATGCGCAAACGCCGCCGCCCGCTATAATTGGGCGCTCGTGACGACCACCCAGTGAACGAGGATGCTCTCATGATTCGCCGCCTGCTGCTCGCCGCCCTGACCTTTTCTGCCGGCTTGCTCGCCGCTATGCCAGGGACGACACACGCCCAGGATGCCGGTTCATGCGCTGCTGTTTACCAGGCGGCGATGACGGGCATGATGGAGCATTGTTTCGCCGCGTCGCCGGAGAGCGCCTGTGTCGCCGCCGGCGACGTGACCCTGACCATGCAGTCGGGCCAGCAGGTGGCGGGGGCGGGCAGCCGGGCACGGCTTGGCGGCTTGGCGGCGCTCCGCGCTCGACCCGGCGACGGTACCGCGTGGGGCCTGGCCAGCCTGACCGTGCCCGACCTGGTGAACAGCCAGCGGGCGGCGACGCTGCTCGTGCTCGGCCCGGCGGAGCTGGTCTTTGACAAGGAACCGGCTTTGTCGCCCGGCGCGGCGTTCGCTTTGCAGGCGGCGGCGGAGCCGTTCCCTTGTGACGGGGTCGCGCGTCCGGGCGTGCTGATCCAGTCTCCGCCGAACGTGCTCACCTTGCTGCGCGTCAACGGGCACGACCTGGCTGTGAACGGGTTGGCTCTGCTCAACAGGGACGGCGACGCGCTGATCGTCAGCGCCCTGACGCGCGAAACTATCCTGTCCGCCAGCGGCACCGTCGTCTTCGCCGGGTACAGCGTCGCGGTAAGCGCGGAGGGCGTCTCCGCCGCCGCCCCCTACGATCCGGCGCTGGTCGCCCATCTGCCCACTGAAGTTCTGCCGGTGATCGAGGTCGTGGCACTGCCCGGCAACGCCGACGTGATCCAGGCGTCGCCCCTGTTCAGCCGCCCCCTGTTCGCCGCCGCCACCAACAGCCAGGTGCGGGCCGGGCTGCCGGTCAACGTGTTGGGGCGCAGCAGCGACGGGCAATGGCTGCACGTGCGCACCTACGATGGGCAGCTCGGCTGGATGCCGCTCGCTGCTCTTGACGTGCACGTGCCCGGCGAGATGCCGGTCTATGACGAAGCGCCCGCGTTCCCTGTCCGCCCGTTTGGATCCATGCACAGCGTCGTCAGGACGGATGCCGAGCGCAACATCCTGCGCGCAGGGCCGGGGCAGGGGTTCGAGATGGTGACGACCGTCCCCTTCTGGACTGACCTGGCAGTCTACGGGCGCAGCGCGGATGGCCAGTGGCTCTATGTGGAGACGGGCGACGGCGTGCGTGCCTGGATCAGCACGCAGCTCATCAGCCCGTCCACGCCGTACTCCCTGGACGAGTTGCCCTACGCGCCTGGCGAGGAGCGGTGAGGGTTTCGGGTGGTGAGCGGTGGATGATGGGGTCGGCGAAGGCTGTCCCTTGCTGACAAACTGCCGCTGCGATGGCCGTATTTCCCTCAGGTGCCCAATTGTGACGAATGTCACAGGTAATGACGCCTTTGTTCCCTATTGAGCGCGCAGGCGGCAGAGTATGCTAGGGGTGTGTGACAGCAGGCTGATGAGGCGGTCTTCGGGGATCGTGCTCATTAGCTGGGACGGTGTTTCTCTTCTGCCTCCTCAAACTTAAAGTTATTTCGGAAGCGCCGCATCTGGCTGGGGAGTCTGGATGCGGCATTTCCTTTGTGGCGGGGGGAGGGCCGGCCAATTCATATGTGACAGCTATCCGAATTCTATGTGCAGCTTGTCACAAGCTATCTGTCGCATCTTGGGCTATGATAGAGGCATGGTTGGTTTGGTAGAGGGTTGACGAAAACCTAACCCCTTTCGCGCAGAGTTGCGCCAATGTTTTCCTCCTTGTGCTTCAGCGCACGACGTTCCTAACGTCGTGCGCTGAGTTTATGCGCCTTGCGCGTCGCTGGCGGGTGAGGGGCACACGGCAGTACGCCCTCGTCATCACGCCCACAGGCGAGCCAGCGCCCAGGCCGCGTGCTCGCGCACCAGGCCGGACTCATCCTGCCGCGCCAGGTGATCGAGAGCCGGGGCGAACTCCGCCAGGCCGCTGTTGCCCGCCGCGACGCAGGCATTGCGCACCAGCCGCTCTCGCCCGATGCGCCAGATGGCCGAGTCGCGGAAGCGGGCGCGGAAGCCCTCTGCGTCCAGCGCCAGCAGGCCGGCCAGCGGCGGGGCGGCCCGCTGCACGGTGAGCGGCCAGAAGGCGCGCTCGCCCGTCGGTGCGGAGAATTTGCGCGTGAAGGGACAGACCTCCTGGCAGATGTCGCAGCCATAGACCCAGTTGCCCAGCAGCGGGCGCAGCTCTTCGGGGATGGCCCCTTTCAGCTCGATGGTCAGGTAACTGATGCAGCGCCGCGCGTCGAGCACGTAAGGGCGCGGGAAGGCCCCGGTTGGGCAGGCGCTCAGGCAGCGCGCGCACGTCCCGCAGAGTGTCTCGCGGCCCGGCGCATCGTAGGCGTCGAAGGGCAGGGTGGTCAGCACCTCGCCCAGGAACAGGTACGAGCCGCGCCGGGGGTGGATCAGCAGCGTGTTCTTGCCGATGAAGCCCAGCCCGGCCCACTGCGCGTGATCGCGCTCCAGGATCGCGCCCGTGTCCACATAGACGCGGCTGGCGATCTCCTGGCCGGACTGCTCGCGCAGCCAGGCAGCCAGCGTTTCCAGGCGCGGCGTCATGAGCGCGTGATAGTCCGCGCCCCAGGCGTAGTTGGAGATGCGCCCCCGCCGGGGATCGCTCAGGACGGACGACGGGATGGCGCCCGTCGCGTAGTTGAGCGCGACGACGATCAGCGAGCGCACGCCGGGCAGAATGACGTTGAGGTCGCGGCGGCGGGCCAGCCGGTCGGGGCGGGCCAGGTAGCCCATTGCTCCGTGCATCCCCGCCTCGATCCAGCGCAGATAAGCGTCCAGGCGCGGCGACGGCGCGGCAGGGATGATCCCCACCTCGGTGAAGCCAAGCGCGGCGGCCTGCTGGCGGGTCTGTGCGGCGGAGAGGGGTGCGGTCATGGGGGGCTGCTCTGTTGGGCTGTCTCCTGGCGCGTCCTCCACGCCCTGGCTGACCTCACCCCCGCTCGGCGCTGACGCGCCTCGCCGCCCCCTCTCCACACGCGGAGAGGGGGCTTTGCTGGGCGGGACTGAGAGTGCAGAATTCTGAAACCGCAGAGGCGCAGAGGACGCAGAGAAGAACGTACCCTTTATTTTTCTCCACGTTCTCTGCGCCTCTGCGGTGATCCTTTACCCCAGAGTCCGGCGCCGGTTGCGTAGGGGCGCTACGCTATCGCACGGGGCCGTGTGCCGATTCGCCGGGCGCGTGGTATGCTCGGCGCTCGCCAGGCCAGTTATACCCGGTCTGGCTACGGAAGGGCAAGGCGAGGCTCCCTCTCGCACCAGGCGCGCCGTCCAACACCCGCTGGCGCGCCCCTTCGCCGCCGACAGCCCTTTGCGCTCCCAGGAGGCAAGCCCGCATGACCGCCCATACCCGCGCTGCCCTGCAAGCCCTGTTCGTCACGCTGCTGTGGTCTACGTCGTGGGTGCTGATCAAGATCGGCCTGGACGACATCCCCGCGCTGACCTTCGCCGGGCTGCGCTATGCGCTGGCGTTCCTGTGCCTGCTGCCGCTCGCCTGGCGATCCGGGCAGCTTGCCGCGCTGCGCCGCCTGCCGCGCACTGGCTGGCGGCGGCTGATCGCGCTCGGCCTGCTGTTCTACACGGTGACGCAGGGCGCGCAGTTCCTCGGCCTGGAACGCCTGCCCGCCGCGACGGTGAGCCTGCTGCTCAGCTTCTCGGCGGCGCTGGTGCCGCTGCTGGGCATCCCCCTGCTGGGCGAGACGCTGACTCGCAGCCAGTGGGGCGGCGTCGGCGTCTATCTGAGCGGGGCGCTGGTCTACTTCTACCCGGTGAGCATTCCGGCGGGAGAGGCGGTGGGCCTGCTGATTGTGCTCGGCGGCGTGCTGACGAACTCGCTCTCAACGGTGCTGGGGCGCGATGTCAACCGGGCGGGGACGCTGCCCGCGCTGGCGGTGACGGTCGCCAGCATGGGCGTGGGGTCGGTCACGCTGCTGGGCGCGGGGATCGTCACCCAGGGACTGCCCGCGCTCAGCGCGAGCGGCTGGCTGATCATCGCCTGGCTGGCGGTCGTCAACACTGCGTTCGCCTTCACCCTGTGGAACCACACGCAGCGCACGCTGCCCGCCGTCGAGACGAGCATCATCAACAACACCATGCTGATCCAGATCGCGGTGCTGGCCTGGGTCTTCCTGGGCGAGGCGCTGAACGCCCGCGAGATCGGCGGGCTGGCGCTGGCGGCGGCGGGCACGCTGCTGGTGCAGCTTCGCCGGCGGGGATGAGTCGCTGAACCGTAAGGACGCAGAGGGCGCAGAGAAGAATCTCCCTGGCTCTTCTCTGCGCCTCTGCGGTGCTGCTCTTCCGACCCACTGAGCCAGGATTACGCCGGGGCGGGTGCCCAGAAGGTGCCCGCCTCGACCTGGGCGCGCATCTCGGCGGGCTTGGTGAAGTTGGGATTGTAGGAGATGGCCTTACTGAACTCGTCGAGCGCCTCGCTGCGCTGACCGAGCGCTGCGTAGGCCATGCCGCGCCAGTAGTACATCTCCTCGACGTACTCGGTGGTCGCCAGGGTGTTTTCCGCCAGGGTGATCACGTCGTTGAAGCGCCCGACGTTCCAGTAGGCTTCCAGTGGGCTGAAGACGTACCAGGTGACGCGGTAGGGCATCCCCAGCGCGAATGCCTGATCGAAGGCGGTGGCCGCGTCGTGGAAGTTGCCCAGCCAGGCGTAGGACATGCCCATGGTGAACCACGCCCAGGGGTTGCCGGGGTTGGCTGCTGCTTCCTGGCGGGCGGTGCGCAGGGCGATCTCGGTGGCGTTCTGGGGGTAGCCGTAATCGCCGAGAGCAGCCCACAGGTCGGCTTCGCGGTCGAGCGTGAAGAGGACGATGAACGCCCGGTTAAAGTGCTGCCACCAGGTGTCGAAATCGGCATAGCTGTGCGGGCGTCCCCAGCCGTCGTCTGGCCCCAGGTAGCTGTCGAAGACCCAGATCGTCTGCGAGGGATCGTCGTAGGCGACGACGGTCTCGTAGTGGCCCATCCAGCCCAGGTTTTCCACGTCGAAGCCGCTTTCGACGATGACCGGGAAGCCGTCGGCAATCAGCCGCTTGATCAGGTCGAGGCTGCCGCCGAAGCGCCAGATGGCGCGCACGCTGGGCAGCGTCGTCTGCACCTTGTTGACGTAGTCGGTCATTTCCCAGGGCGAGACGTTCTTATCCTCGATGTTGGGCTTCAGCCAGCGGCGGGCGACATCCTGGTCGAAGCCCCAGCCGAAGTAGGACAGGCCCATGCTCAGGTTGGCGCCGCTGCAATTGTTCCACGTCTGGTATTGGTGCGTCAGCCCGTTGAGGCGGGCCGAAGGCGGGTTGCTCTGGGCGCGGACCGGCCCAGGGAAGGCGCTGAGGGCGATCAGCGTCGCCAGAATCATGGCCAGGGCCGGGCGGTGCCACTGCCGGAGACGGGAGAGAATGGCTGCGTTGGTCATGCTTGCTGCCTCGATGGAATGTCCCAATACGTCACGGTGTCTGCTTATTAACGTAGCGCAGGGTGCGGCGGTCATGCAAGGGGCCGTTGGCAGAACGTAGGATGGTCAGTGGGACGCCAGGGGGAGCGTTTCCCCCCGCCCGACGCCAGGGCAACGAGCGGGGGCGAAGCCTGCGCAGGCTCAGCCCTGCACGATCACCCTGACCGGCTCGACGCGGTAGATCACGCGCGTCTCTTTGCCCTTGGCCCCCGGAGAGAAGTCGTAGTAGTCCTCGATGCCCGTGTACAGCTTGCACAGCGCGTTGATGTGCTCGATTCCGCCTTCCTCGGTGATCGCGACGACCTGGCCACGCACCTCGATCCAGCGGTAAGGGTTCTGCGGATCAATGGCCACGATCGAGACACGGGGGTCGCGCCTCATGTTGCGATCTTTCTGCCGCCCGCGCGCGCTGTTGACGAGCACGTAGTCGCCGTCCGTGTTGCACCAGACGGGCGTCGCCTGGGGCCGACCGTCGGGCATGAGGGTCACTAGCGTGATGAACACCGGCCCGTCGAGCAGGTCCCGATGGCTGGCGGGAATCTGGGCTGCCATGCGTCTCTCCTCCTGATGATACGCGCCGAACGCTTCGGTAGTGTCGGCAATGCTCATAGTATTAGGTTATAACAGATCAGAGCGCGAAATGTCAGGCTAACTGCCGGTTTTTATGCGCGTGGTCGCGTATTGTCTGGAGTGGACGATGGCCCGCATCTGGTTTACCTCTGCCCCGCTGCCCGGTCACCTGGACTGGGGCGGGCTGCTCAAGACGGCCCAGGCGCTACGCGGCGCTGGGCATGATGTGTTGTGGGTTTCTGAAGAGCGCATCGGGGCGCTGGTCGAGCGGGCGGGCGTGCCCTTTGCCGCCATTGCCCAGAGCGGCTGGCTGTGGCCGCCGCCGCCGCTGCCCTCGTCCGCCAGCTTGGGCAGCGAGGACATGACCGCGCTGCGCTATCGCCGCGCGCTGGACACCTGGCTGAGCGAAGACCTGGTCGCCGAGGGGGCGGCGGCGCTCTACGACCTGGCCGGGCGCGCCGGCGCGCCCGGCCTCATCGTCACCGACCCGTTTCTGTCGGCAGGGGCGCTGGCCGCCGAGATGATCGGCGTCCCGCTGGTGGTCGGCGGGTGGGCGTCCGGCCCGCCGGTGGACGAGGACGAGATGCTCTATATCCAGCGCCAACTGGGCGGCGAGGCGACAGCGCGCATCGAGCGGCTGTGCGCCCGGCTCGGCGTGACGGGGGTTAACTTCAGCGCCGGCCCTGCGCCCAGCGTGCAGAGTCCGCGCCTGCACATCAGCTACTTTAACGCCACCTGGCACCAGGGCGAGCCGGTGCTACCGCAGACCGAGTTCGTCGGCGGGATGGTCACGCCGCCGCAGGGCGATCCTCCGGCGTGGCTGGCGGACATCCCCGCCGATCAGCCGCTGGGCATGGTCACGCTGGGCAGCACCTTCACCGGCGACCTGAACTTCTTCGCCCAGGGCGCGCGCGCGATTGCCAGCGCGGGAATGATCCCGCTGGTCGTCCTCGGCCCGAATCCGATCGCGCCAGGGAAGAAGGAATGGCTCAAGGCGCGTTTGCCGGGGGGCACGCGCCTGCTCGACTGGGTGGACTACGATCACGTGCTGCCGCGCCTGCGGGTGATTGTGCATCACGGCGGGATGGGCACCACCCACGCGGCCATCGTCCACGCCATCCCCCAGGTCATCGCGCCGCACGCCGCCGATCAGCGTGGGCAGGCGCGCCGTGCCAGCCAGGCAAAGGTGGGGCTGGAGCTGAGCGCACGCGACATCCGGCGCGGACAACTGGGGCCTGCCGTGCGCGCGATCACGTCCACCGACTGGGTGCTGGACAACGTCCGGCAGTTGGCGGAGGATTTCGCGGCGTTGGGCGGTCCGCCGCGCGCGGCGGAGCTGATCGCGAGGGTGGCAGCGGAGGAATAGGGCTACAGGGCGCGCAAGAACTGCTTGAGGGGGTCGAAGAC
>JAHDWP010000050.1 GCA_023382715.1 Anaerolineae bacterium
ATCTCCTGCTGCTGGGCCAGGTAGCCCAGGCGCACGCTGGCCCCCAGCCGGACTCGACCGGCCAGTGGCGGCAGCGCCCCGACAATCGTCTTGAGCAGTGTGCTCTTGCCGTGACCGTTCGGCCCCAGCACGGCCACCCGCTCCCCGGCGCGCACGGTCAGCGTCAGGTCGCGCAGCAAGGGAGCGCGCGGGTCATAGCCGGCGGTCAGGTCGTCGAGAAAGATCACATCCTGGCCGGTCGGCGGCAGATCGCCGAAGTCGAGCTTGAGACCCCAGCGGGGGCGCGGCTTCTCTACTCGCTCAGCGGACTCCAGGTAGCGGCGCAGGCGGGTCTCTTTGGCCTTCGCCTTGTGGGCAACTTTCTTGGCGTAGCGCCGCTGCTGGTCGTTGTGGGTCGCGTTCTCCTTGCGCACGGCGCGGGCCATCGTCTGGCGCATATCCGCCTGCAAGCGAATGATCTCCACCTGCTGGTCGCGCCACTGCGCCCACTGCCTGTCCAGCTCGGAGCGTACCGCCGCCGCATAGGCGCTGTAGCTGCCCTCGAAGACGCGCGCCGTGCCCGTCTGATCGTCCAGAGCCACCAGCCGCGTCACCGTCTCGTCGAGGAAAGTGCGGTCGTGCGAGACGATCAGCGCCCCGCCGGAGAAGCCACACAGCCAGCCTTCCAGCCAGGCCAGCGCTGTCACGTCGAGATGGTTGGTCGGCTCGTCGAGGATCAGAAGCTGCGGGTCATCGAGCAGCAGGGCAGCCAGGCCGAGCCGCGTCTTCTGCCCGCCGGAAAGCGTCCCCACCGGCGCGTCGAGCGGCAGCCCAGCCAGGTCCAGCCCGGCCAGCACGCGCTCCACCGTGCCGGGATCGTAGTCGCGGCTGAAGTGTTCCAGCCGGGCCAGGGCCGCGTCATACGCGGGGGCGAGGGTCTTCAGGTCGTCCCCAGCATTCACCAGGGCCGCCGCCAGCCGCTCGACCTCGGTTTCGGCGGCGCGCAGCTCGGCGGCGCGCGAGAACAGGGCATCGCGCAGCGGCATCTCATCCGGCGCGGGCAGCCCCTGCGCCAGATACCCCACGCGCAAGCCGGGCGGAGTGCGCTGCACGCTCCCGCTGTCGGCGGCGATCTCGCCGATGATGATGCGCAGCAGAGTCGTCTTGCCGCACCCGTTGGGGCCGATCAGCCCCACGCGCTCGCCGCCATTGACGGTGAACGAGACTCCGGTGAAGAGGAATGCCTCTGCACCGGGAAAACGCTTGGAGAGATTGGAGACTGAAAGCATGGCCAGGTCCTTCGGGTCATTACGACGGGCGGTGCGGGTGATGACGGCGATTCCAACGACAACGCGCCGCCGGGAGCATCCCCGTGCGGCGCGCGAAGGCGTTCAGTCATCAGACCCGGCAGGCGTCAGTCAGCAGGCGTCACAGGCGTGCGAACGCACACGTTCGCGGGCAGGGCACAGAGCCGTTCCCGGAGCGGGCTTAGCGTGCGGCGAACGCCTCGATCATCAAGGACCTTTCCACTCGGACGACGGTGACGGAGTGAGCGCCCGGCATGTGCGCGCCCGCCCCGACGTCCCCTATTGTACGGACGAAAGCCGCCCTGTCAAGCGCTGCCGCGGGTGCAGGCAAAACCTGTCAGGCAGGGGCGCTGCTCTGCTGTGCCCTGGGCGGGGGCGTATGACAACACGCCCCTACGGGACCTCACATCGCGGCGCGCCACCGGCCCCACAGCGTGCGCCGGTGGCGGACGATCAGCAGCAGCGCGGCCAGAATCGCCGCGCCCAGGCTGAAGGCCTGCGACACGTTCACCCCGCCAGATAGCGTGACCTCGATGCGCAGGAACTCCAGCAGGAAGCGCACCGTCCCGTAGGAAATGGCGTAGAGCAGCACGAAGTCGCCCTTCTTCAACCGGTCGCGCCAGCGCAGCCAGATGAAGAGCAGCACGGCGACCGACGCCAGGTTCCACAGCGACTCGTAGAGGAACAGCGGGTGGAAGTGCGTCTCCCCGGCGTATTCGGCGGGCGGGTTGCTGATATGCAGGCCCCAGGGCAGGTCGGTCGGCTTGCCGTACAGCTCCTCGTTGACGAAGTTGCCCCAGCGCCCGATGGCCTGGCCCAGCGGCACGGAGATGGCCGCCATGTCCAGCCAGCCGAGCAGGTCGAGCCGGCGTTTGCGCGCGTAGAGCGCGAGGCCCAGCGCCCCGCCCAGCACCGCCCCGAAGATGGACAGCCCGCCGCTCCAGATGATGAACGGGCCATCGTGCAGGTCGAAGGGGTGGGTGAGGTACCACCGCGCGGTGCGCCCGGCCTCCACCGACGACACCGAAGGGAAGAGCACATGCCACAGCCGGGCGAAGATCACGGCCAGGGTCACCACCCAGATCAGCCCGTTCCACACGTGATCGGGGTCTTTGCCCTTCTCGCGGCGAGCCATCCAGGTGACGAGCCAGGCCGCCGCCAGAATGCCGGTCACGATGATCAGCCCGTACCAGTGAAAGGTCGGGTTGATCTCCAGGCCGAACAGGTTGAAGGGGCCGATCTCCAGCCCACGCCGATGAACGGTCATGCGGCTGGCCCCCGTTTGCGCCGTTGGATCTCGCGGTAGACGTGCCACACACGCTGCACTACAGTGAGGTTGGTGCCGATGGCCAGCACCCACAACCCGGCGATGACGTAGCCGGTCAGCAGCATGGCCAGGATGACGAACATGCGCTCCATGCGCGTGAACAGCCCGACCTTGCAGTCCACGTCAATGCCCTCGGCCCGCGCGCGGACGTAGCTGACCAACTGCGTGCCGATCAGGGCCAGCATGGCCAGCAGGACGGCGGTCTGGTTGCCCTGCGTGCTGTAATAATAGGCGATGCCCATGAACAGAAAGCCGTCCGCGTAACGATCCAGCGTGGAGTCCCACAGCGCGCCGAACCGGTCCGTGCGGCCCATCGCGCGGGCCACTGCGCCATCCACCGCATCGAGCGGGGCGCCGGCGATGATGATGATCGCCGCCCAGAAGAACTCGCCCTGCGCGGCCACGTAGGCGGCGACGACCACGATGATCAGCCCGACGAAGGTGATCGCGTCCGGGTGAACGCCGCGCGCGTGCAGCCAGCGGCCCACCGCCGAGGTCAGGCCGCCGGTCAGGTAGCGCACGTAATCGGTCAGCGTTTTGGGTTTATGGGGAGATTGCTGCTGTGCCATGCGTTTGTCCTGTGTGCTCAGCCGCGCAACGCGGCAAATCTGGCGGATACGAGCAAGACCTGTCGGGCGGGGGTGCAGCAGGGCAGCGCCCTGGTTTACCTCACCCCCGCGCGGCGCGAGGCTGGGGGTGAGGTCACTGCCCTGCGCATCGAGCTTTGATGCGATTGCCTCGCCCAACTTGGCCCTTGTCAAGCCATACCGCCTAAGGTACACTAATCGTGCCTCGGGGCGTAGCGCAGCCTGGCTAGCGCGCACCGTTCGGGTCGGTGAGGTCCCCGGTTCAAATCCGGGCGCCCCGACAGACTCCTGGCTTGTGAGCAAGCCAGGAGTTTTCATTTGCCTGGCTGCCCCACAGTTTACAGCCCACTGTCTTTGGCCGCTTCCCACAGCGCATCCATCTCCGCGAACGACAGGTCGTCAAGCGGGCGGTTCTGCGCGGCAGCCTGCTGCTCGATGAAGGCGAAGCGCCGATAGAAGCGGGCGTTGGTCGCCCGCAGCGCCGATTCCGGGTCCACCCCCAGCCAGCGCGCCCAGTTGACGACGGCGAAGAGCAGGTCGCCGGTCTCGGCTTCGCGCTCGGCGGCGGTCTGCGCCGCGCCCAGCTCCTCGATCTCCTCGTGCACTTTGGCGATCACCGGGGCGATGGTGTCCCAGTCGAACTTGACGCGCGCCGCGCGATCCTGGTAGCTGTAGGCCTGCGTCAGCGCCGGCAGCGCCTTCGCCACGCCGTCCAGCCGCGAGGCGGGCGCGCCATTCTCCGCTCTCTCGGTCTTCTCCGCCTGCTTGAGTCGGTCCCAGTTGACCTTGACTTCCTGATCGTCGCTCACGTCCACGCTGCCCCACACGTGCGGGTGACGGCGGATGATCTTCTCGATGATGTGCGCGAGCACATCGCCCATGCGGAACTCGCCGGCGTCCACAGCCACCTGGCTGTGCAGGACGATTTGCAGCAGCAGATCGCCCAGTTCCTCGCGCAGCGCGTCCACGTCACCGGCGTCGAGCGCGTCGAGCACTTCGTATGTTTCTTCGAGCAGGTAGGGGCGCAGCGAGCGGTGCGTCTGTTTGCGATCCCAGGGGCAGCCCTCCGGCGCGCGCAGGTGGGCGATCACTTCCTGGAAGCGCTCGAAGCTGCCGGGGCGGGGCAGCGGCGGCACGCCCAGCGCCAGCCACGCGCCCGCCACCTCCGGCAGCGCCGCCAATGACACCGTCTCCAGCGCCGCGTCCGGGCGCACCACCTGGAGCGGATGGTCGTCCGGGTACTGGTTGCCCAGGGCGCGGCACAGCGCCGCCTGATCGGGGGCTGTGCCCGTGACGATCAGCGCCGGGATGTCCGGGTTGAGCGGGGGGTGGTGCAGCCCGGCCAGCGCCTCGGCGCTGAAAACCTGCACCCCGTCCGCGCCGGCGAAGCCCAGCGCGACGAACGCGGGCGCGGCGCGGAGCCACAGAGCATGGAGCGACATGGCAGATCCTTCCGGCCAGAATAGAGCGGCACGCAGACGAATGAAAAACAGGCAAAATCCCCGCATCTGCGCTCAGGGAATTTGCCTGCTCTATCACCGCTATCAGGGGCAAGCCCCGGCGTAAGACTAGCGCTTGGTGTAGGTCGGGGCCTTGCGCGCGCGCTTGAGACCGGGCTTTTTGCGCTCTTTGATGCGCGGGTCGCGCGACAGGTGCTCGCCCTCGCGCAAAATGGCGCGCCATTCCGGCTCAACCTTGAGCAGTGCGCGGGCCAGCCCCAGGCGGATCGCGTCGCGCTGGCCACTGATGCCGCCGCCGTTGACCCTGACCGTCACGTTATAGGCGCGTTCCTGGCCGACGGCGCGCAGCGGTTCCAGGGCAATCACCAGATCGCCCTCGCGCGGCAGGAATTCTTCGCCGGGCCGGTCATTGATGATGACCGAGCCGTTGCCACCCGTCCAGATGCGCACGCGCGCCGTCGAAGTCTTGCGCCGCCCGATCCCCTCATAATACTGTGTCGTCATGGTCACTGTGTCCTCTTAGTGCTTCAGCTCGTACGCCTTGGGCTGCTGCGCCTGGTGCGGGTGCTTGTCTCCGGCGTAAATCTTCAGCTTTTTGATCATGGCGCGGCCCAGGCTGTTCTTGGGCAGCATCCCGCGCACCGCCGTGCGGATGACGCGATCCGGATAGCGATCCAGTTGTTCGCGCAGCGTGCGCGACTTAATCCCGCCCGGATAACCGGAGTGGCGGTAATACACTTTCTGGTCGAGCTTGTCGCCGGTGACGCGAATCTTGTCGGCGTTGACAATGATCACGAAGTCGCCCACGTCCATGTGGGGCGCGAAAATCGGCTTGTGCTTGCCGCGCAGCAACACTGCGACCTGGGTGGCGAGACGCCCTAACGTCTGGTCTTTGGCATCAATCACAAACCACTCGCGCTGGATGTCATCCTGCCTGGGAGTGTAGGTTTTGATCTTCATCGTTCCACTTTGCTCCAGCGGGCGTCTCCCCGCCCATCGTCATAAATCACTGCGATCAGGCACAGCCCCCGTGCCGGGGCGGCCTGGTTTGGCCATTCGCCCTCGGCGGCGCGCAGCGCCCGTTCAAACTCGTCGAGCGCCAGCGCCCCGCTCCCCACACGCACCAGCGCGCCCACGATGCGGCGCACCATGCGGTACAGAAAGGCGTTCGCCTCGATGCGGTAGCGCACAAGCTGAAAGACGGGCGGCGTTGTCGCCAGCGCCTCTAGCTCGGAGCGCAGAACCTGGCGGACGGTGCTCTCGCCCTGGGGCGGCTGCCCGAAGGTGGCGAAATCGTGCACCCCCACCAGCAGGTCTGCTGCGCGCTGCATCTTCTCGTTGTTAAGTGGTCGCCCGGCTTTCACCTGCCACGCCCAGCGATCCAGCAAGGGCTGGCGCACCGGCGCGACATAGAGCGTGTACTCGTACACCCGGCTGCGCGCATCAAAACGCGGGTGAAAGCTCCCCGGCGCTGCGTCCAGCACGTTGAGCGCCACATCTTCCGGCAGGCTGGCGTTCAGCGCGCGCCACAAGTCGGCGGGAGCGTGCCGCCAGGCGGCGTCGAAGGCGATCACCTGGCCGGTCGCATGGACGCCGGCATCGGTGCGCCCCGCCGCCTTCACCGTCACCCGCTGCCCGGTCACCTGCGCGATGGCCGCTTCGAGCGCGGCCTGCACGGTGGGCGTGTCCCCCGCCTGGCGCTGAAACCCGAAGTAGCGGGTTCCGTCATAGGCGACCACCGCCCGGTAGCGCGTGGTCGGCGGCGGGGAACCGGGGCGGGCCATCGCGATCGCTAGGCTTCCTCGCGATCCACCAGCTCGAGCAGCACCATCGGCGCCGCATCGCCATGACGCAGCCCCAGCTTGTAGGTGCGCGTGTAACCGCCGGGGCGCTCCGCGTAGCGCGGGGCCAGCTCGTCGAACAGCTTGTGAACGTTGTCCTTGTCGCGCAGGCGGGCAAAGACGATACGCCGGGCGTGCACACCGCGCGCCGGGTCCTGGTGGGCCAGCCCGCGCTTGGCCAGGGTGATCAGCTTCTCGGCCTCGGCGCGAATGGCCTGGGCCTTGGCATCGGTCGTCTTGATGCGCTCGTGGCGGAACAGGGCGTTGATCAGGTTGCGGCGCAGCGCGTTGCGATGCCCTGTGCTGCGGCTGAGCTTCTTGCCTGCTACCTTGTGTCTCATGTCGGCCAGCTTCCTCGTCTGTGGTTAACCGCCGTCGAAGATGTCGTGCTCTTCGGGCAGGTAGTTTTTCTCCTTGAGCCGCGTGATCAGCTCATCCAGCGACTTCTCGCCGAAGTTGCGGATGGCGAGCATGGCGTCCGGCCCGCGGTCGAGCATTTCCAGCACTTCGCCCACGTTGGTGATGCCCGTGCGCTTGAGCGAGTTGAACACGCGCACGCTCAGGTCGAGCGTCTCGATGGGCGTCTCATACGTTTCGGGCGGCAGGGCGTTCGGATCGGGCGTCATTTCCTCTTCAACCGCTGGCAGCAGCGATTCTTCGCTGACGCCGGCGATGATGATCAGGTGTTTCATCAGGATTTCCGCCGCCTGGCTCATGGCCTCTTCGGGGCGGATGGTGCCATCGGTCCAGATTTCGAGGATGAGCCTGTCGTAGTTGGTCTTCTGGCCGACGCGCGCGCGCTCAGTGTCGTAGTTGACGCGACGGATGGGGCTGAAGACCGCATCCACCGGCAGCTCGCCGATCGGCAGGCGACCGCGATCCTCAGAGGGCGAAAAGCCCCGGCCCGCCTGGACGGTGAACTCAATCTCGAGCTGCGTGTCTTCAGCATCCGACGTGAACAGATACAAGTCCGGGTTGATGATCTCGACTTCGGGCGGGCAGATGATGTCCGCCGCCGTAGCGGTCCCCTCGCCGCGCATTTCCAGGCGCAGCCGCGCCGACTCGGTGTCGAACAGCTTGAGGCGAAGCTGCTTGACCTGCAGGATGAACTGGGTCATATCCTCGCGGATGCCGGGAATTGCCGAGAACTCGTGGTGGACGCCCGAAACCCGGATGGATGTCACCGCAGCGCCGGGCAGGGAGGAGAGCAGCACGCGCCGCAGAGCGTTGCCCACCGTGATGCCATATCCCTGCTCCAGCGGGCTGATGATGAAACGCCCGTACTTTTGCGAAGCGGCGTCCCCTTCGATCTTGGGCAGCACCATGTTGTTCGTAACCACGTCCCCTCCTCTAGATGGGACTTCTGCTCGTTGCGGTCACCGGCTCAGTGACTAGCGCGAGTAGTATTCCACAATGAGCTGTTCGTTCAGCGGGAGATCAATATCACGACGCTCCGGCACGCGCAGCACAGTGCCTTTCATCGCCGCCGAGTCCACTTCCAGCCATTCCGGCGCAACCGGACGGTCGCTCATGTAGGACTTCAGCTCTTTGAAATAGGCGCGCTCGCGGCTACCATCGCGAACAGCGATCGCGTCACCGGGGACGACCAGGTACGACGGGATGTTCGTCCGGCGACCGTTGACAACGAAATGTCCATGCTGGACCAACAGGCGGGCATGGCTGCGCGAATCGGCCCAGCCCATGCGGAAAATGACGTTGTCCAGGCGGCTTTCGAGGATGGACAGCAGATTCGAGCCGGTCAGGCCGGGGCGGCGCAGCGCCTCGCCGAAGTAGCGGCGGAACTGGCGCTCCAGCACGCCGTAGACCCGGCGCGCCTTCTGCTTCTCACGAAGCTGCAGCGCGTAGTCCGAGCCGCGCCCGCGCCGAAACTGGGCGTCTTTCCCGTGCTGGCCGGGGGCATAGCTGCGGCGCTCGAACGAGCACTTGGGCGACATGCAGCGCGCGCCCTTCAGGAAGAGTTTCTCCCCTTCGCGGCGGCAGAGCTTACAAACAGGTCCGGTATAACGTGCCATTGGGTTCTGGCTTCCTCCACACTAGGACAAGTGTGTTTACACCACTCGTCTCAAACTGGTCACAGGCCGTCTTCTGACGGCTATACGCGCCGCTTCTTGGGGGGGCGCACCCCATTGTGGGGGACGGGCGTCACATCGGTGATCGAGCGCACCTTCAACCCGCTGGCCTGGATGGCGCGAATAGCCGCTTCGCGGCCAGGGCCAGGCCCCTTGACGAACACATCCACTTCCTGCATTCCGTGCTCTTTGGCGTTCTCCGACGCCTGCTGAGCGACCATGCGCGCCGCGTAGGGCGTGCTCTTGCGGCTGCCCTTGAAGCCGGCGGTCCCGGCGCTGGCCCAGGCCACGACGTTGCCCTGCTGATCGCTCATGGAGACGATCGTGTTGTTGAACGTCGCCTGGATGTGCGCCTGGCCGTATGGGATATTCTTTCTGACCTTGCGTGGCCCGCGCTGTGGCCCCCTACGAGTACGTCCCATTGTCCTTCACATTCTCCTCGATACTTGGTTCGCGAACGTCGCGCTCCCCCGCCACACGCAACCTGTGAGCCGCCCCAGTGGGCCGCCCAGGTCGCGCTCAGGCAGCCCGGCACAGCGGGAAGCCGTGCCGGCCCCAGGCGAGTCAGGTAGGCCCCAAGGACTACTTCTTCTTGGCCCCACGACGACGACCACGTCCCGCAACCGTCTTTTTGGGGCCACGCCGCGTGCGCGCGTTGGTCTTGGTCCGCTGGCCGCGCACGGGCAGGCTGCGGCGGTGACGCAGGCCGCGATAGCTGCCGATCTCGATCAGCCGCTTGATGTTGAGCTGGACTTCGCGGCGCAGCTCGCCTTCGACGCGGAACTGGCCCACGCTCTCGCGCAGGCGCTGAACCTCGTCCTCGGTCAGGTCTTTGACGCGCGTGTCGGCGCTGACACCGGTCTGGCCGAGAATCTGTTTGCTGCGCGTCGGGCCGATGCCGTAGATATAGGTGAGCGCGACTTCGACGCGCTTGTTGCGCGGGAGATCCACACCCTCGATACGTGCCATAAAGCCGTCATCTCCTCGTTCTTTGGCGGCAGCCAGCCGCCAGACGGAACTGCTATTTTAGCGAAAAGCGCTGCCCTTGAACAGGGTTAACTTCGCCTGGGTGCCCACGAACAAGTTGTGAGCGTGGTTATCCCCCCAGCGGCCAGATAGCCACTCCAACAGCTTGTTCGTGCACCCCTTCGCCCGCGTCGCCCGGCGCTAGAGCGCCGTCAGGATCAGCGGCGGGCCTGCAGGTGCGACGGCCACCGTGTGCTCGAAGTGCGCGCACAGCGACCCGTCCTGCGTCACCACCGTCCAGTGATCGTCCAGCGTGCGCACCGGGGCGCGCCCCGCGCTGATCATCGGCTCGATGGCAAAAGTGTGCCCTGGTCGCAGCATCTCGCTGCGGAAGTAGCGGCTGTGCCGCCCGTTTGGCCACCAGTTGGGCACGTGCAGGTCTTCGTGCATGGCCCGTCCCACACCGTGCCCGGCGTAGTCGCGCACCACGCTGCACCCATGCTGCTCGACAAAGCGCTGCACGGCGCGGGCGATGTCGCGCGTGGTGTTGCCGGCCAGCGCCGCTGCGATGCCCTCGTACAACGCCTGCTCGGTCACTTCCAGCAGGCGCTGCGCCTCTGCCGAGATGATCCCAACCCCGACGGTGATCGCCGAGTCGCCCACGAACCCGTTGAAGATCGTCCCGCAGTCCAGGCTGATGATGTCGCCTTCGCGCAGGAGACGGTCTGCGCGCGGGATGCCGTGCACCAGCTCGTCGTTGATCGAGGCCGTGATCGTCGCTGGAAAGGGGTGCTCGCCGCCCGGTGGATAGCCCAGGAAAGCGGGCCGGGCACCGTGCTGGCGCAGCACCTCAGCAGCGATCGCGTCCAGTTCTAACGTGCTGATGCCGGGCCGGACAGCCTGGCGCATGGCCTGCAAAGCCAGGGCGTTGATGCGCCCCGCCTCGCGCATGATGACCAGCTCTTCCGGCGTCTTGGGCGTCACGGGCATCGTGTTAATCCTGCTCTGCGCGGGAAGAGGGCGCGGTCTGCGCGCTTCTCCCCGCGCAGCATTGCGCGCTTAGCGCATGAACCCGTTGTAATTGCGCATGGTCAGTTGCGCCTCAAGCTGGCGCATTGTGTCAATGACCACGCCGACGACGATGATCAGCCCGGCGCTGCTGATGACCAGCGCCGGGTTGCCGGAGCTGGCCGCCACTGCCGGGTCGAGCACCAGGTTTTGGATCAACTGCGTCAGGCCGGGCAGGATGGCTACCGTCCCCAGGAACACCGCGCCCACCAGCGTGATGCGGTTGACGATGCGGTTGATGTAATCCTGCGTGCGGCGCCCTGGCCGGATGCCGGGGATGAAGCCGCCGTTCTTCTGCAGGTTGTCGGCCAGGTTCTGGTTCTGGATCATGACGTTGGTGTAGAAGAAGGTGAAGCCTACCACCAGCCAGAAGTAGATGAACCAGTAGAGAAACCCGGTCTGGTTGCCAAAGGTATTCTGGATGCGCGTGGCCAGGTCGCCGCTGAAGAAGCCGGCGACGATGGCCGGGAAGGTCACGATGGACTGGGCGAAGATGAGCGGGATCATGCCCGCCGTGTTGACCTTTAGCGGGATGTGGGTGGCCCCGCCGCCGTACATCTTGCGCCCGCGCACGCGCTTGCCATACTGCACCGGGATGCGCCGCGTGCCTTCCTGGATGATCACGATGACCACCACCGTCACCAGCGTGAGCACCACAAACGTGATCAGGTTGAACACCGCGGCCTCACCCTGCATCAACTGGTAAAGGCTGGCTGGCACGCGAGCCACGATGCCGGCGAAGATGATGATCGAGATACCGTTGCCGATGCCCTGCTCGGTGATCAGTTGGCCCAGCCAGATGGCGAACATTGTGCCTGCCGTCATTGTCACGATGACCGAGAGCGTCGTCAGCAGGTTGCTGCCAGCCCCAAAGCCAAACCCGTCAATCAGGTCCACGTTGAGGCCTGACTGGTTGATCTGGCTCTGGAAGATGTTGATCTGGCCGACGGACTGCAGGGCCGCCATCGGGATGGCCAGGTAGTAGGTATACTGCTCGATCTTTTCCTTGCCGCCCGGCTCTTTGGCGATGGCTTCCAGGCGGGGGATGATGGGCACCAGCAATTGCAGGATGATCGAGGCGGTGATGTACGGATACACACCGTTGGCGATCACGCTGAAATTGGAGACGGCCCCTCCTGACAGAAGGTTGAGCACGCTCAGGAATCCGGATTCGTTCTCACTAAACAGTTGATCTAGAGCCTCGCGCTGCACCCCTGGCACCGTCACATGTGCGGCAAACTGGTAGATGATCAGAATGAAGAGCGTATAGAGCATCTTCCGCCGCAGGTCTGGCAGCCGGAACGCATTCCGTAGCGCCTCGATCATGGTGTTATTCCTTATCCGCTAAACTAGTGGAGAAACCGGATTGGACGCGAATGGGTGGTTGGCTGTGGGGTGTTGGCGATTGGTTGTTGGCGACTGATGATGGGCAGGGCTGCTGCACGCCCATTCTACCAGCGACCAAAAACCGGCTACCAGCTACCCGCTCCGCGCGCCAGAACCAGTTGCACCCTCCATGCAGTGGCCCGAACCAGGGCAGGCGGGTGCCGGGCACCCGACCTGCCACCACCAGGCGAACGCGCTGATCACTCCTGCTGGGCGCGCAGCCTGTCGAGCTGGTCCTTGCGCAGCTTTTTGACGGTTGCGCGCGCGCCGCTCACCAGCAGCTCCAGGGTCTGCACCGAGCCGCCAGCGGCCTCGATCTTCTCTTGCGCGCTCTTCGAGAAGCGGTGCGCGCTGACCGTCAGCCTGGCGTTCAGGTCGCCGTCCCCCAGGATGACCACCGGCTCGTCGGCCTTCTTGATCAGGCCCTTGGCCGCCAGGGTTTGCGGGGTGATGGTCTCGCCATCACTGAAGACGCGCGCCAGCGATTCCAGGTTCACTTCCTGGTATTCGACGCGGAAGATGTTGGTGAAGCCGCGCTTGAACGGCAGACGCCGCACGAGCGGAAGCTGTCCACCCTCGAAATAGGCGCCCTTGCCGCCGCCTCTGCGCGCACCCTGGCCTTTGGTACCGCGTCCCGCCGTCTTGCCCTGGCCGGCGCTGATTCCCCGGCCCACGCGCTTGCGTGGTTTGGTGGCCCCTTTGTCTGGGCGCAGGTCGTGTAGCTTCATGCCTCGATCTCCTCGACCTTAACCAGGTGGATGATCTTGTTGATCATGCCCCGGATAGGCGGCGTGTCGTCATGCACCACCGTCGAGTTCATGCGGCCCAGCCCCAGCGCCTTGACGGTGGCTTTCTGGCGCTTGTTGTAGCCGATGGGGCTGCGCACCAGCGTGACGCGCAGCTTCTTGTCAGTCATTCGGTTTCCTCCCGCGATTCCAGAAGGGCTGGAGCTGCGCCGGGTCTTTGCCGCGCATGGCCGCCAGAGTCGCGCTGTCACGGAGCTGGGCCAGGGCCTCGATGGTGGCATAGGCCACGTTCAGCGTGTTGGCGCTGCCCTGGCTCTTGCTGAGGATGTCGCGCACGCCCGCTGCTTCCAGCACCGCGCGCACACTCCCCCCCGCGATCACGCCCGTGCCAGGAGAGGCGGGCTTGAGAAAGACCTTCGCGCCGCCGCGCCGGCCCAGCACTTCGTGCGGGATCGTCGTGCCCGTCAGCGACACCGAGTGCATGTTGCGCCGCGCGCGCTCCGATGCCTTGCGGATCGCATCGGGCACGCCGCGCGCCTTGCCGACGCCGATGCCTACCTGGCCCCTGTTATCGCCGACAACCACCACTGAGCGGAAGGCAAAACGACGGCCACCTTTCACCACTTTGGCGACGCGGCTGATGTCTATGACGCGCTCGTCGAGTTCGTCTCGTTCCTCTTCGCGTCGTGGTTCTCGTCTTCCCATGATTCTCTCCAAAAGTCAGCCCACTGCGCCAGGCAGCGCACGGGGGCGCGCCCTGCCTGGCGACCGGGTGCACTCGTCCTAGAACTCTAACCCAGCGGCGCGCGCGCCGTCGGCCAGTGCCCTGACCCGACCGTGATAGCGGTAGCCACCGCGATCGAAGATGACCTGCTTGATGCCAGCGGCCTGGGCGCGTTGGGCGACCAGCTCGCCGACCAGCTTGGCGGCGTCCGTCTTGGACTTTCCTTCAAGCTGGCCGCGAAGCTCGCGGTCAATGGTAGAGGCCGAGGCCAATGTCTGGCCGGCCACGTCGTCAATGACCTGGGCGTAGATGTTGCCCAGGCTGCGGAACACATTCAGGCGCGGACGCTCTGGCGTGCCAGCGATTCTGGCGCGGACACGGCGATGACGGCGTCGGCGCGCGATACGCGATTTCTCACTCATGGATTCACTCTCTACGCACTACAGCCTAGCCGGCCTTACCCGCTTTACCAGCCTTGCGACGGACGTGCTCACCACTATAGCGCACGCCCTTGCCCATATACGGCTCCGGGGGCCGCAGCTTGCGAATGTTGGCCGCCATCTGGCCGACCACCTGTTTGTCTATTCCGCTGATGCGGACGGTTCGGCCACGCTCTTCGACGGCGAAGGCCACATGAGGGGGGGGCTCGACCGGGATGGGGTGCGAGTAGCCCAGGTGCATCACCAGGGTCTGGCCGTCCATCTCCGCGTGATACCCGACACCCTCAATGTTCAGCACGCGCTCGAAGCCGGCGCTGACGCCTGTCACCATATTGGCGATCAGGGCGCGCGTCAGGCCGTGAAAGGCGCGATGCTGGCGCTGGTCGGACGGGCGCTCGACCACGAGCTGACCGTCCTCCTGCTTGATGACCATCTCGGCGGGGAACGTCTGAGACAGTTCGCCCTTCGGACCCTTGACGGTCACCTGGCTTCCGTCAATCGTCACCTGAACCTTGTCCGGGATCGGAATAGGTTTCTTCCCAATACGTGACACGGTTCCTATCCTTCCTTCAACATGCTGACGATAAGCAGCACCAGGGACGTTGGCCGGGCCAGGGTGTGGCGTAGAACTTCTGGGCGAAGAGAAGAAGCGATCCTTCCACTCCCTCGACCAGAGCCTCTACTGGCACCCGACGGCCCAGTTTAGGCGTGTTTTCGGCGCTGTGCCCCGTCCTCACCAGACGTAGCACAGCACCTCGCCACCTACGCCCTGCCGCCGCGCCTGCTGGCCGGTCATGATGCCGCGCGGAGTGGTCAGGATCGAAATGCCCATCCCGCTGAGCACCCAGGGGATGTTGTCCTTGCCCACATACACCCGGCGACCGGGCTTGCTCACGCGCTTGACATTGCTAATGACGGGGCGGCGCTCGCGG
This sequence comes from Anaerolineae bacterium, assembly GCA_023382715.1. Classification (GTDB taxonomy): domain Bacteria; phylum Chloroflexota; class Anaerolineae; order Aggregatilineales; family Aggregatilineaceae; genus UBA2029. Next base: position 14,854 of record JAHDWP010000050.1, read on the forward strand.
CGGCTGCCCCAGTACTTGAGGGTGATCACGATGGTCGAAGCGGGCGTGCCCTCTTCCACCCCCACATCGGCGACGTATCCTTCATCCTTGAGAATCTGGGCAATGGCCAGCTTAGTCTTGGAATGTGGGATGGCCACCGTGCTGTGCCCGGCCATGATGGCATTGCGAATCCGGGTCAACATATCAGCAATAGGATCGCTTAGCATGGTTTGCTCCGGTCAGTTACCAGCTAGACTTGACCACGCCCGGAATCTGGCCTTCGAGCGCCAGCTCCCGGAAGTGGATGCGGCACAGCCCAAAACGGCGCATATAGCCGCGCGGACGACCGCACACCTTCCCCGAATGGGGATCTACGTACTGGCAGCGATTGCGCACGCGCACCTTGTACTTACGCCGTGTCTCACGCGCTACCATAGACCTCTTGGCCATCGAGACCTTCCTTCCTCACCAGCGAGAATGGCCTGACGCTCTGAACGTGACTTACTGCTCGCGGAACGGCATGCCCAGCAGTTTGAGCAGGCGGCGTCCCTCTTCGTCGCTGTGCGCGGTGGTCACGATGGTGATCTCCAGCCCGCGCACCTTGTCAATCTTGTCGTAGGCGATCTCCGGGAAGAGCAACTGCTCGCGCAGGCCCAGGGTGTAGTTGCCGCGCCCATCGAACGAGTCCGGGCTGACGCCGCTGAAGTCGCGCGTGCGGGGCAGGGCGACGTTCATCAGGCGGTCGAGCAGCGCCCACATGCGCTCGCCGCGCAGGTCCACCTTGACGCCGATGGCGCGCCCTTCACGCAGCTTGAACCCGGCAATACTCCGCCGCGCGTGGGTGATGACCGGCTGCTGGCCAGTGATCAGGCGCAGGTCTTCGACCGCGCCGTCGAGCGCTTTGGCGTTATCCAGGGCTTCGCCGACGCCGATGTTGACCACGAGCTTGGTCAGGCGGGGCACCTGCATCACGCTGGAATAGCTGAACTCTTCCATCAGAGCCGGAACGATCTCCGTGCGATAACGTTCCAGCAGACGATTGCTTGCCATAGTCTCTGACCTCACTTGGCGGAGATGGCTAATCAATGTCGGCGCCGCACCTGCGGCACACGCGCACTTTTCTGCCGTCTTCCGTCACCCGATAGCCGACCCGCGTTTTCTCGCTGCACTGGGTGCAGACGATCATCACGTTAGAGAGGTGGATCGGCGCTTCAAACTCGATGATGCCCGGCTGAACCTGGCCGCGCCCGGCCTGGACCGGTTTCTGGTGTTTCTTGACGACGTTGACGCGCTCGATCACCACCCGGTCTTTCTTGGGGATCACGCGCAGCACCGCGCCGCGCACGCCCTTATCCTTGCCAGCGATCACCTCGACGGTGTCGCCCTTCTTGATCCGTTGCATGGCTCTTGTCTCACTCCCATCTCGCGCTGGCCCACAGCCGCGCTAGAGCGTCTCTGGTGCCAGCGAGACGATCTTCATGAAGCCCTTTTCGCGCAGCTCGCGCGCGACCGGGCCGAAGATGCGCGTGCCGCGCGGATCTTTCGTCTCGCCCTGCAGGATGACCGCTGCGTTGTCGTCGAACTTGATGTACGACCCGTCGCTGCGGCGGTACTCTTTGGCCGTGCGGACGATGACCGCGCGCACGATCTCGCTCTTCTTGACCGCGCCCTGCGGCGCTGCCGATTTGACCGTGCCGATCACGATGTCGCCCACTGCGCCGGTCTTGCGCCGCGAGCCGCCGGTGATGTGCATGACCAGGATTTCGCGCGCGCCGGTGTTGTCGGCAATCTTCAGACGTGACTCGTGTTGGATCATTGTTCTTCCGCCTCGTCAAGTGTGGCTGGCAGCGTGGCGGCCTGGCCTGGCGCTTCGAGCACCGTCTCCACCGCCCAGCGCTTGTTTTTGCTGATGGGGCGGCTTTCCACGATGCGCACCCACGCGCCCACCGGGATGGCATTGCTTTCGTCGTGCGCCATGAACTTCTTGGTGGTGCGCACGATTTTCTTGTAGAGGCGGTGGGGGTGCACCCGCTGGACTTCCACGACAACCGTCTTGTCCATCGAATTGCGGATCACACGGCCCTCCAGCCGTTTACGATTGTTAGGCATCGGTGTCCTCCTGCTGGACAAGCTCCGCCGCCAGTTGGCGCTGGTGCTGAATGGTCAGCAGGCGCGCGATCCCTTTTTTGAGCTGGCGAATGCGCGTATGGTCCTCTAGCTGGCCGGATGCTCGCTGGAGATGCAGGTTGAACATCTCCTCCCTGGCATCATCGAGCGCCCTGGCGATCTCGGCGTCGGTCATTTTGCGGATTTCGGCTGATTGGCGCATTACGAGACCTCCTCACCGCTGATCGGGTCTGTACGGCGGACAACCTTGGTGGCGATGGGCAGCTTGTAGGCGGCCAGGCGCAGGGCTTCGAGCGCGGTCTCGCCGTCTGTGCCGCCCATCTCGAACATGATGCGCCCAGGGCGCACCACCGCGACCCAATGATCCACCGACCCCTTCCCCTTCCCCATGCGGCTTTCTGCGGCGCGCTTGGTCACCGGCTTGTCGGGGAAAATGCGAATGTACACGCGCCCGCGCCGCCGGATGTGGCGCATGATGGTGCGGCGGACAGCCTCGATCTGGCGGCTGGTGATCCAGGCCGGCTCCAGCGCCTGCAACCCGTACTCGCCAAACCGGACTGTGTTGCCGCGCCCGGCCACGCCTTTCATCCGCCCTCGAAACTGCTTGCGGTGTTTGACCCGCTTTGGCATTAACATGCTCGTCTACTCCTCGAAAGTCAGAACCCCCCACCGCCAGCCAGCGGCAGCGGTCCAGGCGCTCTGCCTATTGACTCACATAGACATCGGTCGGCTCGGCCTGGCGCTTTTCTTCGCCGAGGACTTCGCCCTTGTAGATCCAGACCTTGACGCCGATCCGCCCATAGGTGGTCAGCGCCTCGGCAGTGGCGTAGTCAATGTTCGAGCGCAGGGTGGCGCGAGGCACCTGACCTTCCATCTGCCATTCGCGGCGGGCCATTTCGGCCCCGGCCAGGCGGCCACTCACCTGAATCTTGATGCCCTTGGCGCCCTGACGCATGGCCTGGCCGATGGCGCGCTTCATGGCGCGGCTGTGACCGATACGGCGCTCGAGCTGGCCGGCGATGTTCAAAGCCACCAGGCGGGCGTCCAGATCGGGCTTCTCGATCTCCTCGACCTCGACCTTGACCTTCTTGCCGGTCAGCTCTTCCAGGCCCTGGCGCAGCTTCTTGACGCTTTCGCCTTTGCGCCCGATGACGATGCCGGGCTTGGCCGTGAACAACGTGACCTGCACCTGGTTCGGGTAACGCTCGATCTCCACCCCGGAGATGCCGGCGCGGTCGGCTTCCTTCTCCACGAACTGGCGGATCTGGAAGTCCTCTTGCAGCAGGGCGCGATAGCGGTCGCCCTCGGCAAACCAGCGGGCGCTCCAATCACGGTTGATCTTGAGTCGGAAGCCGACCGGGTGTACTTTGCGTCCCATAACTAGGCTGTCTCCTCTTGACGCTCAGTCAACACGAGAACAAGGTGGGTCGAGCGCTTCACGCGCGGCTTGTAGCGGCCCCGCGCCCCAGCCTTCATCCGCCTCATGCGCGGCCCTTCATTGGCCGCCAGGTGCGTCACATACAGGTCGTGGCGATTCATCTCGAAGTTCTGTTCGGCGTTAGCAATCGCCGACTCGATCAGCTTGGAAAGCAGACCGGCCCCTTTGTGCGGCATGAAGCGCAGCACGATCAGCGCCTGGTCGGCATCCATACCGCGCACCTGGTCACAGACCAGGCGCATTTTCTGCGCCGAGATCGGCAGGTAGCGGGCAGTTGCACGAACGTCCATAGCGTAAATTCCTTATCCCGTCTCGACCTACTTCTTCTTCTTCTTCTCGGCCAGATGGCCCCGGTAGGTCCGCGTCGGGGCGAACTCGCCCAGCTTGTGGCCGACCATGTTCTCGGTGACATAGATCGGCACGTGGCGACGCCCGTCGTGGACCGCAATGGTGAAGCCCACCATCTGCGGGAAGATGGTCGAGGCACGACTCCAGGTGCGGATCACCTTCTTATCGCCGCGCTCCCGCATCAGTTCGACTTTGCGCAGCAGTTTCGGGTCTACAAACGGCCCCTTTTTGAGCGAACGCGACATATCAGCTCCGCCTCCTACTGCCGACGCTTGCCACGACGCCGGACAATGAACTTGTCAGTACGTTTGTTGCGCCGGGTTTTCTTGCCCATGGCCGGCTTGCCCCAGGGCGTCTTCGGCCCCGACATACCAATGGGCGAGCGCCCCTCGCCACCGCCGTGCGGGTGGCTGTTGGGGTCCATCGCCGTGCCACGCACGGTGGGCCGCCAGCCCAGCCAACGCTTGCGACCAGCCTTGCCCAGCTTGATGTTGCCGTGCTCGGTGTTGCCCACCTGGCCGATGGTCGCCATGCAGTTCTCGTGCACCATGCGCACTTCGCCGCTGGGCAGGCGAAGCTGGGCGTAGATGCCCTCTTTGGCCAGCAACTGCGCCGATGTGCCCGCCGCGCGCGCCAACTGGCCGCCACGCCCAGGCTCCAGCTCGACATTGTGCACCAGCGAGCCGACCGGGATGAGGCGGATGGGCAGCGCATTGCCCACGCGCACCTCGGCTTTGGCCCCGTTGGTCACGGTGTCGCCAACGCGCAGCCCCAGCGGGGCGATGACGTAGCGCCGCTCGCCGTCCGCATAGAGCAGCAGGGCGATGCGCGCCGAGCGGTTCGGGTCGTATTCGATCGACTCCACGCGCGCCGGGACATCCAGCTTGTTGCGCTTGAAGTCAATCAGGCGATAGCGCCGCTTGTGCCCGCCGCCGCGATGGCGGACGGTGACCCGCCCGCCGCTGTTGCGACCGGCGCGTTTGCGCAGCTCGCGCAGCAGACCGCGGTACGGCTTGGTCCGCGTGATCTCTTCGAACGTGCTGCCCGTCATGTCCCGGCGACCGGGCGATGTGGGCTTGTACTTCTTGACCGGCATGTGTTTACCTCATCATCTCCAAGTGACTGCGCTCATTAGCCCCGTGAGGTGCGGATATCTGAGCGCCGCCGCTGCCAATCCACTTACATCTCGAACAGGCTGATCGACTGGTCGGCAGGGATCGTGACAATCGCCTTCTTCCAGGCGGGGTGCCGCGTATAAGCCCTGCGCAGGCGCAGCCCGCGCTTGCGCGGCATGACCATCGTGTGCACCTTGAGCACGTCCACATTGAAAAGGCGCATGACCGCCTCGGCGATCTGAATCTTGTTGGCGCGCAGGTCCACCTCGAAGACGTACTGGCGCTGCTCATCGGCCATCGCGTGCGACTTCTCCGTGATCACCGGGCGCTTGATGACATCGTAGAGATGCAGTTGCTTGCTCATCGTGCTGCTCCTCCTAGCGCTTCGCCGCCACGCCCAGAAAGCCCTGGATCACGTCCAGCGCATCCTGAGGGATGACGACCTTGTCGTGCGAGAGCAGGTCGCGCACGTTGAGATAAGACGCGCGCAAGGTGCGCGCATTGCTCAGGTTGCGCACGCTGCGCTCGACGGGGTCGTTGCGGTCGGCCAGCAAGAGCAGGGCGCTCTGCTCGCCCACCAGGGCGCGCAGAGCTTCGCTCATGGTGCGCGTTTTGGGCGCGGCTGTCGCCAGCGAGTCCACGACGACGATCTGATCGTCAGCGGCCAGAGCCGACAGCGCCGAGCGCAGCGCCTGGCGGCGCATCTTGCGCGGCATGGCCTTGCTGTAGTCGCGCGGGCGCGGCCCGTGCGCTGCACCGCCGCCGACGAAGGTGGGGGCCGAGCGGGCACCGTGGCGCGCGCGCCCCGTGCCCTTCTGGCGATACCACTTGGACTTCGTCAGGTTGATCTCGCCGCGCGTCTTGGCCTTGTGCGTGCCCAGGCGGGCGTTAGCCATCTGGCGCACGTAGGCCTGGTGCATCAAGCCTATGTTGACCTCAACCTCGAAGATGTCGGCGGGCAGCTCGACAGTGCCTACCTGGTCGCCGGCCATATTACGGACTGGTACTAACATGATTCATGACTCCTTGCTGCGCTCATGCCTACTAGCGCTGCTTGCGCGACGGCTTGATCAAGAGGATGCCGCCCCGCGCGCCAGGGACCGACCCGCGCACAGCGAGCATGTTCTTTTCTGCATCCACCACGACCACTTCGAGATTCTGCGCGGTGACGCGCTCGCCCCCCATACGGCCGGCCATGCGCAGCCCCTTCATGACGCGACCGGGCGTGCTCGTCGCGCCGATCGAGCCGGGCGCGCGCTCGCGGTCGGACGCGCCGTGCGTCTTCGGCTGGCGGTTGAAGCCGTGCCGCTTCACCGTCCCGGCGAAGCCGCGCCCCTTCGACGTGCCGACCACATCCACCCGCTCGCCTGGCGCGAAGACATCGCTGACCAGCAGCTTTTGCCCTTCTTCCACGCTGATCTCTTTGACGCGGAATTCGCGCAGCACGCGCAGGTCGGGCAGGGCCATACCGTTGCGCTGCAGATGACCGCGCTTGGGCTGAGTCAGCCGCGACGACCCGTTTCGCTTGGGCGGCAGTTCGTCGAAGCCAAGCTGCACGGCGGTATAGCCGTCTTTCTCCTCAGAGCGTATCTGAGTCACATAGCACGGCCCAGCCTGGATGACGGTGACCGGGATCGCCTGCCCGTCATCGCCGAAGATTTGGGTCATGCCCACTTTTTTTCCAATGATGCCCTTCATCACTGCCTCCAAGGGACTGAGCGAAAGACGCTCCTCGCCCATCATCCCTGCTTCGTCGCCTCAACCATTGTCTTGTCGCATGTTGCCGAGCGAGCCTGGCGCTCGGCCCCAGGGCTGCTGCCATCGGCGACCGGTGTCAACTGGCAAGACCCCTGGTCTGCCAGGCCGCCAGCGCACAGGCGCGCGGCCCGGGCCGGCTGCCTAGATTTTGATCTCGATATCCACACCAGCCGGCAGGTTCAACCGCATCAGCGTGTCAATGGTCTTCGCGTCTGGGTCCAGCACGTCAATCAGCCGCTTGTGCGTCCGAATCTCGAAGTGCTCCTGCGAGTTCTTGTCAATGAACGGCGAACGGCGGACAGTGAAACGCTCGATGCGCGTGGGCAGCGGCACAGGGCCTACCACCCGCGCCCCGGTGCGCTCAGCCGTGACGACAATGCGCTGAGCGGACTGATCGAGCACGCGGTGATCATACGCTTTGAGCCGGATGCGGATTTTTTGCTTGGCCATAGGGTTTCCTCAGGCTTCCTAACCTGTTAGAAGTCAACTGGGAGAGGCTGGCAGGAACCACTGTCTTGTATCCTGCCCTGCACAGTGCAACTTGCCAGTCTCCACACAGACAAGCGCTCGCTCAGTCGAGGATCTCGGTGATGACACCGGCGCCGACGGTCAGGCCACCTTCGCGGAT
>JAHDWP010000051.1 GCA_023382715.1 Anaerolineae bacterium
GCCGAGCGGGGGTGAGGTCCGTAGGGGCGTATTGCAATACGCCCCTACGGGAACACGCCACCAGCCGCCTGCGCCAACGAGCGGCAAGATACCCTGGCTGATTTTCGGAAGAGCATAAGGCTTCGGAAGTCTGTACTTGTTCTCTCTGCGTTCTCCGCGTCTTTGCGGTGAAGTACTGCTCTTAGCCCTGCGCCGCGCGCAGCGCTGCGAGCAGCGCGTGCAGCGAATCGTAGACGCTCACGACGCCGCCTACCGCGCAGCGCCAGCGCGGACTCCCCTCGCCGCCCAACACCTCAACGCGGGCGAGCACCTCACCGTTCCCGTCCGGCACGCGGTAGCCTTCGCGCTCCAGCGCGCGGCGCGTCCACAGGGCGGGCACGCCTTCGCCGGACAGCGCCACGCACCCTGCGCGTGCCGTGACGATGGCGAACGTCCCCGTCTGCCGGTCGAAAGCGATCCCCTCGCTGTGGAAGGTCGCTTCCAGCGCCCCGCTCAGCACCAGGTCTTCGGGCGCGCCCGCATGGAGCGGCCCGCCGCGCGGCAGCAGCCACAGCCGGTCAGCGCTGCGCAGGGCCAGGTCGAGGTCGTGGGTCGAGAGCAGGATGGCCCGCCCGGCCTGACGGGTCAGGGCGCGCAGCACGCGCATGATCTCGACGCGGTTGGGCAGGTCGAGGAAGGCTGTCGGCTCGTCGAGCAGCATGACCAGCGGTTCCTGGGCCAGCGCGCGGGCGATCATGATCTTCTGGCGCTCGCCATCGCTCAGCTCGCTGATCGGGCGCGCGGCGAGGGGTTTGGCCCCCACTGCCTCCATCGCCCAGCGGACGACCGCCTCATCGTGCGCGCTCAGCCGCCCCGTCCAGTCGGTGTAAGGATGGCGGCCCAGCGCCGCCAGTGCATAGGCGGTCAGGTGCCCATCCTCCACACGGTCGGTCAGCACGACGCTCATCCGCCGGGCGCGCTCGCGCGGCTCCAGCGCGGTGACCTCGTCGCCGCCCAGCCGCACTTCCCCGGCCAGCGCGGGCTGCATCCCGGCCAGCGTGCGCAGCAGCGTGGACTTGCCCGCGCCGTTCGGCCCGGCCAGGCAGACCAGCTCGCCGGGGTAGAGCGCCGCCGCCAGGCGCTCCGCGACAACGGTCGGCGCGCGGCGTGGCGCGACGTAGCCGATGGTCAGGTCGCGGGCGGTGAGGGCAGGATCGGGCATGGTGAGTATGCGAGCGCCTAGCCGGAGACCGGGGGCCGCGCGCCGCCCCGCCGCAGAATGACCCAGGCCACGATCGGCGCGCCGAGCAGCGCCGTGACCGCGTTGAGCGGCAGCACCGTCTGCGTGCCCGGCATCTGCGCGATGATGTCGGCGACGAGCGCCAGCAGCGCGCCCAGCAGCGCGCAGGCGGGCAGCAGCAGCCGGTGATCGGACGAGCGGAACAGGCTGCGCGCCAGGTGCGGCACGGCGATGCCCAAAAAGCCAATCGGCCCGCAGAAGGCGGTCACCGCCCCGGCCAGCACGGCGGCGCTGAGAATGATCGCCAGGCGGGCGCGGCGCACGTTGAGGCCCATCGTCTGGGCATACGTCTCGCCGAGCAGCAGCGCGTTGAGCGGCTTGGCCAGGGCCAGGGCCACGGCCAGGGCCAGCAGCACCGCCGGGGCCAGCGCATGAAGCTGGCTCCACGTCACCCCGCCGAAGCTGCCGAACGTCCAGTTGATGTACGCCTGGATGCGCTCGGCGATGCTGAAGTAAAGCAGCAGGCTGACCAGCGCCGCGGTCGCGTAGCCGACCATCAGCCCCATGATCAGCAGGGTTGTCGTGCTGGATACGCGCCGGGCGACGAGCAGCATCAGCCCCAGCACCAGCCCCGCGCCCAGGCTGGCCGCCAGCGTCAGCCCGAAGTTACCCAGCAGCCCCAGCCCGGCCAGCATCGAGGTCGCCGAGACGCCGGCCACGCCCACCGACAGCACGACCAGGGCCACGCCCAGGCTCGCCCCGGAGTTGATGCCCAGCACGAACGGGTCGGCCAGCGGGTTGCGGAAGAGCGTCTGCATTTGCAGCCCGGCCACGGCCAGGGCCGCCCCGGCCAGCGTCGCCGTGATCGCTTTGGGCAGGCGGAACTTGAGCACGATCGTCGTCCACGTCTGGCGCGCCGGCTCCTCGCCGACGAGAATCCTGGCGATGTCGCGCAGGGGAATCTCCACCGAGCCGAGCGTCAGGCTGAGCAGGAAGACTCCCGCCAGCACCAGCAGCAGACCCAGCAGCACGAAGCGGCGGACGCCCAATCGCGGCCAGTCGGCGGATCGGGCGACCGGGCCGGTGGGTGCCTGGGGGATGGGGCGTAGCGTGATCTCGGCCATGTGGCGTTCCCCTGGGAGCGCGAAGCGGCGAGCGGCTCTGGTCGGGGCAGAACGCCCCTCCCCCTGGCCCCCTCCCCGGCAGAGCCAGGGAGGGGGAAGGTGCCACATTCGGCGGTCAAGTCCCCCGCTCTAGCTCGGCTGGAGAGGGGAATTGAGGGGGTGAGGCCTCTCGACTCACTTCAACTGGCGATAGAACATCATCTCGTGATCGGGCAGCAGCGCCGGGTGGAAGATGGCCACCAGGTCGGCCAGAATCCAGTCGGGATGCGCGATGCCGCCCTCGTAGTAGTAGTTGCCGCCGAAGTCGTTCAGGTACAGGTTGTTGCTCCAGGCGTTGTCGTTCTGCACAGCGGCGAACTCGCCAAAGCGCTCGTCGGTCGCCAGCATGTCAGCCTTGCTCATCCAGTAGCCGCCCGCGTTGACCCAGAAATCGGCGTCGGCAGCGCCCTCCAGCACCGCTTCGAAGCTGAGCGCCTGGCTGCCGCCGGACTCGTCATCGGCCCACAGGTAATCCGCGCCGGCGTCGGCCAGCAGGCGGGCGGTGTAGCTGCCGCCACCAGCCATGTACCAGGTGCCCTGCCAGGGCGCGTCCACGAAGACGGTGGGGCGCTCCGTCGCGCCCGCCGCCAGCGAGACAAGCGCCTGGTACTCGTCCGCGATTTCGTTGAAGATCGCCTCGGCCTCGGCTTCGCGGTTGTAGAACAGGCCGACGAACTTGACCCACTCGGCGCGACCCAGCGGCGTCTTTTCCAGCCAGTCGCCAGTCAGCACGACGGGCAGGCCCGCCTCTACCAGGACAGGGTGCGCGTCATACTCGATCAGCCCGGAACTGGAAGCGAGGATCAGGCTCGGCTCCAGGTCGAGCACCGCCTCCACGCTGACGCCCGCCCCTTCACCCACCTCGACCAGCTCGCCCGCGTCAATCAGGGCGCGCACGTCGGGCGTGGTCACGTAGTCGAACTCGTCGTGGCCGACCAGGTGATCGAGCAGGCCCAGCTCGACGACGAGCGGCAGATAGGTGGTCGCCATCGTCAGCAGCGACGTGGCCGGCACCTCGATCACCGCGTCGGCGTCCACGCCGTCTGGCGCGGGCGTGCCGCACTGCACCAGGACGTAGCGCGCCGGTTCGGAGCCGGGCCACGTCTCGTTGAGGGTGACCAGCTTGTAGTTGGCGAAATACTCGACGGAGAAGTTCTCAGCATACTCGATGGTTGCCTTCTGCGGAAAGTAGTCGGCGGCGGAATCGTAGCCCTCGACGCAGCCGGCCAGGACGTTGACGTCCGGCTCCTGGGCGGCGACTGGCGCAAAGGCGGCGACCAGGCTCAGAACCAACAGGACACTCAGAATCAGGCGTGAACTCATGGCATGTGCTCCTCTCGACGATGCTGCTCTGCGACACACAGACCCTGTTTGCGCGCATGGCCCGATCGTCGCGCGGATGGTGCACGGAAGATACAGCCGGAACGCCCCCTGTCCGCCGCCGGCAGGCCAGACAGGCTGTGCTTCCCTGGCCCAACAAAAACGCCCGACGCGAAGGTCGGGCGCTGGCTGCGTGCGCTCGCTGTGAGCGCGGCGAGGCCGGTTCACAGCGGGAAGGCGGGCGCCGTACTTCCATCTCCCTCCGCGAGACGATGAAAGCGGGTAGAGGCGGGCGACCTGACTCCCCGGCGCACGGTCAAGCATGTGGCCGGGTTACAGTTGCGGGACAGTGCTGGACTCGCACCAGCTTCGCCTTTACGCTCCGCCATCCGGGGCGTTGAGCACCTCTACCACCACGGGACTATGCGATTGGTAATGCGTTGGCGGACAGGATAACACCAAACGCGGCGGGCGTCAAAAAGGGGAGTGATCAGGGGTGCGGGCAAAGGTTGACAGCGACTCGCTGATTGACCTCACCCCCGCGCGGCACTGACGCGCAGCGCGGGAGTGAGGTCAGCCAGGGCGCAGCAGAGCAGCGCCCCTACCGCCTGGCAGATTTTGCACGCACCCCGCTTTTGCGACTTCTCGCCCAAACCCGCCTGTTTTTGGTATTCTTAGGGATGACTCTGTCGGGGGGTGCGAGCGAGTCAGGGGAATTGGCCATGCCTACCGTTCTGGTCGTGGACGATCACGAGGTGGTGCGCCGGGTGATCCAGCACGTGCTGCAACCATTGTCTCTGGATGTAATCGAAGCCCCCGACCCCCAGACCGCCCTCGAGCTGGCCCAGACCTACCGCATGGACCTGCTGCTGCTGGACACCAACCTGCCCGGTATGGATGGCATCGCCCTGATGAAGCGGCTGAAGGCCATCCCCCACCTGGCCGCCGCGCCGATGATCATCCTCTCGTCGCGCGGGGGCGCCGACGACGAAATCCGCGCGCTCGAAGCCGGGGCCGCGGCCTTCCTCTCCAAGCCCTTCCGCACCCAGGAGCTACGCGACATCGTGCTGCGCGCCATTGCCAGCGTTTGACCCGGCCCGCACCCAGCGCCGCACCGAGGCGCGCAGCGCGTCCAGCGCGATGGGCTTGGTCAGCACGGCGTTGACCCCGGCGGCCATGATGTGCTGGTGCGAGTCTTCGTCCGACAGGCCGGTCATCGCCAGGATCGGCACGTCGCGGTTCGGCCCTTCCAGGGCGCGAATGTGGCGCGTCGTCGTCACGCCGTCCATGCCGGGCATGGCGATGTCCATCACCACCAGCCCGAACCGCTCGCGCGCCAGCCGCTCCAGGGCTTCCTGCCCGCCGGACGCCACCACGACCTCATAGCCAATCTGGGCCAGCACGCGCTCGGCAAGCTGGCGGGTGATCGCGTCGTCGTCGGCGACCAGGATGCGCGCGCCATTGGCCGGCCTGTCCGCCGCCAGGGGATGGGCGGCTGGGTCATGGGGAGCGGGCGCGCTGGCCCGCTGCTCGCGCTCGGCGATGGGCAGTGTCAGCGTAAACTCGAAGGTGCTGCCCTGCCCCGGCTCGCTGTAAACCTCGATCTCGCCGCCCATGAGCTGCACCAACTGGCGGCTGATGGCCAGGCCCAGGCCCGCCCCACCCCGCGCGCGGGCAGCGATGCTCTCGCCTTGCGCGAACCCGTCGAAGAGCCGTGCGATCTGTCCCGGCGGGATGCCCACACCCGTGTCGCTGACCTGGAAGCGCAGGCGGCAGTGCGTGGTCGTGGCGCTCATCGGCTGCACGGCCACGTAGACATCGCCTTCGCGGGTGAACTTCACGGCGTTGTCCACCAAGTGGATCAGCACCTGCAACAACCGCACCGGGTCGCCCACGACGCGCGTCGGGACGCTATCTTCCACGAAGGTGATCAGGTCAAGCTGCTTGCGCATCACCTGGGGCATGAACATGTCTTTGATCTCGGCCAGCAGACCGCGCACATCGAACGGGCTGGCGTCCAGCTCAACGCGCCCCGCCTCCAGCCGCGAGAAATCGAGCACATTGTCCAGCAGCTTGAGCAGGTTGATGGCGCTCTGGTAAGCGTCAGCGGCGAAGCCGCGCTGCTCGTCGGGCAGCGCGGATTCCAGCAACAACTCCAACATGCCCAGCACGCCGGTCATCGGCGCGCGAATCTCGTGGCTAATGTTGGACATGAAGTGGCTTCGCAGGTGGGCCAGGCGCAGGGCTTCGTCGCGGGCGCGCATGATCTCGCGCTCGGTCTGCTTGCGCTCCAGGATGCGCGCGTAGCTGTCGGCCACAGTGCGCAGCGTGGCGATCTGCTCCGGCTGCCAGGCGCGCGCGCCCTCGGCGTCTTCCAGGCCGATGAACCCTTCAATGCGCGCCTTGCCGTGAATGGGCAGGATGAGGACGCTGGCGACTCCCTGCGACAGGAAAAACGCCTGGATGTCGGCGGGCAGCTCGCTCACGTCCTGCGCGGCGATGATGCCCTGCTGGTGCAGCACCGGCGACCAGGACGGCATGATGTCGTCGAAGGGGATGTACTGGCGGCTGTGCAGCAGCGAAGCGACGCCCGGCGCGCACCATTCGTGGCTGTTGTCCATCGCCCGTTCGTCGGCCCGGTAGCGAAAGACGTAAGCGCGCGACACGGCGAAGAACTCGCCGAGCAGCTTGAGCGTTCGGGCGATCGTCTGGTCGGGGTCATCGCTGCGCAGAAAGCTGGCGGCAACAGAGCGATTCAGTTGCTCGACGGACAGCAGATGCTGCTGGCGCTGGCGCGCGCGGACGCTTTCGGTGATGTCGCTGACGACGACGGTGAAGCCCACCAGGGCGATCTGTGGGCTGATCAGCGGCGAGACGCGCCCGCTGTAATAGCGTCGCTGGCGGTCCAGGATCAGGCTGTGCTCGAACTGATCGGTCTGCAAGGTGGACGCCACCCGATCCAGTGCGCGGGCCAGGGGGTCCGCGAGTTCCGGCGGCAACACATCGCGGAAGGACTTGCCGACCAGAGCCTCTGCCGGGGTGATCGGCGTGTCATGGGCGACATCCGCCCCGGAATGGTAGACCAGGATGCGCCCCTCCAGGTCTACGGAGAGCACCTGGTCTTCCAGCGAGGCGATCAGCGAACGCAGTTGTTCCTCGCTGCGGCGCAGAGCGTCTTCGGCGCGGACGTGCTCGCTGATGTCGCGCACAAACCCCGTGAACAGCCGCCGCTCGTCCAGCCACACCTCGACGACCGATACGTGGAGCGGGATGGTGTGCCCATCTTTGTGCTGGCCAATCAGCTCGCGCCCGCGACCGATGCCTCTCTTGAGGCCGGTCTGCAAATAGCTGGCCACGTAGCCATCGTGCTGGTCGCGGTGCGGCTCTGGCATGAGCATCCCGACGCTGCGCCCCACCACTTCGTCCGGGCGATAGCCGAAGATGCGCGCCGCCGCATGGTTGAACGATTCGATGATGCCCCGCTCGTCAATGGTGACGATGCCTTCAGCAGCCGTCTCCACAATGGCCTGCAGCCGGGCCTCGTTATCGCGCAGCGCCGCCTCGGCTGTCTTCTGCTCGGTGATGTCGAACAGCGAGATGACCACCGCATAGGGGTCGTCCTCGCCGGGCATGAAGACCGGCTCGGTGTTGACCGAGACCCACGTCAGCGAATCGTCCGGCTTGACGATGCCCATGATCACGTTGGACTGCGGCTGCCCGCTGCGCAGGGTGAGCATGGCCAGTTGGGTATGGCCTGGCGAGGGCGAGCCGTCTTCGCGGATGGTGCGCCAGCGGGAGTCAATGGGCGCGCGAGCCATCATCTGGTCGAGCGTGAGGCCGAGGATGCGCTCGGCGCTGGTGTTGCTGGCGCGGATGACGCCCGCGCGGTCTTGCAGGATGACCCCTTCCGACAGGGCGGCGACGACCGTGCGGTAGCGGGCTTCGCTCTCGCGCAGGGCGCGCGCCGTCTGCTTGTGGGCGGTGATGTCGGCGCAGTAGATGGTAGCTCGCTCGCCGCCGTCTGCGGGCACGAACTTGCAGGCGTAGGTGCGCGCCCCGGCGTGCCACTCGACTTCGACGATCTGCCCGCTCTCGAAGGCTTTGTCGAGCACGGGCAGCCACTCGTCGGGCACGGTGACCGTGTAGCCCTGCCCGGCCAGGACTGCGCGCGCCGCCTGGTTGCGATAGATCACCTGTCCCTCCCGGCTGGCGCTCAGCACGGGATTGGGATTTTCGTCGGTGAGCATATCGGGCAGAGTGCTTCGATCTCCAGCAGTCATGGCACATCCTGGACGGCCAGCGGGCGCAGCCTGGGGGTGCAGAGATCGGCGTGAAGCCGGACTTTGCGCGCTGCCAAGCCTGGCTGAGGACTCTATGTTACCAGCTTCCAGGATGCGGCGCGAACTCGGAGAGCGCGCCGGATGCCGGCAGGAGCGAGGCCCCTAGCGCGCATTGCGCCACGCCCCCGTCGGGAGGGCAGCCATGAGGGGCGGGTTCGCAGCCAGACTTCCGAAGTTTCCGGAAACTTCGGAAGTCTATTGCGGAGCCGGGCGCAGCAGAGCAGGCCCTGGTTGATCTCACTCCGGCCCGGCGAATCTCTACCAACTGCTCCCACTCTTGTGACAATCTACCACATCCCTACACGGCGAAAGCACGGTACAATGGGCAGAATTGCCCAGCCACCAGAGACACCGGAGCAGAACATCGTGAACCACTACATCGCCCTCACCTGCGAGGCCCTGGCCCGCAGCATCTACGCCATCGCTGCCGAAGCGCCGCACACCATATCGGTGCGCCTTTACCGCCAGGGGCTGCACAACACGCCCAAGAAGCTGCGCGAAACGCTCCAGAAGCAGATTGACACGATCCAGCCGGGTGAGTGCGACGCAATCCTGCTCGTTTATGGCATGTGCGGCACCTCGACGCTGGGCCTGACCGCGCGGCACACGCCGCTGGTCATCCCGCGCACGCACGACTGCATCGCCCTCTATCTCGGCTCGCACCAGCGTTACCTGGAACAGTTCCGGGCGCACCCCGGCACGTACTGGTACAGCCTGGACTACATGGAGCGCAGCGAGCCAGGCTCCAACGCGGGCCTGGGGGCGACACAGATCGGCGTGATGGACGAGGTCTACGAGGAATACGTCGCCAAGTACGGTCAGGACAACGCCGATTACCTGATGGAAGTGATGGGAGAGTGGGGTAAGCATTACGAGCGCGCCGTGTACATCGAGCTGGGCGGGGGCGACGGCACCGCTTTTGAGCAGTTGGCCCGCGACCAGGCGGAGCGGCGCGGCTGGACGTTCGAGCGTATGACCGGCGACCGGCGCATGCTGCGGATGTTAGTGCACGGCGACTGGGCAGAAGATGAATTCCTGGTCGTGCCGCCCGGCCACGTCATCCAGCAATCCGGCGATGAGACGGCCCTGATCGTCGCGCGCCCAGCGGACGGGAGCCATGACTGAAGTTGCCTTCCAGCCGATCGGGCGGCGTATTGAGGCGCGGCCCGGCGATACCCTGCTCGAAGCGGCCCAGGACGCGGGCGTGGCGTTGTCGGCGGTGTGTGGCGGCGCGGGCATCTGCGGCGACTGCCGCGTGCGCGTGCTGCAAGGCGCAGTTACCCCGCTCAACCCCGTCGAGGAAGACCTGCTCTCCGACGCGGACCTGGCCAGCGGGCTGCGCCTGGCCTGCCAGACGGAGATCGTGGGCGAGTCGCTGATCGTCGTGGACGTGCCGCCGGACTCGCTGAGCGCCGCCCAGCGCAGCCAGGTCGAGGGCGAGGAGATCCCGCTGGCAGTGGCCCCGCTCATCCACAGTTATGATCTGTCCGCCGACCCGCCGTCGGTGGACGATCTGCGCGGCGACTGGGAGCGCGTGCGCGACCTTCCGGCGGGCGAGTGGCGCGTCTCTGCGCCGGTGATGGCCGAGCTGCCGGGCACACTGCGCGGACACGGCTGGCGGACGCGCATGGTCACCCTGGAGCGCGACGTGGTGCGCTTCCTGCCGCCAGAGACCACGCCGCTCGGCTTCGCGGTGGACGTGGGCACGACCGGCCTGGCCGCCTACCTGGTGGACCTGCTGACCGGCGTGACGGTCGGCATCGCCGGGGCGACCAACCCGCAGATCGCCTACGGCGAGGACGTGATGGCTCGCCTGACGCTGTGCATGCGCGACTCGGGCGGGCTGTCCAGGCTGCAAAAAGCGATCATCGGCGGCCTCAACGACCTGCTGCACGAGGTCTGCGCCCAGGCGAGCGTCGCGCCGCACCGCGTGGTAGACGTGGTGGCGGTCGGCAACACAGCCATGCACCACCTGCTGCTCGGCCTGCCGGTTGAGCAGCTAGGCTCCGCGCCCTACGTGCCGACGGTGTCGGCGGCCATGTACACGTCGGCCCGCGCCCTGGGCCTGGACGTGGCAGAGGGGGCCTACGCCTACCTGCCGCCCAACGTGGCCGGCTTCGTCGGCGGCGATCACATGGCCATGCTGCTGGCCACGGAGACCGCCGGGCAGCCTGGCGTCACCCTGAGCCTGGACATCGGCACCAACACCGAGGTCACGCTCAACGCGCGCGGCAAGCTGTGGAGCTGCTCGACAGCGTCCGGCCCGGCCTTTGAGGGCGCGCACATCCGCGACGGGATGCGCGCCGCCGACGGCGCCATCGAGCGCCTGGTCTGGAAGGACGGCTCGCTGGCCTGGCTGACCATCAATCACGCTGCGCCCGTCGGGTTGTGCGGCTCCGGCATCCTTGACGCGGTGCACGTCCTGCGCGCTGCCGAACTCGTCACCGAAACGGGGCGGATGGTCGCCGGGCATCCCAACGTGCACGGCAAGGGGCACACCATGTGGTACGAGATTGTCCCCGCCAGGCAGACAGGGCACGGGCGCGCGGTGGTCATCAGCCGCTCGGATGTCAACGAGGTGCAGCTCGCCAAAGGCGCTATCCGCGCCGGGATCAAGCTGCTCGTCGAGCAGGCCGGGCTGGAGGAAAGCGCCATTGACCAGATGATCGTCGCCGGAGCGTTCGGCAACTACATTGACCTGGCCGGCGCGGTAGCCATCGGCATGTTCCCGCCGCTGCCGCTGGAGCGTTTCCGCCAGGTGGGCAACGCGGCGGGCATTGGCGCCAAGCGGCTGTTGATCAACGCCCACGAGCGCGAGCGCGCCGCCGTCCTCGCCGGTCGCCTGCACTATATTGAGCTGACCAACCACCCGCATTTCACGGATCGATTCAGCCAGGCGGTCATCCTGTCGCCCAATCCCTGGGAAGAATGAGCGTAGCACCCTGAGGAGCTATTCGATTATGCAGACTGTTCTGCGAGGCCCATCGTCCGAAATCATCATCTCGCCCGAAACACCGATCGTCATGATCGGCGAGCGCATCAACCCGACCGGGCGCAAGGCGTTCAGCGCCGAATTGCAGGCCGGCGACCTGAGCCGCATCCCGCGCGATGCACAGGCCCAGGCGGACGCCGGGGCGACCGTGCTCGATGTCAATGTGGGCGCAGTCAGCGTGGATGAGGCCGCCCTGCTGCCCCAGGCCGTGCGCCTGGTGCAGGACACGGTTGACCTGCCCGTGTGCATTGACTCGGCGGATCCGGCGGCGCTGGAGGCCGGGCTGAAGGCCGCGCGCGGGCGCTCGCTGGTCAACTCGGTCAACGGCGAGACGGCCAAGCTCAAGGCCGTGCTGCCCATCGTCGCCGAGTATGACGCGGCGGTGATCGCGCTGTGCATGGATGACGACGGCATCCCCACTACACCCGAAGGGCGGCTGAGGGTGGCCGAAAACATCCTCAACGAAGCGGCCAGGCTGGGCATCAGGCCCGCAGATGTGGTGTTCGATCCGCTGGTGATGGCCATCAGCGCCGACGCGACCGCCGGCCTGGTGACGACGACCGCTGCCCGCCTGATCCGCGAAACGTTCGGCTGCAACATGACGGCGGGCGCGAGCAACGGCTCGCACGGGATGCCGGAGCGCGAGCTGCTCAACACGGTCTTCCTGGCGCTGCTGGCCCAGGTGGGCGTCAACGCGCCGATCTGCAACCCGCTCAAGAACGGCCTGGCCATCCGCGCCATTGACCTGCTGATGGGCCTCGACGAGTGGGGCATGGGCTACATCAAGGCATACCGCGCCCTGCCCAAAGCGTAGCGACGGGGCGTTCGACCTCGCGTCAACGGGCCGAGCGGGGGCGAGGTCAGCAAGTGGGTTCTGGGATCGGGAGCCATGACACGGCGAGCGCTGTTGAGCGTTGTTCTGTTCGTGCTGCTGGCGGCTGGCTGGCTGGCGACGGCCTGGGCGGGCGCGCTCACCCCCACGCCCACGCCGTTCGTCGAGCCGGTGGGCTGCTGGGAGCCGCCCGACGACTACAGCCGCCTGTGGGTCAATGGGGCGCTGCTCAACGCGCGCACGCTGGCCATGCTCGACCACGCCCAGGCGCTCTACGCAGCGGACGGCGGCATCATTGACTTCCGGCTGGCGCTCACCCAGGGCAGCTACAACGCCGGGGGCGTCGCGGCCAGCTTCGGCACGCACGACGGCGGTGGCGCGGTGGACTTGTCCGTGCGCAGCCGCGCAGACTGGTCGGTGCTGGAAGCGGAGATCGCGCCGATGATCGCCGCGCTGCGCGCCGCTGGCTTCGCCGCCTGGCTGCGCGACACGGACGAGCTGTACCCCGGCTCGCCGATCCACATCCACGCCATCGCCATCGGCGACGCAGAGCTTGCGGAGGCGGCGCGCGCCCAGCTTGACGGCACGTTCGGCTATCTGCGCGGCTACAACGGCCTGCCGCAGGCCAGTGGCATCCCCCTGCCGGACGGGCACGGCGGCCCGCTGATCTGCGGCTGGATGGTGGCCCGCGGTTTCGGCGACCTGCGCGGCCAGCCCAACCCCTACCCGACGCCGGGCGGGACGACCATCCCGCAGTGGCCGATCCCATGAACACCGCAGCCCCGACTTCCTCTCTCAACGGGCCGGGCCTTCGCCTGCGCGACCAGATCATCCTCATCACGCTGGCCCGCACCGTGCTGAATACCGGCCAGCGCATGATTTACCCGTTCCTGCCCACTTTTGCGCGCGGGCTGGGGGTGAGCCTGGAGACGGTGGCGCTGGGCGTCACGGCGCGGGCGGGGCTGGGGCTGATCAGCCCGCTGCTCGGCGCGCTGGCCGACCGGCACGGGCGGCGGCGCTCCATGCTGGCCGGGCTGATCGTCTTCGCCGCGAGTATGCTGCTGGTGACGGTCTGGCCGACGTATCCGGCGCTGTTCACTGCGCTGGTGCTGGCCGGAGTCGGCAAGCACGTCTTCGACCCGGCCATGCAAGCCTACATCGGCGACCGCGTGGGCTACGCGCGGCGCGGCCTGGCCATCGCCGTGACCGAGGTGAGCTGGTCGGGCGCGTTCCTGGTCAGCATTCCCGTGCTCGGCTGGCTGATCGCGCGCACCGGTGCCTGGCAGACGCCTTACCCGCTGCTGGGCGGGGCGGCGCTGCTGGCGCTGGCCATGCTGTGGCGTGTCATCCCGGCGGACTCGATGGGCACCGGCTACCGGCCCACCCTGCGCGAAGGCGTCCGCCTGATCCTGGCACATCGCGCGGCGCTGGCCATCCTGCTGGTGGGCTTTCTGATCAGCGCCAGCAACGAGACCATCGGCATCATCTACGGCGCGTGGATGGAAGGCGCCTTCGCCCTCAAGGTGACGGCGCTGGGCGCGTCGGCCATCGTCATCGGGCTGGCCGAGCTGACCGGCGAGGGCGCGGTCGCCGGGTTCGCCGATCGGATCGGCAAGCGGCGGGCGGCAATCGGGGGCATCGTCGCCAACGTCGCCGCCTGTCTGCTGCTGCCCGCGCTGGAGTTCCGCGTTGAGACGGCGCTGCTGGGGCTGTTTCTGTTCTACCTCACTTTCGAGTTCGCCATCGTCAGCGCCATCCCCCTGCTGAGCGAGCTGGTGCCCGGCGCGCGGGCCACACTGATGGCCGGCAACGTGACGGCCTTCTCCGCCGGGCGTATGCTCGGCGCGCTGATCGGCCCGGCCCTGTTCAGCGTCGGGCTGCTGGCCAACTGCACGGTGGCCGCGCTGGGCGATGCGCTGGCGGTGGCTGCGCTGCTGCTGTTTGTGCCGCGCGATTGATGAGAGGTGATCGGCGAACAGTGGCCGGTTAGCAGTTGTCTCAGGGCCACATCCGGCGTACAGTGGGGCGTGAACGGCATAAACCCGATGGGTGGGCGCGGTATCGCGCGTGGCGCGTAGGGATGCGGCGCTGTGTCACGCGGCGTAAGGTTATGCTACAGAAGCCGGTTGACCTCACCCCCCGGCCCCCTCTCCACACGCGGAGAGGGGGAGTCTGCTGGGGTTCCATCCCCTCGCCCCGGTGAGGGCGAGGGGTGCAGGGGGGAGGGGTTTTCGTACACGCTCTGCCAGGTTGTGCACGCACGAGTCGCCTGCTGAGAACTGAACGCTGTTCGCTGACCGCTGTTCGCTCTGTACGCCTTTGAGGAAGAGCGTATGACATCCGCTAAACGTGTCGCCATCATGGTCACCTGCATGGTGGACCAGGTCATGCCGGAAGTCGGCGTCGCCGCGGTCAGGCTGCTGCGACGCGCCGGCTATACGGTCGAGTTCCCCGCCGAGCAGACCTGCTGCGGGCAGCCGTTCTTCAACAGCGGCTTCCGCGCCCAGGCCGCCGATCTCGCCAAGCGCTCGCTGGACATCTTCGAGCCATACGACGCGGTCGTGCTGCCCGGCGGCTCGTGCGCGGCGATGATCCGCAAGGAATACCCGCACCTGCTGGAACGCTGGCCGGGCGGGGTAGCCCGCGCCGAAGCCCTGGCCGCGCGCACCTACGAGCTGAGCGAGTTCCTCGTCCACGTCGCCGGCTGGCAGCCAGCCCCCGCCGCTGGCGCCCCGCGCGTCACCTACCACGACTCCTGCCACATGAACCGCCTGCTGGGGCTGGGCGCGGAGTCGCGGGCGCTGCTGAGCGCGGCAGGCTGCGCGATCGTCGAGATGCACGAGTCCGACCGCTGCTGCGGCTTCGGCGGCGTCTTCTCGATCCGCATTCCCGAAGTCTCCAACGCCATGACGCAGGAGAAGGTGCGCCGCGCCGACGCCACCGGCGCGGAGGTGCTGGTCAGCGCCGACCCCGGCTGCCTGATGCAGATGCGCGGCTTCGCCCACCAGACGGGGATGCGCCTGGCCCACCTGGCCGTGCTGCTGGAGGAATTGACGCGATGAGCGAGGTGAGCTTCCACACCTTCCGGGCGGGCGCGGCCCTGGCCATCGCCAACCCGCACCTGCAGAGCGCGGTGGACGGCGCGACGCTCAAGTTTCGCAACGACCGCCGGCGCGCCCTGGCCGATCTGCCCGATGTCGAGGCCATGCGCGACCACTTCAAGGCTATGCGCGCGGCGACGCTGGCCAACCTGGGCGAGCACCTGGAGCAGTTCGAGCGCCAGGCGAGCGCGGCGGGCGCGCACGTCCACTGGGCGCGCGACGCCGCCGAAGCCACGCAGATCGTGATCAACATCGCCCGCCAGCACGGGGCGCGGCTGGCCGTCAAAGCCAAGTCCATGACCTCGGAGGAGATTCACCTCAACGCCGCGCTGGACGAGGCGGGCATCGCCCCGGTCGAGACGGACCTGGGCGAGTGGATCGTGCAACTGGCCGCCGAGTCGCCGGCGCATATCGTCGTCCCGGCCCTGCACAAGACGCGCCAGCAGGTCGCCGAGCTGTTCACCCGCGAGGTCGGGCGTCCGCTCTCTGCCGACGACATCCCCGCGCTGACCGAAGAAGCGCGCCGCGCCCTGCGCCAGAAGTTTCTGGCGGCGGAGATCGGCATCAGCGGGGCGAACCTGGGCGTGGCCGAGACGGGCAGCATCGTCCTGGTCACCAACGAGGGCAACGGGCGCATGGTCAGCAGCGTGCCGCCGGTGCACGTCGCCATCATGGGCATCGAAAAGGTCTGCCCGACCTGGGACGACGCGGCGGTGTGGCTCGAATTGCTGGCGCGCAGCTCGACCGGGCAGCCGCTCTCGGTCTATACGACAGCCATCACCGGCCCGGCGCGCGAAAGCGACGCCGACGGCCCGCGCGTGCTGCACATCGTCCTCTACGACGGCGGGCGCGGCGGCATTCTCGGCACGGGCTACGAGGAAGTGTTGCAGTGCATCCGCTGCGGCGCGTGCCTGAATCACTGCCCGGTCTATCAGGAGATCGCCGGGCAGACCTACGGCCACGCCTACAGCGGGCCGATCGGCGCGGTGCTCGTCCCGCTGCTGCACGGCCTGGAACAGTACGAGGCGCTGCCCCATGCCAGCTCGCTGTGCGGGGCCTGTTTGGAAGTCTGCCCGGCGCGCATAGACCTGCCGCGGATGCTGCTCGACCTGCGCGCCGAAGAAGTGACGCGCGGGATCATTGGCCCGCCGGAGCAGGCCGTCGAGAAGTCGGCGGCCTGGCTGCTGGGGCAGCGCCGCCTGTTCGGGCTGCTGACGGACGCGGGGCGCATCTTCCAGCGACCGCTGGTGGGAAAGGACGGCCTGCGCGTGCCGCGCCGCCTCAACCCGGCGCAGGAGCGGCGGCTGCCCACGCTGGCCCCGCGCTCGTTCCACGCGTTGTGGGACGAGCTGGCCGCCGAAGCTGAGACCGCCCCCGCAGCGACCCCGCCCAGGAAAGCCGCGCGCAAATCGTCGCGCGGGCGGATGGCGGCGCTGATCGGCGCGAGCGCCCTGCCCCTGGCCGTGCTGTGGCACCTGCTGCGCCGCCGAGGAAGGAAAGAGCGATGAGCACTGCCCGCGAAGAGATTCTAGCCGCGCTGCGCGACAAGGAGCGCGGCGGGGCGACCCCACCCGCGCCCTGGCGCTCGCGCCAGCAGTTCGGCGACCTGGCCGCGCGCTTCACCGCGACGCTGACCGGTCTGCACGGCGAAGTGATCCGCGCGGCGTCGGCGGAGGAGGCGCTCGATCGGCTGGGCGATGTTCTGCGCGACCTGGGCGCGGCGCGCGTCGTGGCCAACGACGAGCCGCCGCTGGCCGGGGTGGACCTGGCCGCGCGCTGGCCGGGTATTGCCTGGCACGTCGTCGGGCGGACGGAGGACGACCTGCGCGCGTTCTGCGCGGGCGCGGACGCGGGCATCACCGGCGCGGACGCAGCGCTGGCCGAGACCGGCTCGGTGATCGTCAGCAGCGGGCCGGGCCGCAGCCGCATGGCGTCGTTGCTGCCGCCGGTGCATATCGCCCTGATCGCCGCCGGGTGCCTGACCAGCGACATCCTCACCTGGGCCGCCACCCGTTCCGGCGATCTGCCCGCCAGCGTCACCGCCATCAGCGGGCCGAGCAAGACCGCCGACATCGAGCAGACGCTGGCCATCGGCATGCACGGCCCCAAGCGGGTGATCGCCATTCTGTACGGGGAGCCGGGAGAGACCACCTGAGAAGTCCCGCATCTGCATTTGCCCCCCATCCCCGCCCTTCCCCCACAAGAGGGGAAGGGCGAAGAGCGCAGACTGTCAGCCCCTCCCTCCTCGCGGGGGAAGGGTTTGGGGTGGGGGGGGAAAACAGCTTCCTGGCCCCTCAAAAAAGACTTCGGAAGTTTTGGAAACTTCCGAAGTCTTCTGCGGTTTGCCCGCCTTAATACACGTATTCCTCTTCGAGCATCTCGCGCAGGCGCAGGTAGCTGTCGTAACGCTCCGCGCTGACCGCGCCGCGTTTCACCGCTGCGAGCACGGCGCAGCCCGGCTCGTGGGTGTGCGTGCAGTCCTGGAATTTGCAGCCCGCCACCAGCGGCGCGATCTCGATGAAATAGCCGTCCAGCTCGTCCGGCTCCACGTCCCAGGGCGAAATGGCGCGGATGCCCGGTGTGTCGGCCACGTAGCCTCCGGCGGCCAGGGAGATCATCTCGCTGTAGCGGGTGGTGTGGCGGCCTTTGGTTGTCGCCGTGCTGATCTCGCTCACACGGCGGCCCAGGTCTGGCTCGATGGCGTTGAGCAGGCTGGTCTTGCCCACCCCCGACGGCCCCGTGAATACGGAAATCTTGCCGACCAGCGCGTCGTGCAGCGCGGCGATCCCCGCGCCAGACCTGGCGCTGACGCAGAGCACAGGGTAGCCGATCCGCTCGTACTCGGCGAACAGGGCGCGCGCCGTCTCCGAGTCAGGGACGAGATCGATCTTGTTGACGCAGACGCGAATGGCCGGGATGGCCGCTTTTTCAGCGGCAACCAGGAAGCGATCGAGCATCCGCAGGTGCGGGCTGGGCTGCGCGGCAGCGAAGACGAAGATCGCCTGGTCTGGGTTGGCGATGATCACCTGCTCGCGCTCCTTCGACGTGCCCACCGCCGAGCGAGGTGCCACGCGCGAAAGCACGCGCTCGCGCCCGGCGACGGTGACGATCACGCCGCCGACGGTGTCCGCCTCGGTCTCCAGGCGCTCCAACGTCACCCGGTCGCCGATGGCGACCAGATCAGTCTCCTGATATTCCTCTTTGAGCTTGCCCCGAAGCTGGCAAACAATGGGGCCGTGCGGGGTATCTACGGTGAAAAAACCACTCTGCGTGCGGATGACCAGGCCTGTCAGTTTTTCGCCCAAAGCTGCTCCCTCATAGCACACTCAACGCCGGCACGCGGACTGTGCCAGCAACAACAAGCGCCGCGAACGCACGGCCCGCAGCGCCGGATATGCACCACGCCAGACTTTGCAGACCGTCCCAGGCGCGCACCTCCGCGCTGCGAACAGGGAGCTTCGCGGCCACACGCCGCCCTCTCCCTACCGGCATACCGGCGGCTGGCAACCTTCATCGCCTCGCCAGGCCACGCTGTCTCAGCATAGCACGAGCCGCCAAGCGGAGTCAACAGGGGTGCCCAGGGGGTCGGCGACGCGCCTGGCGCTCAGCGAGACGAGATTCCGTAGAGGGCATATTGCGCGCCATCCCAACAGGGGGCGCTCTGCGCCTGGGGCGGGATTCTCCAAACCACGCAGGCCGGCGCGATCAGGCTTGCGAAGTTCCCGAAAACTTCGCGAGTCGTGCTCGCGCGCCTTCGAGACGCGGCAGGGCCGCTCGCTCACCAATCCTCGTCGAAGCCGGTGAAGCCTTCCGGCAGGTTGTCCAAGCCGGGCGGGAGCGATTCGCCGGCCCATTCCGCCCTGGCGGGGATGGTGACGGTCGCCGTCGCTGCGCCCACCCCGGCCAGGCGCGGGCCACGCTGCCGCACATCCTGGAACAGCGCCCGCCCGTACATCGCCACCGCGCCGACGCCCGCCAGCGCCGTGATCAGCTCCAGGATCAGCCCCAGGGCGGGCACGGGCATATTGGTCAGCAGGGCGTAGAGCACCGCCCCCACCACCAGCATCCCCATCCAGCGGCGGAAGTCGCCCTGCCCGGCGATGCGCAGGATGTAGCGGTAAATGAGCTGCCCGATCGTGTAGCTGACCACGACGCGCCCCATGAAGAACAGGAGAAAGCTGAAGCCACCGGCCATGCTGCCCGTCACCAGCAATACGCCAACGCCGACCATGATCGTCAGCGAATTGAGCTTGATCAGGTACAGCAGCAGCACCACGATCAGGCCGAGCACCAGCACGACAATGACCAGCGGGATGGACAGCATGAACGTCGCCAGGCCCCAGCCCACCGCCGGAATCGTCCGCCGCCGCACCTGCACGGCGGAAAGGCGCACAGCGTTGGGCACCAGGCGCAGGGCCACCGCCCCCAGAATTACCAGCGAGAGCACGTCGCGCAGAGAGGTGGCAGCATATTCGCGCATGAGCTGGGCGGCATCGTCCGGCTGGGCCACCTTGGTGATGTCCGGCTGACCGCCCACGCGCTCAAAACGCACGCGCCCCTGCACCGTCCCCGGAGCGATCTCCGCCTGTGTCACAGAGCGGTACGACACGTCGCGCTCGACCAGCGCGCCCGGCAGGATGGCCAGCCCCGGATTCTCGAAAGACAGGTCGTAGAACGGCAAGTCCGGCACGTCGGCGCTGCGCCGCGAGTCGCCCACCTCCGCATCCACGCGCCCAGCAACCACCCCCTCGATGATCAACGCCTCGCCAGCGAAGTCAATGTCGCCGCCGACCGCCCCGGCGACGAGCGCCTGGTAGCCATACACGAGCAGGTCGCCGGGCAACACGGCATTCGCCCGCAGCTCAACATTGAGCGCCGCCGCCACCAGATCAATGCGCGAGTCGGTGAAGCGCGCCGTGTCGGTGATGATCACCGACAGCCCGGCGAAGTGCATGTCGTCGCCGACGGTGCCTTCCACCAGCAGCCTGCCGCCCCCCACCCACAGATCGCCGGTGACTTTGCTGCCGCGATGCAGCGTCACCTCGGCGGCCAGGCCGATCAGGTCGCCATCTATGGTGCCGTACACGTCGAGCAGGCGGCAGAAGAAATAGAAATCCTCGGCGATGTAGTCGTCCTGCCCCACCACACAGCGGTCGCCGCGCATCCCGTCCGACGCCTCGACCCGCCCGGCCAGGCCGAGCAGCGCGAGCAGGACGAGCAGCGCGATTTTCCGTTTGCGACCGGTCTTCATATGCATCACGTGTCAGTCCAGACGATAGGAGAGCCTGCGCCGGCTATTGTACCAGCCCGCCCGCGCGGACAAAAAACGCCCTGTGCTCCGGGAGCGCGCCAAACCTGCCAGACGGTAGGGGCGCTGCGCCCTGGCTGACCTCACCCCCGCGCGGCGAGGACTCAGCCTGGGATGCAGAGTTCCGGAACCGCAGAGACGCGGGGAAGAACGTACCCTTTGCTTTTCCTCTGCGGTGATCCTTTGCTCCGGCGTCGGTGCGTTAGGGCGTGCCTGGAAACCCCTCACCCCTGCACCCCTCTCCCTCACCGGGGAGAGGGGAAATCCTGCGC
>JAHDWP010000052.1 GCA_023382715.1 Anaerolineae bacterium
GGTAAATGCCCTGCGCCCTGGCTGACCTCACCCCCGCTCGGCGCTGACGCGCCTCGCCGCCGGGCAAGCCGAGCGCCGCGCGGCTGGGGGGGTGAGGTAAATGCTCTGCTGCGCCCTGGCTGACCTCACCCCCGCTCGACGCTGACGCGCCTCGCCGCCGGGCAAGCCGAGCGTAGCGCGGCTGGGGGGTGAGGTAAATGCCCTGCGCCCTGGTTGACCTCACCCCCGCTCGGCGCTGACGCGCCTCACCGTCCCCTCTCCACGCAGATGGAGAGGGGGCAAGCCGAGCGTAGCGCGGCTGGGGGTGAGGTCAATCGGCGAGTCGCCGCCGATCTTTGCACGCACCCCCTGGTTGTCGTAAGTTTGACCGGCAGGGCGCGTATATGTTAAATTCGACGATATAGAGTTGTGGTCCCGCCTCTGGTTGGAGGTCGCTCATACCCTTGTGGGTGCGGCGGCGTTGAGCATCCTCGCTCACCGAAAAGTGCCCCCAGCCAATCGTATCCGCTTAGAACAAGCGCCTGGTGCTCACGGAATGGACGATCCATGTCACTTTGGACGCATTATCACACCCCTGCCACAGTGGATGAAGCGCTCACTTTATTGGCCGGCTACCAGGGCCGCGCCCGCGTGATCGCCGGCGGCACCGACCTGCTGCTGGACATCCGGCACGGGCACACGCCCCGGCCCGACGCCCTGGTGGACATCACCCGCATCAGCGGCATTGCCACCCTGCGCCAGGACGGTGACGTGATGGCGCTCGGCGCGGGCGTCACTCACGCCCAGATCGTGGCCGAGCCGGTGCTGTCCGCGCGGGCGACCTGCCTGGTCGAGAGCTGCGGCGTGGTCGGCGGGCCGCAGGTGCGCAACGTGGGCACCATCGGCGGCAACGTGGCCCACGCCCTGCCCGCCGGCGACGGCACGACCTCGCTGGTGGCGCTCGACGCCGAGGCCGATGTTGTGCTCGACGGTGTGCGGCAGTGGCTGCCGCTGCGCGCGCTCTTCGTCGGGCCGGGGCAGTCGCGCCTGGACCAGACGCGCGACCTGCTGGTCGGCTTCCGCTTTCGGTTGTGCGGCCCGCGCGAGGGCAGCGCTTTCAAGCGCATCATGCGCCCGCAGGGCGTCGCCCTGCCGATCCTGGGCTGCGCCGCCTGGGTGCGCCTCGACGAGTCCGGCGCGCGCTACGACGACCTGCGTATCTGCATCGGGCCGGTGTCCAAAGTCCCTTCGCGCGCCGAGGCCGTCGAAGAGACGCTGCGCGGGACGACGGTTGGCGCGGAGGCTGTCGAGCGGGCGGTGAGCGTCGCCCGCGAGACGCTGCGCCCGCGCACCAGCAAATTCCGCGCTACCGCTGAATACCGCCAGGAGATGGTTGAGGTGCTGCTGCGCCGGGTGCTGCCGCTGGCCGCCGAACGCGCGCGCACCGGCGAAGCGATTCCCGAAGGCGTAGGAATGGAGTAGTGGGGAAACGATCATGAGCAAGCTACACATCACTGTCAATGACAAACCTTATGATCTGGACATTCCGGAATCGCGCACGCTGGCCCAGGTGCTGCGCTACGACCTGGGCCTGACCGGCACCAAGATCGGCTGCGAAGAGGCCGAGTGCGGCCTGTGCACCGTCCTGGTGAACAACACGCCGGTCGACTCGTGCATTTATCCGGCGTTCAAGGCACAGGGCGCGGCGATCACCACCATCGAAGGGTTGGCGCGCGGCGAGGAGCTGCACCCGCTCCAGCGGGCCTTCGTCGAGCATGGCGCGGTGCAATGCGGCTTCTGCACGCCCGGCATGATCATCACCGCCAAAGCCCTGCTCGACAGCATCCCCAACCCGTCCGATCACGAGATCAAGGTCGCTCTGAAGGACACGCTCTGCCGCTGCACAGGCTACACCAGCATAATTCACGCTGTCCACTCGGCAGCCAGCGAGCTGCGCGGCGAAGGCGCGATCCCCTGGCAGCCGCGCGAGACCATCACCCCGCTCAACGCAGTGGGCCGGCCCGTCCCGCCGCAGGAAGTCGTGGACAAAGTCACCGGGCGGGCCAGGTTCGCCGACGATTACGTCTTCCCCGGCATGTTGATCGGGCGCACGCTGCGCGCCGCCCATCCGCACGCGCGCATCACGCGCCTCGACACCAGCAAAGCCAAAGCGCTGCCCGGCGTGCGCGCTGTGCTGACGCACGAAGATGTGCCCGGCAAAAACATTCACGGCCTGGTGTTCGCCGACTGGCCGGTGCTGTGCGCCGACAAGGTGCGCTACATGGGCGATGCCGTGGCCATCGTCGCCGCGGACGACGCCGACACCGCCGCCCGCGCCCTGGAGCTGATCGAGGTGGACTACGAGCCGCTGACCGTCGTCGGCGACCCGGAGTTCGCCCACTCGCCCGCCGCGCCGCTCGTCCACGAGGGCTGGGAGACGGGCAACCTGCTCAAGCATATCAAGGTGCGCTCTGGCGACATTGAGCAGGGCTTCGCCGAAGCCGATGTGATCATCGAGCGCGAATACCGCACCCCGACGATCGAGCACGCCTTCATGGAGCCGGAATGCGCCATCGGCGTCCCGGCGGGCTACGACGCCGAGCACCCCAAGCTGACCATCTACGTCGGCTCGCAGATTCCTTACGATGATCGCCGCCAGACGGCCATCGCGCTCGGCCTGCCCGAAGACCAGATTCGCGTGCGCGGCACGCTGATCGGCGGCGGCTTCGGCGGCAAAGAGGACATCGCCGGGCAGATTCACGTCGCCATGCTCGCCCAGGCCCTCGGTCGCCCGGTGAAGATGCTGTACACGCGCCAGGAGTCGCTGCTCTTCCACCCCAAGCGCCACGCGACGATCATCCGCATCAGGACCGGGGCGAAGCGCGACGGCACGCTGACCGCCGTCCAGGCCACGCTCTACGGCGACGCGGGCGCGTATGCCAGCCTGTCGGACAAGGTGATGACGCGGGCCACCACGCACGCCACCGGCCCCTACGTGGTGCCGCACGCCAAGATTGACTGTTACGCCATGTACACCAACAACCCGCCGTCGGGGGCGTTCCGCGGCTTCGGCGTGACGCAATCGGCCTTCGCCGTCGAGCAGAACATGGATTTGCTGGCCGAGGCGCTGGGCATGGACCCGCTGGAACTGCGGCGCAAGAACGCCCAGCGCGTCGGGGCGACGACCGCCACCGGCCAGCTTCTGCGCGAGAGCGTCGGTCTGCTGCAGACGATCGATCACATCGAGCGCGACATGCGCGGCGGCGACCCCGCTTTTCGCTGGAGCTGGCGCGAAGGCGACAAGGCTTACGCCTGGGGCATCGCCTGCGCCTACAAGAATACCGGGCTGGGCGGCGGCGCGCCGGATCGCGCGGCGGCGGAAGTGGAAGTCTTCGCCGACTCGTCCGCCGAGGTGCGCACCTCGTCCGCCGACATGGGGCAGGGCCTCAGCGTGGTGCTGGTCCAGGTGACGGCGGAGGAACTGGGCATGCCCGTCGAGCGCGTGCGCGTCCTGCTCTCCGACACCGACCTGACGCCCGACGGCGGCCCGACGACCGCCTCGCGCCAGACGTATGTCAGCGGCAATGCCGCCCGCCACGCCGCGATCACTATGCGCGAAGCGTTGGCCGCCGTCGCCGCCGAACGGCTGAGCGTCGCGCCGGAGCAGATTCGCTTCGAGGGCGGCACCCTGCGCGCCGACGGCTCTGTTGTCGCCATTGGCGAGGTGGTCGGCTGGATGCGCGAGCAGGGCCAGGAAGCGAAGGTGCGCTACGTGTACGACGCGCCCAAGACGCAGCCGCTCGGCACGGGCGGCGACATGCACTTCGCCTTCTCCTACGCCACCCAGGCGGCGCTGGTGGAAGTAGACCTGGGCACGGGCGCGGTGAAGGTGCTCAAGATCATCGCGGCCAACGACGTGGGCCGGGCCATCAACCCCAAGACGCTCGAAGGCCAGGTCGAGGGCGGCATCGTCATGGGCCTGGGCAACTGCCTGACCGAAGAGTACATCGTCGAGGACGGCGTGCCCTGGTCTACGCTATTCGCCCGCTACAGGATTCCCAGCATCAAGCACACGCCGGAGATCGTCTCGCACTTCGTCGAGGAGCAGGTGTCCACCGGGCCGTTCGGGGCGAAGGGCGTCGGCGAGATCACGTCAATCAACACCACGCCGGCCATCGCCAACGCCATCTACAACGCGACGGGCGTGCGCGTCTACCGCATCCCGGTGGATCAGGACGCGCTGCTGCGCGCGCTGAAGGCCGGCGCGACAGAAGTCCACGCCACGTGGCACGATGTGAAGTAGGAGCGCGGTATTCCGGCCCTGGGACAGCGTGTCACCGCCGGGTGCATTCCAGTTCACGACGCACGGCAGGCCGAAACGGGCCTGGCGCGTCACAGGCTGTTCGAGAAACCGGGCGTCGGCTTTTTGCCCCTCCATCCCCGACCCTTCCCCCCTCGTGGGGGAAGGGAGCAAAGCGCGCAAGCCTCAAGCCCTTTCCTCCTTGCGGAGGAGGGGCTTGAGGTGGGGGGAAGCAATCTATCACTTGCTCTCTTCTCATGAGCTGACCGTGAACTTTCGTGAAATGCACTCGCAGCACCCGGACTGTCCGGGCGTTTGTCTTTCGGGTGTATACTGAAGGTGCTTCCCACGCCGCCCCTCATCGCGATCCGCTCCTCGCCCCTTGTGCAGGGCTGCTCATCCTCTGCATGAGATGACTCAGGCGCGGGCACGGTGATCGTCCGCGCGCGAAAGGAGACTCTGCGATGCCCGCACGAACGATGCTGCTCACCCTGTTCCTTGCTGCGCTGCTCCTGCCTGTGTCCTCTGCTGCCGCACAGGAAGCGCCGCCGTGCGCCCCGGACGCCGGCGCGGTGCTCACCCGCTCCATTGACAGCACGGCACTCGGTCAGACTAAGCAGTACAACGTCTATCTGCCGCCGGACTGGTGCCACCTGGCCGATCTGCCGCTGCTGGTCATGCTGCACGGCAGGAACGGCGACTATACGGACTGGGTTAACAAGGGCGCGCTTGACCGGGCCGCCGACGTCCTGATCCTGGCCGGGGAGATCGAGCCGCTGATCGTCCTCATGCCGGATGGCGATAACAGTTTCTACGTGGACGGCCCGGACGGTGACTACGAGACGTATATCGTGGGTGAGCTGGTCAGCGCGGTGGATGCCCAGTTCCCCACCGCTGCGACGCGCGACGCGCGCTTCATCGGCGGGCTGAGCATGGGCGGCTACGGGGCGCTCTACCTGGGGCTGCGTCACCCGGACCTGTTCAGCGCCATCGGCGCGCACAGCCCGGCCATCCTGGCCCGCGAGGATGCGCCGTTCTTGCTGTACGGCCCGGAACAAACGCTGTTCGCGGAGCGGGACATCATCAGCCTCATCACCCGCGATGGCTGGCCGCCCCATATGCGCCTGTGGATGGACATCGGCGCCGCCGACAGCCTGATGCGCGGCGTGTACGACCTGTTCGGCGCGCTGCTCGGCCAGCCGCTTCCCGCCTTCGAAGGGCATGTCTGGCCGGGCGGCCACTACTGGGGCTATTGGAATCTCCACGCGCCGGACTACCTGCGTTTCTACATGGGGGCCAGCCCACAGCCGTAGCGAGCTTCCTTCAGAGAGACGCCTTTATGCTCTCTCCAGGGCAACTGCGCCAAAACCTCCAGGAGCACTTTGGCGGGGAGCGGCGCGACGACGACAGACTTCCGAAGTCTGCCAGACTTCGGAAGTCTCAAGCGAAACGCGCGTTTGATGCGATGGCCCTGATACCCCGCCGCTTCCCCATCCTAGAAAATTCGTGCTACCATTAGGGCATCCGGGCGGCGGGGTGCGTTGGGCCGCGCCCCGCCCAACCAATAACCAACAACCAACCACCAATAACCATCAACGAGGTGCCCCATGCCTTTTGTCGAAGCCCCCACTACCTTCTACCTGGGCCGGCGATTCGATCCGGCAGTGCAGCAGCCGACTGACGAGATCGTTTACTACGACTCGCGCGATCTGACCACGCACGCCGTCGTGCTGGGCATGACCGGCAGCGGCAAGACCGGGCTGTGCGTCACCCTGCTCGAAGAAGCGGTGATGGACGACATCCCGGCCATCGTCATTGACCCGAAGGGCGACATCACCAATCTACTGCTGAACTTCCCGGCACTGCGCCCGGCGGACTTTGCGCCCTGGGTCAACCTTGACGACGCGCGCCGCGCCGGGCTGGAAGCGGACGAATACGCGCAGCAGGTGGCGGCGCAGTGGCGCGACGGCCTGGCCAGGTGGGACATCACGCCGGCACGCCTGGAGCAGTACGCGCAAAAGGCGCGCTTCAGCATCTACACCCCTGGCTCCGACGCCGGGCTGCCGGTCAGCATCCTCGACGCGATGCAGGCCCCGCTTAAGGGCTGGGGGGAGGGCGACGATGAGTTCTACCGCGAGCAGATCAGCGGCATCGTCACGGCGCTGCTGGCGCTGATCGGACGCACTGTTGAGCCGGTCAAAGACCGCGAGCACGTGCTGATCGCCAACCTGTTCGAGCACGCCTGGCGGCGTGGCCAGGATATGTCGCTGGAGGAGGTGATCCTCCAGGTGCAGAAGCCGCCCTTCAACAAGCTGGGCGTCTTCGACGTGAACACCTTCTTCCCCGAAAAAGACCGCTTCGCGCTGGCGATGGAGCTGAACAAGATCATCGCCGCGCCCAGCTTTCAAAGCTGGATACAGGGCGAGCCGCTCGACGTTCAGAGCCTGCTCTACACGCCGGAAGGCAAGCCGCGCGTCAGCATCTTCTACATCGCCCATCTCAGCGATGCCGAGCGCATGTTCATCGTCACCCTGCTGCTGGAGAACGTGCTGGCCTGGATGCGCACCCTCAGCGGCACGACCAGCCTGCGCGCCCTGCTCTACTTCGACGAGCTGTTCGGCTTCTTCCCCTCGCACCCCTACAACCCGCCGAGCAAGGAGCCGCTGATGCGCCTGCTGAAGCAGGGACGCGCCTTCGGGCTGGGGCTGGTGCTGGCCACGCAGAATCCCGCCGACATTGATTACAAGGGACTGGCCAACGCCGGGACGTGGTTCGTCGGCAAACTGCAAACCGAGAACGACAAGAGTAAGGTCCTGGGCGGGATGCAGAGCCTGGTCACGGCGCAGGATGGGCCGGACATCAGCAGCGTAGGCCGGCTGTTGGGCAGCCTGGCCCCGCGCGCCTTCGTCATGCACAATGTCCACGACCGGGTCGGCCCGGTTCCCATTCATACGCGCTGGGCGATGAGCTACCTGCGCGGCCCGCTGACGCGCCAGCAGGTCCGCACGCTGATGGCCACCCAGCGCGAACGCCCGCTCTACCCGGCGCGCGCCGCAGAGCGCCCGCCGCTGCCCCCGGAGATGCCGCCGCGCCAGGCGACGCCGCGCCCGCACACCCTGCCGGACTTCGCCGCGCCTGCGCCGCCGCCGACCCTGCCCGACGAGTCCACCCAGCCGACGGCGATGGGCATCACGCCGCCCCCGCACGAGCCGGTCCCCGCCCGCCGCGAGATCGGCATCCCGCTGCCGGAGGGGCTGAGCCTGACGCCGCCGGTTGTGTCGGGGAGCATTCCGCAGCATTTCCTGCCGGCGCTGGTCGCGCTGGAGGCCGCCGTTGAAGCGTGGGAGCGCGAGACGGGCCTGCGCGCCGACCGCCCCGGCGAGGCGCGCCTGGCTTATGAGCCGGTGCTGCTGGCCCAGGCCGACGTGCGCTTCGCCGACCGCAAGAGCAGCATCTCCCAGATCGGCTACTACGCCTACCATGTGCGCGATGTGGCCCAGGCGGGCTTGCTGCGCTGGGAGGAGCACCGCGCCCCCTACACCGACCCGCGCAACCTGGGGGCTGAGCCGTTCGGCGAGGCCGCTTACGGCGACCTGCCGCCGGGCCTGGCCGACGCGCGGCGCATGACGGCGCTGGCCCGCGAGCTGGAGGACTATCTCTACAAGACGGCGGCGCTGACCGTGCTGCACAACCCTGCTCTCGATCTCTTTGGCGTGCCGGGGATGCCCCGCCGCGACTTCCTGGTGCAGGCGGGCGGGCTGGCCCGCCAGCGCCGCGACGCCGAGATTGACGCGGTCGCCCAGCGCTACGGCAAGGTTTTCGACAGGCTGGAAGAGCAGTTGCGGCGCACAGCGCGCGATCTCGAATCCGAGCAGCGGGAGCTGGACGCGCGCCGCAGCGAGGAGATGTGGACGACCGGCGAGGCGATGATGAGCCTGCTGCGCGGGCGCACGTCTTACACGGTGTCGCGGATGAGCCGCACGCGGCGCTATCGCCAGCAGTCGCACGACGAGGTGTACGAGGCCGAACAGCGCATCAGCGAGCTGGAAGCGCAGCTTGACCAGGCCCAGGCGGCGATGGAGCGCGAGCTGCGCGCCATTGACGACAAGTGGGCGCGCATCGCGGGCCAGGCCGAGGAGTATCGCATCAGCGCCTACAAGAAGGACATTCACCTCGGCGTGTTCGGCATCGGCTGGGTGCCGTACTGGTGGTTCGCAGCGGGCGGTGAGCCGGTGCTGCTGCCGGCGTGGGGCGGGTAGCGGTCAGCGGTCAGCGAGAACGGTCGCCCGGCCAACAACCGGCTGCCAACGACCGGTGACCGCCGAAAGATTGCATGGAAAGGCCTACGCTACGATTTACCTCACCCCTGAGTCCCCTCTCCACATGCAGAGAGGGGACTTAACTGCACAGCGCCGCCCCCTCTCCATAAACAGCCGGGGGTGAGGTTTCCGCGCGGTCTCTGACACCCGATCACTCCGCCATTTCTGCGCGCACGGCGAGTGGTGTATACTGGATTCGTGCGCCCTGATGCGGCTGCGCGCCCGGCGCGGCCCGCTGCGCGAGTGAGATTCCCTTATGGCCGGCGATCTGCTGATCGGCGAGAAACTGGGCGATTACACCATCGAGAGCCTGCTCGGTCGGGGCGGCATGTCGCGCGTGTACCTCGGCTACGACGAGTACCTGGATCGCTACGCCGCCGTCAAGGTGATCAGCACCGACCTGGACGAGGCCGACGAAGCCGAGTATGCGCGCCGCTTCCAGACGGAGGCGCGGGCCATCGCCCGCTTGCGCCACCCCAACATCGTCGGCGTCTACCAGTTCGGGCGCTCGGCGGGCATTTACTACATGGCCCAGGTGCTGCTCGAAGGCGCCGATCTGCGCGTGCTGCTCAAAACCTACGCCGAGCGGGGCCTGCGCGTGCCCGCGCCGGAGATCGCGCGCGTGGTGCGCGACATCGCCAGCGCGCTCGACTACGCGCACGAGCAGGGCGTCATTCACCGCGACATCAAGCCGTCGAATATCATCCTGGAGCGCATGACGGGCCGCGCCATCCTCATGGACTTCGGCCTGGCGCTGAGCGTGCCGGAGGGCACGCTGGGCGATACCTTCGGCAGCGCGCACTACATCGCGCCGGAGCAGGCCATCTCCTCGGCGAAAGCCGTGCCGCAGAGCGACCTGTACGCGCTGGGCGTCGTCGTCTACGAGATGGCGACCGGCACCGTGCCCTTCGACGACCCTTCGGTGATGAGCGTGGCCCTCAAGCATCTCAACGACCCGCCGCCGCCGCCCACCGTCCACAACCCCGACCTGCCGCCTGCGGTGGAACAGGCCATCCTGCGCGCGCTGGAGAAGGACCCGGAGCGCCGCTTTCGCACCGGCGCCGCCTTCGCCGATGCGCTGGAGCGCGCCTATGAAGACGCGCCCGCTCATCTGCATAGCGGGCCTTCCATCGCCGAGTTGATGGCCTGGCAAAGGGTGCCGCCGGGGGCGCGGCACACGCCACCGCCCGAACCCGCGCCACCTGAATTCCCGGAGCCGGAGCCGTTCGACCTGGAAGCGCTGGCTTCGCGCCCCACGCCGCCGCCGGTCACGTCCTATGTGCCTTATGTACCGCCGGTGCCGGGCGTCGCCTCGCGCTTCGCCCAGCGCCGCCAGCAGAAAGAAGCCGAAGAAGCCCTGCGCGCCATCGCCGAGGGCGACCTGACGCTCGACGAAGACGCGCTGCAGGACCTGTTGCGGTCCTACGACGAGCCGCATGAGATTGGCCCAAGCGGGTCGCGCCCTGCGCCGATCGTGCCGCCCTTGCTGGCGGAACAGGCTCCCGCCGAACCGGGCGCGGCGGAGCGCGCCCGCCCCCGCCGGCGCATCCGCCTGCTGCTGGTGGCGCTGATTCTGCTGGCGGCTGTCGCTGCGGTTGTCGTGCTCGGCACGCGGGGCGACGACCGCGCCAGCGAGACAGGGGGGGGCGCGGGGGCCGTTGCGCTGAGCGCCAGCGAGACGTCCGCGCCGACCACTCCGCCGCCTTCCGCCACCCGCGCGCCGACGGCCACGCCGGGGCCAACCGACTCCCCTGTGGCGGTGGAGACTCAGGCTGGCGCGGTGGCGGTCGCGCCAACGCTGGCCGATTCACCCACCGAGACCGAGCCACCGACGGACACGCCGCCGCCGTCCGCCACCTTCACCGCGACGCCCTCAGCGACGCCCTCAGCGACGCCCACCGCAGCGCCGTCTGCCACGCCGACCGCTTCAGCCACCGCCACGCTGGTTGAAGGGGTGGCGCTGGAAGCGACTCCCGGCCCGCCGTCATCGCTGCGCCTGGTGTACGGGCGCGACGCCCTGCTGCTGGTCAATGTGTCCGGCGGGGCGCTGGATGTCAGCGGGCTGATCTTCGAGCAGGCTCTCGCCGACAGCCCGGCGCGGCTGTTCCGCGCCTCCGCCTGGGATCGCGAAGGCATGGCCGACTCGCCCGGCTCGATGCGCGATGGCGGCTGCTACCAGGTGGTGACCCGGACGGCCACGCAGACCCAGCCCGATCGCACATTGTGCCCGGAGTTCCTCGGCTATGTCCGGCTGGAGAGCGAGCAGCGCCATTTCTGGGACGCGACTGCGCCGGACGCGATCTTCACCGTGCGCCTGGCCGGGGCGGATGTGCCGCTGGCCGAGTGCGCCGTCGCTGCCGGGGAGTGCGGCATCGCGCTGGAGGCAGTTCCGCCCGCGCCCGCACCCGCACCCGTACCTTCGGTCATGCCGACCGCCAGGCCATCGCCCACACCCGTGCCATCGCCAACCGCCACGCCCACGCCGCTCGTGCCGGATGTGCAACTGGTCTACGACGGCGATCAGGTGTGGCTGGTCAATGTGTCTAGCGAGGAACAGGACGTCAGCGGGCTGGTCTTCGAGCAGTTGCTGCCCGATGGGACAGTGCGGCGCTTTGAGGCGGAGCAGTGGAACCGCCCCGATGCGCTCACCTCGCCCGCGCAGATGCCAGGGGATGGGTGCTTCCAGCTTGTGACCGGCGAGGGCACGCGCGCCGCGCCTGAGTCTGTCGGCTGCGCGCGGCTGGTCGGCTGGCTGCGCACGGGCGTCCCCAGCCGCTACTTCTGGCTGGCCGACGATCCCGGCGCGGTCTTCACCGTGCGCCGGGCGGACGCGACCGCGCCGCTGGCGACATGCGCCATCGCCGCCGGAGAGTGCGCGTTCGGCCTGGCGGGGGAGTGAGTTCCCTGGTGGTTGACTGTCTGGAGAGGCGAGGCCGTGACGCTGGCAGTTGATCTGACGGGAAAGGTTGCCCTGGTGACCGGGGCCGGGCGCGGCATTGGCTGGGCCATCGCCGGGGCACTGGCACGGGCGGGCGCGACGGTGGCGGTCAACGACCTTGACGCGACCAGCGCCGAGCGCACGGCGCGCGCCCTCGGCGCACCGGCCCGCGCCTGTCCGGCGGACGTGAGCGATCCCCAGGCCGCCCAGGAGATGATCGCGAAGATCGCCGCCGACCTGGGCGGGCTGCATATCCTGGTCAACAACGCCGGGATCGAGCCGCACGCGCCCATCCTGGAGATGTCGCCCGACGACTGGGGGCGCACGCTCGCCGTCAACCTGAGCGCGGCCTTCTACACCAGCCAGGCGGCGGGGCGGATCATGCGCGCGGCGGGGGGCGGGGTCATCGTCAACATCGCTTCCATCGCCGGGCACAACATCCCGCTGCCCAACCGGGCCAGCTACGTCGCCAGCAAGGCCGGGCTGGTCGGCTTCACCAAAGAGTGCGCCCGCGAGTTCGCCGCCTATGGCATCCGCGTCAACGCGGTCTGCCCCGGCGTCATCGCCACCGAGATGACCGCCGCGCTGCGCGGTAACGCGGCGCAGATGCAGAAGTGGCTGGCGGACATCCCCCAGGGGCGGCTCGGCCAGCCGGACGACGTGGCCGGGGTGGTGCTCTTCCTGTGCAGCGACGCGGCGGCCTACCTCACCGGGCAGGCGATCAATGTGGACGGCGGCAAGGTGATGCTGTAGTGGGCAACCCGGCGAGAAGGCGCGACTCCACCAGACTTCGGAAGTCTTCGAAGACTTCCGAAGTCTGAGCATCACCCCTCCCCCGCGTTGCTCTGACTCAAGCCGTGTGATAATATGGCTGCCACACGCCGGCGGTTGCACGATCTCATTGGCCGCCCGGCGCGGCGAAATCGGCACGTGAGGAGTGAGGGGGCAGCACAATGAGTCGCCAGGTATTGGCCGGGTTTATTGTCCTGAATGTGATTGTTTCGCTGCTCGTTGCCTTCAGCGTGCTCGTCCTGGGCGGGTACTTCGACACGGACGAGCCGGTGCCCGCGCCGACGCAGATCGTCATCCTGACGGCGACGCCTATCCCCGGCATGGACATGCAGCCCGCCGAATACCAGAGCACGATTGACGCGCTGCAACTGACCGGCACGGCCCTGTTCGAGCGCGCAGAAGTCGTGGCGGTGGTCACGGCGACGCCGGACCTGGCAGGGGGCCTGGCCGTCGCCAACGTGACGGCGGTCGCCACCATTGACCCGGCGCAACTGCCGCCCGTCCCGACCGATCTGCCGCCCGGAATCGCGTCTCCGACGCCCGACACCGCGGACGACGGCTGCCTGCGCCATACCGTGCAGTCGGGCGACCTGATCATCAACATCGCTCAGCAGTACGGGGTGTTTGCCGGCGACATTCTGCTCGCCAACGACATGACCGAGGACGACGTGACCAACCTGCAGATCGGCCAGGAGCTGATCATCCCCGTGCCGGGCTGCGCCGCGCTGATCACGCCGACGCCGGCGCCTTCGCCGACCAATACGCCCTTCTCGCTGACGCAGATGGCGCCGACGGTCACGCTGCTGCCCACCGCCATCAACGCGCAGGTGGTCATCGCCAACGTGACGGGGTGGGGCAGCGTCACCAACGAAGTGGTCGAAATTCGCAACGTGGGCAATGTCATCAACCTGCAGGGGTGGACGCTGAGCAACGAGCGCGGCGACACCTACCTCTTCCCGGAGTTCCGGCTGCAACAGGGCAGCCTGGTGCGCGTCTATTCGCGCCAGGGGCAGAACACCCCCGCCGCGCTCTTCTGGTCGCGCGAAGCGCCCGCCTGGCGTGATGGTGACTCGGTGACACTGGCCGACGCAACGGGCCAGGCCCAGGCGACTTTCCGCGTGGGCGAGACGGCCCCGCTTTTCCAGGAAGCGACGCTCCAGCCAGGAGATTGAGCGGCGACAGCGTGACGGCGACTTAGTTCAGGGGATGAGACGCGCGCAAGAGCGTATCATCTACGCTCCTGCGCGCGGAAACTGTGCGGTCAGGTGGTGGGATGGGGCGTCAGGACTTCTTGACCTCGGCCTCGTCGTTCTTGTCCTCACCCTCGCCGCGCAGCCCCTTGCGAAACTCGCGGATGGCCGATCCCATCTCGCCGCCGATGCGCGACACGCGCCCCACGCCAAACAGCAAAATCACCACGGCCAGGATCAAAACCAGTTCAGTGGTGCCCACGTTACCCATTGCCTGCTCCTCAACTGCCTGTGCTCACCGCGCAGGTGCGGCGCACAGTTGTCTTCATGGAAGTGAGTGACAGCCTGCCCGGCCTTCACCTGACTTCATTATACCAGGCCCCGGCGAATCTGGTCAGGGCAATCATGTCCGGCAGTGTACCCTTGTCGGCTGAAGCTCATCGCCCCGGAATGCCCCCCATCCCCGGCCCTTCCCCACGAGGGGGGAAGGGAGAGAAGTGGCGGATCTGCTCCCCTTCCCTCCGCGCAGCGCGGGGGAAGGGGCTGGGGGATGGGGCTGGGGGATGGGGGGCATTTGTGGGCAGCGCATAGCTGCACGCAGAGAGGGGGACAGCAGCCGCCGCGCGAATCTGGTTAAGACTTGCGCACCGTCGGAGCCGCCTGCTACACTAGGCTCGCACAGCATCCGGGGAGGTTACAGCTTGCCCGCACAGGCGCTCTATCTCAAGTGGCGACCCGCGACGTTCGAGGACGTGATCGGCCAGGATCACATCACCCGCACGCTGCGCAACGCACTGCGCCAGGGACGCATCCGCCACGCCTACCTGTTCAGCGGCCCGCGCGGCACGGGCAAGACCTCGACGGCGCGCCTGCTAGCCAAAGCGGTCAACTGCCTGGACGACGATCCCGATCGGCGGCCCTGCAACATCTGCGCCCACTGCCTGGCCGTCAACGAGGGGCGCTACCTGGACCTGATCGAGATTGACGCCGCGTCGCACACCGGCGTGGACGACGTGCGCGACCTGCGCGACAAGATCGCCTTTTCGCCCGGCGAAGGCCAGTACAAGGTCTATATTATAGATGAAGTGCACCGCTTCTCTGGCGCGGCTTTCGATGCCCTGCTCAAGACGCTGGAGGAGCCGCCCGCGCACGCCATCTTCGTGCTGGCGACCACCGAGATCGCCAAAGTCCCCGCCACGATCAAGAGCCGCTGCCAGGTGTTCGAGTTCCGCCGCGTGTCGCTGGCCGAGGTGACGGCGCGCCTGGCCGAGATCGCCGCAGTTGAGGGCGTCTCGATTGACCCGGCGGCGCTGACGCTCATCGCCCGTGAGGGCACCGGCAGCGTGCGC
Organism: Anaerolineae bacterium; assembly: GCA_023382715.1. GTDB lineage: Bacteria > Chloroflexota > Anaerolineae > Aggregatilineales > Aggregatilineaceae > UBA2029. The sequence goes on from JAHDWP010000052.1 coordinate 14,868, forward strand.
GACAGCATCAGCCTGCTCGACCAGCTCATCGCCGACCCGGATGCGCACATCTCGTTGGATATGGCCGAGCAGATTCTGGGGACGGCCAGCGGGCAGAACATCGTCGAGCTGGTGGATGCGCTGATTGCCAGTGATGCGGCACGCGGCCTGGACCTGATCAACGCAGCGGTTGATGGCGGCGCCGACCCGCGCCAGCTTGGTCAGCAGGTGATCGCCCATTTGCGCCAGGTCTTGCTGGTCAAGATGGCCGGCGAGGCGCTGCTGGACACGACCGACGAGCGCCGCGCTGTGCTGGGCGAACAGGCCGAGGCCATCGGGCGCAAGGCGCTGATCGCCGCCATCCGCGCCTTCAACGGGGCAATCGCCGAGTGGCGCGCCGGGTGGCAGCCGCAGCTTCCGCTGGAGCTGGCTTTCCTGGAGAGCATCAAGCCGGTGGTGGAGGACGAGCCAGAGCCTGCGCCGCGCCCTGCTGCCCATCCGCGCCCGCGCACGCAGGACGATCTGCCGCCGCCCGTTGACGAGCCGGGGCCTGCGCCGTCGCCCGCTGTCCCGGTCGCTGGCGCTGCGTCGGTGCCGGGCGGCCCGCCGCATGTGCGCGTGGCTGATGTGCTGAACGCCTGGGCGCAGGTGCAGAAGAACGCGCGCGCTCATCACCCCTCGCTGCCGGCGCTGCTGGAACACGTCACCCCGCGCGACGTGCGCGGCGATCAGTTGGTGCTCAGCGTGCGCAGCAGCATCTTCAAGCAGAAGATCGAAGTGTCCGACAAGCGCATAGCGCTCGAAGAGGCGCTGTATGCCGTGTTGGGCGTGCCGCTCAAGGTGTCGGTGATCGTGGTAGACGAAGCGCACGTCAAGACGCCCGGCGCCAACGACGTGCTGGCGACGGACGATGTGCTGGCCTTCGGCGTTAACGAGCTGGGCGGCGAGATCACCGATCTGGACGACGAAGCATCACAGGAGTGATTCAGCATGGCCAGAAAGAAGCAAGGCGGTTTTGGCGGGCCGATGGGCGGCGGAGTGCCCAACCAGGCATCGCTCATGCGCCAGATCAAGAAGATGCAGGAAGACATGGAAGCGACCCAGGCCGCGCTCGGCGACGAGACGCTCGAAATCAGCGTGGGCGGCGGCGCGGTGACGGTCGTCATCAGCGGGCACCAAGTGGTCAAGGCGATCACCATCAACCCCGACGCGGTTGACACGTCGGACGACGAATGGCTGAGCGATCTGCAGGATTTGCTGATCGCCGCGGTGAACCAGGCCATCGAGCAGAGCCAGGCGTATGCCGCCGAGCGGATGCAGAGCGTCAGCGGCGGCCTGGACTCCATGCTGCCCGGCGGGTTGGGCGGGCTTTTCGGCTAGGAGCTGCTCGCAGAGTGCCGGGCGCGGCGGCGCAGCGCCCCTGCGCGTGCTGAGGTGACGTTGTGAGCCAGGCTATTCCCAAACCAGTCACACAGTTGGTCGAAGCGTTCTCGCGCCTGCCGGGCATTGGCCCCAAGACCGCCTCGCGCCTCACGTACTACCTGCTGCGCGCGCCGGACGAGCTGTCGCAAACATTGGCGGCGGCCATCGGCGACCTCAAGGCCAAGACGCGCACCTGCTCCATCTGCTACAACATCACCGAGGAAGACCCGTGCCCCATCTGCCGCGACGAGGCGCGCGAACAGGGGACGCTGGTCATCGTCGAGGAGCCGCTCGACGTGCTGGCGGTGGAGCGTACCGGTGCGTACCAGGGGCGCTACCACGTGCTGCACGGCGCGATCTCGCCGGTGGAGGGGATCGGCCCGGAAGACCTGAAGATTCGCGAGCTGGTCGCGCGCGTGCAGGCCGGGGGCGTGCTGGAGGTGATTATCGCCACGAACCCCGGCATGGAGGGCGATGCAACGGCCATGTACGTGCAGCGCCAGCTTGTGCCGACTGGTGTGAAGATCACGCGGCTGGCGCGCGGCCTGCCCACCGGTGGCGATTTGGAATATGTGGACTCGGTGACGCTGCTGCGCGCCCTGCAGGGCCGGCAGGAGATGTGAGCGCCGCGTGCGACCGTTCTTACCAGATCGGAGTCGAGGCGCTGAGAGACTCTATAGAAAGGTCTACGTTACGATTTGCCTCACCCCTAAATCCCCTCTTCGCTTGCGGAGAGGGGGCCGGGAGGTGAGGTTTCCGCTCAGAGACCCTTTGAGAAGTTGGTTCCCCCCACCCCAAGCCTCTTCCCCCCCTGGTGAGGGAAGGGCTGGGGATGGAGGGGCGGCGGGGCAGGTCCTTCAGCCTGGGCAACAAGGTGCACAGATACTGCGAGGGAGACCCACGACATGCCCAAAATCGTCTTCATCGGCGCGGGGAGCACCGTCTTCGCCAAGAACCTGCTGGGCGATATTCTCCACTTCCCAGAGCTGGCCGAGTCCACCCTGACGCTATTCGACATTGACAGTGACCGGCTGCGCACTTCTGAGATTGTGGCGCGCAAGGTCGCCGAAGCGCTCGGCGCGCGGCCTATCATCGAAACGACCACCGACCGTCGCGCTGCGCTCGATGGCGCTGATTACGCGCTCTGCATGATTCAGGTGGCCGGCTACAAGCCGGGCACGGTGCTGGACTTCGAGATTCCCAGGCGCTACGGGCTGCGCGCCACCATTGCCGATACGCTCGGCGTCGGCGGGATCATGCGGGCGCTGCGCACCATCCCGGTGCTGCTGGCGATGTGCCGCGACATGGAAGAAGTGTGCCCCCAGGTGACCCTCCTCAATTACGTCAATCCGATGGCCATGAACACCTGGGCCATCAGCCGGGCCAGCCGGATCAGGACGGTCGGGCTGTGTCACAGCGTGCAGGGCACGGCCATGCAGCTTGCCGCGGACATCGGCGTGCCCTACGAAGAGATCAGTTACCTGTGCGCGGGCATCAATCACCTGGCTTTCTACCTGCGCTTTGAGCGGGACGGGCAAGACCTCTATCCGCTGCTCCACCAGGTGATCGAAGAGGGGCGCGTGCCGGACTGGAACCGGGTGCGCTATGAGATGCTGCGCCGGCTGGGCTATTTTGTCACCGAGTCGAGCGAGCACTTTGCCGAGTACGTGCCCTGGTTCATCAAGCGCGACCGCCCCGACCTGATCGCGCGCTTCAATATCCCGCTCGACGAGTATCTCCGCCGCTGCGAGGTGCAAATCGCCGATTGGGAGGCGATGCGCGCTGACTTCGAAGACCCGGCGGCGGCGCTTCGGGTGGTGCCCAGCCACGAGTATGGCGCAAAGATCATCCACAGCCTGGAGACGGGCGTCCCGCGCGTGATCTATGGAAACGTGATGAACGACGGGCTGATTGACAATCTGCCGCGCGAATGCTGCGTGGAAGTGCCCTGCCTGGTGGACAAGAACGGGGTCCAGCCGACGCGCATTGGCGCCTTGCCGCCGCAGTTGGCCGCCTTGATGCAGACCAATGTCAACGTGCAGGCGCTGACTGTCGAAGCGGCGCTGACCGGCAGGCGCGAGCACATCTATCACGCGGCCATGCTCGATCCGCACACCGCCGCCGAGCTGGACCTGGAGCAGGTGTGGGCGCTCGTGGACGAGCTGATCGCGGCGCACGGTGAGTGGCTGCCGGCGTACACGTAACGGTGCCAGGTCGGAGTTCTGAGCGACCGGGTCTGCGTTACGATTTACCTCACCCCTAAATCCCCTCTCCACACGCGGAGAGGGGACTTCCTGGAGCGCGCCCGATATGCCCGCACACCTCTTCCTCTCCACACACGGAGAGGTGTGCCTGGTCGCACGGCGACTCCCCTCTTCGTAAACGGAAAAGGGGCCGGGGGTGCGGTTTCCACATGGTCTCTAATATCTGTTTTATGGAAACACAAGGAATCACCCTTGACGACCCTGAAGAGGGGTGGTAAGATGTCTCCACGCTCGAAGGGAACAACGCGCTACGGGAAAGCCGGGCGCAGGTTCTAACAAACTGAACGATACGAAAGGGGGCCGCTCCGACAAGCATCCTGAAAGCCGCGATGTTTTCAGCTTGTCCTGCGCCCGCCGCCCGACGGCGGTTTTTTTGCCCCACCACCTATTGTTCAGTTGGGCTGCCCTTTAACAACAGCATAGTGACAGGAAGCAGCGAGTGGAGAGCAACAGGAGCCACTTACTCTTGAGGGGGTAAGTGGAGGAGAGATACGGAGA
>JAHDWP010000053.1 GCA_023382715.1 Anaerolineae bacterium
CTCCACACGCGGAGAGGGGGCAAGCCAAGCGCAGCGCGGCTGGGGGTGAGGTCGCTGCCCCCCGCTCGGCGAGTCGCTGTCAGCCTTTGCACGCACCCTCTCCCAGACACCCTTTTGTCCGGCGCGGGCGACAGGCTATAATGAGCAACACGCATCTCCTGGGGCCTGGCGGCGTGAGCGCGGCGGCGATCTGCATTCCCCATTGGCGCAGAAAGGACACGGGTTAAGCTATGGAGAAAAGCCACACCATCGTCGTCATGCAGGGTGACCAGACCGGTCAGGAGCTGCTCGACGAGGCGCTGCGCGTGCTGACGCCCGGCATCCTGCCGCCGAGTGTGCATTTCGCCACCTTCGACCTGTCGCTGGAGAACCGCCGCGCGACCCGCAACAAAGTGGTCTATGACGCGGCAGAGGCGGTGCTCAGGCACGGGTTGGGCCTCAAGGCGGCCACGATCACCCCTGGCGACCCGGATGACGTGGGCAGCCCCAACGCCATCCTGCGCGAAGCCATCAACGCCCAGGTGATCCTGCGCGTGGGGCGGCGGCTGCCGCCGGTGCGCCCTATCGCTGGCGTGCACGCGCCGATCGCCGTGGTGCGCATGGCCGTCGGCGACGCCTATGGGGCGAAGGAGTGGCGCGAGGGCGAAGGGCTGGACGAGGCGGCTTTTCGCACAGAGCGCATCACGCGCCGCACCTGCCGGGCTGTCGCCGAGTACGCTTTCCACTACGCCGAGCGCACCGGGGCAAAGGTCTTCGGCGGCCCCAAATACACCGTCAGCCCGATCTACGAGGGCATGTTCAAGGAAGAGCTGGACGCGGCGGCGGCGCGCCACCCCACCGTGCGCTACGACCCGCAGCTCATTGACGCCACCTACGCCCTGCTGCTGGAGTCCACCGGCGAGGCGCTGGCCATCCCCACCCTCAACCGTGACGGCGACAGCATGTCCGATCTGGTGCTCAAGATGTTCGGCACCATCGCCGGCTCGGAATCGCTGATCATCAGCTTCGGCGAGGACATGCAACCGAGCGCGGTTATCGCCGAAGCGCCGCACGGTACCGCGCCCTCGCTGCAGGGCAAGAACCTGGCCAATCCGGTGGCGATGATCATGGCCGTGGCGACTGTGCTCAGCTACATCCCCGACGATCGCGCCGCCCGCGTCTGCCGGGCCATCCGCGAAGGGACGCTGGAGACGGTCTACGAGGGCGTGCGCACCGCCGACCTGGGCGGCAGCGCGACGACCAGCGAATTCACCGACGAGGTGATCCGTCGCGTGCAGGCCAAGCTCGCCGTGTGGGATGCGCTGGGCTAGTACGGGCTGGCGGAAGTCCGCCGGCAGTTGCTCGCTGTCCCCCCCACCTCAAACCCTTCCCCTGCAAGAAGGGAGGGACTTAAGGCGCTCTTCTCCCTTCCCCTCTCGTGGGGGAAGGGCCAGGGCTGGGGGGGCTGGACCAGGCCAGACGGCATGCTCATTTTCGCTCTGGTGCACCAGGCATGTGATTATCCTTGACGGATTGAAGAACCGCACCCACCAGGGCGCTCTCATCGTCCAACTCACGACTTCTCACTTCTGACCTGAGATGCAACCGGTGAAGCTGATCCTGACGCACGACAACGCCGACTTCGATGCTGTGGCGTCGCTGCTGGCCGCGCACCTGCTGGACCCCGGGACGCTGCCCGTGCTGCCCGCGCGCGTCAACCGCAATGTCGAGCAGTTCCTGAATCTGTACGGCACGGAGCTTCCCTTCATCCGGCGCGATAACCTGCGGCGCGGCGCCCCAGTCGAGAGCGCCACCGTCGTGGACACGCAGAGCTTCTCCACCGCGCGCGGGATGCGCCCGGAGACGCCAGTCCATTTCATTGATCATCACCCGCTTTCCCGCGAATTGGAAGCCAACCACACCTTCACCGGCGATCTGGTGGGCGCGGCGACCACGCTGCTCGTCGAGCAGATTCACGCCCAGCAGATCAGCATCACGCCGCTCCAGGCGACGCTGCTGCTGCTCGGCGTCTACGAAGATACCGGCTCGCTGCTCTATGGCACGACGACCGCCCGCGACGCGCGCTGCGCTGCCTGGCTGCTCGACTGCGGGGCCGACCTGGACGTGGTGCGCGAATTCCTGGCTCACCGCCTGACGCCGGAGCAGCGCGCGCTCTATGAGCGCCTGTTGGAGCACACCGAGACGCACGTCGTCAAGGGGCACGCCATCCTGCTGGCAACCGCCGTCACGCGCACGCCGGTGGACGAGATCGCCACGCTGGCCCACAAGCTGCGCGAGCTGTATGAGCCGGCGGCGGTCTTCGTGCTGGTCCAGCTCAACGGCGACATCCAGCTTGTCGCGCGCGGCACGACCGACGCCCTGGACGTGTCGGCTATTGCCCGGCGCTTCGGCGGCGGTGGGCACGGGCGCGCGGCGGCGGCGCTCATCCGCGCGCGCAAGGTCGAGGACGTGCGCGAGGAGATTCTGCGCGTGCTGCCGGAGATCATCGTCCCTTCGGTGCTGGTCGCCTCGCTGATGTCTGTCGGGGCGCAGACGGTGCGCGCCGACGAGCGCATCACCTCGGTGGTAAACCGGATGCAGCGCACCGGGCATGAGGGCTTCCCGGTGGTGGAGGAGGGGCGCATCGCTGGGCTGCTGACGCGCCACGCCGTAGACCGGGCGATGAGTCACGGTATGGGTCACCGCCGCGTGCGCGAGATCATGGAGGCGGGCGAGATCACCGTGCAGCCGACCGACTCCATCGAGGTCTTGCAGCAGCGCATGATGCGCTCCGGCTGGGGGCAGATTCCCGTCGTGGACGAGCGCGGCGCGCTGCTGGGCATTGTCACGCGCACCGACCTGATCAAGCGTTGGGGTCAGCACCCCGACGATGGCCGCCGCGAGGAGATTCTGCGGCAGACGCGGGCGGCGCTGGCGCCGGGCATGTGGCGGCTGATCGAGGCGGTGGCCCGCCAGGCGCAGCAGCAGCGCGTGGGGCTGTACATCGTCGGCGGCTTTGTGCGCGATCTGCTGCTCGGCCAGCCGACGCATGACCTCGACCTGGTGGTCGAAGGGGACGCCATCGCCCTGGTGGAGGCCATCCGCGCCACGTATGGCGGCGACATGCGCAGCCATGCCCAGTTCGGCACGGCCAAATGGCTGCCCGACGAGGCGGTTGCCCAGGCGCTCGGCGGGGCGCGCGCCGAAAACGGCTGGCCGGACTTCATAGATTTCGTCTCGGCGCGGCGCGAGTTCTACGAGCAGCCCACCGCGCTGCCCACTGTCCAGCGCGGCTCGATCAAGCCCGACCTGTACCGGCGCGACTTCACCATCAACACGCTGGCCATCCGTCTGTCGCCGGAGCCGATGGGCGATCTGCTCGACTTCTACGGGGGCGAGCAAGACCTGAAAGACGGCTTGATCCGCGTGCTGCACAGCCTCAGCTTCGTGGACGACCCGACGCGGATGCTGCGCGCCGTGCGCCTGGAGCAGCGGCTCGGCTTCCGCATCGAGCCGCGCACCGAGGAGCTGATCCACAACGCGCTCGGCCTGCTCGACCGGGTGAGCGGCGACCGCATCCGCCACGAGCTGGCCCTGATCCTGGCTGAGCATCACCCGCTGCGCGCGCTGGCCCGCCTGGAACGGTTGGGCGTGCTGGCCACCCTTCACCCAGGGCTGCGCCTGGACGACTGGGTGCGCTCGGCCTTCTGCGCGGTGCGCTACGCCCGCGAGCATCCTCCCTGGCCATCGCTGGCCCAGTTCGACAACTGGATGCTGACCGCCTTCTCGCTGTTCACCAGCCGCCTGCCACAGGGCGAGCTGGAAGCGCTGGGGCGGCGGCTCCAGTTCTCGCGCGTGTACCTCGATCATCTGCACGATGCGCGGACGGCCATTGCCCTGCTGCCCGAACTGAGCCGCGAGCGGCTCCCCAGCGAGATCGTCGCCCTGCTGGAACCGCTCGACGAGGTCGGCTGGCTGGCGGCGTGGGCCGCCGCGACCGAGGCGACCGCCCGCGACCAGATAGCCCGTTTCGCCGGGACGTGGCGGGCTGTCAGGCCGACGCTCGGCGGGCACGACATCCAGGCGCTGACCGGCATCAGGCCAGGGCCGGTCTACGGCGAGCTGTTGGGCCGGCTGCGCACGGCCTGGCTCAACGGCGAGATCGCCACGCCGGACGAGGAGAAGGCCCTGCTGCTGCGCCTGGTCGAGGACTGGCGCGCGCCAGGCGGCGAGTCCCCTGCCTGACGGAAGAGGTTGTTGGTTTGTGGTTATTGGTGAAGGCCGCTTCATCCCACGCGCCTTCTACCAGTCACCAACAACCAATCAACAATCGCCAGGCCAAGATTAGAGGTTGCTTAGAAAGCTGGAAAAAACATTCGTTCGGCTTGTAAAGATTTGTTCATTCTGTATGATTTCTCCATTCATCTGAACTACCGAACAGCATCTCAAGCGAGCAAAGGAAAGCGGTGCAGGTATGGCAGCCGTCTCTACCCACTTACAGGCCCGGTTAATGCGCTGGCGCGGCGGTCAGCACCCGACCCTGGACGCGATCACCCGCCTGATGCACGAAGAACACCTGCGGCCCTACGTGTGGGTGAACGCGCCCAACTGCCGCCTTCCTGTGCGCAGTCACGGCTACGCCAAAACGATCTTCTGCGTGCAAGGCTCGCTGGAGATCGTCATCCCCGACACCGGGCAACGCCTGACGCTGGGCGCGGGCGACCGGCTCGACCTGCCGCGCGGGATGCGCTATGGCACCATCGTTGGGCCGTCCGGCGCGCAGTGCATCGAGGGCAGCCCCGCCTGAGCGGCGTGTAGTTGGGTGCGTACAAAACCTGTCATGTAGGGGCGCTGCTCTGCTGCGCCCTGGTTGATCTCACCCCCGCTCGGCGCTGGGGGTGAGGTTCATGCCCTGCGCCCGGCGAGTCGCTGTCAACCTGGGCACGCATCCGTGTAGTTGTCCGAGTCGCCCCCTTTGATGTAAAGTTGCCAGGGTGAGCCGTGATGCTCGCCCTGGCTTATGATCCGGCACCGTCCACCGGGTGCCAGTGGAGGCGAAAATGTCGCTCCTGCGCCGGCGCAGACGCTACCAGCAGCCCGACGAGATACCCAGCGCTCAGATGGCGGACGCTTTCGACGCCGACAGCGCCGCTCCTGGCGATGAGGAAAGGCCTATCGAGCCGTTCGTGTCCGTCTCCGGCGCGGACGCTGCCGCTGATCGCGCCTACGCCTATTCGCCTGCCGGGATGCCAGCCGCCGAGGAGGAAACTCCCGCCCACCGCAGATCGTCGCGCCCGGCGGCGGGCGCGCGCCTTCGTTTCTGGGTGCTGCTGCTGGCCCTGGCCCTGATCGCCGGGGGCATCTTCGGCACGCTGCTGTGGCAAGATCGCCTGCGCGAAGAAGCTGTCGCCTGGTGGCCGGCGATCCTGCTGGTCGCCTCCGCCCTGTGGATGCTGATTGCGCTGGTGCGGCGGCAGGTGACCTCGTTCCTGGGCGGGGCGGCGCTGGCCGGCGTCGGGCTGAGCGCGCTGCTGGATGCGCAGGACATCGCCGCGCTGCGCGAAACGCTGCTGGGCATTGTCCTGGTGGCGGTAGGCCTGGGCATTGTCGTGCGCGGGTTCCTTCTGCGCGGGCGCACAGTGCGCTGACCGGACGTGCGCAGGGCTTCTCCTCAACAGTTGGCAGCCCACTGCACAGATTTTGCATTCCGCACTGTAGACTGAGATATTCTATGTGCAGCGATATAGCGGTGCCGGAGGGACGATCTTGGGCGGTGATGTGACGGTAGGGTTTGCGTTTATCGCCGGGCTGCTCTCGTTCATTTCGCCCTGCGTGCTGCCGCTCGTGCCCGCCTATGTGGGCTACATGAGCGGACAGATGACTCAGCAGGCGGCAGGGAGCGCGGTGAGAGACGAGTTTCGCCGGCGCTTCGGCACGCTGACGCACGGCTTCTTCTTCGTGCTGGGCTTCACCCTGTTCTTCGTGGTCTTCGGCCTGCTGACCACCGCCGCTGTCTCTTCGCTGACCGAGCTGGGCGTCACCGAGGGCGATGTGCGCGACGGCATTGCGCGCATCGGCGGCACGGCGGTGATCCTCTTCGGGCTGCACATCCTGGGCGTGCTCAACCGTGTTTTCTCCTGGCTGGGCGCGCGGGCGCTCAGGCTCGACCAGAATCCCTACGCCAACCTGATCTCAACGGCCATCGGCATCGCCCTGATCGGCGCCATCTACTGGCTGTTCGTCGAGTCGTGGTTTCTCACCCTGGTGGTGATTCTGCTGCTGGCGCAGGTCTTCCGCGACGCGCTGAAGGCCGACACGCCCGGCCAGTTCTGGTCGCGGATCATCGCCCGCCTGCACATGGCGCTCTACGTGGACACGCGCCGCCAGACGCGCCCCAGCCAGCGCTATGGCTACCTGGGATCGCTGTTCATGGGCGTGGTCTTCTCCGCCGGCTGGACGCCGTGCATCGGCCCCATCTACGGGGCGGTGCTCACCCTGGCCTCGACGGACGGGTCGGTGTCGCGGGCGGGTGTGCTGCTGCTGGCCTATGCCTTCGGCCTGGGCATCCCCTTCCTGCTGACGGCGCTGGCCCTCGACCGGGCGCAGGGCATCTTCCGCCGTCTGCAGCGCCACATGCGCACCATCGAGGCAGTCAGCGGCGCATTCCTCATCTTCATCGGCGTGCTCGTTTTCAGCGGGCAGATGGAGCGGCTGACGGCGCTCGGCGCGCAAGGCGAGCTGGGTGATATTCAGCTCAACATGGAAAACTGTGTGGTCGGGGCCATTGAGGGACGGGTGCGCCTGGGCAACCTGTGGTCGTGCATCGGCGATGGGGTCAAGAAGGACTTCTACATCGCCGCGCCTAAAGACGTGCTGACCGCAGCGTCCGGCCTGGAAGTCCCCGCGCTGGACGTTCCCGCCCTGGAGCTTCCGTCGCTTGACGCGGCCTCAGCGGGCGCGGCGGTGCCGGTGGGGCTGAGTATGGGGCAGCGCGCACCGGACTTCACCGTTGAGCTGCTCGACGGGCGCACGGTGAGCCTGTCCGACTTTCGCGGGCGGCCCGTGCTGCTCAATTTCTGGGCGACGTGGTGCGGGCCGTGCCGCGAGGAAATGCCCGACTTCCAGACAATCTATGATCTGCGAGGCGGCGAGGCCGGGTTCGTGGTGCTGGCGGTCAATTTCATGGAAGCGCGCGGCGACGTGGCCGCTTTCACCGAGGGGCTGGGCATCACCTTCCCGGTGGCGCTCGACCCCGATGGCCGGATCAATGGCGGCCTGTATCGCAGCGTCATCCCCGGCTACCCCACCAGCCTGTTGCTGGACGCGGACGGAGTCATCGCCGCCTATTTCCCGCGCGGCCTGAGCGGGCCAGAGCTGCTGGCCGCGCTCGACGACCTGCGCGCGGGCTAACGCCCCTGCCGATGACGCTCTTGCTGACCGCTGACCGCTGACCGCTTCTGCGCGAAGGACACCGCCGCATGACCTCTGGGCAAGCTCCCGACGAGCGCAATCTGCGCCATATCATCCGCACCAACCGCCTGGCGTTGCGCCTGGCCCGCCACTGGCTGGTCATCGTGCTGGGCTTCCTGCTGCTGTACACGGGCCTTGCGCTGACGCCCCCCCTGTTCATGAAAGCGGGCTGGGAAGGCGCGGCCAACATCGTCCACAAAATCTACGCGCCGATGTGTCACCAGTTCGCCTTTCGCTCGTGGTTCCTGTTCGGTGAGCAGCTTGTCTACCCGCGCGAAGTGGCGGGGTCCAGCCTGGGGTCGTTCGAGTCCTATGCCTCGCAGGACCCGCATTTCGCCGGGCTGGACCTGGCGCTGTGGTCAGCGGACTTGCAGTTGAAGTCGCGCTCGTTTCGCGGCAACGAGCAGATGGGCTACAAGACGGCGCTGTGCGAGCGCGATGTGGCCATCTACGGCGTGATGTTCCTGGCCGGGCTGCTTTTCACCCGTGTGCGGCGCTGGCTGCGCCCCGCGCCGCTGATGCTCTACGTGCTGCTGGGGCTGGGGCCGCTCGGCCTGGACGGATTCAGCCAGATGTTCAGCTACACGCCGTTCGAGTTCTGGCCGATCCGCGAGTCGCTGCCTCACTACCGGGTGATCAGCGGGGCGCTCTTCGGGCTGATGAACGTCTGGCTGGCCTTCCCCTATCTGGAAATGTCCATGAACGAGACGCAGGCGGCGGTGGGCAACAAGCTGCGCCTCGCCGAGCGGCGGCTGGCTGCTTTGCAGGCGGCGCAGCGCTGAGCCTCCTCACGCCCGATCGTCCGCATAAAGAAAGCCCCAGAGCCTTAGGCCCTGGGGCTTGTCTTGTCAGGTTCGGGCGGCGTCTCGCCTATTCAAAGCCGCCTGTGTCAATCGTCGGCGTATAGGTCGGCGTCAGCACCGGCGTGAAGGTATACGTCGGTGTGTTCGAGGGCGTGAAGGTCGCCGTCGCCGGGCCGGGCGTGTGGGTGTAGGTCGGCGTGTTTGTCTTGCTCGGCGTCAGCGTGATAGTTGGGGTGTTTGTCTTGCTCGGCGTCGGCGTGATGCTCGGTGTCAGCGTAATGGTCGGCGTATTGGTGGGCGCTGGTGTCGGCACGTTGACCCCTTCTCCGTCGCAGACGAAGTTGATCACGAAGGTTGTATCGTTGAAGTCAGAGTCACGGTAGCCGATTTGATCCAGTCGGCCTGACGTGCCGTCGAAGTCGAACCAGATATCCAGCGTCCTGCCCGGCTGGATCACGGGGTTAACCAGCCAGCCCGGCCCGCCAGAGACGCCCACTGCCGGGCGCGTGGTCACATTGTCCACCGGGTCCCATATCTTGACAGCGGCGGGATCGAACGCATTCGGCCCGCCCACTGAGACGAAGTCCAGCCAGATCGCGTCCAGAGTCCGGTTGTAGGTGTTCCAGTTGATGCTGAAACCGGTGATATAGGCTACGGCAATGTCCGTGTTGCGCAGGGTGAAGTGCACCACACCGTTGGTCTCGAAGCCGGCGAAGCGCACTTCATAGTTGGTGCAGACCGGCGTCGGCGTGAAAGTGACCGTGTTCGTCAGCTCGAAGCCGGGCGGCGTTTCGGTCGCTGTGCTCGATGGGGTGGGCGTAGGATAGCCAGTCAGTTCGACCAGGCAGTCGTTGACCGGGTCGAAGCCCAGCCCGCCCCAGGTTGTGCCGAGATAGATGCGCGTGCCGTCGAAGGCGCCCGGCACGAAGTAATCGGCGAGGCGCAGCGGGCCGTTGAGGAACTCAATGCGCAGCGGGGTGATGGTGTGGGCGTCGAAGCGCCGGATGAAGTAGTCGGGCGCATCGTCATCCCAGCCGGGATCGGTGTTGTCCACAATGGTGGGCGGGGTCAGGTCCATCCCGTGCCAGAAGTGCGTGCGAGTGGCGACGCGCATGGCGCCGGTGTACATGGTGGAGTAATCCGAGTGTTTGCTCCACTGGGCTTCCACCCGCGAGACGAAGAGCGGCCCATACTGGTTGGCATTGTTGATGCGCACTTCCAGCGCATTATCCACCAGGCGCACGCTGTCTAGCGTGACCAGGGCGCAGTCGGGCGACGGCGTGGAGGTGACAGTTGCTGTGGATGTCTCGGTGGGCGTAGACGTCGGCGTATCGGTGATCGTCGGCGAGTTGGTCGGCGTCGGGGTGTCGCTGGGCACCGGCGTGTTGGAAGGGGTGAAGGTGGGCAGCGCCAGCGCCGGCGGGATGTTGATCACGCGCGTCGAGCGGAACGCTTCGTTGATCATCACCCGCCGCGCCTGAAGCTGGATGTAGTCCACCAGGCCCAGCGGTGTGATCAGCGGGTGGTTGAAGAAGACCACAATTTCGACCGCATCGCCAGGTCCGCCGGGGTCGTACTGGTTGACATCCTCCATACCCGGCTCCTGCACCTGGCACAGCCGGGCGCTGCGATCCTCGCTGGGTTTATAGCGAGCCGCCGTCTTGCTATACACGCCAGGGCGCGAGCTGCAGATCCACACGTGGAACCAGCCGCGCTCGCTGTCGGTGACCGTCCCCGTGCTCAGGTCGTCCTCGTCGGGGTACTGTAACCCCACATAGTGATCACCGTCCTTGAGGGCCAACCCCGACGCGCCCACGCGCGCCCGATCCACAATGGAAGGGATGCGGGCCACGTCAGCGCGCAGCCATTGGTCTTCCACCGAGCCAGGCTGGCAGTCATAGCCCCAATGGCGCTGGAAAGCCTCATCCACGCCCTCGGTGCAGGGCATCAGGCTGTTCAGCACGGCCTGGCGGCGCTGGTCTACCGAAAGCCCTTCAGGAAAGGTGTAGCCCATCGCCCCGGCCAGGATGTTCTCGTCCCACTGTCCGGTGACGGCATAGCGAGCCGCCGCGCGCGCCGCATTCTGCAAGGTGATCCACGCCTGGAAGATGCGCGCGAACTCGATCACACCGAACATCAGCATGAGCAGAATGGGCAGCGTCAGCGCGAATTCGACCAACGTCTGCCCACGCCTGCTGCGCTGCTGAACTGCTTGAGACTCAGTTGCTGGACTCATCATGCTATCCCCTCAAACTCGCGACAGACTCGCGACACTTGCGGCTCTACCGCGACAGGCGTGTGAACAGACGACTGGCGATCTCCTCAAAAACGTCGTTCAGCTCGGCCAGGCTGGCTTCCGGGTTGCTGGCGTTATATGACACGTACCAGTACTGCCCACATTGCTGGGTGGGGTGCAGGCCCCCTTCACAAGGATCTTTCGGAAGATAGTAGTCCGGGTACGGGCCACCAATGGGATAGGTGGGCATCGGGTTGCGGTCTTCGCGCAGGTCTTGCTGCAAACGATCGTTGATGAAGCCGTTGTCGCCCGCGTCGGCGATGTAGCGCAGCAGCGGCGCAGCCGTTGGCTCATCGAGCACTTCCTGGCCGAAGCCGATCGAGAACATGGCGATGAAGTTGCCCTGCTTGCCGCCGGGTACCACTTCGATCAGCCCGGCGAAGTCGGCCATGTCGCGCGCGTAGTCGTCGGCGTCGTAGTGGCCGGCGACGGTGCATTCCACATTGCCAACCTCCGGCTCGCTGGTATTCCAGTCAATGCAGAAATGGCGCGTGTTCGGGTCGTTGTCGTTGCAGACGGGAGTATTCATCTCAACCTGGCTGGGGTTGTTCCCGGTGCACTCCGGCCAGACATAATCGCCGCTGAGCGGGCAGAACGTCCACCAGGGGCAGTAGCCATGGAGACCATAATCGCGCACGTTGATCGCGCCGGGGACGCGATCGGTTACGTTGGCCGCGCCATCGCTCAGCACGATCATGACCCAGACCGCTTCGCGGCGGATATCGTCGGGGTCGGTGATGGCGTTGCTGGCCGCCAGGATGCCCCCGCCGACGTTCGTGTTGCCGCACGGCGCGATCGATTCATAGGCGAAGGGGCGGCGCGCCGGCTCTTCGGTCAGCTCGCCGCTGATCCACCGCGGCCACAGAATCTGAGCGGTGATGTACTCTTCACAGCGATTGTGAATGCCCGTCGGGTTGATCAGGACGCCCACCTTCTGGTTGAGCGTTTCAATGGCCGCCTGCTGGCTGCGCAGCAGAGGGCGGAAGGTCGGGGCGTCGCCGTCGGGGTCATAGGCGATGCCCGCCCGGTCGAAGGTCACCAGCACCACGCGGTCGCCGCGCACGAAGTCCAATTGCTTGATGAACTGCCGCGCCGCGTCCTTCACCGTTTTGAAGGGCCGGCAGACCAGCGTGGTGAAGTTGAAGCCGTCGGGATCGGTCAGGCTGCTGCTCTGGGCGGTGCTGTTGGCCAGCCCGTCTTCGCCGGGGTCCCAGATGCCGTTGAAGTTGGCATCGTGCCAGATGGTGCCGTTGGACAGGAATCCGCCGGTGGATTTGCGCACTGTGCCGTCGCTGACCTGCCCGGTGCCGGGGTCGTTGCAGCAGCCGGCCCAGCGCTCGCGCGCATAGACGGGCAGGCCGTTGGCCAAATCTTCGGACGTGGTGTTGCATTCGCCGCGAATGGTCAGGCCTCCTCCCCCGCCGTAGGACAGGTTGACGCGCGTGTAGTCGGTAGAATTGGTCTCCTTCGACATGGACTCTGACGTGTCAATGACCAGGGCCACGTCGAGCACCGCCGTCTCCGAGACCGAGGTCGCTTCCAGGGTGATCGAAGGGATGCCGATCAGGGCCAGGAAGGTTGTCGGCGACTCGATCTGTGCGCTGACGCGCACGAGCTTGTGCGGATCGCCCCAGTCGCACAACTCAGTGATGGGCATGAGATCGGGCACGTTGCATTTCTCGGTGCCGTCGCCGCAGGTCCAGGGGTCGGCGGATTCGGGGTGCGGGTCGCCTTCCCAGGGGCCTAAGCCCAGCCGCCACTGGTAGATGTCTGTCTCGCAGGTCTCGACCAGGGTGGAGCGCGAGTCGAGGTTGTGCAGCTCGATGTACTGCTCGGCGGCGATGGCCACTGTCGCGTAGTCCGTCCCCTCGCGGACTTGACCGGCGGCGGCGATGGCCGCCGCGTCCACCGCCCGGCGCAGCGCGGCGTAGCGCGTGAAGAGCAGCGCCACATCCGTCACCAGCCCCACGAAGGCGATGAGGGCGATGAAAGCGAACGCCAGCAGCAGGATGGACTGGCCGCGCTGACTGCGCCGCAGGTGCCTGGCGAAGGGAGTAGGGATGGGCAAGCGTTTCATAAGCATCATCACACCACAGAGCGGCTAATAGTCCAGGTCAGGCTCGGCAGCCGAGACGGGAAAGAACGCCCAGACATGGATCATCTGGCCGTCGGCGAGCGGCCCCAGGTTGAACCAGGGTAGCGCGAGCAGTTGGTGGTGCCGCCAGAACACTTCAACCAGCACCAGCCCGAAGTTGGCCACTTCGTCAATCTTGCGCGCGCGGTCTGGATGGGAGTTGAAGTCCAGCATTTCTTCCACTCTGGCGGTGGAGAAGGCCGACCCCAGGCAGTCCATCGGCGCGCCGAAACTCATCCGGTGGTTGCCGCGAAAGACATAGCCGCGCACGTTGTCCCATGACGAGTCAAAACGAGCGGAGTCTTCGTCTATGCCGCTGCCGCTGCCGTCGTGATTCCAGTCGAAGGGGTCGTATTCGTCGTCGTTCTCGCACTCGTTGGCGCGGGCGGGCAGCCGGCCCACTATGCGCACCTGGGCGTTGGGCAGGCCGCGATTGAGCACCACGAACTGGAAGACCGACACCACAATATCGTCGGTGTCGTCGTTGAAGTCCAGCGGCTGCATATTGCCGATCACCGAGCAGGCCACGCCATCATAAAAGCCCAAAAGACCTTCACTTCCGGGCGAATATCCCCACAAGCTCAAGTCTGGGCCAGGCCAGGTCTCCTGCCCTTCGCCCGGAAGTTTGTCAAAATGCGTGGTCGAATACGCGACACCGTAAGGCTCCGCAGGATAGTCGCAATCCATGCGGTGGTAGCTCCGTTCTTCCCCGTCAGCCCACCCCGTCGGGTCGAGCGTGGCCCCGAAACGCCCGGCCTCGCGCACGACATCGAGCAGCGTCAGGTAGTTGTTGGCGTACCAGCCGATCTCGGTCAGGCCCATCAGCATGACCAGCAGGATCGGCAGGGTGAGGGTCAGTTCCACCAGGCTTTGGCCGCGCGTGCCGGTGGGGGTGCCATCCAGCACAGCCAGTAATCTTCGGAGTCTGCCCCGCATGGTTCACCTCAGAATGCCAGTGGGCCGCCAGACAGTGAGCAAACAGCCAGAAAGGCAAAGGCCCCCGCTCGCGCCCACATCCGGCGGCGAGCGATGCTGCCCCTATTGGCAATGATACCATAGATGATCTGGCGGCCCTGTCAGGCTATTGTGAGGAGTTTATAAGGATTTGTCAGCGTCGCAGGGATGAAACGCGGACGACAACCCGTCAGACGCTCTCGAGATCGGCGTTGATCAGGTAGCCGCGCCCGTGCAGCGACACGAGAAGGCGCGGGTGTTCCGGGTCGCTCTCGATTTTGCGCCGCAGGTTGCGGATATGGTTGCGCACCAGGGCCGTGTCGCCGCGCTTGGGCGGATAGCCCCACAGGGCTTGCAGCAGGTCGTGGGCGCTGTGGTGGCGCAGCGGGGATTGGCACAGATACGCCAGCAGGCGATATTCGGTGACGGTGAGCTGGACGTTGCGGTCATCTATTTGCGCGCTGTGCGTGCTGGCATCCAGTCGCAGAGCTGGCAGGGCCATCCGCCTGCCTCTGCGCTCAGCGCGGCGCAGCAGCGCCCGCACGCGCGCCTTTAGCTCGCGCGAGGTGAAGGGCAGGCGCAGATAATCATCGCCGCCCGAATCGAGCGCCTGAGCAACGTACAGCGCGCCAGTCCGCTCGCTGATGAACAGGATCGGCGTGTGGGTGACGTGGGGTAGCGTGCGCAGGTAGGTGCACAGCTCCAGGCTGTTCACATCGGGCAGCGCCGTGTCGAGGATGATGATGTCGGGCCGATGTACGCGCACCAGTCTGATCGCTGCCTGCCCGTCGGCTGCTTCTATGATGGCGTGCCCTTCGCGAGCCAGGGTACGACCGATCACCTTGCGGGCGGCGGAGTCGCCGTGCACAGTGAGTATCGTATTGGGACCAGGGTTGCGAGCGAACATAGATGGCCTTCCGACGCATGTGCGTCCGTCGTCTGGCCTAAGTATAGGCGACAAAAGGGGCTTTTGGATGGCCCTGGTGTGAAAGATATATGAAAAATCCCGCGATTCAGCATTAAGGGGGCTGACATTCTTCATTTTTTGAGGAATTGCTGTGCGGGCGCGGCCTGGCCCGGGGTTCTGCTCCCTTCCCCCCTCGTGGGGGAAGGGTCGGGGATGGGGGGCTGGGCCAGGCCAAACCGTACACCTATTTCCGCCCTGACGCACTGATGCAGCGCCAGGCCCCTCTCCCCGGCCTCTTCCCGGCAGGGTCAGAAAGAGCGAAACGTCACACGACCGACCGGCAACCTGGGGACGCACCCCGGCCCACAGCCTCAGCGCAACGCGGCCAGCTCGCCCCGCCCGGCTAACCCAGCGTGTTCGGCACCACCGGCGGCACCAGCTCGCGCTCGAATGTGGCCTGGTGCGCGTCGCCAGCGGGCAGCACAGTCAGCGGCACGATCAGCGTCGCCCGGTCCACAAAGCACAGCGTCTCGTTGATCGCTTCGCACCAGTACACCGTCAGGTCGAGCGCCAGATCGGTCTGCCCCGGCGCGAAGGTGACCGGCACTTCCAGCGGCAGCTCCGGCAGGATAATGCGGGTGTCGCGCGACTCAGCCGGAACCTGAGCCACCGGATCATCGGGGAAGATGGCTGTGAAGGGGGCCTGACCGTTGAGCTTGTAGCCGTCGGGCATGGTCACGCTGATGCGCAGCGTGCCCGGCCCGGTGGCGACCGTCTGCGGAGCCAGCAGCAGCGCGTCCTCCGCCGCAAACGCCCCCCCGCTCAGCCCGCCCGGCGCGATGGACACGGCGCCCGCGCCGCTCAGCCGCTCGACGTTGGGGAAGGTCACCGTGCTGACCACGCCCGTCGCCAGGTCGGCCACGCGGATGGCGTGATTGTTCGTGTCGGCGATATACAGCTTGCCGTCCGCGTAGTCAAGGCCGCCCGGCTCGTAGAACAGCGGCGCGCTCCCATCGGCGAAGCCCGGCGCGCCCGTGCCCAGGAAGGTGACGCTCTCGCGCGTGGCCGGGTCGAGGCGCTTGATCTTGTTGTTGTAGGTGTCGGCCACGTAGAGCAGGCCATCCTCGGCGACGGTCACGCCCAGGGCGTGCTGCAAGCGCACGGCGTCGCCCACGCCGTCCATATCGCCGAAGTCGAACAACCCCGTGCCGACGATGGTGCGCACCTCGCCGGCAGGGTCGAGGTCCGCTGTGCGAATGGCGCTGGCTTCGGGGTCGGCGAAGTAGAGCACCGTCCCGTCGGTATCAATGCCGCTCGGCTGGTTCATGGCCGCCTGGCGCAGCGGCCCGTCCAGCAGGGCCTCGCGTCCCGTCCCGGCATACGGCCCGACGTCGCCGCTGGCGCTGTCGTAGACCCACAACTGGTGCGGCCCGGCCATGGCGATGTAGACCTTGCCCGCGTGCACGGTCACATCCCAGGGAGAGCTGAGCGCGATCTCGGTGCCGGGGCCGCTGGCGTCGCGCTCGAAACCCTGCGCACCCGTCCCGGCGACGGTCGTCACCGTGCGCGCGGCCAGATCGACGGCACGCAGGGCGTGATTCTCGGTGTCGGCCACGTAGAGCGTGTCCCCGTCGAGCGCCAGGCCCTGGGGGCGGAAGAACCGGGCGGTTGCGTAATCGCCGTCGCGCAGCCCGGCTTCGCCCGTGCCGATCACGTCGAGCACCTCGAACGTGTCCAGCGCCGTCACGACGATGCGGTTGTTGTTGCTGTCGCTGATGAACAGGCGCTTGCCCGCCGCGTCGGCCAGCACCTTGCCGGGGAAGCGCAGCGGCGCGCTGTGATCGTCGCGGGCCATCTCCGGCTGCCACTGGGCCAGCGGCGCCGGGCTGATCGCGCCCGCCGCGCCGTACTCGCGGGCCATCGTCTCGATCACCGGCTGGATGCGCGGGTAAAGCGGCTCGCCCGAAAGCTGCCCGACGACCTTGCCAAGGGGATCAATGATCACGAACGTCGGCCAGGCGCGCACGCCGTACTGCTGCCAGGTGACGAAATCGTGGTCGTTGATCACCGGGTGCTCGACTTCGTAGCGGCGCACGATGCGGCGGATGTTCTCCGTCTCGCTCTCGTTGGTGAACTTGGCCGAGTGCACGCCGATCACGACCAGGGCTTCGGGATACTCGGCTTCCAGCCGCTTGAGATCGGGGATGACATGAATGCAGTTGATGCAGCCATACGTCCAGAAATCCAGCAGCACGATCTTGCCGCGCAGGTCGGCGATGCTCACCGGCGCGGACACGTTGATCCACTCAGCGTCGGCGGAAAAGTCCGGCGCATTCACATTTCCCGAATAGGTATACGTCACGTTGTCTCCCTCACCTGGTCCCGGCGCGCTGCCATCCTGCGTGATGACGCCGGCGATGCTGAGCACGAGCGCGATCAGCGCCGCGCCCAGCATGACTACCGCCA
Organism: Anaerolineae bacterium; assembly: GCA_023382715.1. Lineage (GTDB taxonomy): Bacteria > Chloroflexota > Anaerolineae > Aggregatilineales > Aggregatilineaceae > UBA2029. Next base: position 17,010 of record JAHDWP010000053.1, read on the forward strand.
CAATTCCAGCCCATCGCCTCATCACTACTTCCTCGCCTGGATGCTATCCCCCGCCGTCCCCCTAATTGCGCCCCTTCGGGCGTACGATAGGGAGATTGTACGCGCGCGGCGCGCAATTTGACCACTGGGGGATGTGCGGATGCTGCCCTGTCGCGGCCCCGTAGGAGCGTATGGCCATACGCCTCTACGGACGCATTTCTCCATCAATCTGATTCAGCTCGCCGGGCGGGGCCAGGCGCTGCACCAGACCTCGGAAATCCGCCCGTCGAGCGCGCGCGCAGGGGCGTGTTGCACGCGGCTTCGCACACCGCGATTGCCCTGGCGCGCCCCCACTTCTTTTGGTCTGCGCGCGCGATGGTGCTACAATACAACTTGATAGGCCGCACCACTGGGATCTCTGAAACGATCATTGTTGTCGGTTGTTGTCAATAGTAGTGTGTAGAGAAGGGTTTGCACATGGCAGAAATTCAGTGGGAAAAGGATGTCCTGCTGCCCCAGGAACGCAAGGCGATCAAGCGATCGGGACGCTGGAAATTTCTGGTTATCGGCGTGGTTCTGCTGGGCGCAATCGCCTATCTGCTGTTTTCCAGCACGTTGATCGGCGCGCGCTACTATGTCACGGTGGACGATCTGCTCGGCGACGCCAACATGTTGGGCAAGACCGTGCGCGTGTCGGGGGCGGTGGACGGCGACCCTGCGTTCAACCAGCAGACGCACGAACTGCGCTTCGTCGTGGCCAATATCCCCAACGATAACGACGCCATCCGCAAGCAGGGCGGCCTGGCGAAGGTGCTCTACACGGCGGTGAATGACCCCAACGCCACGCGCATGCAGGTCATCGCTTACGATACCGACATCCCCGACCTGCTCCAACACGAGGCGCAGGCGATCATGTCGGGCAAGCTACAGCTTGTGGACGGCGAGTACATCTTCTACGCGGAAGAGATCACGCTGAAGTGCCCGACCAAGTACGAGGAAGATGTGCCCAACCAGGTCGAGTCATAACGGTCTTGGGGGCGCGCCCAGGCGCGCAACAGGCGGTTTGCGCAGCAGCGCCGGATTATCTCCGGCGCTGTTCGTTTCTCTGTGGAGCGCGCCCCGGAGGACCAGAGGTCCTGCCGGGCGCAAAGGGGCACCCTCGCGGGCCTGGCACGCTGCCGGTCGGCAATACGGCGGGAATTTTTCTAATGGTCATCGTGTTTATAAAGAGCTAGAGTCTGGCAGGGCGTGTTACGTTTTCTCTAATCGCAGCTCCTAAACTCGGAGACTCGGAGAAAACATGCGCCGGAAGACGCTCTCTGAAAGGGTGTATGGTAAGCTCCCCCTCATCCCCCCAACCCCTTCTCCCTCC
>JAHDWP010000054.1 GCA_023382715.1 Anaerolineae bacterium
CAGCGAGGCGGGGGGTGAGGTCAATATCCCCGCGGCAAGCGAGTCGCTGACAACCTTTGCACGCACCCCGCCCGCTGGCGTGGGCACACCCTGTCAGGGCGGGGCGCTGCTCTGCTGCGCCCCCGCAGACAGTATCACTTGCGTGGGGGAAGGGGTTGGGGGATGGGGGATGCTTTTGTTCCGCCCGGCCCGTTCCCTGAAAACAGAATGGGACCGCCTGGCCTGGCAGTCCCATTCCAGTCTCATACTAGGGTGCTAGAGCAACCTCGCCCCGGCTTACTGAACCGAGACGAACTTGAAGTGCTCGGTCGCCAGCGGGTTGGTGACGTAGCCCGACACACGGCTGCTGAAGGCCAGCGGCACGCGCGAGTGAGCGATGTACAGGCGGGCCACTTCGTCGTGCATGATCTGATCTACCCGCTGGTAGATCGGATCGCGCTCGGCCTGATCAACCATGCCACGAGCCTGGTTAAGCAGCTCGCCGACTTCTGGATTGTAGTAGTAGCCCTCGCGAGCGACGGGCTGGTTGGCGTAGAAGTAACCCAGGAAGTTGTCGGGGTCACCGTTGTCACCCGTCCAGCCAAGCTGGTACAGGCCGGTCAGGTTGCCGTTGGTGCGCTCGTCCAGATACGCAGACCAGTCACCCACCTGGCCGAGCGTGACATCCAGGCCGATCTCAGCCAGATAGGCGGCCATCGCCTCGCCGATACCCTGGCCATCCGGGTTGTAAGGACGCTGCACCGGCATGAAGTAGAGGGTCAGCGGCATGGTGCCCACCACTTCGTCGGTGACCATGTTGTTCTCGTCCACGCCGAGCAGAGTCACTTCGCTGAAGCCATCGGGATAGCCGGCCTCGGCCAGCAGTGCCCTGGCGCCTTCGGGGTCATAGTCCCAGGCGGGCACGTCGGCGTTATAGCCCCACAGTGAGGGCGGGATCATCGTCTTGGCCACTTCCGCGCCGGGCGCGTAGAAAGCGTCCACGATCTCCTGGCGGTTGATGGCCATGGCGATGGCCTGGCGCACCAGCGGATCGCGGAATTCCTGCACGCGGTAGTTGAAGGCCAGGTAGAAGACGTTCATCGAGGGGCGATACTCAATATACGTGTTGCTGCCGCTCTCGATGGCGGGGATATCTTCCACGTTCGGCTGCTCGAAGGCGTCAATCGCGCCGGATTGCAGCGCGGCCAGGCGGGCAGCGGCGTTGGGGATCACCTGGTAGATGATCGTGTCCACGTTGCCAGGGATCTCGCCCCAGTAGTCCTCGTTGCGGACGATCGTGATGTGATCGTCGCTGACCCACTCGACGAACTTGTACGGGCCGGTGCAGGAGTAGCCCACCGACGGCGTGCCATAAGCCGCGCCCGCCGCCTCGATCGCCGCCGGGCTGGAGATGGCGAACATGGGCATGGCCAGCGTGTTCAGCATCGAACCATAGGGTTCGCTGAGGGTGAAGGTGACTTCGTACTCGCCAGTAGCCTCAACGTTGGTGATGAGCGAGGTATCGTCGAAGCCGCCCCACATGCCCTCGTAGTACTCGAAGACCACCTCGGGGAAGTGGGTCGGGTGATCGGTGAAGCGCCAGCGCTCGAAGTTGTAGACCACGGCCTCGGCGTTGAAGGGCGTGCCATCGTGGAAGGTGGCGTTCTCGACCAGCTTGAAGGTCCAGACCGTGCCATCATCGCTGGCCGTCCAGCTTTCGGCCAGGCCGGGGATCGGGTTGGTGGTCTGGCCGTCGAAGAAGAGCAGCGACTCGCAGCCCTGCACGGTCACGCGGAAGGAGATGCCGTCGGTGACGATGGCCGGGTCGAGCGCCACAGCATTGCCGAACTCGCCAAAGGTGAAAATGTTGCCGCCCTGGGCAGTGGCTGACATGGCCGGCACCAGCCCGGCCACCAGCATGACGATGAGAAAGACTGACAGTTTGCGCATGTGTATTCGCTCCTTATGCAAATTACGGGTCTGAACAAACGGGTGGCGGGCAATGACCCCGCCCTGTCACTATGAACAAGTGGCAGTTCGCCCAGACGAGAGCGCTACCGGTCACGCATTGATCGACTGGCGGCCCGGCATCGCAAAGACTGAGAACGCTCCCAGGCTGGCCCGTGCCGTCTCTGGGAATCCCCGCCGCTCTCTGCGGGTGTCCGCCTCTGCGCGGACAAAACGACTGCGCTTGTCACTGGCTGTTTTGCGGTACGACGATAGTCTCTCCTTTCACGCGCTCAAGGCGGCCGTAGTCCAAGTTACAGTAAGCTAGAGGCCAGCGTCGGAGGTTCGACAAGAAGATGTAATCAAATTAAAAATACCAGATAAGTAAGCCTAAAGCAAGAAATTACGAGATTTAGGTGAAGCCCGGCAGTGTGCGACGGGGTGGGCGAAGCTGGAAAACCAGGAATCCCGCCCGGGCCGCCGCCGCAGGGTGCGGAGTATACCAACCGGCGCGCCAGCAGACCTTGTGACAAATCCACAAGATGCCTGGCTCTCGCAGGGTGGGGCGCAGCGGAGCGGCACCCGCCGTAGGGGTATACGGCGGAAGCCGGTTGACCTCACCCCCGCTCGGCGCTGACGCGCCTCGCCGCCAACCTGTGTCCGCACTTCACGGCTGTTGCGATTCCCCCCGGCGTGCGCTAAGCTGTACGCACGTGCACTGTGGGGGAGTAACCGTGCTTGGTTCGCCGAAGAAGCGCCGGCTGCGTTTCACGCCGCTAAGTTGTTCGATGCTCAGCGTCGAGTTCATTGTGCTCATCTTCGCGGTCTGGCGGCTCAGCTCGGCGCTGCTGCCCGCCACTTCTGCCACCGCGACGCCTCCGCGCACGCCGCCCCCCCAGGGTCTGCGCCCCGAAGACGTGCTGCCCACCCCCACCCCCGACAGAACTGTCCCCGTGCGCCAGATCATGTTCCCGGCAGCGTCGGTCGGCGCGCCGATCATCCCTGCCGGGCGCGTGCGCGGCACGTGGGAAACGCGCCACCTCGGCGACTCGGTCGGGCATCTGGTCGGCACCGCCTGGCTGGATGACTCAGGCGGCAACATCGTCCTGGCGGGCCATGTGGAGAGCTTCACCGGCGCGCCCGGCCCCTTTGCCTATCTTTTTGAGGCGAAACTGGGCGATCTCGTGGTGCTGCGCGAGGGCGCCCGCGAGGAGCGTTACCGCGTCACGCAGATCGAAGACGTGGACCCCTACGATGTCTCCTGGCTGGCCCAGGACGGCGTGTCGCGCATTACGCTGATCACCTGCACCGATTGGGACTTCGACGCGGAAACTTACCTGGGCCGGCTGGTCGTCGTCGCCGAGCCGGTCGTCATGGCCGCGCAGAGTTCATCGAATTGAGTGAGAAGGTAGTTTTTGACGGTTGGGGGTTGGAAAAGGCAATCTTGCTGCCCGCCCCAGCGGCCACGAGCGAACCCCCAACCACTAACCCAAAACCAAACACCGCCCCAAACTACCTCAAGATCAACTGGGGATCATGTACCCCACGCCGTGAATGGTGCGGATCACCTCTTCGCTGGACGATCGCTCCAGCTTGGCGCGCAGATTGCGCACGTGAGCGCGCACCAGGTCGGGGTCGCCGGTGTGCGGCGGATAGTCCCACACGGCTTCGAGCAGGTGTTGTGGCGAGAGCGCCTGGTTCGCGTGCTCCATCATATAGCGCAGCAGGCGGTGTTCAGTCGCCGTGAGCTGGATGGGCGCGCCCTGCCCAACCACCACCTGGTGCATGCTGGAGTCAAGCTGCAAGCGGCCCACTGCCAGGAGCGGACTTTCGAGGATGGCGCTGCGCTGCCCCCGGCGGATGAGGGCGCGCACGCGGGCGGCCAGCTCGGCGACTTCGAAGGGCTTCACCACGTAATCATCGCCGCCGGCGTCCAGCCCGTCCACGATGTCGTCGGTGTGACCGCGCGCCGTCAGGAACAGGATGGCCAGGTCGTCGTACTGGCTGTCGGCGCGCACCCGCCGGCAGACCGTCAACCCATCCAGGCCGGGCATGATAATGTCGAGGATGATCAGCTCAGGACGGCGCGCAGAGAGCATTTTCAGCGCTTCCAGGCCCGATGTCGCGCGCCCGACCTCAAACCCCTCGCGCGTCAGCGCCCGGTAGAGCGTGCCTAGCACGTCTGGATCATCATCCACTGCCAGGATGTACGGCTTGCTCATAGCTCGCCTCGTTCTGGATAGACCGGCAAAAAGATTGTAAAACAGACACCTTCATTATAATCGTTCTGCACAGTTATGCTACCACCACACTTTCTCACAATCTGCTGACAAATGTGCAAACCCAGGCCGGTGCCTTCGCCGGGCGGCTTGGTGGTGAAGAACGGATCGAAGATTTGCGCGTGCAGATAGGCGGGAATGCCTGCGCCATTGTCCCACACGCGAATCTCCACGCCGGCACGCTCCGGGCTGGGGCGCGTCGTAATCTCGATGCGCGGTTCGGGCAGCCCGGCGACCGCGTCGCGCGCGTTCAGCAGCAAGTTGAGCCACACGTCTTCGAGCTGGCCGGGCACCCCGGCCACCAGGGGCAGGTCGTCGGCCAGCTCGACATCCAGCGCAATGCGCCCGTGCCGGATGTGAGTCTCGGCCAGCATGAGCGTATTATGGATGGTCGTGTTGACGTCCTGTGGCTCGAGCGGCTCGTCGCCAGAGCGTTGGCGAGCCATCGCCAGCAGGCGGCGCACCACTTCGTGGGCGCGCTTGCCCGCCCGCGACACGGCTTCCAGCGGCTCGCGGTTGGGATCGTCGAGCGGCAGATCGGCCAGGATCATCTCGGTGTCGCCCAGGATCGTCGTCAGCGGGTTGTTGATCTGGTGGGCGACTGCCGCCGCCAGCTCGCCCATCGCCGAAAGGCGCGCCGTCTGCACCAGCCAGCTCTGCGTGCGGTGTAGTTCTTGCAGGCTCCGCTCCAGGTCGCGGTAGAGCCGGGCGTTGTCCAGGGCGTTGGCCGCCTGCAGCACCAGCGCCTGCGCAAGCTCAACTTCGCGCCGCGAGAAGCCGCGCCGGGCCAGCGTATCCACCAGCAGCACCAGGCCAGCGGTCTCCCCCTTGATGATCAGCGGCAGGGCCAGGATGCTCTGGCCGCCCACCAACCCGGCCAATTTCTGGACATCGCCCTTCAGCAGGCCGCTGACCGGCGTCTGCTCAGTCAGCGCGCGGGCTACCAGAGGGAAGTCGCTCAGGGCCAGCGCGGGCCTAGCGTCCTCCAGCCAGATGCTCCCACCGCACGACAGCGCCAGGTTCATCTGGTGCTGGGCCGTATTCCACAGGGCGATCTCCAGCCAGTCGGCTTCGGCGACGGCGATCATGCGCCGGGCGACGGCGAACAGCGTGTTCTGATGACGGCGCGCGTCGGGGTTGGAGAAGGCGTTGAGCAGGTCGCGGGCGTGCTGCTGCAGCTCGCGCTGCGCGGTACGCACCTGCTCTTCGGCGAAAGCCTCGTGGATGCGCATCAGGACAATTGCCCCGAGCGGTTGCTCATAGGTGAGCAGAGGCACGATGATGGCGCTCTCGGCGGTGTAGCGGTGCGGCAGCATCGTTGCGGCATGGGTGACATGGGCCGGGGGCACGAGCGTCGTCAGCATGGGGCGCCGCGAGAGCAAGGCGCGCTCCAGCACCGGCTCGATTGCCGGGCCAAACTGCGGGCCATCGGTGGGCCGCCACAGCGCCTGGTACTGCACAGCCAGCAGGTGCAGCGCCGGGTCGCCGCGCGTCCATTCGCCGATATAACACTGGTCAACGTCCAGCGCCCCGATCAGCTTGTCGGCGATGGTCGCCAGCACGTGGTCAAGGTCGAGCGTGGAGCTGGCCGCTTCTCCCGCCTCGACGAGCGTCGTCAGCTCGCGGGTGCGCAGCACGCTTTCTTCGTACAGCCGCGCGTTTTCGATGGCGATGGCGGCATGCGCGGCCAGGCTTTGCAGCAATTCCAGGTCGTGCTGGCTGAAGGTGCGGTCGGCGTACTTGTTGTTCACGCCCAGCACGCCGATGATCTCGCCCTTGATGGACAGCGGGACGTAGAGCAGCGACTTGACCAGGTATTCCGTCTTGACCTTTTGCGGCCCCTGGTCGCCGACGAGTACCGGGCGGCCCGAACGATAAACGGCCCCGGCCAGCGAGTCCTGCGTCTTGATGCGGAAATTACGGGCCGTCTCGGTGTCCAGCCCTTTGGCGGCGCGGATTAGCAGAGCCTGGTCTTCTTTGTCCGGCAGCAGCAGCAGCCCTTCTTCGGCGTGGCTCAGGCTGACGGCGGCGTCCACCACCTGGGTGAGCAGCGCGTCGAGATCAAGCACGGCGCTCAGCGCGCGGGCCAGCCTGGAGAGAGTCTGCTGCTCGGTGAGACGCTGGGCAACCAGGCGATTTAATTCGCCGTGTGCTGTGTGTTCATCTTCGTCAGATAGCTCTGGCTGCTCAGCCAGCGACATGCGTTGGCCGCTGAGGGCGTTTTCGAGATGGCGCAGCAGCACGCCAGAGGTAAACGGGCGCTGCACAATGGCCGCCGCCCCGCGCGCCAGGTACGACTGAGGCGCGCTATGCCGCTCGTCTACCATGGCGATCCAGGTCAGCGGGGTGAACTCCACCATCTGGTAGGCCAGCGGGCGCTGGTCCCGATCCGCCATCTGCGTGTCAATCACCGCCAGGTCGAACCGCCCGTGGCGCAGCGCGTCGAGCGCGTCTCCGGCGTAATACGCCTTGCGCACGACGCAGCCTCTGTCTTCGAGCAGCTCGGCAAGCTGATCCATGCGATCGGGGTCGCGCTCGGCGACCAGGATTCGCGGGGCATTAGGATCGGGCAGGACGCTCATAGCTTGCTCCCGTCAGGCGGCGCGCGCGGCGTAGCGCGGCTCAGAACACTCAACAGGCCCGCACCGGCGTTACCCTCTGTTCTACACCAGATTCATGAAATCTGTAAACTGTAAAGAGGTCGGGGCGCTCTACAGGCTGAGCCGCGCCCGGCGGCGCGCCAGGTCGTCCTCGATTGCCCGTTCGTCAATCTCGACCTCGACGCTGGGCGCGGGTGGGGCCGCTTCCTCGCCCGCCCGGCGCAGCCGCTCCGCCGGCGAAGGGGCGGGCGCTGCTCCCGTCTGGCGCGCGGGTTTCGCCTCTGGCTTTTCGGCGGCGAGCGCCTCCAGCGTGTTGACGCGGCGGATCAGGTCTGAGGCTGAGCGGCGCTGCTGAGCCTGTTCCGCCTGCAACATGGCAAGCTGCTGCTGACGGCGCTGCATCTGGCGGACGATGTGGCGGGCGGTCGCCTCGTCGCCGCGCGCCAGCGCCTCGTCCGCCTGGCGATCCGCGCCGGCGATCTCCGCCTGGGCCGCTGCGATGTCGCGAGCTAGCTGCTCGTCGCGGTCAAGCGCGCGATCAATCTCCGTGCGCAGCGCCGCGATCTGCCTGGCGAGGTCGCCCTTCGGCGGACGATCCGCCCCCTGGCCACTCAAAACTCCACTCAGACTCGACCGCACCAGGACGGTGAGCTTGTCGCGTAAACCTGGCATCGTCTGTCCTCAATCTCCGTTTGCTGGCGTGCGCACAAAACTTCCGGCGGCAGGGGCGTATGGCGATACACCCCACCTCACCCCCTGGCCTCGCTGCGCTCGGCCTTTCCCCCTCTCCGCTGCGGTGAGGGGGAAGCGAGGCGCGTCAGCGCCGAGCAGGGGGTGAGGTCTACGCCCCGACAACGGCGCGCGCGCCGTGTGTGCGTTATAATCAAAGCACGCTCATCTCTATTCTACCAGCTTATCACGTTCAGGAAGGCAGCGCGTGCAGCGGATCAACGGCCAGGGACCCGTGTTCTACCAGTTCGAGCAGTGGGCCGGCAGCGACCGGCTGGTGCACGGCGTCTTCACGCGGCTCGGCGGCGTCAGCCGCACGCCCTGGGACTCGCTCAACCTGGGGGGCACCGTCGGCGACGATCAGGCCGCCGTGCGCGAAAATCACCGGCGCGCTTACGCGGCGGTGGGCCTGGACGAAGCCTATGCCTGCACCGTCTGGCAGGTGCATGGCGCCGACACCGTGCTGGCGCGCGGGCCGGTTCCGCACCGCCGCTGGCTGGCCCGCGCCGATGGGCTGGTCACCGACCGGCCCGGCCTGGCGCTGGCCATGCGCTTCGCGGACTGCGCGCCGATCCTGCTCTACGATCCGGCGCAGCACGTCCTCGGCCTGGCTCATGCCGGCTGGCGCGGGACCGTGTTGGGCGCGGGCGTCAGCACCCTGCGCACCATGACCGACGCCTTCGGCACGCGCCCGCAGGACGTGCAGGCGGCCATTGGCCCCAGCATCGGCCCGCAGCGTTACCAGGTGGGCGAGGAAGTGGTCGCCGCCATCGCTGAGGCGTTCGGCAGGACGGACGGGCTGATCCGCCGGGCGGACGACGGCAGCGCCTACCTCGACCTGTGGGCGGCTAACCGGCTGGCGTTGCAGCGCGCCGGTGTGACGCAGGTCGAGATCGCCGGCCTGTGCACGGCGACGCACACCGACGAGTTCTATTCGCACCGCGCTGAGCGCGGGCGAACGGGTCGCTTCGGCGTGATCGCGGCGCTCAACGGAAGCTGAGAGCATGGAGGAAGTGAGCCAGACCATCGGCGAGCGCCTGGCCGCCGTGCGCCGGACTGTCGCCGCCGCCTGCCAGCGCGCCGGGCGTCCGCCGGACGCGGTGACGCTGGTCGCCGTCAGCAAGACGCAGCCGCCCGCGCGCGTGCTCGAAGCGGCGGCGGCGGGGGTGCAGCACTTCGGCGAGAACCGCGTCGAGGAAGCGCTGGGCAAGATCGCCCAGGTCAACGCGGCGCTGGCCGGGCCGGTGAGCTGGCACATGGTCGGGCACGTGCAGAGCCGCAAAGCGCGCCACGTGGTGTGCGATTTTGCCCTGCTGCACTCGCTGGACAGCGTGCGCCTGGCCGGGCGGCTGAGCCGGGCGCTGACTGAGACGGGGCGGGCGCTCGACGTGCTGCTGGAGATGAACGTCTCCGGCGAGGCGAGCAAAGAGGGCTGGGACGCTTGGCGCTGGGCGGAAGACGGTGCCCTGCGCCGCGCCCTGTGGGATGATGTGGCGGCGGTGCTGGCAATGCCGGGGCTGCGCGTGTGCGGGCTGATGACGATGGCGCCCATCGTGGACGACATGGAGCAGGCGCGCCCGGTTTTCGCCGCGCTGCGCGGGCTGCGCGATGCGCTGGCCGCCGACTTTCCCGGCGCGCAGTGGGATGCCCTGAGCATGGGCATGACCGACGATTATCCGGTCGCTATCGAGGAAGGGGCCACGCTGGTGCGCATTGGCCGCGCCATTTTCGGACCGCGACTCTGAGCGGGCCTGGCGCGTATACGGTGTTGAGAAGGTTAACAAGGAGAATGGGAACTTGGAAAGCGTGGCGATGCTTGTCCAGTTGTTCGTGCAGCTTTACTCGCTGGTGATTCTGGCCCGCGTGCTGATGAGCTGGGTCAACATTGACCCCTATAGCCCATTGGCCCACATCATCTTCAACCTGACCGAGCCGGTCCTGGCCCCCATCCGCAACCTGCTGCCCCAGACCGCCGGGCTGGACTTCAGCCCGATCATCGCTATGGTGCTGTTGCAGATCGTCGGCCAGATGCTGGTGACGATGCTGCTGGCCTGAGCGCCGCGCTGTGCCCGACAGCGCAAGAGAGGGGTGAGAACTTGCCACGCGACTTTGAGATCACCGATGCCCAGCACGGGGCTGCTTTTGGCGTCCGCATCGTGACGCCCGCTGACGAGGTGGCGATTGCCGGCATCCACCCGGACGGATCGCTCGAAATCCACCTGACCGAGCCGCTGGCCGAGGGCCGCGCCAACGCGCAGCTCGTCGCCGTGCTGGCCGAGGCGCTGGAAGTGCCCCCGGCGCGCGTGGCCATAGTCGCCGGCGACGGCCTCAACAAGATCGTCAGCGTCGAGGGCGTCAGCGCGACCTGGATTGACGGCTGGCTGGCGGGCTGGCGCTGAGCCATGCGATCCGGGCGAGGCGTTCTCAGCGATAGGCTGCGCCGGGCGCGCCGGGTCGCCTTGCTGGCCCTGGGCGCGACGCTGCTCGCCGCGTGCGGCGGGTCGGACGCGGGCCGCACGCCGACCATCCTGCCCACGCGCACCCTGATCCCGCCCACCGCCACGCCCACCCTCGTCCCTGTCAACGTCACGCCCACGCCGACCGATCTGCCCTCTCCGGCGACACTGGTCGCCGCGACCGCCGAGGCAGCCAGCCTGTCGCCCGTTGAGGTGATGATCGAAGCGACTACGCGCGACCTGGTGGCGAGCGGCGTATCCCCCGCCGACATCCGCCTGCTGAGCGTGGATGGCTTCGTCTGGCAGGATGCGACATGGGGCTGCGCGACGCGCCCGGCGTCGCCGGGGGACGACGCTGGCGGCAGCACGGCGGGGTACCGCATCGCCTACAGCGTGGGCAGCCGCGCCTACGTCTACCATACCGATCTGGAAGGCGCGTTCTTCATATGTGACGATCCTGCCTGGCTGGCTCACAATGGCACGCCGATCCTGGTGGACCCCATCGCCTCGGCCACGGTGGCGCTCTGCCGGGCGGACGCCGCGCGCCGCCTGGGGATCGCCCAGGATACGCTGCAGCTCATCAGCCTGGTGACCGTCACCTGGCCGGATGACAGCGTGGGCTGCCCGCAGCCGGGCATCGCCTACGGCCAGGGGGAGACGCCCGGTTACCGGGTCGTGCTGCGCGCGGGCGAGGACGCACTGGTTTACCACACCAGCGCCCGCCACGTGGTGCTCTGTGCCCCCGATCAAGCGATTCTGCCGGGGCTGATCCGCCAGGCGCTGGCCACCCCCATCCCCGTCGAAAGCGGGTGAAGCCCTGTGCTGAATGATCCGCCGGTCGTGGGCATCGCTGGCGCGCCCGCCTGGGCCAAACGCGCCGGGCGTTTGCTGCGCGCGGGCGGGTATGTGCCGGTCACCTGCGCTTACGCTGCCAACTGGCCCCTGAACCTGATTGACGAATACCCGGCGCTGCTGCTGGTGGACACAACAGGGCCAGGCTGGGAGGCGCGCGTGGCGGCGGTGACGACCGAGCAGGCCACGCGCCGGATACCCGTGCTGATCATCGCGCCGGACGTGGCGCAGGAGGCAGCGGCCCGGCAGGTCGGGGCGGTGGGCGCGCTGGCCCTGGCCGATCTCGACCGCGCGCTGCTCGACCGCGCTCGCGCGCACGCGCGCCGTATGGACGAAGCGACGCGCGCCGCCCTCGCCTGCCAGTGCCAGGAGCCACTGCCGCCGCTGGCCCGCCTGGGCGTCCAGCGCTTCAACGCGGGGGCGTTCTACGCCCAGCACGACGCTTTCGAGGAGCAGTGGATGGCCGAGAGCGGCCCGGCGCGCGAGCTGTACCGGGCCATCCTGCAGGTGGGCGTGGCCTACTATCACATCACGCGCGGCAATCACGCTGGCGCGCTCAAAATGCTCCAGCGCAGCGTGCAGTGGTTCGCCCAACTGCCGGATGTATGCCAGGGCGTGGATGTGCGCCAGCTTCGCGAGGACGCGGAGCGGGTGCGCCACGTGTTGCAGGAGATGCCGCCTGGGGAGATCGCCTCGTTCGACCGGTCGCTGTTCAGGCCGGTGCGCTTGGTGGACGAGGGCGAGCCGGGTGTAGAGGCATAGCGTGTGGGGCGGTTTTCAAGAAGACTTCGGAAGTTTTCAAAACTTCCGAAGCCTGTTCGCGCAGCGCGCAGCGCCAGCACGCCCCTGGTTAGCAAATCTGGCACGCACTCCTTGACAAAAGCGCCTGGTGAACTGCTGGCAGCCGACGATCCGTCGGCTCTTGGCCTGCGCACCCTTTACAGGCGAGGACTTCTACTCCATAGTAGCTATAGAATCGCCGGACCAGACCTGACAGAGCCATAACTCATGCCTCTTTTCGCTCAACGCTCGCGCCGCCCCCGGCCCCGTCGCCCTGGGGTCAGCCCCGTCGTTCCCGCGCGGAATGGCGCGTCTCCGCGCCCGCTCGCCCTGCCGAACGGGGCTGTGCCGCGCCCGATGGTGCCACCCGTCCCTCACCCGGCCCCGCGCCGGCGGCGGCGAGCGCGCCGGCTGAGCGCGCGCGGCGCGCTGCTGTTGGGCATGGCGTTCAGCCTGATCGCGACGAGCGCCTGCCTGCTGGCGCTGGTGGCGGGCCTGGGGGTGCTGATCGGCTCCGGGCAGGTGTTGCCGGGCGTCAGCGCGGCGGGCGTAGACCTGGGCGGCATGTCCGAGCGCGAGGCGGCGGAGACGCTGGCCGCTGCCTGGGATGCGGGCGGGCTGCTCCTGCGCGATGGCGAGCGCGTCTGGGCCGTTGACCCGGTGGCGCTGGGCGTCACCCTGGACGCGGACGCGACGGCGGCGGCGGCGCGCGCCTGGGGCCGCTCGCAGGGCGGGCTGGGGGGCATCTTCGAGGCGCTGGCCGGCGGCGTGGACGTGGCCCCTGTCGTGCGCGTTGACACGGCGGCGCTGACCGCTTACCTGGAAGAGGCGCGGGCGGGGATTGAGTTGCCGCCGGTCAACGCGGGCGTGCGCCTGGTGAATGGGCGCGCGGTGGCCAGTCCCCCTGCGGACGGGCGGACGCTGGACGTGGCGGCGACGGTCGCACGGATGAGCGCGGACGCGCCGGGCGAGCTGGCCGACGGCGCGCTCGACCTGGTGATGGCCCCGGTCGGCCCGGCGATCCGCGATGCCTCGCCGCTGCTCGCTCAGGCCAACGCCCTGCTGTCCAGCCCCTTCGAGCTGCGCGGCTACGACCCGATCCGCGATGAGTGGCACACGTGGAGCGCGCCGCCGGACGTTTGGGCGGCCTGGCTGACTGCCGAGCCGGACGCGAGCAGCGCGACCGGGCTGCGCCTGGCGGCCAACCCTGACGCGGCGCGGGCCTTCGCCGAGGCTAACGCGCGCTTCGCCGACGAGCGTTACGTGGACGCTGAAGAGGCGGTGAGCGCAGTGCAGCGGGCGCTGGTGCAGAGCGCGGCGCGGGCCACCGTGCGCGTGCGGCATGGGGAGACGGTTTACGAGGTGCGCGGTGGGCAAACCCTGGCGGCCATCGCCGAAGAGATCGGCATCCCCTACCCGTACATCCAGGCGGCCAATCCTGGAGTCAATACTAACGCGCTGTCGGTCGGGCAGCGCCTGGCCATCCCCTCGCTGGATATCCTGGTCCCGCTGGAGCCGGTGGCGCACAAGCGCATCGTCGTCAGCCGGAGCCAGCAGCATCTATGGGCCTACGAGAACGGGCAGGTCGTCTTCGACTGGGTGATCTCGACCGGCCTGCCGACCAGCCCGACGGCGCTGGGCGTCTTCCAGGTGCAGACGCACGATCCCAACGCCTACGCCGACCAGTGGAACCTGTACATGCCGCACTTCATGGGCTTCTACCATCCGGGGCCGAACATGGACCTGTGGAACGGCTTTCACGGCTTCCCCACGCGCGGCGGGGGCTACCTGCTGTGGACGGGCGACCTGGGCCGTCCGGTGACCTACGGCTGCGTGCTGCTCAGCCTGGAAAACGCCGCCGCCCTCTACGAGTGGGCAGAGGACGGCGTGATCGTCGAGATGCGCGGGTGAGGGGAGTGCGTGGAGACTTGACGGGTAGGGCTGCGCCCGGCGCTGGCGCGCCTCGCCTGTCACCAACAACCAACTACCAACCCCCCACTCAGTACTCCGGCGCGGTGAGGATGTCCAGCTCGCCCGGCGGCCAGTAGCGCACGCGGGCCACCCCCTTGATCGCGCTGCGCTGCACCGGCCCAAACGAGTGGCTGTCCAGGCTGTGGCTGCGGTTGTCGCCGAGCACGAAGTACTCGTCCGGCCCCAGCTCCCAGGTGCCGCTGCACGAGGGGTAGGTGCAGAACTCCAGCACGTAGGGTTCTGCGAGCAGCGCGCCGTTGATGTGCACGCGCCCCGCCTGCACCGTGACCGTCTCGCCCGGCAGCCCGATCACGCGCTTGATCAGCAATTCGTCCTGGCGCGGCGAGTCCAGCACGACTACGTCCCCGCGCGACGGCCCGCCCAGCAGCATGGTCACCCGATCCACGATCACGCGCTCGCTGGTGGAGAAGGTCGGCTCCATGCTGGCCCCATCCACCACGTAGCGCGGCAGCAGCGTGTCCATGCTCAGCCGCACGAGCATGACGATCAGCACAAGCTGGAGCAATTCCTTGAGGAGGGATGTTTTGCGCCGCGCGGTCTTGCCCGGCTCGTCCGTCATCGCCCCGCCCATCAGCGGCGGCAGGCCTGGTCTATCCCATGCATCCATAAGCGAGAGTCCTGACTGGCACCACCCAACACTCCTGATTGTACAGCGAATCCCCGCTCGCTGGCCCCTTTTCAGCGAACTCTAATGTTCGGTGGCCCCGGAGAGCGCGCCAGTCTGTGCCCTCTTTTCCCGACCTGGCTTTCTCCTACGAGGATGGAAAGGGAGAGAAACAACGGGCGGCGCACGGCAGAGCTGCCGCTGGGCGAGAGTTTGCCGCGCGCTTGCCGGCGGATTCTCTTCCGCCAACTCCTGCATTGTGCTGATCAAGGGGTGTTCCCTGCGCTGTGAGCAGCAGCGGAGAACTGCTTGGTAATCGGGCGGTGAATGACTACAATCAGGCCCATGCGAGCGATCCTGGTGGGCCTGATTACGTTGGTGTTGGCGGTGAGCGCCGCGAGCGCGCTGAGCGCCGAACGGAACCTGTTCCGCGCGGCCCTGACGGCGACGCCTGACTTCGCATTGCCGGGCCGAGCCTCGCCCACGCCGCCACCTCTCACCACGGCGCTGCCCACGCCGCAGGTGACCTCTCCTTTCGTCCTGCCCACGGCGCTCCCCACCCACTCGCCCACGCCGACCCGCGACTGCGCCGCCATCTTCCCGCTGAAAAACGTCGAGGCTATCGTCCTGGGCCAGACCACGCTCATCCAGCTTCAGGCGGCCTTTGGGCGGGCAACGCGCGAAAGAGGCCGCGCCAGCTATTTCCGCTTTGAGGCCGGCGGCTGCGTGCTGCGCGCGCTGATTGGCGTGCAGGAAGTGCTCGAAGTGGAGCTGCGCGACTATGGCACGCTCGGCTCGCTGCTGGCGCACTACGGCGCGCCCGCCGCGATCGGCATCTCGCAGGGCAACATGACCCTGCGTGACATCGGCCACGCCGTGCTGCTCTTCCCGGAGCAGGGGATCATCGCCACCTTCGCCGCCGCGCCAGACGAGCTGGCGCTCGACACGCCCGTGACGACGCTGACCTTCCGCCCGCCGTTCGACGCCAGCCAGCAGCTCACGCGCCTCAGTGCCCTGCCGGCGGACTGGCAGCCGCCCGCGCTGCCCAGCAGCACGCCCGGCGCAGTTTCGCCGACAGCCCCATCTTAGTACAATAGCACTCGATCCGTAGATTGCCGGGCACAGCAGAACAGCGCCCTCGCGTGGGCGCTGCTGCGGTCAGACTGCTGGTGTATCCGGTTTTGCTGCCTCGTCCTGGAGGACTCGATGGAAGAGCTACGCGCTATTCTGGAATCAGTGGGGCCGTCGAGCGACACACTGGGCTGGGATATCTCGCTCTACGTGCTGTTCGTGCTCAATGTGGTGATTCTGCTGTTGCTGCCCGACGGCTCCACCCTGGGCACAGTGCTCAGCGTCAGCGTGATCCTGAGCGTGTTCATAGACAAGACCTACGCTTTCGGTCATTTGCTGGACAGCGGCCCCTATTCGCCGGAGTACTGTCACGCGAAGATCTTCGTCGGCACCTACCTGATCCGGGCGGTGATTTTTGCCGCTCCCCTGACGGTCGCCGCCTCAACCAACAAGGGCAGCGTGCGCTTTTTGGGCGTCGTCGCCGGGATCGGCGGTGCCGCCTACATGTTTCTGCGCTGGTTTTCCGATCAGCGCGACGTTGCAGCGCCCAACATCACCTGCTTCGACAGCGAAATGATGATACACAGCGCGAGCCTGGTGCTGGTGATGGGGCGCGTCGCGCTGCGCAAGCGGCTAACTCTGTGGGCCGAACACCGGGACGTTCCAGGTGCGGTACCGGGCGATCTTGCCGCGCACGAGGTCGAAGTATAGCTGGCGAAGCTGGCGCACCACCGGCCCCAGCGTGCCCGTCCCCACCGGGCGGTGATCTACTTCGGTGATGGCGACGACCTGCACGCCCGTCCCGCAGAAGAACGCTTCGTCGGCGATGAAGACCTCGGTGCGATCAATTTCGCGCACTTCCACCGGCATCCCCATCTCCTCGCTGAGCAGATGGATGATCGTGCGGCGCGTGATCCCTTCCAGGATGTTGGATGTCACCGGTGGGGTGATGACCACGCCGTCGCGCATCATGAAGAAGTTCTCGGCGCTGCCTTCGGAAATGTGGCCGTTGTGATCGAGCACGAGCGCCTCGTCGAAGCCGTTCAGCGCGGCATCCGTCTTGATGAACGCGGAGTTGGCATAGGCGCCGGTGATCTTGCCGCGCGCCGGGATCATGTTGTCGTCAATGCGCCGCCAGGCCGAGAACGTCACCCGCGATCCCTCTTCATTGGAAATATAGCTGCCGAACGGCTGGGCGAACATGGTGAAGTCCGCTTCCAGATCGTGCAGCCGCACGCCGATGATCGTCGAGGACTTGTAAATGAGCGGGCGGATGTAGACATCCGTGCCGCGATAATTCTCTGTGCGCAACAGTTCGAGCAGAATAGTCAGCATTGTTTCGGGCGTATGGGGCAGATTCATCATCAGCAGCTTGCCCGAACTGAGCACGCGCCGAAAGTGGTCGAGCGGGCGGAAGATGAACAGCTCGTTCTCGTCGTCGTTCCAATAGGCCCGCACGCCGCCAAAGGCCCCCGTGCCATAGTTGAGCGCGTGCGTCATCACGCTGACTTTAGCTTCCTCAATGGGCACGATCTTGCCCTGGAAGTACGCATACGACGGTCCTTGCGCCATGACATTAGCCTCCTGTCCTCTTAGCGATAGCGTTCATTATATACAGTTTCGAGTTATGAGACATGCATTGTAAGATTGCTCGCTCATGGGGGCGCTGGCAGCGCCCCCTTCGCGCGCCAATCTTGGGGAGAATGTGGAAGCCTGCCCCGGCACTGACCCGGAGTGTCCTGCGGTTGAAAAACTGGACACTTTTCGGGCCATTCATAAGAGAGGGAT
>JAHDWP010000055.1 GCA_023382715.1 Anaerolineae bacterium
TCCAGCTCGTCAATGTAGATGATGCCCTTCTGCGCGCGGGCGATGTCGTAGTCCGCCGCCTGGATCAGGCGCAGCAGGATGTTCTCGACATCCTCGCCGACGTAGCCAGCCTCGGTGAGCGAGGTCGCGTCGGAGATGCAGAAAGGCACGTCCAGCAGGCGGGCCAGGGTCTGCGCCAGCAGCGTCTTGCCGCTGCCGGTCGGCCCGATGAGCAGGACGTTGCTCTTGTCCAGCTCAACATCGGCGATGGCCCCGCCGGCGTTGACGCGCTGATAGTGATTGTAGACAGCGACCGAGAGCACGCGCTTGGCCTTCTCCTGGCCGATAACGTACTTATCAAGCTCTGCCAGAATCTCGCGCGGGGAAGGCACGTTTTCCACGCGGAAGTCATCCCCGTTGCTCACGTTCTGCTCGTGCAGGATATCGTAGCACAGGTGAACGCATTCGTCGCAGATGAACACGCCATCCGGCCCAGGGATGAGCTGGCCGACCTCTTCGATAGAGCGCCGGCAGAACGAACAGCGTTGCGGTCCGATCAAGTAGCTCACGATGCCCCTACCCCTGTTTCCCGTCTTTCTTGCCCTTGTCTTCTTTGGCCGGCGGGATGAGGATGTCGTCAATGAGGCCATACTCTTTGGCCTGCTGCGCCGTCATATAGAAGTCGCGGTCGGTGTCCTCTTCGATGCGGCTCAGCGGCTGCCCGGTGCGCTCGGCCAGAATCTGGTTGAGCAGATCGCGCTGGCGCAGAATCTCGCGAGCCTGAATCTCGATGTCGGTCGCCTGGCCGCCGCCGCCCGAAGACCAGGGCTGGTGCATGTGAACGGTCGCGCTGGGCAAGGCGAAGCGGCGACCTTTGGTGCCCGCCGCCAGCAGCACCGTGCCGAAGGAAGCCGTCAGGCCCACGGCCACCGTCATCACCGGCGCGCTGATCTGGCGCATGGTGTCGTAGATGGCCAGTCCCGCGTAGATCATGCCGCCCGGCGAGTTGATGTACATCTGAATCTCGCGCTCCGGGTCTTCTCGGTTCAGGTAGAGAAGCTGCGCGACGATCAGGTTGGCGATCTGGTCGCTGATGCCGGTGCCCAGGAAGACAATGCGCTCTTTGAGCAGCAGAGAATAGATGTCGTAGGCGCGCTCGCCCCGGCCACTGGTCTCGATGACCATCGGGATCAAGCCGTTGTACAGGTCCATAGGGTATCGCTCCTTGCTCATACTCATGACCGGCGGACTGGCCCACGCCGCCGCCGGAGTGTTTACCGTTCTTCAGCCGTCGCGTCGGCCTCGTCGTCCTGCGACGTGGTCGCCGGCGCAGCGTCATCGTCTTCGCCCGCAGCTTCCTGCGCGGCGGCGGGCTGCTCAGCGACCGCTTCGCTGGGGGCCGGGATGTCTTCGCCCCTGGCAATGGCCACCAACCGGTCAATCCCCTGGTTGGTGGTCAGATCGAAGCGGATACTCATACGGCTCTGCTCGCTGGAGAAGTACTGTCTGAACAGCGGTGCCTGTTCCCCGCCCAAAGGAGCGCTCATACGTTCGATCTGGGCGTCCACATCGGCATCGGAAGCCAGCACCTTCTCCTGGCGCAGAAACTCGTTGAAAACCAGCGCGTTCCGGGTACGCCGTTCGGCTGAGGCGCGATACTGCTCGCGCATATCATCCTCGGTCATACCAGTGATCCGCTGGAAATCCTGGAGCGTCAGGCCCTGCTCGCGCTTCAGCGCGCTTTCCATCTCAGTCAACAGATCGGAGAGCGTGTCCTGGACGGTTTCTTCAGGGTAACTGATCGTCGCCCCCTCGGCCATCTTCTCCAGCGCCTGTTCGGCGATGGAGCTGCGTATCCGTTGTTCGGCTGCCTCGGTCAACTGCTTGCGCAGTTCCTGGCGAAGCTCCAGGATCGTCTCGAACTTGTCGCCGCTCAGTGTCTTGGCCAGCGCGTCGCTCCATTCGGGCAGCGTGTGCGACTGCACCTGGGCAACGCGGGCCTCAACGCGCAAAGTCTTGCCGGCGAGCACGGTGTCTTCGTGGGCGGCAGGGACTTCCAGCTCAAATTCGGCGCTGTCCCCGGCGCTCATGCCGACGATCCTCTCCGCGAAGCCGGGAACAAGATCGCGCTTGTCGCCGTAAAGCACTACCTCGAAGTCGTGGCGGTGCAGCAGGACTGCCTCGCCTTCATCATCGTCGTCATCATCGTCATCATCGTCGTCATCATCGTCATCATCGTCATCATCGTCGTCATCTTCGTCATCATCGTCGTCATCTTCGTCATCGTCGTCATCGTCGTCGTCATCGTCGTCATCGTCATCATCGTCGTCATCGTCGTCGAGGAAGCTAATCTGCAGGTGCTCCATCGTCACCAGATCGCCCAACTGCACCGGACGCTCAGCCGGCTCGTTCAGCGCCTGGCTCTCGCGCAGCCCTTCCATCGCCTCGCTGACCATTTCATCGGTCACTTCTAGCGTTTCAACTTCCACACGGATGGCGCGATAGTCGCCCAAGACAACCGTCGGCTGCTTGGGCACGATGAACACAAGCCGCCGCCCGTCCTCAGAGACCTCCTCCAGGCTGCCCGACGCATACGGATCGACCCCCGATGCGTCCAGCGCCTCGCGGTAGATGTCATTGCCGATGGTGTCCAGCGCCTGGTCGAGCACGTATTCGCGCCCAAACATGTTCAGGACGATATTATAGGGAGCTTTGCCAGGGCGGAAACCGGGGATCATGGCGCGCTGGCTGAGACGGCGCGCTGCCTCGCGCATCGCTTTCTCGATGCGTTCGGCGTCCACCTCTACGGTCAAGCGGGCGATGTGATTTTCCAGGTGATCGGTTTGAACGTTCAACATGCTGTCCTTCACTGTCTCGCACCACGCGATTATATCATTGCGGCCAACCAGCGACCATCAGCGGCGGGATTTCTTGCAGAGGTCTTACGCAAAAAAACAGGGCGCTGCGACGCGCGCCCCGCGCGATGGGGAAGGTGGGACTCGAACCCACATGGATCGCTCCACATGATCCTAAGTCATGCGCGTCTGCCACTTCCGCCACTTCCCCGCTGGCGCGTCTCATTATAGTGAGGAATCCCCAAATCGGGAAGGGTAAATCGGCGGAGAACGCAGCCCTGATCTCCGCCTGGCCGTGCCCGGCCAAACTCCCTTGCTGCGCGCGAAAGGGGGCGCGCAGAAGACGCGCTGCGCCCAGTCTTCACACCGCCGAGCGCTCAGCCGCCTGGTCAGCCTGATCGGCCAAGGCAACAGCGGGCAGCCGAAACCAGAACAGGCTGCCTTCGCCGAGGGTACTCCGCACTTCGACTGCCGTGCGCATGCTGGCCGCCAACAGCCCGGCCAGCGCCAGCCCCGTCCCGGCACCGCGCTGGTGGTGCGATGTCGCGTTGTTCACCTTGTAGAACGGCAGGAAGATGTGTTTCAACTCGTCCGGGGAGATGCCTTCGCCAAAGTCCTGCACGCCGATCACGATCTCGCCGTTTTCCACCTGCTCGGCGTACAGGCGAACAGGCGCGTCGCTCGGGCTGTAACGCAGCGCGTTGTCCAGCAGAATCTGCAACAGGTGGCCCA
This sequence comes from Anaerolineae bacterium, assembly GCA_023382715.1. Lineage (GTDB taxonomy): Bacteria > Chloroflexota > Anaerolineae > Aggregatilineales > Aggregatilineaceae > UBA2029. The sequence continues at coordinate 3,567 of JAHDWP010000055.1, forward strand.
GCGCGAACTTGTCGCTGTATACCGGCGGCAGGCTGACGGGCAGGTGCTTGATGACGCGCTGCACGTCCCCCTGCGAAGCCCAGGCGCGCTCAAGCTGGCGCAGCGCGTAGTCAGCGGACTCCTCGATGTGCACCAGGCTGAAGATGATGTGGTGGGTGCGGGCCAACTGGCGGATGTTGCTAACCAGGTTCTCCAGGCGAGCGACCGACTGCGTGGCCATCTGCGCCAACCCCTGCTCGTCTCCTTCGGGGCGCGAGTAGACATCCTCAGCCAGCAGCGCGACAGCGGACTTGACGATGAGTAGCGGCGTGCTCAGCTCGTGCGACACGCGGTCAATGATGCTGGCTTTGATGCGCTCGAAACGTTGGCTGTCGGTGTCGAAATGCTGGTAACGTCGGTCGGTCTGCTGTTTGATGCGCAACAGCGTGTGCAGCGTGCGCTGCAAATCGGCGGGGTGTGGCCAGACATCCAGCACAACATCCGGCCCGGAGCGCGCCACTTCCTCCGCCTCGCAGACGCCGGCTGGCAGCGCGCCGACGAGAATGACCGGCACGAAGGCCGTCTCATCGCGCTTAATCAGCGCGCACATCTCCCAGGCCTGATCGTCCGGCAGACAGGCGATGATCGCCACATCCGCCGCGCTCTCGAACAGAGCCTGGCGGATGCGCGCCGGCGTTGCGCCGTCCAGCACGGTGTAACCCCCGGCAACAAGCTGCTGTCGCAGCGCAATCGCCTCATCAGCCTGCCCGGAGATGAGCAGCACGCTCGCCCTGGCGAATCCCGGCGGCAAAACGATCAACTCGGAGAGTTGCGGCTGGTGTCCCACTCGGCTCACGCCCGCATCTGGAGGAAATCAATCTTCGATAGTCAAGATTCTACTCCAGGCGCACCCGCGACGAAAGCCGCGCAGGTGCGAGGTTGGTTTGAGAACCATTCGGATCGCGCTTCAATTTTGCCATAACGCCGCATATCTGGTGGTTAGTGCCCGGCAAAACCGGATCATGTGGGGGTGCCGTCTCTGCGTTACCCACAAATACCTCCCAGCCCCTTCTCCCGCGCTGCGCGGAAGGAAGGGGAGCAGGCCCGCCGCTTTCCTCCCTTCCCCCCTTATGGGGGAAGGGCCAGGGATGGGGGAGACAGGCACAGCCAAAGACGTGGGTAATGTATAGGGAGTGCGAAAAGCAAAGAATCTGAATGGCTCTTCTCTGCGTCCTCTGCGTCTCTGCGGTTCAGGCATTTCGCTTCCATCGGGCTTTCGCCGGCAACTGCGCTATAATCTGGCTGTTGCGCCGTGAACAAACGGGAGCGTGCCATTGGCGCGTCCGCCCGAATCCAGCAAAGCGAGGTGTGTTTGTGAGCGATCAAAAGCTGTACGATGCGGTAATGGCCGCGTTAGGAACGGTGATCGAGCCGGAACTGCACCGCGATCTGGTGACCCTTAAAATGGTGCGCGATCTACGTGTGGAAGATGGCGTGGCCCATTTCACGATCGTGCTGACAACGCCCGCCTGTCCGCTCAAGGACGTGATCTATCAGCGGGCGAAGCAAGCCGTCTTACAAGTGGATGGCATTCACGACGTGGCGATCAAATGGGACTCCAATGTGCCCACCGATGGCCGTATCTTCGGGCGGATGCAGCTTCCGCTGCGCAGCATCCTGGCCGTGAGCAGCGGCAAGGGGGGCGTGGGCAAGAGCACGGTCGCCGTCAACCTGGCGGTAGCCCTGGCGCAGAGCGGCGCGCGCGTCGGCCTGATGGACGCCGACATCCTCGGCCCCAACATCCCCAAGATGGTCGGCCTGGGCTTCGCGCAGCCGACGATCACGCCGGAAAAAAAGCTGATCCCCTTCGAGGTCTTCGGGCTGAAGGTGATGAGCATGGGCTTTCTGGCCGACCCCAACACGCCGATGATCTGGCGCGGGCCGATGCTGCACAGCGCCATCCGCCAGTTCTTCCAGGATGTAGTCTGGGGCGAGCTGGACTACATGATCGTAGACCTGCCGCCGGGCACGGGCGATGCCCAGCTCAGCCTGGCTCAGTCGGTGCCGCTGACCGGCGCGATCATCGTCACCCAACCGCAGAGCGTCGCCATAGATGACGCGCGGCGCGGCCTGGCCATGTTCGAGAAGCTCAACGTGCCCATCGTCGGCGTGCTGGAGAATATGTCGGGCGATCTGTTCGGCGAGGGCGGCGGCGAGCGCCTGGCCGAAGAGCGCGATGTGGCCTTCCTGGGGCGCATTCCCCTGATGGCCAACGTCCGCCAGGGCGGCGACAACGGTCACCCGGTCGTCGCCGACGATCCCGACTCGCCGGCAGGGCAGGCGTTCCACGCGGCGGCGCAGATCATCGCCGCGCGGGTGAGCGTGCTGCTGTTGACGAAGGAACCGGCCATCCCGCTCAAGGTCGTCAAGTGACGCATCCTGAACGTAGCGCGACGCCCCGGTGTTGGGCACTGTGCCGGGGCGTTTTCGTGCGCGGCAGGTGTGACGCGCAACGGACTTCCGCAGTCTGGCTGGCTTCGGAAGTCTTTCGGGAGTCTTCGGCAGCGCGAGTCTGGCGCGCTCGCTACGCCGCAGGCCAAGCAAAAGCGCGCGGCACCGTGTAAAATAGGCACCATGCTCCTGGCGCACGAAGAAGGAGGCCGCATGAGCGAAGAGCGCCTCGTCGCCCTGATCCGCACGCACCTGGCCCGCTATCCGCAGATGCAGATCGCCGACATCTACAAGCTGCTGCACCAGGCAGCCTTTGGCCCTGGGCACCTGATCGCCAGCAAGAAAGCTGCCCGCGAATGGCTGGAGCACGAGGCCGGGCGCGTCTCTCCGTCGGCAGAAGGGCCGCTGCTTGAGAGCGTCCACCCCGACGAGCAGATCGTGCGCCTGTACCTGCGCCCGTATCTGGCCACCGGTGGCAACCTCAAGTCGCTGCTGGAAGCGTTCGTGCGCTCCGCCGAACAGGTGCGCGGCGACGCGCAGCAGTTGGCAGCGTGGTGGCGAGTCTTCGAGGGCCTGTGTGCCGAGGGGTTGCTCTGCGCGGACGTGTATCAGCAGCGCGAAGCGGCGCTGTTCGGGCGGGCGCGCAAACAAGAGGGATGGCCAGCGGTGCACCATTCGCCGGCCTATCATGCCCTCTACCAGCCCGCTTACCGCGTGCTGACGGCGACCGAGGCCGGGGCGCTCTGCCGCAAGCTGGGAGTCCCGCTGGCTGTCGTGTAATCTGGAGCGTGTTATACACTTCCAGTCCCTGTCCCCCGCCCCCCATCCCCGGCCCTTCCCCCACGAGGGGGGAAGGGAGAAAAGCGGCTTTCAAGCCCCTCTCTCTTCATGAGGGAGAGGTTGAGGGTGGGGGAGGTGAATAGCTGCCCCTGCGATCATCTGAACCCCATCCTGTGGTCCCTCTTCGCCAGCGGAGAAAGGAGCCGGGGGATAGGGGCTGAAAGCGCATAACACGCTCTAGACAGGCTGCTCGTCCTCGCGGGGCGCGACGATCGCGCGCGGTACGTGGCGCTGCCCGTTGATGACGTGCTGCACGGCATACGGCCCTTTGCCCTGCGCCTCGTAGTACGTGCGCATGAGCATCTCCATCATCAGGCCGAGCAGGATGGACTGCACGGCCAGCACGCCGAACAGCGCCGTCAGCACCGGCCAGGGCGACTGCCAGCGCCAGTCTCCGAGAAAGATCCCACCGATTCCCATCACCACCAGCCCCACCAGGCACAGCGCCGACAGCAGGAAACCCACGCCGCCGAAGATGTACATCGGGCGCGTGTTGTACTTGGTCAGAAAAGTGACCGTCATCAGGTCGAGCACCACCTTGAGCGTGCGCCACAGCCCATACTTAGACTTGCCGTGCAGGCGCGGGCGGTGGTTGACCACGCGCTCGACAATGCTGGCTCCGGCGGCGTTGGCCAGCACGGGGATGAAACGGTGCATCTCGCCGTACAGCCGCACGTGATCGAGCACCTCGCGGCGGTACGTCTTGAGCGTGCAGCCGTAATCGTGCAGCTGCACGCCGGTCACCAACGAGATGATGCGATTGGCGATCTTCGAGGGCAGCCGCCGCGAGAGCGCGCGATCCTGGCGATTCTTGCGCCAACCGCTCACCAGGTCGCGACCCTCGGACTCCATCTGCTCCAGCATAAGCGGGATGTCGTGCGGATCGTTTTGCAGGTCGGCGTCCATCAGGGCGATGATCGCGCCGTTGGCATGGTCAATGCCAGCCTGGATGGCAGCGGTCTGGCCGAAGTTGCGGCGCAGCAGCACGGCGCGCACCGTCTCCGGCTGCCCTTCCGCCAGGGCGATGATCTGCTGGCGGCTGGAGTCGCGGCTGCCATCGTCCACGTAGATGATCTCATAGCGCAGCGGCAGCCCGTCGAGCACGCCGATCAGCTCCTCGTGCACGGGGCGAAGGTTGCCCTCTTCGTTGTAAACGGGCAGCACAACCGACAGGTCGAACGGGTAGTGGTGCGCGGTGTTGGCGGTGTTCAAGAGGCGGCTCCTGAAGAGTGGTTGTTGGTTGTTGAGTCTAGGGCGTATTACGAACTTCGCACGCTCGGCGTAGCGTGCCGGGCACGGCGCATAGGGTGCCCTCTGACCCTGCTCTGTGTGCTCTGCTGCGCCCCTGTTGGGGCATATTGCGCCAACAGTCTCCCCTGTGGAAGAAGGGCTGGGGATAGCGGAGCAGGCGCGATCCAGGATGTGAGCAATGTATGGCCGCGCATGGAGAGGGCGCGGGGCGCACCAGCGCCGGGCAAGAGCGAGATAAGCCAGGGCGCGGCCTACGGCCTCCGCCTGGCGCACATCCAGCAGGCCGAAGACCGAAAACCGAATACTGATACCTGATCACCGCTCCCTGACCGCCTGGCTCTCCGCCGGCTCGGTGTGAATGGTCACGCGCTGAACCAGCGGAAGCTCAGTGCGGATGGACGTCTCGACGTGCTCGGCGATGGCATGCGCTTCCTCCACGCTGACCGAGGCGGGCAGATGACAGTGCATGGTCAGCGCGTAGCCGCCCAGGGCCAGCCGGATCGTCGTCTGGTGCCAGTCGGCGCCCGGGTACAGAGCGCTGGCGACGGACAGCGCGCGGTCGCGCAGGTCGAGCGCCGCCTGCGTCTGCACCAGCGGAGCACCGTGCTGGTGAGCCGGCTCGATATGCGTCAGCACCTCGCGCAGCTCAGGGAATTTCCCCTTCAGGCGGCGCTCCAGGTCGCTCACCTGGCGATGCGCTTCACCGAGCGTCAGGCCGGGGCCGACCTCGACATGCATCTCCAGGCCGACGCCATCGCGGGCGGGGACGGGGATCACCTCGTGCACGGCCAGGCCCAGCCCGTCGGCCACGGCGCGCGCTTCGAGCATCCAGTCCAGCGTCGCCCCTCGCTGCGGGGCGAAGTGCACCTGCACTTCGGCCACGTCCGGGTACGTGGCGCGCACCCGTTCCTTGATCGTCCTGGCGATGGCGTAGGCGTGGTCGGTGGTCACGGCGGGCTTGATGCGCGCGTCAATGTCCATGTAGATGGCGTCAGCAGGCCCCCGGCTGCGCACGCGCGAAATCTCCTCCAGACCGGGCACGTCCGCCAGCAGCGCGATGACCGCCTGCGGCTCGATCATCTGGCGGTCGGCCAGCGTATCGCTCGTCCGGCGGATGATGCGCACGCCCATGCGGGCGATGATCAGCACGATGACCAGGGCGATCAACGGGTCCACCCAGGGATAGCCGAGCGCGATCACCGCCAGGCTGATCAGCACCGACGTGGAAACGAGGAAATCGCTGGCCGTGTGCGAGGCGTCGGCGAGCAGAATATCCGAGCGCAGGGCGCGCCCGCGCCGTCGTTCGTAGAGCGTCACGCCCAGGTTGAGGGCCATCGTCCCGATCATCACCGCGAAGCTGAGCGGCACGACATTGGGTGCGCCGCCGTGCAGCAGGCGATCAATCATCGTTTGCAGAATTTCCCAGGCGGCGACGAGCATCAGCCCGCCGATGCCCAGCGTCGCCAGCGTCTCGAAGCGGCGGTGGCCATAGGGGTGATCCTCGTCGGGCGGCTGGGCGGCCAGGCGCAGCCCCACCAGGCCGATGACGTTCGACGATGCATCCAGCGAAGAGTGAAAGCCGTCCGCGATCATGGACACGGTGCCGGTCGCCAGCCCCATGATCAGCTTGGCGGCGGCGACCAGGGCGTTGAGCGCCAACACAATCCACAGCACGCGGCGCACGTCGCGCGTGTTGGCGGCACTGGGCGGGGGGGCGGCAGGTGTTGGCGACATAGCCTTCATTGTAGCACGGAGTCCGGCGCAAGGGGCCGGAGCCGGAAGGCGGTAGTGTGCCGAATCCGGTTGAAATGGCGTGGGGACTGGCTGCCGTGTGCTCCCCATCCCCCAGCCCCTTCCCCCGCGCAGCGCGGAGGGAAGGGGAGCAGGCCCGTCGCTTTTCTCCCTTCCCCCCTCGTGGGGGAAGGGTCGGGGATGGGGGGCCATGCCCGTGTGACGAGTTTTAACCGCAAAGGATACAGTGCCGCGCGAGGCGCGTCAGCGCCGAGCGGGGGTGAGGTCAGGGAGGGGCGCAGCAAAACAACACTCCATCCTGGCAGGTTTTGCACACACCCGAGCCGGATCAGCCTTCGCGCGCGGCGTCGGCAGCGCGCGCAGCCAGGCCCTCGGCCAGCGGCAACGGCTCGCTCCCTTCCTGCGCCCACTGCACGCGCAGGCGCTCGGCGGCGGCGGCCAGCGCTTCCCAGTCCGCGCGGTGCTTGACGGCGCTCCCGTCTTTGGTCTGCCAGCCGCGCGCCCGCCAGCCGATCACCCAGCGAGTGATGCCCTGGACCAGGTAGCTGTCCGGCGCGTGCAGGCGGGCGGCTGCGCCTGCGGGCAGGCTTTCGAGCACGGCGCGGGCAGCGATCAGCCAGAGCTGATTGGCAGAGTTGACCGGCGCGCGCCCGGTGAGGATCTGCTCGCTCTCTGCGGGCAGGTCACGGACGCGCGCCGCCCAGCCGCCGATCTTCGCACCCCTGGGCAGCGAGACGCGCAAGGCGATCTCCCAGTCGGGCTGCTGCGCACCCCCGGCAGGCGATCCCTGCTGCGCCAGCAGGCTCTCGCGGGCGGCGGTAGCCAGGCGATGCACGCGCTCGTTGTGCGGATCGCCGGCGTGCCCGCGCACCCACTGCCAGGTGATGGCGTGACGCCCCGTCTCGGCGTGCAGCGCCCGCCAGAGGTCCTCGTTTTTGATGGGGCGCTCACCTTTGCGCTGCCAGCCGCGCGCGACCCAGCCCGGCAGCCATTCGGTAATGCCTCGCTCGAGGTACTCGCTGTCCGTGTACAGCGTCACCTGGCTGGGTCCCTTGAGCCTGCGCAGCGCTTCCAGCGCCGCCGTCAGCTCCATGCGATTGTTGGTTGTCTGCGGCTCAGCGCCGCTCAGATCGCGTGTAACGCCATTGGCGACGATCAGCAGCGCGCCCCAACCGCCAGGGCCGGGGTTGGGCGCACAGCCGCCATCGGTATAGATCGTGACATGGGGCATCTCGCCGGGCATAGTCTCTCCGGGAACGGGCTGGGCTGCTCGGTCGGCGCGGACTGGATGTTAGCAGGAATCGCCGGGACAGGGCAATTTGTGGTGGTTGGTTTTTGGTTGGCAGTTGTTGGTTATTAGTGAAAGCGGCTCCGCTGCCGGGATCGGACGGCTGGATGCGTGCCAAACCTGTCAGGTGGGGCACTGCGCTGCTGCGCCCCCTTGACCTCACCCCCCGCCTCGCTGCGCTCGGCTTGCCCCCTCTCCGCGTGTGGAGAGGGGGCGATGCGGCGCGTCAGCGCCGAGCGGGGGTGAGGTCACTACCCTGCGCCCGGCGCATCGCTGTCAACCCTTGCACGCATCCCAGTCCACGAGTGCCCCTACTTGCCACCGCGATCTATAATGGAGCGCAGCGCGGCCTGAAGCAGTCTGCGCTCTGAGCAGCCTGTTGCACCGAAAGGAATTCTCGTGATCACTACCCCTGCCTACCCGCTGACTGCGGCGCGCGCCGCTTTTCCCATCGCCGAGCGCCTGACCTACCTGAACCATGCCAGCATCTCGCCGATGCCGCTCCCGGCAGCACAGGCCATGCAGCGCGCGACCCTCTGGCTCGCCGACGACCCGATGACCTTCTTCACGCCCGGCTCCGAGGTCGGCTACGGCGACCTGTTCGCCACCTTCTCGCAGGAGATGGCCGCGCTGATCGGCGCCGCGCACCCGCACGAGGTGGTGGGCACCCAGTCCACCTCGTCGGGCATCAACGCGGTCGCCCAGGCCATTGACTGGCAGCCCGGCGACAACATCGTGCTGGTGGATGTCGAGTTCCCGTCCAACGTCTACCCCTGGATGGTCCTGGGGCGGCGCGGGGTAGAATGCCGCCTGGCTCCCGCCGACGGCGGCGGCGCGACCGTCGAGGCCCTCGACGCGCTGACCGACGAGCGCACGCGCCTGATCGCCGTCAGCGCCGTGCAGTTCTTCACCGGGCAGCGCGCCGACCTAGCCGCCATCGGCGCGTACTGTCAGCAGCGCGGCATCCTCTTCGCGGTGGACGCCATCCAGGCCGCCGGACACCTGCCCATTGATGTCGAGGCCATGCACATTGACATCCTGGCCAGCGGCGGGCAGAAGTCGCTGATGGGGCCGCCCGGCCAGGGCTTTCTCTACGTGCGCGAAGCCGTGGCCGAGCGCATGGTGCCGGGCATCGTCGGCCCCAACGCCACCGACGGGTGGGAGCACTGGATCCAGTACGACCTCACACCGCGCCCCGGCGCGCAGCGCTTCATGATGGGCACGCCGAACATCGCCGGCATGATCGGCCTGATCGAGAGCGTGCGCTTCCTGCGCGGCCTGGGCGTGGCCTCTATTGACGCCTGGACGCGCCACCTGTCAGGCGTGACCATCGCCGAGCTGAGCGCGCGCGGCCAGCACATCATCACCCCCTCCGACCCGGCGCACCTGGGGCCGATCGTCACCCTGCGCGTCGGCGATCCCGCCGACCTGCCCGCCGCCGAAGCGCGCACCAACGGCCTGCTCGACCACCTGGCAGCGCACGGTGTCCGCGTGACCAAGCACTGGGACGCCGCGCGCGCCCCGCATTTGCGCATCTCGACACACTGCTATAATACGGAAGACGAAGTACGCCGGGCCTGTGCCCTTGTGGAGGACTATCATGGGTAGTCGCCCGTCCCAGCCACCCCTCACCGGTCAGCTTCGCCGCACCGCCGACTGGTCGCCCTCGCCCATCCGCTCTCTGCAGGACACGGGGCTGAACCTGGGCATCCTGTCCGACCTGGCTATCAAGGTGCTCTACTTCGGCGGCTATCTGTCCGGCAACCAGATCGCCGAACAGATGCGCCTGCCCTTCACCAGCGTCGTGCAGCTCGTCCTGGAGGGGCTGAAGCGCGAGAAGTTCGCCGAGGTGCGCGGCGGCGCGGGCGTGGGCGCGGGATCGTTCGAGTACGTGATCACCCTCAAGGGGATCGAGAAGGCGCACGAAGCCCTGGCTCGCACGCAGTACGCCGGCCCCTGCCCCGTCACGCTGGAGCAGTACGTGGCGGCGATGAAGGCCCAGGCCACCGCTCGCCTGCAGGTTCACCGCGAGCACCTGGTCGAAGCGCTCCAGGGATTGACCATCAACGAGCAGATGCTGGGGCGCATCGGCCCCGCCGTCAACTCCGGCAAGGCGATCTTCATGTACGGCCCGCCCGGCAACGGCAAGACGACTATCGCCCAGCGTGTGGGCCGCCTGATCCTCGGCAAGCCCATGTGGGTGCCCTACGCGGTAGACGTGGATGGGCAGGTCATCCGGGTGTTCGATAACGTCAACCACGAAGTGCTGCCCGACGGCGAAGAAGAGGAGCGCCGCACCACCGCCACCGGCGAGCGCCGCGACGCGCGCTGGATTCGCATCCGCCGCCCGGTGATCATGGTCGGCGGGGAGCTGACGCTGGAGACGCTCGACCTGGTGTACGACCCGATCAACAAATACTACGAAGCGCCGTTCCAGATGAAGGCCAACGGCGGCATGTTCCTTATTGACGACTTTGGCCGCCAGCAGGTGCGCCCGCGCGATCTGCTCAACCGCTGGATCGTCCCGCTGGAAAGCCGCGTGGACTTCCTGACGCTCTCCACCGGGCGCAAGATCGAGATTCCCTTCAACGTGCTGATCGTCTTCAGCACCAACATGCCGCCCGCCGACCTGGTGGACGAGGCATTTCTGCGCCGCATTCCGCACAAGATCGAGGTCGGCGATCCCAGCTTTGAGGAATTCCGCGCCATCTTCCAGCAGGTGTGCGAGGCGCGGCGCGTGCCCTACGATGAGAAGGGGCTGGCTTACCTGATCCAGGAATGGTTCATCAAGGAGAACCGCAAGCTGCGCGCCGTCCACCCGCGCGACATCGTCGAGCAGATCATAGACATCTCGCGCTACCAGAACACGCCGCCCGCGCTGACCAAAGAGCTGCTCGACCGCGCGGCCTCCGCCTACTTCGTGGACCTGGACGCGGGCTATTGACCGCCATCTTCCCTGATCTCGTCACGCAGAGGATCGTATGCCCAAGATCGTCACCACCGAACAGATGCGCGCCATCGAGCGCGCCGCCGACGCCCAGGGCCATTCCTACGCCGCCATGATGGAACATGCCGGGCGCGCCGTCGCTGAGCGCGTCCAACAGCTTCTGGGCGGGATCGAACAGCCGCGTGTCGCCGTGATCGTCGGCCCCGGCAACAACGGCGGCGACGGCCTGGTTGCCGCGCGCCTTCTGGCCGAGGAGCTGGCGGACGCATCAGTCGGCGCGTTCCTGCTCAGGCCGCGCGGCGACGACGATGACGTGTTCGTCCGCGCGCGCGACGCCGGCGTGTTCATCGCCAGCGCCGACGACGACAAGGCCGCCGGGTACCGCGTCCTGCAGAACCTGGTCGCCAACGCCGACGTGCTCATTGACGCGCTCTTCGGCACCAGCCTGCGCCTGCCGATCAAGGGCGACGCGGCCAAAGTGTTGCAGGCCGTCCACAAAGCGACGGCCCTGCGCCGCGCCGAGCACCCGGCCCCGCCCTACATCACACCAGCCGACCCCGACCTCACCGCGCCCGACGACGGGCCGATCATCGTCGCCGTAGATTGTCCCAGCGGCCTGGACTGCGACACGGGCGCGCTGGACAAGCTGACCCTGCCCGCCCACGAGACGGTTACCTTCGCCGCCGCCAAGCCGGGCCTGCTCACCTTCCCCGGCGCGGAGATCGTCGGGACGCTGCACGTCGCCGACATCGGCCTGCCGCCGCGCCTGCCCGAACTGGGCGAGATCGCGCTGACGCTGGTGGACGCCGCCGCAGTGCGGGCGCGACTGCCACAGCGCCCGCGCGACAGCCACAAAGGGACCTTCGGCAAGGCGCTGGTCGTCGCCGGCAGCCTGAACTATACCGGCGCGGCCTACCTGGCCGCCGCCGCCGCCTATCGCGTTGGCGCGGGGCTGGTCACCGTCGGCGCGCCGCAGATCATCGTGCCCGTGCTGGCCGGGATGCTGCCCGAAGCGACCTGGCTGCTGCTGCCGCACGACCTGGGTGTGATCAACGAGGCCGCTGTCAAGGTGCTGCGCGCGGAACTGGCCGGTTACAGCGCCCTGCTGCTCGGCCCCGGCTTTGGCCGCGAAGACATGACCGGTGAGTTCCTGCGCGAGCTGCTGCGCCCCCAGGAGGAGGTGCGCCGTTCGCGGGCGATTGGCTTTGTGCCGGACGAGCCAGCCAACGAAGCTGCGCGCCCGGCCACCGATCTACCGCCGCTGGTCATTGACGCCGACGGGCTGAATCTGCTCGCCGCGATGGACGACTGGCCGCGCCTGCTCCCGCCCGGCACAATCCTCACCCCGCACCCCGGCGAATTCGCCCGGCTGGCCCGGCTGGAGCGCGAGGAGGTGCAGGCCAACCGCCTCTCGCTCGCCCAGGCCAAAGCCGCCGAATGGAACTGCGTGGTTGTGCTCAAGGGCGCGTTCACCGTCATCGCCGCGCCGGACGGCCAGACGGCTGTCGAGCCGTTCGCCACGTCCGCGCTGGCCAGTGCCGGGACGGGCGACGTGTTGGCCGGGGCCATCGCCGGGCTGCTGGCTCAGGGCCTCGCGCCGTTCGACGCGGCGCTGTGCGCGGGCTGGCTGCACGGCCTGGCGGGGGTGCGCGCGGCAGAGCTTATGGCCACGGCGATCAGCGTCACCGCGGGGGACGTGCTGGAAGCGCTGCCGGACGCGCTGGCCCTGGCCGCGCGCACTTGATGCTCCTGAGGAGACCAGGCGGCACGTAGCGCATACGCAGCGCCAGACTTCGCCCGATCAGACTTCCGAAGTTTCCGAAAACTTCGGAAGTCTCTTTCTGCGCAGCGCCCCTCCCCCTGATCCGATTGAGGGGGTGAGGCGTGTTCTGAATGTCTAGAGGCTGTTATGAACTTTGGCAGACGGGCAACTCCTGTGCTTGCCCCCCATCCTCGGTCCTTCCCCCGCACGGGGGGAAGGAAGAAGCCCGCCCTGGCCCCTTCCCTCCGCTTGCGTGGGGGAAGGGAGAAGAGCGTCTTGTAGTGGACCCATAAAGCTGGACACAATTATCGCATGGTTAAGGGGGA
>JAHDWP010000056.1 GCA_023382715.1 Anaerolineae bacterium
GGCGCTGACGCGCCTCGCCGCCCCCTCTCCATCTGCGTGGAGAGGGGGCAAGCCGAGCGTCGCGAGGCGGGGGCGAGGTAAATGTTCGGCTGCGCCCTGGTTTACCTCACCCCCGCTCGGCGCTGACGCGCCTCGCCGCCCCCTCTCCACACGCGGAGAGGGGGCAAGCCGAGCGCCGCGAGGCTGGGGGTGAGGTAAAGCTCTGCTGCGCCCTGGCTCACCTCACCCCCGCTCGGCGCTAACGCGCCTCGCCGCCCCCTCTCCATTCGAATGGAGAGATACGGTGTTGGTTGTCAAGTGGGAATAGGCACCGCCTGACGAGAAGGGGTGTAGTACAGATCAAAGTCGCGCTCTTTCACAACGACGGCCCACGCAATGTGGGCGAGTTTGCGCGCGGCAGCAACACGGGCCACTTTATTGGGTTTGCCGCGCGCGAGGAGGCGGTCATAGAGCGCTTTGACCGACGGGATGTGGCGAGCGGCGGATAAGGCGGCCATATAGAGCATGACGCGCAGCTGGGCGTGACCGGTTCGTCCGGTCGAGCGTGTGGCACGTAGGGAGGAACCAGAGTGGCGCGGATAGGGTACCAGGCCGGCGTAGGCAGCCGCTTGTTCCGGCGTGTCGCAAAAGGCGAAACACTGGGTGGCGACCAAGAGCCAGGCGGTGACAATCGGGCCAAACCCCTTGATCGTCTGCAAGCGCCGGGCAGCCTCCCGCCAGGGATGGTCACCCGCCAGCAGGTTTTTCAACTCGGCTTCAAGGGCTTTGATCTGGCCAGTGAGGTAGGCCAGGTGCTGGCGCTGGCGCTGGATGATTGCCGCGTCCGCATGGGGGTGATGGCACAGGGCATGCAGGTGGTTGCGTTCCTGAGTACGCATCTTCACCAAGTCCTGACGATAGGCCAGACGCTGCTGGAGGTGATAGTAGATGGCGGGCGGTGGCGTCCAGGGCGTAGGCTGCATGTGCTGTGCGTAGGCAGCCAACAACCGCGCATCAATGGCGTCGGTTTTGGCGTGTTGCAGGTGCAGTTGAGCAAAGCGACGGGCTTGCAGCGGGTTGATCACCCCCACCTGGAACCCTTGGCGGTGCAGGGCGTCGGCCAGCGCCAGCCAGTAGACCCCCGTGGCTTCCATAACCACCAACGTCTCAGCAGGAGTCGCCTGGCGACGCAACTGCCGCACCAGACGGGCGTAATCGCTCTGCTGCTGCTTGATCTCCAGCGTCTGCCATTCGCCTCGGTCGGGCACCTGCCAGGCTACCGCGGCGCTTTGGGCCGCAATGTCAATGCCCACATAGAGTGTGTACGTCATCTCGCCCTCTCCCCAGTGCTTTGGATATACTCTGCCCTGCGGGACAGGCTCCCCCTCACCTCATGGATACGTGGTCTAGGCCACTGGATACGGTTCAGGGTGGGCTTGTCCTTCACTGGCGGGGCACTCTCTCTCCAACACAGTCAACGCTGTCAGGGGGACAAACGTGCTCTCCGCCAGGGCAGGCTCAGACTGTCTATTCTACCGTCTGAGCCTGCCTTTAATATATGAGGGGGCAAGCCGAGCGTAGCGAGGCTGGGGGTGAGGTCAATGCCCTGCGTCCAGCGAGTCGCTGTCAACCTTTGCACGCGCCCGTCCCGGCCCGATCAGCGTTCGGTTGTCAGCGAGCAGTTTTCAGCGATCAGAACGTGCGGCGCGGGCACTCGAACGGCAGACTTCGGAAGTCTTCGAAGACTTCCGAAGTCTGATGCTGCGCCAGGCCCCCCCGGCCAGGCCAAGGAGGGGGAAACGCCTCGAGCAGCGGTCAAAGTCCCCCTCTCTAGCTCTGCTGGAGAGGGGGATTGAGGGGGTGAGGCCTGTAGGGGCGTATGGCCATACGCCCCTACGAGGTCTCACTCGTGCGCGCGGGCGTCGCCCTCGGCCAGCTCTGCCAGGAACCAACGCTCGTCCTCGCTCAAGTCTGCCGCGAGCAGCATGTCCGGGCGGCGCTGCCACGTCCGCCGAATCGCCTCGCGCCGCCGCCAGCGGGCAATCGCGCCGTGATCGCCGCTGAGCAGCACGTCCGGCACGGCCATGCCACGAAACACCGGTGGGCGCGTGTAGTGTGGATATTCGAGCAGGCCCATCGCGTGCGAGTCTTCCTCCGCGCCCCAGCGCGCACCGAGCACGCCGGGAATGAGCCGGGCCACCGCGTCCACGATGATCATCGCCGCCAGCTCGCCGCCGGTCAGCACGTAGTCGCCGATGCTGATCTCGTCGGTGACGACGGCCTGGCGCACGCGCTCGTCCACACCCTCATAGCGCCCGCAGACCAGGATCAGCCGGTCGTGCGCGGCCAGCTCGGCGGCGACGCGCTGCGTGAAGACGCGGCCCTGCGGCGTGAGCAGGATCACCGGCGCGCTCGTGTCCGCGCCGCGCACGTCTTCGATCGCCGCCACCAGCGGGCCGGCCATCATGACCATGCCGCCTCCGCCGCCGTAGGGCGTGTCATCAGTGGTGTGATGTTTGTCAGGGGCGTAGGCGCGGATATCGTGCCGCCGGACGGTGAGCAGCTCCCGCTCCTGGGCGCGCTTGAGGATGCTCTCGCTCAGCGGGCCGTCGAACATAGCCGGGAAGAGGGTCAGGATGTCCATGATCATGGTGAGCGCCCTCACTGAAGTGGCGAGTCTGCTGTCTGCGCGGCGATCCTACCACGCGCCGGCGCACCCGACTATGCCGGGACGCCCGCCTGTGCTAGACTGGTGCGTATGAGCGAGAGAATTGACCTCCTGGTAGTCAACATCGGGCAGCTCTGCACGGTGCCGGCTCACAATGGCGGGCCGCAGCGCGGGGCTGCATTGGGCGATTTGGGGCTGCTGAGCGGCGCCGCCGTCGCCATCCGCGAGGGCCTGGTCGTGGCGACCGGTGACGAGGCGGCGCTGCGCAGCCAGTACACGGCGGAGCAGACGCTGGACGCCGGCGGGATGCTCGTCACGCCGGGCCTGGTGGACCCGCACACGCATGTCATCTGGGCCGGGGATCGCGCGGACGAGTTCGAGCGGCGCATCGCCGGGGTGACCTACCAGCAGATCATGGCCGAAGGTGGGGGGATCAATCGCACCGTCCGCGCCACCCGCGCCGCCGATCCGCAGGCGCTGGTCGCCCAGTCGCGCGAGCGCCTGCGGATCATGCTGACGCACGGCACGACGACCGTCGAGTGCAAGAGCGGCTACGGCCTGGAGACGCGAACCGAGATCGCCATGCTGGAGGCCATCGCCGCGCTCGACGCCGAGCTGCCGCTCGACCTGGTGCCGACCTTCCTCGGCGCGCACGCCATCCCGCCGGAGTATGCCGACGATCCCGACGGCTATGTTGATCTGCTCATCGGCGAGATGCTGCCCGCCGTCGCGGAGTGGGCGGCGGTGCGCTGGCCGGAAGGCGTCTTCTGCGATGTCTTCTGCGAGGTCGGCGCGTTCAGCCTGGCCCAGACGCGCCGCATTCTGGAAGCGGCACGGGGCTATGGGATGCCGCTCAAGCTACACGTGGACGAGTTCGAGCCGCTCGGCGGGGCGCGGCTGGCGGCGGAGCTGGGCGCTGTCTCCGCCGATCACATTGTGGTCACGCCGGAGGACGAGATCGAGGCGCTGGGCCGCTCGAACACCGTGGCCGTGTCGCTGCCACCGACACCCTTTGGCCTGGCCCACACGCGCTACACGCCGGCGCGCCGTTTCCTGGCGGCGGGGGCGGCGCTGGCCATCGCCACCGACTGCAATCCCGGCACCGGCTGGAACGAGAGCATGGCCTTCGTCATGGCCCTGGCGACGCGCTACCTGCGCCTGACGCCCGCCGAGGCGCTGGCCGCGGCGACAGTCAACGCCGCATACGCCATCGGGCGGGGCCACCAGGTGGGCAGCCTGGAACCGGGCAAGCAGGCTGACCTGGTCATCTGGCAGGTGCCCGCCTACCCGCATCTCAGCTACCGCTTTGGCAGCAGCCTGGCGCAGACGGTGGTCAAGCGCGGGCAGGTGGTATTCACGGCGTGAGGTTGGCGCAGGGTGTGTGCCAGGCCTGTCCGGTAGGAGCGCCCGTTATCCCCCGTCAATCGAAGATGATCAGGTCGCGCAGGGCGTCCAGCTTGCTGGGGCCGAGGCCGGGCACATTGTCCAGGTCTTCCAGGCTGCTGAATGGGCCGTGCTCCGTCCGATAGTCGAGGATCGCCTGGGCCAGTGCCGGGCCGATGCCGGGCAGATCGTCCAGCTCTTCTGCCGTCGCGTAGTTGATGTGCACCCGCCGGGGGCCGTTGGGCGTCGGGGTGATGAACGCATCATCGCCCAGCGGCGGGATGTATACGTAGTCGCCGTCTCCGAGCACCTGGCTCAGGTTGACCCGGCTGAGATCGGCCTTGCCCGTCGGGCCGCCGGCAGCCTGCACAGCGTCCTCGACCCGGCTGCCCACTGGCAGCGCGACCATGCTCTGCGGCTGCATCACCTCACCGACCACGTAGACCGTATAGGTGCCCGGCGTGGGCGTCGCGACAGTGACGATTGAGGCGGATGCCTGAGCGGAGCCGCTCTCGCGCATGGGAACATGCACCTGGTCACCATCGTTGAGCCGCCCCGCCAGGTTGATCCGCTCCAGATCGGCGCTCGGCAGGGGGCCGCCAGCCGCTTCCAGGGCGTGCAGCACGCGGCTGTCGAAGGGTAGCGCGATCACGGATTCGGGGTTGGCGACCGCGCCGGTCACGTAGACCATGTACGGCCCTGGCGTGGCTGTGGCCGTCGGGACCGCCGTCGGTTCGGGCGGCAGGACGGTGATGGTCACGGGCCTGGGGCGGCTGGTCAGCAGCACAGCGACGCCCGTCAGCGTCGCCACCGCCACGACCAGCAGCAGCGGCCATCGGAATCGTTCCAGGAGAGGCAAGGGGCGCGTTTCAGAAGCTGACACCGCTCATCTCCTCCGTTTGGCTGTTGCCCGCGCTAAAACCGGCTCCGCTACCCCTGGCGCTCGCGCAGGTGCGGGAAGAGCAGCACTTCGCGGATGGTGCTGCGATCGGTCAGCAGCATGACTAGGCGATCCACGCCCACGCCGCAGCCGCCACAGGGGGGCATCCCGTAGCGCATGGCGCGCAGATAGTCCTCGTCCGGGGGCGTGGCTTCTTCGTCCTCAGCCGCGTAAAGCTGCCCCATCTCCAGGAAGCGGGCTTCCTGATCGAGCGGGTCGTTCAGCTCGGTGAAGGCGTTGCCCATCTCCATGCCGCCGACGAAGATTTCGAAGCGCTCGACATGCGTCGGGTCGCCGGGCTTCGTCTTGGCGAGGGGGGAGATGTCGCGCGGGTAGTCGAGGATGAAGGTCGGCTGGATGAGCGCCGGCTCCACCGTGTCGCCGAGCAGCGTATCCACCAGCTTGCCCCAGGTCGCGGTCGGAGAGGCGGCGAGTCCGGCGGTTTTCATGGCCGCGAACAGCGATTGGGCGTCGGGATAGTCGGCGTAGTCAATGCCCGAATGCTGGCGAATCGCTTCGCGCAGGGTGAGCCGCTGCCAGGGGGGAGCCAGGTTGATCGTCCGGCCCTCGAAGGTGATCGTCGTGCTGCCCGTGACCTGCTCGGCGACGTAGGCGATCAGGCGCTCGGCGAGGCTCATCATGCCGTAATAGTCCGTGTAGGCCTGGTAGAACTCCAGTTGCGTGAACTCCGGGTTGTGCTTGAAGCTCACGCCTTCGTTGCGGAAGTCGCGGCCAATCTCGTA
This sequence comes from Anaerolineae bacterium, assembly GCA_023382715.1. Taxonomy (GTDB): domain Bacteria; phylum Chloroflexota; class Anaerolineae; order Aggregatilineales; family Aggregatilineaceae; genus UBA2029. Next base: position 5,714 of record JAHDWP010000056.1, read on the forward strand.
CACGGCGTCGTACATGCCCACCAGCAGCCGCTTGAGGTACAGCTCGAAGCTGATGCGCAGGTAGAGGTCCTGGTGAAGCTGATTGTGATGCGTGATGAAGGGTCGCGCCGCCGCCCCGCCATAGACCGGCTGGAGGATGGGCGTCTCGACTTCCAGGAAGCCCGCGCCGTCCAGAAAGCGGCGCAGGGCGCTGACCGTCTGGGCGCGCTTGCGGAAAACCTCGCGCGAGTCGGGGTTCACCGCCAGGTCTGCGTAGCGCTGGCGGTAGCGCTCCTCCACATCGCTGAACGCGCCGTAGCGTTCGACGCTGCCATCCTCGGTCACGCGCTCCTTGATCACAGGCAGGGGGCTGAGCGCCTTGGCCAGCAGCAGCAGCTCGTCCACCAGCACGCTCACTTCGCCGGCGCGCGTGCGCATCATCGTCCCGCGCGCCTGCACGAAGTCGCCCAGGTCCAGGTGCCGCCGGATCATCTCAAAGGCGTCTTCGCCCACGCTGTCAATGCGGGCGAACAACTGCACGCGCCCGCTGCCGTCCTCAATGTGGGCGAAGAACACTTTGCCCTTGAGGTTCTGGCGAACGATGCGCCCGCAGACGGTGACGGTCAGCGGCGCGGGGGAGTCGGGGTTGGCCGCTTCCGCCGCTTCGAAGCCGCTGATGGCTTCGCGCGCGGTGTGCGTCCGCGTGACGCGGTTGGGGTAGGGCTGCGTGCCACGCTCCTGCAGCTCGGTGAGCTTGCGGGCGCGATCCTGCTCTGGGGTGTTGGTTGGCTGCCACATGAACGGCTTGTTCCTTCATCTGCGACTTGCCGGAACGTCGCCCGGCACGGCGGCCCAGGCGGTGTGTACTCAGTCTAGCAGCACAACGCCCATGCGAGCAAAGCCAGCATGGGCGTCGAGCAATCCCCGAAGCGATGCGGGGCTATTCGATGGCCTTCACTTCGAAGGTGATGTCGCCGTCGGGCGCTTCGACGACCACTCTGTCGCCGACGCGCTTGTCCATCAGGGCGCGCCCCAGCGGACTCTTGAAGGAAATCTTGCCCGCGCGCGGATTCGCTTCAGCAGCGCCCACCAGCACGTACACTTCGGTCGTGTCGGCGCCGACTTCCTGCACGGTGACCGTATCACCCAAGCCTACAAAGTCTTTGTGCGGGCTGACTTCAATGATCTGGGCGTTGCTCAGGATCATCTCCAGGCGCATGATCTCGCCCTCGATGAAAGCCTGTTCGTTCTTGGCATCTTCGTATTCCGCGTTCTCAACCAGCTCGCCGCCCTCTTCCAGGGCCAGGCGCAGCCGTTCTGCCACTTCCTGGCGACGGACGTTGCGCAGAAAATTGAGCCGCTCTTCGTATTCCTTCAAGCCTTCTGGTGTCAGGTAGTGAACGTCATCTACCATCCGTGTCCTCCATTTGTGCAAGCAGATTAATCCTGATGGCTCGCCAGGCAAAGGCCAGGACGGCAGCCGCCAGGAACGCAGGCGCGCTGGCTCCTCGCGGGAGAGCGCCCTGACGTGTGATCGGTTTTCGTGCTAAAGCACTTGAGGTCTGCAAAAACCAGTTGACTCCAGCCGGCTGGCGCGGAGCAAGTGCACAAAGACACAGCCTACGCTGTGCCTGGTCAGGGTTTTCGCTCGGCCAACCTTAAAATATTCTATGGACAGCGTGCAAAAACAAGAGACCGCCACGCAGGGCGATCTGGGTTGCTTAGCTCAAGGTGCTTTATCTTATCATAATTCTCTGTGATTGTAAAGGCAAACAGAAAGAGCGCGTGTGCAAAGGCTGTCCGGCGGGGGGGCGCTGCGTGCTGCGCCCTGGCTGACCTCACCCCTGCTCGGCGAGAATTCTGGAACCGCAGAGGCGCAGAGGGCACAGAGAAGAACGTATACTCTGCTTTCCTCCGCGTTCTCTGCGTCTTTGCGGTGATCCTTTGCTCCAGGGTTTAGCACCGCTGCACACCGAAACTTGGCGTGATGGCCCCTGCGCTCCCCTTGACAGCCCGCCGCCCTCCTGCTACACTGCCCGTCATAACGACTCTGACGGAGCTAAGTACGCTGAACTGCGCGCGCAGAGAGCCGCCGGACGGTGCGAGGCGGCCCGCAAGCAGCGGAAATCCACTCCTGAGCACGTCGCCCACCGAACGACGCTCGATAGTCCTAAGGGGGCCGGGTCCGCCCGTTAACGCGCGCGAGTCCCTGACTCGCTGAGGTCGGCGCTACGAAGCGCCGGCGAACCCAGGTGGCACCACGAGTCCCCTCGTCCTGGATTGTTTCCAGGCGGGGGATTTTTTGTTTGGAAAGGAGACGGCGATGCATCTTGATTTTCTGACGCCCGATGTCTGGAATGGCCTGGTGATCGGCACCATCCTGATCGGGCTGGCTTTCGCGGCGCTGCGCCTGCTGCGCGACTGGACGGTCTACCAGGACGCACGCAGACGCTCACGCTCGCCTGACGGAGATCGCCGCCCTGATAACCACGATGAGTCTTGAATGCTGCACGAGCAGAGATGCATCACAACGCTGACAGGAGGAATCCCATGCACGACATCGCCCTGATCCGTGAGAAACCCGACTGGGTAAAACAGCAGCTTCGCCACCTGAACGATGAGCCAGCCATTGCGCGCATTGACGCGATCCTGGAGCTGGACAGGCGGCGGCGCGCGCTGCTGACCGAAGCCGAGGCGTTCAAAGCTAACCGCAACAAGCTCAACAAGCAGATGGGCCACTTTCGCGGCAACAAACAGCTCAGCCCGGCGCAGATCGTCACCGGTGCGCGGCGCGCGGTGCAGGCGCTGGGTCAGGGGGACATTGACGGCTTCCTGGCCGCCCTGGAAGCCCCGCAATCGCCCGCCGATGCCGGTGAGCCGACCGTCGAAGCCGTCGCAGCGGCCTTCGATGAGCTGGCCGGGGCGCTGAAGGCGCTCGGCGACCGGGTGGCCGTGCTTGACGAGGAGACTCGCCAGGTTGAGGCGGAGCTTGACGAGCATATGCTGTGGATTCCCAACATGCCGCACGAGAGCGTGCCTGTCGGGCGGAGTGACGCCGACAACCGCATCTGGGAGGCGCAGGGCAGCCCGCGATCCTTCGACTTCACCCCGCTGCCGCACTGGGAGCTTGGCCCGGCGCTGGACATCATTGACTTTGAGCGCGGCGTCAAGCTGTCCGGCACACGCTTCTACCTGCTCAAGGCGATGGGCGCGCGCCTCTACCGGGCGATGATTAGCTGGCTGCTCGACCTGCACACGACCGGGCACGGCTATACGGAAATCTATCCGCCATTCCTGGTGCGCGAAGAGGCGATGTTCGGCTCGGCGCAGTTCCCCAAGTTCCGCGACGTGGTCTACTTCGACACCGAGTCGGAGCTGTACATGCTGCCGACGGCGGAAGTGGCCCTGACCAACATGCTCCGCGACGAGATTCTGGATGAGGCGCAGCTTCCGCTCTACTTTGTGGCGCACACGCCGTGCTTCCGCCGCGAGAAGATGAGCGCCGGGCGCGATGTGCGTGGCATCAAGCGCGTGCACCAGTTCGAGAAGGTCGAGCTGTACAAGTTCACCACGCCGGAGACGAGCTACGCCGAGCTGGAGCTGCTGACTGAGGCGGCAGAGCGCGCGTGCAGCCTGCTTGAGATTCCCTATCGCCGCGTGGAAATAGTCACTGGCGATCTGGGCTTCGCTGCGTCCAAGAAATACGATATCGAGTTGTGGGCACCCGGTTGCGAGGAATGGCTGGAAGTCAGCTCGTGCAGCAATACCGAGGCCTTCCAGGCTCGCCGCGCCAATGTGCGCTATCGCCCGGCGGATGGGGGGCGTCCGCGCTTCGTGCATACGCTCAACGGCTCCGGCCTGGGCATGACGCGCACGCTGATCGCTGTGCTGGAGAATTACCAGCAGAAGGATGGCAGCGTGATTGTGCCGGACGTGCTGCGCTCGTACATGGGCGGGCTGGAGGTCATCGAGCCGCGCCGCTGAGCGGAGGATTTGCCGGGCAGGCGCGATAACGCCCCTATCCCCCGGCCTCTTCCCCCGGCAGAGCCAGGGGAAGGGGGGCGCCGCCTGGCAGATCATCCCCCCTCTAGCCTGGCTGGAGGGGGGACTGAAGGGGGAGGCATCTTCTGGCTCGCGCCCACCCTCGAACCGGCGAGCGAGGATGGTATAATAGGGGCGAGACCCAAGCAGGCCGGGTGATCGCGTCTCGCCCCCGTATGGGCGGCGGGATGAGGAAAGTCCGCGCTCCACAGGGCACGGTGCTGGCTAACGGCCAGGCGGGGTGACCCGACGGCAAAGTGCAACAGAGAGGCAGAGTGCCCCTCCGCGCGAGGGGCGAGGGTGAAACGGTGCGGTAAGAGCGCACCGGCGCCTGTGGCGACACAGGCGGCCAGGCAAACCCCACCGGGAGCAAAACCAAGCAGGAACGAGGGGCGGCCCGTCCCGCGATCAGTTCCGGGTAGGTTGCTGGAGGCGCCGGGCAACTGGCGTCCTAGAGAGATGATCACCACCCGCTCCGGCGGGCACAGAACGCGGCTTACAGGCCGGCTTGGGTCTCGCCCACACAGGAGAACGCGAGTCATGCAGAAGGGCTATCTGGTCTTCAACGGCGGGCAGGCATTCGTGCCGGAGAGCAAGGAAGCCGACCGCGCCTGGCTGAAGCTGCTGCGCGGCACGCACAGCCCGCGCGTGGTCGTCGTGCCGGTGGCAGCGATGGAGAAGCACAAGCGCGTCGCCGAGCAGACGGCGCGCTACTTCAGCCGCCTGAACACTTTCGCCGAGCACGTGATGATCACCGACCAGCGCACGGCCAACACCGAGACCGAGTACGCCATCCTGGACAAGGTGGAGGCGATTGTGCTGCCCGATGGCAGCCCGCTCGACATGGTGGAGCGGCTGCGCGGCACGCACGCCGAAGCCGCGCTGCAACGCGCGCTGCTGCGCAAGGCCGCCGTCATGGGCACGGGGGCCAGCGCGATGGCCCTCGGCGGGGTGATCTGGTTCGCTCACGAGTGGCTGCCCGCCCTGGGCCTGGCCCCGCACCTGGCGATCCTGGCCCATCATGACCTGTTCCGCATGCGCCTGCCCCCCGATCAACTGCTGCACGGCCTGCCGGACGGCGTGACGTTGATCGGCGTGGACGGGGCGGCGACGCTGATCGCCCACCCCAACGACACGTTTCAGGTGGTGGGGCAGGGCGGCGCGTGCGTCTACCGCAGCGCGACGCAGCTTGACGACTACGCGGCGGGGAGCACGTTCAGCCTGGGGTAGGCGGGGCCGCCTCGCGCGAGCAGCGCACCTTTGAATACAAACCGCCAGGGTTCGCACGCAGCGCCCTGGCGGTTTCGTGCCTGGCGGGTACGCCTTCTCTACACCACGATGCTCACCATGCCCCGCTCGGCGACGAAGATCACCTTGCGCGCCGGCTTGCCGTCCATGTGCCGCCTCGCCCCGTCGGACTCCAGCGCCAGGCGCTTGGCCTCTTCTTCGGCGATGCCGGCGGGCACCTGAATGCGGTCGCGCACCTTGCCGTTGACCTGCACCACCAGCGTGATCTCCTCTTCGGCGGCCAGCGCCGCGTCGTAGGCGGGCCACGCCTGGTTGTGGATGCTGTACGGCCCTCCGACGCGCGCCCACAGCTCTTCGGCTATGAACGGCGTGAAGGGGGCCATCAGGCGCAGCAGCGCCGCGACGGCTTCGTCCCACGCTTCCCGGCTCACTTTACCTTCGCGGGCAGCCCTTTGCAGGCCGTTCTTTAGCTCCATCAGCCCGGCCATGGCCGTGTTGAAGCTGAAGCCCTCCAGCCCGTCGGAGACCTTCTTGATCGCCTGGTGCACCTTGCGGCGCAGGTCGCGCTCGGCGGCGGGGTCGGACGTGCCCTGCGGCGCGCCCTCGTTGACCACTGCCCACACGTCGTGCAGCCAGCGCACCACGCCGTAAATGCCCTTGCTGTCCCAGGGGCCGCCCTGATCCCAGCGGAAAGCGAACATCAGGTAGGCGCGCACCGTGTCCGCGCCGAACTCGGCGACCAGCTCATCCGGCGCGACGACGTTGCCCTGTGTCTTGGACATCTTCTCCACGTCCAGATGATGCTTGATCTGGTTGATCGTCGCGTCTGCGCCAAAGCCGGGGATGTCGAAGGATGTGTTCTCATCCGTGTCCAGGACGATGTCCTGGCCGGCGGGCGTGCGCACCTGTAGGGTGGTCTCGACGCGGTTCATGACCTCGCCCGCGACCTGCGTCTCGGTGACCGGCACGCCGTCCAGCGCCTCGACGACCTGCACGCTGGTTGCGCTGAACTTGCCACCGACGAACGCGCCCTGCGCGATGATCAGGTCGCCTTCGCGCGGCTCGCCCAGGATCATGCCCTGGTTGAACAGGCGCAGCATCGGCTCGTCGAACATGCCGGTTGTGTCGCGCCCGATGGCCTGGGCCGCTGCTGCGGTCGGCTGGAAGATGCCACAATCGCGCATGGCCTTGGTGAAGAAGCGCGTGTACATCAGGTGCATCGTCGCGTGCTCAATGCCGCCCGTGTACTGGTCCACCGGTAGCCAGTACGCGCCTTCGGCGGGGTCGAACGGCCCCCGGTCGTAGTGTGGGCTGAGGTAGCGATACTGGTACCACGACGAGCACATGAAGGTGTCCATCGTGTCCGTCTCGCGCGTGGCCGGGCCGCCGCACTGCGGGCAGGTGGTGTGCAGGAAGCCCGCGTGATAGCGCAGCGGACTCTCGCCAGTGGGCATAAAGTCCACATCATCGGGCAGCAGGATAGGCAGCTCGCTCTCCGGGACTGGCACGACGCCGCACGCTTCGCAGTAAACGATGGGAATGGGCGCACCCCAATAGCGCTGGCGGCTGATCAGCCAGTCGCGCAGGCGGTAGTTGACCGCGCCGCGCCCGATACCCTGTTGTTCCAGCCAGCGCGTCACCACGCGCACCGCCTCGTTCTTGGCCCCGTCGCTGCTGGCCGTGGCCGGCGTGCCGCTGAACTGGGCGCTGTTGACCATGACGCCCTCGCCAGGCCAGGCTTCGGTCATTTTGTCCGGGTCCAGGTCGGAGGTGCCTTCCGGCTGGATGACGATGCGGATGGGCAGATTGAACTTGCGGGCGAACTCAAAGTCGCGCTCGTCGTGAGCAGGCACGGCCATGATCGCGCCGCTGCCGTAGCTGATCAGCACGTAGTCGGCGATCCAGATCGGGATGCGCTCGCCATTGACGGGGTTGATGGCATAGCCGCCGGTGAAGACGCCGGTCTTGTCTTTGCCCTCTGCCGTGCGATCAATCTCGCTCTTGCGCGCCGCTGCCGCTACATAGGCGTCTACGGCGGGGCGCTGCTCTGGCGTGGTCACCTTGTCCACCAGCGGATGCTCGGGGGCCAGCACCATAAAGGTCGCGCCCCACAGGGTGTCGGGCCGCGTGGTGAAGACCTCGATCGGGTCGCCGCCTTCTGTGCGGAAGGTGACATGCGCGCCCTCACTGCGCCCGATCCAGTTGGTCTGCATGGTCTTGACGCGCTCTGGCCAGTCAATGTGGCTGTGGTCGAGCAGCTCTTCGGCGTAGTCGGTCGTGCGGAAGAACCACTGCTCCAGCTCTTTCTTGATCACCGGCGTGCCGCAGCGCTCGCAGTGGCGGTCTTCGCCCCAGACCTGCTCACGGGCCAGGGTGGTATTGCACTGCGGGCAGAAATCCACCGCCGCGTTTTTGCGGTAGGCCAGGCCGGCCTTGAAGAACTGCAGGAAGAACCACTGCGTCCAGCGATAATATTCGGGATGGCTGGTGGCGGCCTCGCGCTCCCAGTCGAAGATGGCGCCCATCGTGCGCAGTTGGCGGCGCATGTTGGCCATATTGCGCTCGGTCCACGTCTTGGGGTGGATGTTGCGCTTGATGGCGGCGTTCTCGGCGTTGAGGCCGAAGGCGTCGAAGCCCATCGGGAAGAGCACGTTGTAGCCGCGCATACGCAGCCAGCGGGCGCGCGCATCGGACGGGGCCATGGCGTACCAGTGCCCGATGTGCAGATCGCCGCTGGGATAGGGCAGCATCGTCAGCGCGTAGAATTTGGGACGGCTGAGGTCAATGCGCGAACGGTACAGCTCGTCGCGTTCCCAGCGCGCGGCCCAGCGCGCCTCAACTTCCTGTGGCACATACTTGTCGGCCATGTTTGACACTCTCACTCCAAACTAGTACTCAGTCAATCTGAAATAGACGGATAAAGACGGTGCAATTTCACACG
>JAHDWP010000057.1 GCA_023382715.1 Anaerolineae bacterium
CCTCTCCACACGCGGAGAGGGGGCAAGCCGAGCGCCGCGCGGCGGGGGGTGAGGTCAATGCCCGGTGCCCAGCGAGTCGCGGTCAACCTTTGCGCACCCCCCCCCAATAACGGGTGCTCTGGCACCCTCACGCCCCGTGCGGTATAACCGGCCCACCGCCCACTGATCGCGAGGAGGCCCCCCATGTCTCGTCGGCTTGCCCTGCTGCTCGCCATTGTCCTGCTCACCTTGATTCCTGGCGTCGCTCAGGCCAGAGAGGGGCCGGTCGCCGGGCCGACGGGCATCGGCGACCCGTACTTTCCGGCGCTGGGCAACGGCGGCTACGACGCCCAGCACTACGCCATCGCCCTGACCGCCGACCCCGCCCGCAACACCGTTGACGCGACGGCGACGATCACCGCCCTGGCGACGCAGGAATTGAGCGCCTTCAACCTGGACTTCGCCGGGCCAGCCGTGCTCGGCGTGGAAGTCAACGGCGCGCCGGCAGACTGGGATCGGCGCGAGCGCGAGCTGATCATCACACCGTCTGCGTCGCTGCCCGCCGGGGAGCAATTCACCGTCGCGGTGCGCTACGCAGGCCGGCCCAGCAGCGTGTCCGGGTCGAGCATCCCCATGCTGGTCGGCTGGACGAACTTCGGCGATGGCGTATTCGTCGCCAGCGAACCCTATGGGGCGATGGGCTGGTATCCGGTCAACGATCACCCGCTGGACAAGGCGACCTACGAGCTGCGCGTCACCGTGCCCGCGCCCTATGTGGTGGCGGCCAACGGCACGCTGCACGAGACCATCACCAGCGCGGACGGCGAGGCGATCACCTACGTGTGGGCCTCGCGCGACCCCATCGCCAGCTACCTGGTGACGGTCAACATTGGTCAGTTCGCCGTGATGCACGAGGTCGGGCCGGATGGCCTGCCACTGCGCACGTATTACCCGCCCGATCACGCCGACGCCGTGGCCGCCGAGTTCGCGCGCACTGCCGACATGATCGCCTTCTTCAGCGACGCCTTCGGCCCCTACCCGTTCGAGGCCTATGGCGCGGTGGTCATTGACGCGGCGCTGCCCTTCGCCCTGGAAACGCAGACGATCTCGCTCTTCGGGCGCAACTGGATCACGGGCACGGGCGCAGCTGAGGAGGCGGTGGCCCACGAGCTGGCCCACCAGTGGTTCGGCAACAGCGTCAGTCTGACTCGCTGGGGCGACATCTGGCTCAACGAAGGCTTCGCCACCTATGCCTCGTGGCTGTGGTTCGAGCACGACCGGGGGGCAGACACCCTGGATCAGATCGTCCGCCGCATCTACGGGCAGATCGCCGAAGACCAGGCCGGGGCCTCGTCCGCCCTGCCGCTGAGCAGTTACCTCCCGCCGGGCGATCCGCCGCCGGACGCGCTCTTCAACGGGGGCGTCTATCTACGCGGGGCGCTGACTCTGCACGCGCTGCGCCTGCATGTCGGCGATGAGGCGTTCTTCGCCATCCTGCGCGCCTACTACGAGCGCTACCAGCACGGCAACGCGACGACGGCGGACTTCATCGCCGTGGCCGAGGAGATCGCTGGGGGGCCGCTGGGCGACCTGTTCGACGCCTGGCTATACGCCCCGGCGCTGCCGGACTTGCCGGAGATGGGCCTCAGCGCCGCGCTGCCCGGCGCGCAGTGAGCGCGGATTCTGGCGAAAAGGGCGCTGGGGTTCGGATTATGCGTAGGGGAGAGGCTGCAACCTCTCCCCTACGGCGTTGATCGCTCTTTGCGCTTCAGCGGGGCACGCTCACGGCGCGAGCAGGACGGGGGCGATGCGCTCAATGGCCCAGTCAATGTCGGCGCGGGTGATGACCAGCGGCGGCGCGAAGCGGATGATATGGCGGTGCGTCTCCTTGGCCAGGATGCCGCGCTCCTGCAGCGCTTCGCAGAAGCGCCGCGCGCCGCCTGCTTCCGGCTTGAGTTCCACGCCGATCAGCAGCCCTCTGCCGCGCACTTCGCGGACGTGCGGGCTGTTGATCTCGGCCAGCCGCTCCTGGAAGTACTCGCCCATGGTGACGGCGTTCTCGATCATGCGCTCCTCGACGAGCACCTGCAAGGCCGCCCGCCCAATCGCCGCCGCCAGCGGATTGCCGCCGAACGTGCTGCCGTGGTCGCCGGGGCGGAAGACGCCCAGCACCTCGCGGCTGGATAGCGCCGCCGAGACCGGGTAGAAGCCGCCCGACAGCGCCTTGCCGATGGTCACCACGTCCGGGCGCACGCCTTCGTGATCGCAGGCGAACAGCTTGCCCGTGCGCCCCAGCCCGGTCTGAATTTCGTCGGCGATCAGCAGGACGTTGTGGCGGGTGCACAACTCGCGGGCGCGGCGCAGGTAGCCGTCCGGCGGGACGACGACGCCGCCCTCACCCTGGATCGGCTCGACGATGAAAGCGACCGTGTGGGGCGTGATCGCCGCTTCCAGCGCGTCAGCGTCGCCGAAGGGCACCAGCTTGAAGCCGGGCGTGTAGGGGCCGAAGCCGTCGCGGTACTGCGGCTCGGACGAGAAGCTGATCACGGTGATCGTCCGCCCGGCGAAGTTGCCGGTGCAGGCGATGATCTCTGCCTGGCCGTCGGGCACGCCCTTGACCTCATAGCCCCATTTGCGGGCGGCCTTCAACGCCGTCTCGACGGCCTCAGCGCCGGTGTTCATCGGCAGGACCATCTCGTAGCCGGTCAGCTCGCACAGTTCCTGGTAGAACAGGCCAAGCTGATCGTTGCGGAAGGCGCGGCTGGTCAGCGGCAGGCGCGCGGCCTGCTCGACCAGCGCCTGGCGGATGCGCGGGTGGCTGTGCCCCTGGTTGACGGCGCTGTAGGCGCTCAGGCAGTCCAGGTAGCGGTTGCCTTCCACGTCCCACACCCACACGCCTTCGCCCCGGCTCAACACCACGTCGAGCGGGAGATAGTTGTGCGCGCCGTAGCGATCTTCCAAAGCGATAAGTTCTTCAGAAGACAGATTAGTAAAGGTTTCCATCGTCAACAGAACCTCGGGAGCGTAGCTGTTCGTTTACAGAATCGGGAACAGCCAGTACCGATACTCCCATTGTAGCAGCACCGGCAGACTATTGACAGCCCAGAGAGAGCCGCCGCCAGGGTAAGCGCCTCAAGAGATGCGGGGGTTGGGCGGGCGCGAGGGCACTCAGCGCCGTCACCCGCTTGCCGGATCGCTCTCGCTGCCGTCGAACCGCTCCGCGTCCAGCCCGAATTCGCGCGGCGAGACGCGCCGCGAGAAATCATAGTACACGCGGTAGGGGCCGAAATCGCGCGTGCGATAACTCACCACCGCCGCGTCAAGCCCGGCGGCGATGCGCGCGTCCAGCGCCGGGAAGTTCTGCGTAATCCACACAACGCGTGCAGCGGCCTCAACCTGGGCGCGGTAGGGCGGGTAACGGTCGGTGACGGGGCGGTAGCCCTGCGCGTCGTAGGGCAGCGCCGTGTCGAGAATCAGCGCCTCGCCGGAGCGGAAGATGAGCCGGTACGAAGTCCAGTAGGCTGCGAAGCCGTGCGCGGTGCCCTCGGCGGCCAGGAAGTCGAGCAGCGGCTCGTCGTAGCGCGCCGGGACGCGCAGCGCCTCGACAAGCTGCGGCGTCAGGCCAGTCTCCGTCTGCGCGGCGCGGATGACGGTGCTCATCTGGGCTGCCAGCAACGCCGCCAATGCGCCCGCTGCGAGCAAGCGCCCGGCCCGCCGCAGCCGCTCAAAGCCCAGCGCCACGCCAATCGCCGCCGGAACCCACAGCGGCAGCAGGTAGCGGCCCGTCGCGTCGGAGAACGGCGAGGCCAAGAATACGGCGACGAAGACGCCGAACACCGTCCACACCCAGCGCCGCGCGGGGAGTGGCCTGTTGACCTCACCCCCAGCCGCGCTGCGCTCGGCGTGCCCCCTCTCCATGCATGGAGAGGGGGCGGCGAGGCGCGTCAGCGCTGAGCGGGGGTGAGGTAAAGCGCGCAGCCGGCTCAATCCCGCCGCCAGCGAACTCGTCACCAGGGCCGCGTAGACCAGCGCCGCCACAAGCGCGCCCGTTCCCAGCGCGAGACCGGCCTCCCACGGCAGGCGCAGCCCGTAGAGCGCCGGCAGGCCCAGGCCGATCAGCGCAACCGACGCTTCCCCGCGCGACACCGGATCGGCATTGGGTGCGTGACCGAAGCCGCCGAGCAGAAAGTCGAGCGAGGCCCAGTCGTGGCCCAGGTTGTACAGCCACCAGGGGGCGCTGCCGAGCACGAAAAAGACAGCGCACAGGGCGTAACCTCGCCAGGGGCGGCGGGGCAACGTGCGCAGCCCCACCAGCCCGGCGACGGCGATGGAGACGATGATCGCCGCGTTGGCCCACCAGCCGATGCCCGCCGTCAGACCCAGCATCGCCCAGCGCCAGGGCGCGTCGCGGCCTTCTACGGCGATCTGCCAGCTCCCCAGCAGGACGAGGCTGCCCAGCAGAACCAGCTCGTTGTAGCCGCCCAGCGTGGCCGTGCCGTACAGCGCGCTCAGCGGCGTGGGGATCGCCAGCAGCAGCAGCGCCAGCAGCGCGGCGCGGCGGCTGCCGGTGACCGCCCGTGCCAGCGCGTGCCCAGCGAGCAGCGCCAGCAGCGCCAGCACAAGCTGCACGGCACGCATCGTCGTCACCGACTCTCCGGCGAGGGCGAAGCCCCCGGCGACCAGCAGCGCGTCCAGGCTGCCCATATACGCCTGGCCGTAGAAAAAAGTCGGGATCGGCTGACCCTGGATGATGTGACGGGCCATCAGGCCGACCACCGCCTCATCGGAGTCGAAGGAGACGCGCTCCCCGGCGATCAGCCAGGCGCGCAGCAGCGCGGCGAGCAGCAGGATCGCCGCGAGAGCGAGCGTTGAAGCATGGCGGTTGATCAGGCGCATGGGTGCACCACGCGAGCGACGATAAGAATCCCGTAAAATCTACAACGGAACGGCCCATCGCGCATCCAAAGTGTGGTAGGCTATGGACGAACAGGCTATCCTCAGGCGGGCGCTGCTCGCCTGAGCATCTTGTCAACCGAGCGAGGAATTCCATGAGCAGCAACAGCCTGAGCTTCACCCTGAACACCAGCACCCGCGCCGAGCAGGAAGCCGCTCCGTCCGGCGGCGTGCAGCACGAGCGGGTGATTATCATCGGCTCCGGCCCCGCCGGGCTGACCGCCGCCCTCTACACGGCGCGGGCCAACCTGCACCCGCTGGTCATCGCCGGGCACGAACTGGGCGGACAGGTCTCGCTGACCTACGAGATCGAGAACTACCCCGGCTTCCCGCAGGCATTGACCGGGCAGGAGCTTGTCGAGCAGATGAAGGCACAGGCCGAACGCTTCGGGGCGCGCCTCAAGCTCTACAGCGCGGTGACGGAAGTGGACTTCGCGGATGGCTCGCCCTTCCGCCTGAAAACCGACGACGGCGGCGAATACCTGGCCGACGCGGTGATCGTCACCGTGGGCGCGACGGCGCGCCGCCTCAACGTGCCGGGCGAGAAGGAATTCACCGGGCGCGGCGTCAGCTATTGCGCCACCTGCGACGGCTTCTTCTTCCGCGACCAGGACGTGATCGTGGTCGGCGGCGGCGACTCGGCCATCGAAGAGGCGCTGTTCCTGACCAAATTCGCCAGGCGGGTAGACGTCGTCCACCGCCGCGACCAGTTGCGCGCCGGCGCCACGCTGCAAAAGCGCGCCCAGGCCAACGAGAAGATTCACTTCATCTGGGACACGGTGGTGGAAGAGATCAGCGGCGAGGACAAGGTGCGCGCGGTGCGTCTGCGCAACGTCAAGACGGGCGAGGTGCGCGAGCACCCAACCGACGGCGTGTTCATCTTCGTCGGCCACGACCCCAACAGCGACCTGTTCCAGGGGCAGCTTGAGCGCGATGAGTACGGCTACGTGATCACCGACCGGCTGATGCGCACCAATATCGAGGGCGTCTTCGCCGCCGGAGAGGTGCAGGATCGCATCTACCGCCAGGTGGCTACCTCGGTTGGGCAGGGCACAGCGGCGGCCATGTCCGCCGAACGCTGGCTGGCCGAGCACGAAGCGTAACGCGCGCACGATATGGAATCAGGAGCCATGCTCTCCGCCAGGAGCATGGCTTTTCTGATCGTTTGAAGGTATCTTCGGACTCTGGACGTTCTCACAGCGAGGTATCCTACCCATGTCCCCTGCTTCCTGGCGACCCGGCCCCCTGCTCTACGAAATCAACACCTGGCCCTGGCTGCATGCGCTGAGCGTCGCCCGCCAGGAACCGGTCACGCTGGGCACCGTGCCCGACGAGACACTCGACGCGCTCGCTGCCTGGGGGTTCGACGCAGTATGGCTGATGGGCGTCTGGGAGCGCAGCCCCCTGGGTCGCCAGGCGGCGCTGGAGCATCCCGATCTGCAGGAGGGCTACCGCCGCGCCCTGCCCGACTTCACGGCGGAGGATGTCATCGGTTCGCCCTACGCAGTGCGCCGCTACGCTGTTGACCCGGCGCTGGGCGGGCCGGGGGAGCTGGCTGCCCTGCGGGCACGACTGGCCGCGCGCGGGCTGAAGCTGATCCTCGACTACGTGCCCAACCACGTCGCTCGCGATCATGAATGGTTGCAGACAGCGCCGGAATGTATCGTCCAGGGATCGCCCGACGACCTGAAGCTACAGCCCGGCTACTTCTTCAGCGGGCCGGGCGGGCGCGTCTTTGCGCATGGCCGCGACCCCCACTTCCCCGCCTGGACAGACACCGCGCAGATCAACGCCTTCAGCCCCGCCGCGCGCAACCGCGCCGCCACGACTCTGCTGGAGATCGCCGGGCAGTGCGACGGATTGCGCTGCGATATGGCCATGCTGGTCACCAACCGCGTCTTCGGGCAGACGTGGGGCGAGAACGCCGCCGCTGTCCCGGAAGCTGAGTTCTGGGAGGTGGTCATTCCAGTCGTCAAGGAGCAGAATCCCGATTTCCTGTTCCTGGCCGAGGTCTATTGGGACCTGGAATGGGAGCTGCTGGCCCAGGGCTTCGATTACGCCTACGACAAGCGGCTGTACGACCGGCTGGTCGAGGGGTCGGCGCGGACGATTGGCGAGCACCTGCACGCCGATCTGGTTTTCCAGCGGCATATGGTGCGCTTCATTGAGAATCACGACGAGCGCCGCGCGGCTGAGGTGCTGGGGCCGGGCCGCGACCGGGCCGCTGCTGCGCTGGTGACGACGCTGCCCGGCGCGGCGCTGCTGCACGAGGGTCAGCTTGCCGGGCACCGCGTCCGGCTGCCAGTGCAGCTTGGCCGCCGCCCCGCCGAGCCAAGCGACGCCGCGACACTGGCCTTCTATGGGGCGCTGCTCGCCGAAGCGCGGCACCCTGTTTACCACGAGGGTGCATGGCGGCTGCGCGCGACTTCGCCGGCCTGGGATCTCAACGCCACGCACCGCAGCCTGATCGCCTTCACCTGGCAGGCGGGCGAGGAGCGGCGGCTGGTTGTGGTCAATTACTCGGCGGCGTCGGCGCAGGGGCGGGTGCGCCTGCCCGATTTCGGACTGGAGGGGCGAGCGTGGACGCTGCACGACGCGCTGGACGGGGCCGACTACCAGCGGAGCGGCGACGAGATGGTCAACGACGGGCTGTACGTGGACTTGCGGCCCTGGGGGATGCATGTCCTCAGCATCAGGGCCTTACCGTAGCAGCGACAGCATCACCGGGCGAAGATGTGCCGGTCGTCCGCGCTTTCGATAGTGTACTGCTGCGCCGCGAGCCAGCCCCGCAGCGCCTCCGCTCGCCGGTGATGCTCCACTACCAGGCGGGGACGGCAATGCTGCACCAGGGCGATCCCCCCTTCAAGCGCGTCCAACTCATAGCCCTCGATGTCAAGGATCAGAATGTCCGGGCAGGTGCCCGTCTCGCGCCAGTAATCGTCGAGCGTTGTCGCCTGCACTTCCAGGCACCGCGCCTCGCCGCCCGCCGCCAGATGATGCTTGCCGTCCGATGACCCTTCGGCCATACGCACCGGGCCGGCCTGGCGCGCGATACACTGCGGCACTAGCGTGATCAGGGCGCTCAGGCGGGGGTTCGCGGCTACGTTGCGCCGCAAACAGGCGGCGTTCTCCGGCCAGCCCTCGAAGGCCACAACCTGCCCCTGGCCCTTCAGGAGGTGGGCGACGTACAGGGCGTGAATGCCCACATGCGCCCCCACATCCCAGACGACCATACCCGGCCTGATAGTGCGCCGCAGCCAGCGCGTGACCGCCGGCTCGTAGGCCCGGTAGAAGACGTTCCGGCGGCCCATCATGGGGGTGGCCAGCTCAAACGCCAGGCCGCGGTAGGGGCCGAACCAGACGCGGCGCGTCGTCCCTTCGCGCAGCCAGGGATTGACCGCGAGCGCATGGAATGGTTTTCGTGCCCATGCCTTGAGATGCTTTCCAATCATCTCTCCCAGCTTTCTAGTCGGCACTCTCAGCCTTCGAGTTATTTCGCTCCCACTCCCCCCTGGCGCACGACGATGGTGTTTTTGCGCCCGCCGCCGGATTCCCCGAACAGGCTGCGACGAGCCAGGATGTAGCTGAGCCGACAGTGCGCGCGCCGTCTGGCCGATTCAGGTGTATTCTGCTTTTGTGAAACCTGGTATGCACGGGTGCCCGAATAGCAGACTTCGGAAGTCTCCGAAGACTTCCGAAGTCTGGTGCAGTGCCAGGCCCCTCTCCCTGCACAATTGTGAGATGCATCTGCACCCGGCTGATGCAGGCTCGCGCTACAGAATCTTGCTCAGGAACAGCTTGGTGCGCTCGTGTGATGGGTTGCTGAACAGCACGTCGGGCGCGTCTTCCTCGATGATCACACCCCCATCCATGAACACCGCCCGATCCGCCGCCGCCCGCGCAAAGCCCATCTCGTGCGAGACGACGACCATCGTCATGCCCTCTCTGGCCAGGGTGAGCATCACGTCCAGCACTTCCTTGATCATCTCCGGGTCGAGCGCGCTGGTCGGCTCGTCGAAGAGCATGATCTTGGGGTTCATGGCCAGGGCGCGGGCGATGGCCACGCGCTGCTGCTGCCCGCCCGAAAGCTGCGCCGGATACGAGTCCGCCTTTTCGGGGATGCCCACTTTGGCCAGCAGCTCGTTCGCCCTGGCCATGGCCTCGGCCTTCTTGCGCTTGCGCACCACGCGCTGGGCCAGCACGATGTTGCCCAGGGCTGTGCGGTCGGGGAACAGGTTGAACTGCTGGAAGACCATGCCCACTTCGGCGCGCACCTTGTTGATGTTGCGCGCGCCCTTCAGCAGGATGCCGTCCACAGTGATCGAGCCGCCGTCGAGCGTCTCCAGGCGGTTGATGCAGCGCAGCAGCGTGCTCTTGCCAGAGCCGCTCGGCCCGACGATGACCACGACCTCGCCGGGCTTGATGTTCAGGCTGACGCCGTTGAGGGCGTGAACCGTCCCGCGCAGGGTGTGGAAGCGCTTGTGGGCATTCTCAATCTTGATGATCGGTTCCAGGGGTTGGCTCATGGCATCACCTCCACACGCTTAATGAGGCAGTCGCGTGCGCCGCTCGATGATGCGCACGACCATCGAGAGGAACAGCGTCATCAGCAGGTACAGGATGGCGACGGTGTTGTAGCCTTCGAAGGCGCGGAACGTGCGCGAGACATACAGGCGGCCCAGTTGCAGCAGGTCGGGCAGGGCCAGCACCGAGATCAGCGCCGAATCCTTGAGCATGGCGATGAAGTCGTTGCCCAGCGGCGGCAGCACCACGCGCACGGCCTGGGGCAGCACCACGAAGCGCATCCCCTGCGGGTAGCTCATGCCCAGGCTGCGCGCTGCCTCCATCTGCCCCCGGCTGATGCTCTGGATGCCAGCGCGGAAGATTTCGGCAATGAACGCGCCATAGCCAAAGGCCAGGCCCAGCACCGCCTCCTGCTCGTCGCTGAGGTTGACCCCAAAGGTGTCGCGTATCTGCGGGCTGACCACGAAGCCCGCGTAGAGCAGGATGACCAGCAGCGGGATGCCGCGCACGACCTCGACGTAGAGCGTCGAGACGGCGTAGAGCACCGGGTTGGTCTGCACGCGCAGCAGCCCGAAGAACAGGCCAATGAGCAGCGCCAGCCCGTAGGCCTGGAAGGTCACGCGCAGCGTCAGGAAAATGCCCGCGTTGCAGCCACGCAGGTTGTTCAGCGCGCACGCGCCTGGCTCCATGCGCCGGTTCTCGACGATCTTGGAGCGATCCAGGTCAATATACTGCGCCTCGGTCGTGACCAGGCGGATCTCGTCGTCCGTCTCCCATTCGATGCGCCCGGTGAGCACGTCATCGTTGAGCTTGACGGTCACCTTGCAGCCCTTCTGGCATTCGCGCGGCGGGGTGGGCAGGGCGACGCCCGCGCGGGGATTGTCCTCCACCCATGTCTCGACATAGCGCCGGTCGGGGCCGTCGTCCAGGTAGAGCAGCGCGTCCGCTTCGCCTGCGCCGGTCGCGGCCAGGGCCTCGTCGAGCGTGCCATAGCCGATCAGCACCACGCGCGATTGGCCATCGGCGTAGCGCAGCGGGACCGGCACGTCGTCCAGCGTCTCCAGCTCGTCGAGCGCCTTCATGATGTCGGTGTCCAGCACGAAAGCGATGCGCACTTCGTCGTCCGGCACAATGGAGCGCGCCGCGCTGCGCGCGTTGAGAGCCACCGTCAGCGTGGGCACATCGAAGCGGTCTATATCGCTGCGCCGGATCTCGCGCGTGTTGCCGTCGGGCAGCGAGAGACTCAGGTTGGTGTTGGACAGCGTGTTGAGCGTGCCGGTGACGATCTCGCCCTGGCGCTCGATGGTGACATATTCGCCCTCTTCGCAGCCGGGCGCGTTCACCTGGGTGCACGGGATGACCGTGCGGCTGAGCACGCGCGAGACAGCGAATGTCTGCGCCGCTTCGTTTACAGTGCGGATGGTCATCGTCTTGTCGGTGCGCTTGGTCAGCGTGCCGCTGACGGTGACGCGCTCAATATAGGTGAGCGTGATCTGCTCGTTGCCCCCCACCATCTCGCGCTGCTCGTCCACAATGCGGTCCTTGGGGATGGTCACCAGGCCGCCGTCTGTGCGCAGGGTGATGGACGCCGGGTCTTCGGCCAGGAGAAAACCGGTGCGCGTGACCTGGGAGGTGCCAATGACCGTGTCTAACAGCTCGTCCACTACTGTCGTAACCGAATCCTGAGTTTCGCCCGCATAGCGACCGACGATCATGGTCGGCTCGCCGACGATCTGCACGACGTTGTACAGGTCTTCGGTGGAAGACTGGGGATTGTCGGTCAGCGACTGAATGACGCGCCGATACGCTTCCGAGGTGAGCATGGAGTAGAGCACGGCGACTGCCACCACGCCCAGAATGAGCGCCCACCAGGGCAGCCCGGCCAGCCAGTTGATAATGCGCTCGTAGGGGCCAGGTGGGGTGAGGCCATCGCCAGACTCGTCGGGCGGGGGCAGATGGATCGGCTGGCTTTGCTCAGTGCGCGTTCTTTCGTCCATGAGCCTGTCTCACTTGGGTGTCCAATGGCAAAATGCTTGCCGGTACAGGCAGACAGAGGCTCGCGCGGAATTCCCCCGTGTGTGACAGCAGGCTCCGACGTTCCTCTTGGCGACACACTGCCCCTCTCAGAAGTCCAGGGACGGACAGTGTGAAGCGTTGATCTCGCCAGCGCAGCGCTGGCTATTTCCCGCTAAACCCAGCGCGGCGTATGCCACACGGGATGGAAAACCTCCAGCAGCACACACCGCGCCAGTTCAGCCGGGGAGAGACAGCGGGGACTGTCTCTCCCATGACCATGCGTCAGGTCACTCCTGGGGCAGGAACATTTCGGGCGGCTTGACGCCGAACCATTTCTCGAACAACTCCTGGTAGGTGCCATCGGCGATGATCTCGGCCAGGGCTTTGTTGACGGCATCGAGCAGCTCTGGCCTGTCCGGCTGGATGGCCATGCCGTAGTACTCCTCGCTGAGCGGCGGGCCAACCAGCACCGCGCCCAGCTCGGGGTTCTTCTCGATGATGTCGGCGCTGACCGGGCCATCGTTGACGATGGCATCGGCGTCACCGGAAGCCAGCGCCTGGAAAGCCAGCGTGATCTCGTCGTAGCGCAGCATCTCCACGCCGGGGATCTCGCTGGCGAAGATGTCGCCGGTTGTGCCCGCCTGGACGGCAACCCTCAGCCCGGCCAGGTCGTCCACATCCTGGATTTCACCCGCGCGGGACTCCAGCACGGCGATGCGCTGGTTGGCGTAGAAGTAGGGGTTGGTGAAGTCCACGATCTCTTCGCGCTCGGCGGTGATCGTCGCCGCCGACGCTACCATGTCGAACTCACCAGAGGCCAGGGCGACGAAGATGCCATCCCAGCGCGTGTTGACCAGCTCGTAGTCGAAACCAGCCCGCTCGGCGACCAGCGCCACCAGGTCGGGGTCGAAGCCGGCGATGTTGCCCGCCTCGTCCACGAACTCGAACGGCTGGTATTCGGCGTTCATGCCCACCTTGATCACGCCCAGGTCGGCCCCCATGCCGATCGTTTCCTGCTGGGGCAGGAACATTTCGGGCGGCTTGACGCCGAACCATTTCTCGAACAACTCCTGGTAGGTGCCATCGGCGATGATCTCGGCCAGGGCTTTGTTGACGGCATCGAGCAGCTCTGGCCTGTCCGGCTGGATGGCCATGCCGTAGTACTCCTCGCTGAGCGGCGGGCCAACCAGCACCGCGCCCAGCTCGGGGTTCTTCTCGATGATGTCGGCGCTGACCGGGCCATCGTTGACGATGGCATCGGCGTCACCGGAAGCCAGCGCCTGGAAAGCCAGCGTGATCTCGTCGTAGCGCAGCATCTCCACGCCGGGGATCTCGCTGGCGAAGATGTCGCCGGTTGTGCCCGCCTGGACGGCAACCCTCAGCCCGGCCAGGTCGTCCACATCCTGGATTTCACCCGCGCGGGACTCCAGCACGGCGATGCGCTGGTTGGCGTAGAAGTAGGGGTTGGTGAAGTCCACGATCTCTTCGCGCTCGGCGGTGATCGTCGCCGCCGACGCTACCATGTCGAACTCACCAGAGGCCAGGGCGACGAAGATGCCATCCCAGCGCGTGTTGACCAGCTCGTAGTCGAAACCAGCCCGCTCGGCGACCAGCGCCACCAGGTCGGGGTCGAAGCCGGCGATGTTGCCCGCCTCGTCCACGAACTCGAACGGCTGGTATTCGGCATTCATGCCCACCTTGATCACGCCCAGGTCGGCCCCGGCCCCAATGGTCGTTGTCGCTTCTTCAGTTGCCTCAGGGGCGGGTGTCGCTTCGACAGCGGGCGCTTCGGCGGCGGGCAGCAGCAGGACGCCGTCAATGGCGTGCAGGACGCCGTTGTCCGCTTCGATGTCCGCTGCGATAACCTTGACCGTGCCGTTGAGAATCACGTTGCCGTCAGCGTCCGTCTCGACGGTGATCTCGGTGCCTTCGAGCGTGGTCAGCGTCTCCACACCAGCGAGATCCGCCGCCATCAGCTTGCCGGGCACGACATGGTACTTGAGCGTCGCCACCAGCACGGCGGGGTCGGCCATCAGGCCGCCGACGACATCAGCGGGCACCTGGCCGAAGGCTTCGTCTGTCGGAGAGAAGATGGTGAACGGACCTTCACCGTTCAGCGCCTCAGTCAGGCCGCCCATGTCCACCGCCAGGCCCAGGGTGGTGAAGCGCCCATCCGCCGCGGCAACCGCGAGCAGGTTCTGGGGGGCCGCCTCAACTGCCGGCTCTTCCGTAGCTTCCTCAGCCGGTTCTTCGGTCGCGGCTTCTTCTTCAGCCGGTTCCTCTTCAGCCACAACGCCGTAGCCGGTGGAGATGGAGCCGTCGAGCAGACCAGCGGCGACCTCTTCCAG
>JAHDWP010000058.1 GCA_023382715.1 Anaerolineae bacterium
GGCCGGCGCTCTGCTCCCTTCCCCCCTCGTGGGGGAAGGGTCGGGGATGGGGGGCCTTCCGACGCCTGAGAACCCGTTCGCGGCCCCCACACTCCCGGCGCTTGGTGCCAGAGGGCGGGGCCGCTATAATGGACGCCATGAAACGCTCTCGTCAGCCCGACTCTTCCCCGGCTTTGCCCGAACAGGCCGCGCTGATCGTCGCCGCGCTGCTGATGGCCGTCGCGGGCTGGGTGGGGCTGTGGATGCTGATCACCACCATGCTGCCCACCGCCTTCCCGCGCTGGATGTTCTTCGTGTTCCTGTACCTGGCTGTGACGGGGACGGTGCTGCCCTTTGTGCGCTACCTCAACGCGCGCTTCGGGCGCGCCGAGGATGGCCCGCCAGCGATGGGCGTGGTGCTGCGCCAGAGCATCTGGGTCGGGCTGTTCGTGGTGGCCTGCGCCTGGCTGCAAATTCCCCGCGTGCTCAACCCGGTCATCGCCCTGATTCTGGCGCTGAGCCTGATCGTCATCGAGTGGTTTCTGCATATGCGTGAGGGCGGTCAGCCGGAATCGTAGCGCGCCCGTGCTGCTTGTAGTGGCCAATAACCCGTTTCCACCCTCAAGGACATGACTCATGAAAGCTGACCTGGATCGCCTGATGGCCGAGCGCGCCCTGGACGCGCTGCTGATCTTCCCCGGCGAGAACGAAGACCCCTACCGCACCTACCTGAGCAACGGCGCGCTGCACTCCGGCCTGGTGATCAAGCGGCGCGACCATACCCCGGTGATCATCGTCAACGACATGGAGCGCGACGAAGCGCGGCACAGCGGCCTGCCGGTGTACACCTACGACGATTTCGGCTATGGCGAGCTGCGGCGGACCCACAAGGACGACCCGGACGGGATCATCGCGGCCTGGTACCGCCGCATCTTTGCGGAGCTTGGCGTTGCCGGCAAGGTCGGCGCCTACGGCGTGACCGATCTCAACACTGCCCTGCGCACGCTGCGCATCCTGGAGCGCACCTTCGGCGACGCGCTGCAATTCGTCACCGAGCAGCCGCGCGAGACGATCTTCGACCGCGCCTACGAGACCAAAGACGCCGACGAGCTGGCCCGGCTGCGCGACGTGGCCCGCCGGACGAGCGCCGTCATGCGCGCGACCCGCGAGTGGTTGGCGACGCACCGTGCGGCAGAGGGCATCGCCGTCAAGGCGGACGGATCGCCGCTGCGCATCGGCGACGTCAAGCGACACGTGCGCGCGCTGCTCCACGCGCAGGGCCTGGAAGACCCCGAAGGCATGATCTTCGCCCAGGGGCGCGATGCCGCCGTGCCGCACAGCAGGGGCACCGACGACGAGCCGCTGCGCCTGGGCGCGACCCTCGTCTTCGACCTGTTCCCGCGCGAGCCGGGCGGCTACTTCCACGACATGACGCGCACGTGGTGCCTGGGCTACGCTCCGCCCGAAGCGCAGGCCGCCTACGACGCGGTGATGACCGCCTTCAGCCGCTCGCAGGAAATGTGCGCGCCGGGGCTGTCCAGCGGTCAGGTGCAGCGCATGGTCTGTGAGCTGTTCGAGGCGGCGGGCCACCCGACCGTGCTACACACGCCGTCCACCACCGATGGCTACGTCCACTCCCTGGCTCACGGCATCGGACTGAATGTGCACGAAGCGCCCTACTTCCCCACCTTCAGCGACCGCTACACGCTGCAGGCAGGCAACGTCTTCACCATCGAGCCGGGGCTGTATTACCCGGAACGTGGTTACGGCGTGCGCGTTGAGGACACTGCCTGTCTCAACGAGGCCGGCGACCTGGAGATGCTGACCGATTGCCCGTATGATCTGGTCATCCACCTGGAGTCGTGAGCGGGGAGCGATCGGTTACGGTTGTCAGTTTTCAGCGTCGGTGGGGCGGACGGGTATGGGAACAGTGTTTTCGCGCACCCTGTAGAGGCACATTGCCCTTTGTCATGTGCCTCACCGAATGTTCTATAGGGGCGGATTTGAAACCCGCCCCTCATCAAACCCACCTTCTACCTTCCTGTGAGGCATCATGACCCTCATCCTCGGCATCGAAACTTCGTGCGACGAGACAGGCGCGGCGGTCGTTGAAGACGGCGTGCTCATGCGCTCCAACGTCGTCGCCTCGCAGATTGATCTGCACGCGCAGTACGGCGGCGTCTTCCCGGAAGTCGCGTCGCGGGCGCACATCGAGGCGATTATGCCGGTCGTCGAGCAGGGCCTGTCCGGCGCCGGCGTGACGCTCGCCGATATAGAAGCCGTCGCCGTGACGCGCGGGCCGGGGCTGGCCGGGTCGCTGCTGGTCGGCGTCAACTTCGCCAAGGGGCTGGCCCTGGCCAGCGGACTGCCGCTGGTGGGCGTGAATCACCTGGAAGGGCACGTCTATTCGCTGTGGCTGGCCGGTCGCGAATCGCCGGTGCAGTTCCCGGTGGTCTGCCTGATTGTCTCCGGCGGGCACAGCGAGATCGTCCTGATCAGCGATCACGGCCAGTACCGGCAGCTTGGCACGACCATTGACGACGCGGCGGGCGAGGCCTTCGACAAGGTGGCGCGGCTGTTGGGCCTGCCGTATCCCGGTGGGCCGTCCATCCAGCGCGCCGCCGAA
Source organism: Anaerolineae bacterium (assembly GCA_023382715.1). Lineage (GTDB taxonomy): Bacteria > Chloroflexota > Anaerolineae > Aggregatilineales > Aggregatilineaceae > UBA2029. Next base: position 2,606 of record JAHDWP010000058.1, read on the forward strand.
GGGGGCGACCCGGCAGCCTACGCTTTCCCGCGCGCCCTGCGCGGCGAGGGCCACGACTTCAGCTTTTCCGGCCTGAAGACGGCCGTGCTGCGCGCCGTGCAGGAGCCGCACAGCGGCAAACGCTCGCCCAAAGGCGAGGGCATGACGCCCGACCAGCGCCGCGCGGACGTGCCCATCGCCGACGTAGCGGCCAGCTTTCAGGCGGCGGTGGTGGATATCCTGGTCGAGAAGACGCTGGACGCCGCCGCCGCGCACGGCGCGACCGAGGTCTGGATGGCCGGCGGGGTGAGCGCCAACACAGCCCTGCGCGCGACGATGCGCGCGGCGAGTCCGCTGCCGGTGCGCTACCCGCCGCTGGCGCTGTGCGTGGACAACGGGGCGATGATCGCGGCGGCGGGATACTTCCGCTACCGGGCGGGCTTCCGCGACGAGCTGGACATGGACGTGCGCCCGCTGTGGCCGCTGACGACCATCGCCGAGGGCATGGGGCGGGGCGGGGTGGAGTGATCGGTGTGGGTTACAGTGGTGTATTCTGGGAGCGGAATTCCCTGAACGACCGGCCAAAAGATAGGATTTGTGGGCCTAGCTCACTGCCGCTCGAACACGGGGAGGAGTGGCTCATAACGCCGCACCCTGATCGACTACGGTTGCCGCCCACTGGCCGCTGATCTCAGGTATTCGCATCCCCTCACCGCACGGCGCCTATCTCGCCCCCTTCTCTTACTCCCCCAGCCACGCCGCCAGCGCGCCGGCCAGCACCGCGTTGCCGCGCGCGTTGAGATGCATGTCGGTCGTGTAGTAAAGCTGCTCCCCGGCCTCAGCGTGAGCCTGCAACTCCGCCAGCGGATCGAAGCACTCCAGCCCCTCCGCCGCGCAGAAGTCGCGCATCATGGCGTAGGGCGTGTCCAGCAGGGCCAGCTTCTCCGCGCCGAGCAGCGGCTCGCTCATCGCCCGGTAGACCTGCTCCTTCGTCGGCATGAGCACGATCACCAGCCGCCCGCCGTACTCCGCGACTGACTCGCGCGCCGCGCGGATCGCCGCCTGGCCGCGCGCCCAGCCGTCCAGGTTGTGCGGCTGCGTCATGTCGAAGGCGTCCCACAGGTAGGGCTGGCCGAAGGCGAGCGTCACGTCGCCCCGCGTGGCGTAGTCCGGCGCGTGAAATTGCAGCGACGCCGCGAACTCGTCCTGCGGCCCCAGGTACAGCTTGAGCAGCACATAGAGCGCCGAGTGCTCGACCCACCAAGTGCGCCTGGGGACGGGCGGGGACGGGTTGGCCGACGGCACGTCCGTTTCGCCGCGCAGCACGGCCAGGCCGTAGTCCTCGTTGGCGTCGTTGCCGAACCACTGCCAGATGACCAGCGGCGGCCTCAGCGGCAGTCCGAAGTCGGCCAGCACGCGGGCATGGCTGAGCGACCCCGTGCTGGTGATGCCCAGGTTGATGATGTTCAGCCCGGTCAGCGCGCCAAGCTGCTGCACCCAGCAGTCCTTCTCTTCAGTGAAGCAGAAGGTGAACGAGTCCCCCACCGCCACCGCGTCCACGTGGCGATCCACCCACTCCTGCCGCGTGCGGAAGGCGGCGCGCGATCCCCACAGCGTCTCCGTGCTGACCGTGAAGCGCACCTCGGCGTTGCCGAACTGCTCGTAATTCTGCACCGGGCGGGCGATCATCAGGTAGTCGGTGTCCGGCTGCCAGATCGGGTCGGGCAGCAGGCGTGCATCGCTGAAGGGCGTCTTGCGCACGTGCTCCAGCACCAGTTGCAGGCGCGGCGGCAAGGAGAAGAACAGCAGCCGGATCAGCACTTCGATCAGCAGCCAGGCCAGCAGCACCCCGAAGGCGATTCCGGCCAGGCGGCCCGCCCAGGTCCTGAGCGCCCCTGTCCGGCGTGGGACGGTGGAAGCAGACGACTCTGCCATAGGTGCGGTTCCCTGATGCGCGCCCCTGCGGGCGGTGCTTATGGCTCCAGACGGTACTCGGCGATGATCTCTTCGCGGGCCGTGCGTAAAACGTCCGGGCGCAGCAACGCGTTGTCCTGATGGTACAGCGTCAGGCGGGCTGCTGTCACCCGCAGCGGTAGCGGAACAGCAGCGCGATACAATTCCAGCGCCTCAACCAGCGGCGCGACTGGCTGCTGCCCCCAATAGCCGAGCGTCACATGGGGCACGAACGGCCAGCGCAGAGGCGGACGCGCTCGCAGCGGCAACGCGCGGCGCAGCGTCGCCCGCAGCGCCCGCAGACAGCTCGCGTCGTCCTGCACCTCGGCGAAAAGCACGCTGGGGAAGGCGTTGGGCGGGCCAATCTTCACCTCGAACGAGTCGAAACGCTCGAAGACCGGGCGGGCGCGCTCGGCCAGCCGCTCCACCTCCAACCGCCGCAGGTAAGGGGGCAGGAACAGCCAGGGGGCCGGCCTGAGCCTGCCCGCAGTGTGCAGTGTGATGTGCAGCCGCTCGGCGGGCTGTGGCGCATAGATTAGCCAGGGGGCCAGGGCGCGCTGCCAGCTTTCGAGCGCGGCGCACACCGCCGGATCGTCAACCGGGATCACGAACGCCACGACGGGAGTCAGCAGCCAGCGTCGCCAGCCGCGCCGATCATCGGCCAGGCTGTCCTGCGTCTGGCTCAGGCGCAAGAAGTGCTCCCAGGTTGCTGCATAAGTGGGATCGCGTTGTGGCAAGAGCATCCTCCCGCGCCTGGCGCTCACCCAGGCGGCGACGGGCAGCCCCCTCACCTGCGAAGTCGCCTCACTCACCGGAATCCACCAGAATCCCGTGCTGTTGCAGGGCAGCGGTCAGCGCCTTGGTCTGGCCAGCGCGCACGATGACCGCGTTGGGGCCAAGCTGCGCGCCGAGAAAACGGCGCAGTTCGGGCGTTTCGAGGACGGTCTGCAACACGTCCGGCGCGTTGCTGCGCAGGATGACCGCCTGCTCCAGCCAGACATCCGCGCCGCCGACCCGCTCCCAGCTATCGAGCAGCCGGTAGATGGCGTCCGGCACGTGATCGCCGCTGGTGCGACGCAGAAAAGCGCGTATGGCGTCGAGCGGGACGTCCTGCTCGGTGGCGCGCTGCAACCCCGCCGCCGACAGGCGGTACTGGTACGGATCGCCCGCCGGCCCCCACTCGGTGATGCGCGCCAGTTGGAAGCGCTCGTAGCGGCTGAGCATACGCGGGGCCAGGGCAGTGCCGTCGGGATGCAGGGCCAGCGGGGGACGCTCTTCGGGGCGGTCGGGCCAATCCGCCCCGCTGACCAGCGCGCGCCCGTAGGGAGTCAGGCGGCAGAGCGCGCCGCCGTCGCCCAGGTCGGCCAGGCCCAGCCAGTGCAGCGGCCCGCTGAGGATGAAGCGCAGCAGCGCGCCGTCCACGCGATCCCAGCTTTCGAAGCCGCGCAGGTACTCGCCGCTCTGCGCGTCGCGGATGTACCAGCTATCGTAATCCCCGGCGGGCCGCTGGAAGTCCGGCTCCTCATCGTGAACCAGGGCGACCAACTCCTCCACCGGCCACCAGCCGGGTGGCGCCGCTTCCAGATAGGTCAGCACGGTCTGGCGGGCCAGCAGCGGGTCGTTGCGCCAGCCGGTCGGCTCTGGCAGCAAGCCGGGCGTGTGCCACAGTTCGTTGAAGAGGGTGCTGTTGCGCCAGGCTTCGGCCAGGGCGCGCACCTGGCGGGGGCGTGTCTCTTCCAGCCAGCGGCGCGCCTGGGCAGGGACGGGCCTGAGCAGCCCCCCTTCGTCCGCCGCCGCGCCCAGGCTGAGCGCCAGCCCCACCAGCAAGGCGACCGAAGCCGGGCTGTGCGCGCCCAGCCAGTGCGGGGCCAGCGTCTCGCCCAGCGAGGCGAGCAACGCCTCCACGCCGGCGGGCACGCGGGCGATTTGCAGATAGGCCAGCAGCGTCGTCAGGTCGTCCACCAGAGTCGTGGTCGCCGCGATCACCTGTTGCGGCTCAGGCCCCGCATCGGGGAGCCAGTCGGAGTCCGGCTCGGCGCTCAGGTCGAAGCCCGTTTCGTGCGCGGGCAGCACATCAGCCAGGTCGGGTGGGACGAAGACGAAATACTGGACGCCGGTGCGCGCCTGGTCAAACGCGACTGCGATCAGCCCCCGGTAAAAGAGCGTCTCGGCGATGCCGATCGGGTTCAGGTGCGGTTTTTCGCGCTCGCGTCCGGCGGGGCCAAGCTCTCTCAGCTCGCGGATGTCGCCGAACAGCCGCGTGAACTGGGCGGCGGGCATTTTGTGCTCGCGCGCGCCGAGCAGCGTCTGCAGCGCGCCGCGTTCCGGGTCGCTCAGGCGGCCCCATTCGGCAGCGGCGCGTTCCGCGCTGAGCATAGCGTCGGCGAGCAACTGGGCAGCCTGGCGCCTGTCCAGCACTTCCAGGTCCACGTCCCAGCGGTGGGCGATGATCGCCAGCAGGTCGGGATCATAATCGAGCAGGGTCGGCAGCAGGGTTTGCATGAACCATCCCACAAGAGACCAACAGGGCGCTGATGGTTAGCTTATATGATGGCCGCGGCTCCGTGCAAATTTCAGGGGAGAAACCGCCGCTTCTGAGAGCCAGCCTTCGCCTGACGCGGCATCAGGCCCGTCGAACGCCGCCGCGCAGGGCGTATGGCCAGGCATCCCCGCGAACTCCCCGCCTTGCCTGGCGTCGAGCGGGTTGCTGGCACCCCTGGCCCTTCTTCCATGAGGGGGACTGTTGGCGAAATGCTTCCGTAGGGACGTATGGCCATACGCCCCTACGGGGCCGCAGCAGAGCGGCGCCCCGACGAAACCAGCGCGCGCTTCGTCCGCCAAAATGCCACACTTGTGGGCAATGGTTGGCCGTAAACGAAGAGGGGATGTGAGTGCCGAGCCAAGTCTCTTCTCCGCGTGTGGAGAGGGGAGTGAAGGGGTGAGGCAAATCCGCCAGCCGGGGCTTCGCAAACGGTCGCCGGCAACTTTGGCACGCGCCCCTTTTCTGCGCCTGCTTTGGAAAAAGCGGGAAAATTGGCTAAAATTAGGCGGCAGACCTCCCTGGTCATCTTGTAGTCTTCAGCATTTTCAACGAAAGGATGCTCACTTCAATGGCACTCAAACACTTCTTAGGTTTACTGTTGGTGGCCGCTTTGCTCGTGGCGGGCCTCCCTGCCGCCGCGCAGAGCGAAACGATCACCCTGGTCGTGTGGGACAACTGGGTTCGTGACGCCGAGCAGGAGATGATCGAAATCCTCAACGCCGAGTTCGAGGCGGCGCACCCTGGTGTCACCATCAAACGCGAAGTCTACGCCACCGACGATCTGACCACCATTCTCCCGCTGGAGCTGGCGGGCGGGTCGGGGCCGGACGTGACCATGATCAACCAGGGCTACAGCGGCATGGGCGCGCTGGTGAAGGCGGGCCTGCTGCTGCCGCTGAACGACTACGCCGACCAGTACAACTGGTGGGATCGCTACGCCCTGGGCCTGCACAGCCGCAACAGCTTCAGCGAAGATGGCACGCAGTTCGGCGTGGACAACGTCTACGGCATCTCCAATACTGCTGAAGTCGTGGGTGTGTACTATCACCGCGCCATTTTCGAGGAGCGCGGCCTCGCGATCCCGACCACGCTGGCGGAGTTCGAGGCGCTGATGAACGCGCTGCTGGCGGCGGACGTCACCCCCATCGTCTTCGGCAGCCTGGACGGCTGGCCGGCCATCCACGAGTTCAGCGTGCTGCAGGGCGTCTACATCACCCTCGAAGAGCTGGACGCCTTCATGTACCGGCTGCCCGGCGGGACCTTCAACACCGAGGCCAACCTGCAGGCGGCGACCAAGCTGGTGGAATGGGTGGACGCGGGCTACTTCTCGCCAGGGTTTGCGGGCATGGACTATGACGGCGCGACCTTCGGCGGCTTCCTCAACCAGGAAGGCGCGATGTGGATCACCGGCAACTGGATGACCGGCAGCATCGTCGAGGAACTGGGCGAGGAGCCAGTCGGCTTCTTCGCATTCCCGTCCGACGAGGCGGGCGTCCCGGCCATTGTGCCCGGCGGCGTGGGCCTGGCCTATGGCATCCGCGCGACCAGCCAGCACCCCGACCTGGCCGCCGAATACATTGACCTGGTGACGGGTCCGCGTGCCGCCGAGCTGCTGTTTGAGCGCGGCTTCTTCCCGGCGACGGCGGTAGACCCCTCGCTGCTGAGCGAAGGCACCCTGACCGCCGACATGTTCGACGTGTGGGCAGCCGTCAGCGAGGCGAACGCAGTTGGGCACTGGCTTGACTGGACCGCGCCGGACGTCGCCGCCAATATCCAGGAGCTGATGGGCAAGGTTGTCACGCCTGAGCAGTTCGTGACCGACGTCGAAGCGGACTACACCGCCCGCTGAGTCGAGGCACAGAGCAAACAGCACAGGGGGTGGCCCACGCGCCACCCCTTCTGCTTTGTGCTGTGCAGGCTGGTCTTCGGGATGCCAGGAAGGTGATCGAGCGATGGGACGTTTTGCCGATGCCCTCGCCGCCAGCACGGCTGGCCGGGGCCGCCCCTACGAGCATGTCCACCATGCCTACTTCTACATTCTGCCGGGATTCATCGTCTACTTCGTTTTTGTGCTCATCCCCATCGTCAACACCGTTCGCTACAGCCTGACCGAGTGGACGGGGTTCACGGCCCCGCAGTATATCGGCCTGGCCAACTACGAGCGGCTGCTGGAGGATGGGCGTTTCTGGAATGCGCTGGGCAACAACGCCTTTTTCGTGATCTTCTACACTATTCTGCCCATCATGCTGGGCCTGTTCCTCACCTCGCTCATGGCGCGCGGCAACCTGCGGGGCATGGTGATCTTCCGCACCGGCCTGTTCGTCCCCCAGGTGATGAGCGCCGTCGTGGTGGGGATCATCTGGCGCTGGATCTTCGATTACCGGGGGCCGCTGAACGCCTTCCTGCGCGACATCGGGCTGGGGGCGGCGGTCAAGCCGTGGCTGGGCGACTTCACCTGGGCACCCTACGCGGCGGGCATCGTCGGCTCCTGGGTGGAGTATGGCCTGTGCATGGTGTTGTTCATCGCCGGCGTGCAGTCCATCTCCGAGGAGCTGTACGACGCCGCCGAAGTGGACGGCGCCAACGCCTGGCACCAGTTCCGCCACGTCACGCTGCCGGGCCTGCAACAGCAGGTTCTGGTCGCGTTCGTCGTCACCTTCATCGCGGCGCTGCGCGTCTTCGATCTGGTCTTCGTGCTGACGCGCGGCGGGCCAGGCCGCGAGACCCAGGTGGTCAGCATGTTGATCTACGAAGAGGCGTTCGAGTATCACCGCGCCGGATACGGCTCGGCGATGGCGCTGGTGATGACAGTGCTGATCGTCAGCGTGTCAACGGCGGTTTTCTACGCGCAGTCGCGGCGAGAGGAGCGAGAGAATGCGCGTTAGCATCAGGCGCACCCTGTTCACCTATACGATCCTGACGCTCTTCCTGTTCATCGCGGTGATGCCCTTCGTGGGCAACATCCTCACCTCGCTCAAGACTCGCTCCGAGCTAGCCAGCGGCCTGTTCGCGCTGCCGGAGACCTGGCGCTGGGAGAACTATGCCAACGCCTGGCAGGGCGCGCGCTTCGACGACTTCTTCCTCAACAGCGTCATCGTGGTTGTGCCGGTCGTGATCGTGTCCATCGTGCTCTCGCTGTTCTCCGGCTACGCCTTCGGGCTGATGTCGTTCCCCGGCGAGAACGCGCTCCTGCTGCTGGTCACGCTGGGCCTGATGGCGCCCTCGGAGGCAGTGATCATCCCGCTGTGGCACCTGATGGACGTCCTGGGCCTGCGCAGCACCTACTGGGCGCTGATCCTGCCGCAGATCGCGCTGAGCTTCTCGTTCGGCACGTTCTGGATGCGCGCGCACTTCAAAGGGGTGCCCCGCGAGCTGATTGACGCGGCGGTGGTGGACGGCTGCAATACGTCCCCCTTCTCGCTGCGCAACGTGCTGTGGCGCATCCTGCTGCCGCTGAGCGGGCCGGCGCTGATGTCGCTGGTGGTCCTGGTCTTCATGTGGACGTGGAATGAGTTCTTCCTGGTGCTGGTCATCGGGGGCGGCGAGTACCGCACGCTGCCCGTCGGGCTGGCCCTGCTGCGCGGTCGCTACTCGTCCGACGTGCCGGTGATGGCCGCCGCCTCGACGATCGTGTCGCTGCCGGTGCTGGTCGTCTACCTGATCTTCCAGCGGCACTTCATCCGGGGCATGGTGTCCGGGGCGCTCAAAGCGTAACCAGGGGACGCCGCTCCCCAACCTCGCTGCGCGCAGGCTCAACAACAGACTTCCGAAGTTTCCGAAAACTTCGGAAGTCTGAATGCAGGTCGGGCGCAGCCCGATCACTCGCCCAGCGGGATACAGCCCGAAACCCACAGCGGCGGCCACTCCGAGTGCGGCATCCCGTAGTAGTCCTCGATGATGCGGCGCACGAGCGGCGCGGCGACTTCCGACCCTTCGCACGAGTTCTCGACCGTGGCCACGACCGCGATCTGTGGGTCGTCCTGGGGGGCGAAGGCGATGAACCAGGCTTGCGGCTTGGTGCCCGCGCCGCCGGTCTGCGCGGTGCCCGTCTTGCCGCACACCACCACGTCGCTGCCCTGGAACTTGTACCATTCCTCGTAGATGTAGCGCGCCGTGCCGGTTGGGGCGAGCGTCACATCGCACATGGCCTGCCGGATCATCTCGAACACTTCCGGGGCGAAGTCAAGCTGCGCGGTGGCTTCCGGCTCGGCGACATAGACGGGGTCCTCGCCCACGATCTGCACCTTGCTGACGAAGAGCGGCTTGTAGAGCGTCCCGCCGTTGGCGATGGCGACGGTCGCGCGCGCCATCTGCATCGGCGTGATCTGGATCGGCCCCTGCCCGATGACCAGGTTGAGCATGTCGGAGATGTTCCACTGGCGCGCTTCCAGGCGGAAGATCAGCTCGCGGTTGGGGATCTGCCCCACTTCTTCGGGCAGCACGTCCTGGCCGGTGGGCACGCCCAGCCCCATCTTGTAAGCGTAATTGGTGAGCGACTCCGGATCGTAACTCTGAAGGCTGACGCCAAGCTGCCAGAAGTAGACATTGCACGAATTGGTCAGCGCCGCCGCAAAGTCCATATAACCGTGGCCGGGGGCGTACCAGTCGCTGCGGAAAGGCAGGCCATCGCCGTATTCCCCCCCGTACCAGGTGCCCGTGCAGTTGACGGCGGTCTGCGGGGTATAAACGCCGCTGTCCAGCCCCGCCACCGCCGAGACAACCTTGAACACCGACCCCGCCGGGAACTTGCCGAGCAGCACGCGGTCGAGCAGGGGCGTGCGCCAGCTTATCCCCAGGTCGCTGATCCGCTGCACGCGGTCTTGCAGCAGCGAATCCGGGTTGAACAGGTTGGGATCGAACCAGGGATAGCTCACCGCGGCCAGCACTTCGCCGGTCTTGATGTCGAGCACCACCGCAGCGCCGCCCGGCGAGGTGGTGGCCCAGGTGGCCGTCGAAAAGTTGTAAGCCTCGACGAACGCATTCTGGACGGCTGTTTGCAGGTCGCGGTCCAGGGTGAGGTAGACGCTCTGGCCTGGCTCGGCGGGCGCTTCGGCAATCGCGCGCAACGTCACCCCCTCTGGCGAGCGAATGACCAGTTGCCCGCCGGGCCTGCCCGCCAGGTAGCGCTCGAACGCCTTCTCGATACCGGTCTGGCCGATCAGGGCGTTGGCGGGGTAGCCCTTACGCTCGTATTCGGCAACCTGCTCCGGCTGAATCTGCCCCACATAACCCACCACGTGCGGGGCCAACTCGCCGAAGTAGCGGCGCGTGCTGCGGATGACGGTGTCGTACTGGTCATCGCCCACATCGCAGTACTGACGCAGGTTGGCTTCTTCCGCCTGGTAGGTCTCCGGGTCTATCTCGCCGACGATGAAGCGCGTCTCCGGCAGGAACTGGGCGAACGTCCGCTCCAGTGACTGGACTTCGCGGCGGAAGATGCGCGAGAGCAGGGCGATGCACTCGTCCACGTTGACGATGTCCTGCTGCACCAGATAGATGCCGATGGACCGCCCGTTCTGATCCACGAGCACCTTGCCATTGCGGTCATAGATATTGCCGCGACCGGGCAGCGTTTGCAGCCGTTCCAGGCGCGCACCCTCGGCCAGCCCGTCCATGATGTCCATGCGCGACCAGGCGACGCGCCAGCCTTCCGGCGTCTCGATCAGGCGCATGGTGCGGCCCAGGTCTTCGATGACCCCGAACAACTCGGTGTGGAAGCGCACGTCGTACTGGATGACCGCTGTAGTACCCTGGCGCAGCGAGCTGGTGACCGCCGTCTCCAGCTCGGTCTGCGTGAACTGGACGGCGGCTGTCTGGTAATCGCTGCTGAAGGCTTCTTCGGTGAAGACTTCGCGGCTGTTGGGGCTGATCAGCCCGTACATGGTCTGGTAATCGCCCTCAACCCACGCCTTGAGGAACGTCTGGGCGACCTGATCGGCCTGTTCCAGCGAAAGCTGCGGCGTGGGGTTGGGGTTGGCGGCCCCGCCCAGCGTGCCGCTGTCCAGGCTGTCGCAGGCGCTCAGGATCAGCGCGGCGATCAGCAGCGGAAAAGCCAGCCAGGAGAGCTTGTGCCGTCGCATAATGGTTCCTCGCCGAAACAATAAGAGAGGCAAAGGTCGCAGGATGCCTCCCGGACTTCACCCCCCATAGAGCGCGTGCTCGCGACGCCTCGTCGCCCACTGCCGTATTATAGCGCGCCAGCGGCCATGCGGCGAACCCGCCCAAAGGCCGGATGCGCGCGCAGGTTGTCGGCGACTCGCTGGGCGCGGGGCTTTACCTCACCCCCAGCCGCGCTGCGCTCGGCTTGCCCCCTCTCCATCTGCGTGGAGAGGGGGCAGTGAGGCGCGTCAGCGCCGAGCGGGGGTGAGGTCAGCCAGGGCGCAGCAGAGCCGCGCCCCTACCGCCTGGCAGGTTTGGCGCGCACCCGGTCACCCTGAGCGCGCGCGCAGGTTGTCGGCGACTCGCTGGGCGCGGGGCTTTACCTCACCCCCAGCCGCGCTGCGCTTGGCTTGCCCCCTCTCCATCTGCGTGGAGAGGGGGCGGCACGGCGCGTCAGCGCCGAGCGGGGGTGAGGTCAGCCAGGGCGCAGCAGGCAGCGCCCCTACCGCCTGGCAGGTTTGGCGCGCACCCGGTCACCCTGAGCGCG
>JAHDWP010000059.1 GCA_023382715.1 Anaerolineae bacterium
CGATCGTCCCCACGTTCACATGGGGCTTCGTCCGCTCAAATTTCCCCTTGCCCATCTTCAGTCAATTCCTCCAGATGATACCCCTGGCCGGGGTATGGCCACGGTTATTGCGGATCGGTCAGGAACAATACTGAGCCTACGATGGGATTTGAACCCATGACCTCGCCCTTACCAAGGGCGTGCTCTGCCAACTGAGCTACGTAGGCACACGGACACAAGCCAGAGGCTTGCAGGTGGGCCGGGCAGGACTCGAACCTGCGAAGGCGTCTGCCAGCGGATTTACAGTCCGCCCCCTTTGCCGCTCGGGACACCGACCCAGTTCGTTTGGTAAGCCGGCACGCTGCCGGAGAGCCGACGATGGGACTTGAACCCATAACCTAGCGCTTACAAGGCGCTTGCTCTGCCGGTTGAGCTACGTCGGCATGGCACAGGTCATTCTACCATGACCAAAGCGCCGCCTCAAGGGTAAGTCCACACCGCTCGAAGTGGGCGGAATTGTAGCCGACGGCAGGGGGTTTGTCAATGGTGCGCGCGGGGGCGCGCGATGATTTTGCGGTACCTGTCCGGCGGCGAGCGGTGGTACAATCTGCCCGGACTGGATCGGCGGGGCCGCACCTCGCGACCCCGCACCTTACTGGAGGATACCCGCTATGCCTGATGATACCGGGGGCAGCTCCACCCCTCTGCACGGCTTCGCCCTGATCGCCGCGCGTGAGATTCCCGAGCTGAACACGTCGGCGCGCCTGTGGCGGCATCTTCAGACGGGCGCAGAGCTTCTTTCGCTGGAAAACGATGACGAGAACAAAGTCTTCGGTATCAGTTTCTTCACCCCGACGCCCGATTCGACCGGGCTGCCGCACATCATGGAGCACAGCGTGCTGTGCGGCTCGCGCAAGTATCCGGTCAAAGAGCCGTTCGTCGAGCTGCTCAAGGGGTCGCTGCAGACGTTCGTCAATGCGATGACCTTCCCCGACAAAACCATGTACCCGCTGGCCAGCCAGAATCTACAGGACTTCTATAACCTGATTGACGTCTACCTGGATGCGGTGTTCTATCCCAACATCACGCCGCACACCCTCCAGCAGGAAGGCTGGCACTACGAGTTGGACGATCCCTCCGCCCCCTTGGTTTACAAAGGGGTTGTCTTCAACGAGATGAAGGGGGCCTACTCCAACCCGAACGATCTGCTGAACCAGCACATCCAGGAGTCGCTGTTCCCCGACACCATGTACCGCGAGGACTCCGGCGGCGATCCGCAGGTCATCCCCCAACTCACCTACGAGCAGTTTCGTCGCTACCACGAGACGTATTATCACCCATCCAATGCGCGCATCTTTTTCTGCGGCGACGACCCGCCCGAAGAGCGCCTGCGCCTGGCGGACACCTATCTCAAGGACTTCGCGCCAAAGACGATTGAGCAGAGCATCGCGCTCCAGCCGCGTTTCACCGCCCCCCGCCGGGTGACCGTGCCCTTCGCCGCCAGCGACAGCGCCGAGGCAGCCGGTCGCCAGGCCCAGGTCACCGTCAACTGGGCGCTGACCGAAGATAAGTCGCCCGCAACGCTGCTGGCGCTGAGCGTCCTCAGCCACATCCTGATCGGCACGCCCGCCTCACCGCTGCGCAAAGTCCTGATCGATTCGGGCCTGGGCGAAGACCTGGCCGGCTCAGGGCTGGACCTCGACCTGCGCCAGAGCACTTTCTCGACCGGGCTGCGCGGCACCGACACAGCCCAGGCGCACGCCATCGAATCGCTGGTGATCAGCACGCTGACCGATCTGGCGGAGCGCGGCATTGACGCCGAGATGATCGAGGCATCGCTCAACACGACGGAGTTCGCGCTGCGCGAGAACAACACCGGGCGCATGCCGCGCGGCATCATCCTCGGCTGGCGAGCCATGCAAAGCTGGCTCTATGGTGGCGATCCGCTGGCTGCCCTGGCCTTCGAAGCGCCGCTCAACGCCGTCAAGGAGCGGCTGGCGGGCGATCCGCGCCTGTTCGAATCGCTGATCCAGTCCTATCTGCTGGACAATCCGCACCGCACGACGGTCATCCTGACGCCCGATCTCGCGCTAGAGCAGCGGCTTGAGGCCGAGGAGCAGGCACGCCTGGCCGCGATCCGCGCTGGGCTGAGCGACAGCGATCTGCGCCGCCTGGCAGACGAGACGCGCGCGCTCAAGCACATTCAGGAGACGCCGGACACGCCCGAAGCCCTGGCGACGATCCCGCGCCTGGCGCTGAGCGATCTCGACCGCGAGCAGCCGCGCCTCCCCAACGAAGTGCGCGCGCCCGCCCCTGCGCGCGTCCTGTATCACGACCTGTTCACCAACGGCATCCTCTATCTCGATGTCGGCTTCGATCTGCACGTCCTGCCCCAATCGCTGCTGCCCTATGCCCCCCTCTTTGGCCGGGCGCTGCTCGAAATGGGCACCGCCGCTGAAGATTATGTGAGCCTGGCCCGCCGTATCGGGCGCAAGACCGGCGGCATCGAGCCAGATAGCTTCGCCCACCAGGCGCGCGCAGACGGCGGGGCAGTGGTCTGGCAGTTTCTGCGCGGCAAGGCGACCGTCGCCCAGACGCCCGAACTGCTGGCGATCCTGCGCGATGTGCTGCTCACCGCCCGCCTGGACAACCGCGAGCGCTTCCGCCAGATCGTCCTGGAGGAGAAGGCGGCGCAGGAGGCTGGGCTGGTCCCGGCGGGGCATCGCGTGGTCAGGAGCCGCCTGCAAGCCCACTTCAGCGAAGCGGACTGGGCGGCTGAGCAGATGGGCGGGGTGAGTTACCTTTTCTTCCTGCGCGACCTGGCCCGCCGGGTGGATACTGACTGGCCCGCTGTGCAGGACGCGCTGGAAACCCTGCGCCGGCTGCTGGTGACGCAGGGCGCGCTGCTGGCCAATGTCACACTGGACGCGGCCAACTGGGCCGGCGTCGAGCCGCAGCTTGCCGGCTTCCTGGGTGCGCTGCCCGCCACGCCGGTCGCGCCCCAGCCGTGGCAGCCCGACTTCCCCGACGGGCACGAAGGGTTGGTGATCCCGGCCCAGGTGAATTATGTCGGCAAGGGCGCGAACCTCTACGCGCTGGGCTACAAGCTGCACGGCTCGATCATCCCGATCACCAACCTGCTCCAGACGACGTGGCTGTGGGAGCGCGTGCGCGTACACGGCGGCGCTTACGGCGGATTCTGCACCTTCGACCGGCGCTCTGGTCTCTTCAGTTTCCTGTCGTACCGCGATCCAAACCTGCGCCAGACGCTGGAGACGTATGATCGGGCGGCGGGCTACCTGCGCGATCTGGCGCTGTCCGACGATGAGCTGACCAAGTCAATCATCGGCGCCATCGGCGCGCTGGACGCCTACCTGTTCCCCGATGCCAAAGGCTACCTGGCGCTGCAACGCCACCTGGCCGGCGACACGCACGATGACCTGCAGCGGCTGCGCGACGAGGTGCTGGCGACGACTCCCGCCGATTTCCATCGCTTCGGGGAGACGCTGGCCGCGCTCAACGAGGCGGGCACTGTCGTCGTGCTGGGGTCGGCGCGGGCCATCGCCGAAGAGAACGAGTCTAGCAGCGAGTGGCTGCGCGTGACGCCGGTGCTGTGACGGCGGACGCGCTTCACTGTCGGGATCAAACGTCACCGCAGGGGCGCAGAGGGCGCGGGGAAGAGCCAGGAGAGCTTTTGACGTCTTTGCTCTGCGTCCTCTGCACCCCAGCAGTTCGGGAAATCCTGCCTCGCCTGGGATATGCCCTGGGATCGGGTGCGTGCAAAGGCTGACAGCGACTCGCCGGGCGGGGGGCAGTGACCTCACCCCCAGCCTCGCTGCGCTGACGCGCCGAGTGGGGGTGAGGTAAACCGGGGGATAGCGGTGCAGCGCCCCCGCCTGACAGGTTTTGCACGCCCCCCTGGGATCGTACAGTCTCGCCGGAATGGGCCGCATCTGGCATAATCGCCTGCTGAGCACGTCAGCCAGGATGAACCACAGCCCATGCCGCCAAGCCGTGACCATATCATGACCGAACCCCCCGTTTCCACACACGCGCCAGCCGCCTGGCGTCCCTATGCCGCCATGCTCATCGGCGTGATCGCCGTTTCTTTTGCGGCGATCTTCATCCGGCTTGCGCAAAAAGAATCGGCGCCGTCGCTGGTGCTGGCTGCGGCGCGACTGAGCGTGGCTGCCCTGGTGCTCACGCCGGTCGTGCTGCGCCGCCACCTGGCCGAGCTGCGCGCAGTGCGCCGCAGCGACCTGCTGTGGGCCATCGTCTCAGGGGCAGTGCTGGGGCTGCACTTCGCCACGTGGATCACTTCGCTGGAGTACACGGCGGTCGTCAACAGCGTGACGCTGGTGACGACGAGTCCGCTGTGGGTGGCGCTGCTGGCCCCGCTGCTGCTCGGCGAGCGCCTGACCCGCGCCACGATCATCGGGCTGGTGCTGGCCATTGGCGGGGGCGTGCTGGTGGCCACCAGCGCCTCGGCGGGCGACCCACCCACCCGCCACGACCCCTGGCTGGGCAACGGCCTGGCGCTGATCGGGGCGGTCGCGGCGGCGGTCTACCTGATCATCGGGCGGCGGCTGCGCGCGCGCTGGGGCCTGCTGGTCTATGCCTGGCTGGTGTACGGGGTGGCTGCCCTGCTGCTGGTGATCGTGGTGATCGTCTCCGGCGCGCAGGTGGGCGGGCTGCCCGGCACGGCTTACCTGTGGATGATCCTGATGGGCCTGGTGCCCCAGCTCCTCGGCCACTCGGCCTTCAATTATGCGCTGGGCTATCTGCCCGCCGCTTACGTGAGCCTGGTCATCCTGGGGGAGCCAATCGGCAGCGGCCTGCTGGCAATGGCCCTGCTGGAGGAGTGGCCGGTGCCGGTTCAGATCGCCGGATCGGCCCTGATTCTGCTGGGAATCGGCGTGGCCAGCCGCGAGCAGCCAGCGCAACGGGCCGAAGCACAGGATATGCCCGCCCTGCTCGACGGCTGAGCCTGGTTGTGAGGGAACGCGATGGATGGAATCTTCGGCATTGGCCTGGCCGAAATGGTGATCATCGCCTTGGCGCTGTTCATCATCGGCGGGCCGACGAACACCGCGAAATGGGCGCGCGAGCTGGGGCGCTTCGTGCGCAAAGCGCGCCAGACGTGGGCCGGGGTGCTGGCCGATCTGGAGCAGGAAGTCGGGCCGGAAGGCAAGGAACTCATGGACGTGGCGCGCGAGCTGGGACATGGCGCGCGCGACGTGACGCACATGAACCCCGCGCGCCAGTTGATGAGCGAGACCCTGCGCGCAGTTGAGGGAGCGACCGCTACGTACGAGGTGCGCAGCCCGGCGGCGGCCAGGCCCCTCGCCCCTGGCGCGGCTGAGTCGCCACCCTCCACCGCTGGCGCTGAGCCAGCCGCGCCCGCCGGCGACACCCCGCGCTACCCGGCCTGGCTGCCGCCCGACAAGTGATCGCCCGGCTGACGCGCTCGCCCGCCCCACACAAGGAGAATCGCATGAAATACACCGGCGTCATCACACAAGTCCAGCGGGGCCGGGCGGGCGTGACCCTCATCGTCCAGACGCCCATTGGCCGGCGCGGCGTCTCCCTGGACAGAGACCTTTGGGCGCAAATTCTCGCCGACTTCGGCCAGCCGCCGGACGCGGCGCTGACCGGCTGGGCTGTCGAGTACGACCCGGAACATGGCGACCTTGAAGTCATCGCGCCCTCCGAAGCCTTCGCCGAAGGGACAGACGACGCTGGCGACCCGGACGGAGTGGGTTCACGCAGGGAAGGCGCACGCTAACCGTCGGCCCGCCACCCCGTTGGCCGGAGTACAATGGTGAGGTAGCGGGTGAGTGAGAGAGCCTTCGCCATGCGATTTCTCGCGCGTCCTTGGAAAGCCTGGAAGAGCAGCCGCCGCCGGCTGAAGATCGCCGCTTTGTCGGGCGCGATCCTGCTCAGCGCGCTGGCCGCGCTCTACGCCTGGGTATTCGCCGGGCTGCCGGACGTGGGGGCCATTGAAGGCGGCATGGCCCTGCCCAGCACGCGCATTTACGACCGGCAGGGCCGCCTGCTCTACCAGATCGCCGACCCGCAGACGGGCGTCAACCAGGTGGTCGCGCTGGACGACCTGCCCGCGTGCCTGATCCAGGCGACGCTGGCGACCGAAGACGCCAACTTCTACCGTCACCCCGGCGTAGACCTGCAAGGTATCGCCCGCGCCCTGTGGATCAACGTGCGCGGCGGTGAGGTCGTCGCCGGGGGCAGCACGATCACCCAGCAGGTCGCGCGCAACCTGCTGCTCGACCCGCAGCAGCGCGCCGAGCGCACGCTGCGCCGCAAGCTGCGCGAGAGCGTGCTGGCCCTGCAACTGACGCAGCGCTACTCGCGCGACGAAATCCTGGCGCTCTACTTCAACCAGACCTACTACGGCAACCTGGCCTACGGCGTCGGCGCTGCGGCCCGCGCTTACTTCGGCAAGGGAGTCGAGGAGCTGACGCTGGCCGAGTGCGCGATGCTGGCCGGGCTGCCGCAAGCGCCCGCCCTGTACGATCCGCTGAGCAACCCAACAGGGGCGAAGGCCCGCCAGCGCATCGTGCTCGACCTGATGGTCCGCCAGGGGCATCTGACGCAGGCCGAAGCTGCTCAGGCGTATGCCGAGGAGCTTCAGTACGCGGCGTCTCACTTCCCCATCGAAGCGCCGCACTTCGTCATGGCCGTGTGGACTCAGCTTCAGCGCGAGTTCCCCGACGAGCTGCTGGCCGGCGGGCTGGACGTGATCACCACGCTCGACCTGACCTGGCAGCGCGCCGCCGAAGATACGGCGCGGCGTCACCTGGGCCGGCTCAACGATCCTCCCGCCGGCGAGCCGCCGCACAATGCGCACAACGCTGCGCTGGTCGCCCTCGATCCGCACACGGGCCAGGTGCTAGCCCTGCTCGGCAGCCCCGACTACTTCAACGAGCGCATTGACGGCGCGGTCAACGCGGCGCTGGCCCCGCGCCAGCCTGGGTCGGCGCTCAAGCCGTTCACCTATGCGGCGGCCTTCGACCCGCAGCGCGCCAACCCCTGGACTCCGGCGACGATGATCCTCGACGTCAGCACGCCGTTCGTCACGCGCCGCCTGGAAAGCTACTCCCCGGCCAATTTCGGGCTGGTGGAGCACGGCCCGGTGCTCATCCGCGAGGCGCTGGCCTCTTCCTACAACATCCCCGCCGTCGTCGCCCTGGATCATATTGGCGTGGACGCCCTGATCCACCTGCTGACCCGGCTGGGCATCAGCACGCTGACCGATGTCAGCCGCCTCGACCTGTCGCTGACGCTGGGCGGCGGCGAAGTGCGCCTGCTCGATCTCACCGCGGCTTATGGCGCGCTGGCCAACGGCGGCTTCCGGGTGGAGCCGGCGCTGCTGCTCGAAGTGCGCGACCGCGCCGGCCATGTCCTGTACGAGTGGACGCCGCCCGCCCAGCGCGACGCCGTGCTCGACCCGCGCGTGACCTACCTGATCAGCGACATCCTCAGCGACAACCAGGCGCGCATCCCTTCCTTCGGCCCGGCCAGCCCGCTCAACATAGACCGGCCCGCCGCCGCCAAGACCGGCACCACGACCGACTTTCGCGACAACTGGACGGTCGGCTACACGCCCAACCTGGTCGTCGGCACCTGGGTGGGTAACGCCGACAACACGCCGATGGTCGAGGTGAGCGGCATCAGCGGGGCTGGCCCCATCTGGCACGAGTTCGTTCGCCGCGTGCTGCGCGGCCAGCCCAAACAGGAATTCGCTGTGCCAGCCGGGCTGGTGCGGGCGGAAGTCTGCGCCACATCCGGGCTGCTGCCCACCGATTACTGCCCGCGCACGCGCTGGGAATGGTTCATCGAGGGCACCGTCCCCACCACTCACGACACGTTGTACCAGCCGTTCGTGCTCGACCGGCGCACGGGCCTGCTGGCCGACGAATCCACGCCGCCGGAGGAGCGCGAGACGCGCGTCTACCTGGTGCTGCCGCCCGAAGCGCGCGACTGGGCGCAGCGTCGCGGCATTGCGCAGCCGCCGGTGGGGGCGCAGCGCGTCGGCGAGCACGAGCGGCGCGTGCGGCTGCTCTCGCCCGACCCGTACACCATCTTCCGGCTCACGCCGCTGCTGCCCGCCGACCTGCAGCGCATCCGTCTGACCGTCAGCGCGCCGGACGATACCGCCCAGGTGAGTTATTGGCTGGATGATGCGCTGCTCGCCACCGCCAGCGAAGCGCCCTTCGATCACTGGTGGGCGCTGCAACCGGGCGAGCACACCGTGTACGCCGTCGTCACGCTCGCCGACGGCACGACGATCACCACCGATGCGCGGCCTTTCAGCGTCGCAGTCTGGGTCCCACCGGACGAGCGCCTCGCCTCCAGCGCGGCTGACTGAGCGCGGCGCAGCGGGCTATCGCTGGCCAGCGCGACGCAGGCCGGAGCCTCATTGACGATCAGGTGATGGGCTTGTGGGGCGCGCCGGTTCAGCGCGGACGCGAAGGCGCCAGCAGCCGGGTGCGGGCCGCGCGCAGCGCGTCGCGGGTGCGCACCGTCTCGTTGCTGATGCTGACCACCTGCATGTGGTGCCAGCCGAAAGTCGTCATGTATTCGACGGTCAGCGCGCCACGATAGCCGGCGCTGTGCAGGTCCTGCAGAAGTTGCGGGATGTTAAGCGTCCCCTCGTTGTGGGCGGTTTGCAGCGCGCCACGCCGCGCCTGCCGGACGTGAACATGCGCGACATGCTCCAGCAGCGGCGCGATCTCGCGGCTGACGATTCCCTGGTAGAGGAAATGCGCATAATCCAGCGTCACGCTGAGGCCGGGCACCGCCTCTAGCAGCAGCAGTGCCTGCTCCGGTCGCTGCGCCACTGAGTCCATGTGCGGCTCGAATGACACGCGCAGATCGGTTTCTTCCGCCGCTTGCAGCATCCGCAGCAGCGCGGGCACGGCGCGGGCCAGGCTGTGATCGGGGCCGTCCGAGTGCACGATCCCCGGCGAGACGGTGATGCCGGGCGTGCCCAGCGCGACGGCGAAGGGCATCAGCCGCTCGAACATGACAAGCTGCGCCTCGCGCTGGGCGGGATCGGGGGCGTTGGTGTGGGGCAACATCAGGTACAGGTCGGCGATCGCCAGATCGAAGCGCCGCAGCAGCGCCAGGATCGCCGCTGCCTCGCCTGCCGGATCAGTGGCCGCGCGGTGGAAGTCCAGGTGCGGGCCAGACCCCAGGTCTATCCAGCGGAATCCCAGCCGGGCGATCGTGCCCACGGCTTCGTCCAGCGACAGATTGTTATAGGCCCAGGCATGGCAGGCAATAGGCATGATCTGCATCCGGCACCCCCAGGTATGCGCGTCGTGGTACCTGCCGCCCATTATATGCGCGACCGTGCCCAGCGACCAGCCGCTCAGCGCCCGCTGACCGCGACCTCGACCGCGTACCCCGCCGGGGGGCGCGGCAGCGCCACCAGGAACGGCTCGACCAGCTCATAGGGACAGCCAGCGCGCACTTCCAGCGCCAGGCGCAGCGTGACCCGGCGGGCGGCGTCGTCGTGCTCCAGCGCGACCAGGTGATGCGCTGCGTCGCAGCCGGCGATGGCGCTGACCGTCCCGGCGACGATCTGCGCGGAGAAGTCGAAGGCCGGGCGCGCTGCCGGAGACGCGCACACGCCCGACGCATCGGCTGCGTCGTAGAAGGCACGCTGCTCGTCCGCCGTGTTCCAGACCAGCGTTGCCCCGCCCAGGCCATACAGGTACTCGAAGCACACCCCGTCCAGCAGGCCGGCGGCATCGGGCAGCCCGCCGGTAGATACCCCCAACTGGGCGGATGTGCTGGTCGGCTCCGGCGTGAAAGTGGGCGGCACGGACGGCTCTCGCCCGACGAGTGCCGTGCAGCCGGCCAGGATGACAGCGATCAGACACAGGCTGGACAAGATACGTCGTCGCATGAGTCCCCCGAAACCGCGCAGACGCCCGCGCGGGTGTTATTTGCCGCCGTCCGTTTCCTGCTATAATGGCGGAGACGTGCCTTGCGCCTCGCACTCACTGAGACAGCCGTGACTACCCTGTATCATGGCGGCACTTCATGACCGCCGATCAACTGGTACGCAGCAGCCGCGAGCTTTTCGATCTGGAGCTGGGGCGAGATGTGCAGCGCGCCTACAGCCTGTATGCCGAACAGCTTCTGGCCTGGAACGAGCGCGTCAACCTCACCGCAATCACCGATCCGGAGACCATCGTCACCCGCCATTTCCTCGATTCGCTGTCGGTCAAGATGGCCGTCACCTTCACCACGGGGATGCGCGTCGTTGACGTGGGCACGGGGGCGGGTTTCCCTGGCCTGCCGCTGCGCCTGGTCTTCCCGCAAATTGAGCTGACCCTGCTCGAAGCGACCGCCAAGAAGACCGCCTTTCTGCAGCACCTCGTCCAGCTTCTCGGCCTGACCAACGTGCGCATCCTCACCGCGCGCGCCGAAGACGCCGGCCAGGACCCGGCCACGCGCGAAAAGTTCGACCTGGCCCTGGCCCGCGCCGTCGCTCCGCTGCCCGTGCTGGCCGAATACCTGCTGCCGCTGTGCCGCGTCGGGGGGCGCTGCGTGGCGCTGAAGGGCGAACACGCCGCCGCCGAAGTTCAGAGCGCCCAGGACGCCCTGCGCATCCTGGGGGGCCGCCTGGCCCGGATCATCTCCGTCGAGCTGCCCCAGGTCGTCGAGACGCATCACCTGGTCGTCATCGAAAAAATCGCCGCCACGCCGCCCCAGTACCCCCGGCGGCCCGGCATTCCCTCCAAGCGCCCGCTCTAATACAGACTGGCGGAAGCCCACCGGCAGTTGCGCGTTGTCCCCCCACCCCAAATCCCCCCACGAGGAGAAGGGCTGGGGATGGGGGCTGAACCAGGCCAGGCTGTATGCTCATTTCCGCTCTGGTGCACTGATCAGCGTGCCGGGCCAGAGATGGCGACAATCTGCCCCTGGTGAATCTCCCAGCGCGCCGCCTGGCGCAGGAAGTCCTCGGTGAAGATGTCCGGCTCGGTCGTCGTCAGCAGCGCCTGCGACACGCCGCTGATGTGGCTGAGCAGGTAAGCGCGCCGGTCGCCGTCCAGCTCGGCGACCACCTCATCCAGCAGCAGGATCGGCCACTCGCCCAGCGTATCGCGCATCCAATAAAGCTCGGCCAGCTTGAGGGCCATGACCGCTGTGCGCGCCTGTCCGCGCGAGCCGAACAGCCCCAGATCGCGCCCGTTGACCAGCAGGCGCAGCTCGTCGCGCTGTGGGCCGCTCAGCGTCATGCCGCGCGCGATTTCCTCGGCGCGCGTCTGGGCCAGCCGCTGGCTGTATTGCCGGGCGATCTCGGCGCTGCTGATCTGCCGGTTGAGGTCGAGACCGGGCACGTCGAACGAGAGCTGGCCGGAGTTGTTCGGCGTGGCCAGGAAGCCCGGCTGGTAGCGCAGCTCCAGGTCTTCAGCGCCCCCCGACAGGTCGGCGTGGACGCGCCGCGCCTTGATCTCCAGCTCGCGCAGCAGGCGCTGCCGTCCGGCGACGATCACTCCGGCAGACGCCGTGATCTGCTCGTCCCAGAAGTCAAGCTCATCGGGCCTGGACTCGCCATCGGCAATGCGCTTGAGCAGGGCGTTGCGCTGCCCCAGCACCTTCTCGAACTGGGCGAGCGCCTGGCAGTAAGCGGCGTCGGTCTGGCACAGAGTCACGTTGAGGTAGCGGCGGCGTTCGGGGGGCGGGCCTTCGATCAGCGCCAGGTCTTGCGGCAGGAACATGACCACGTTGACCTGCCCGATCAGGTCCATCACCCGTCGCGGCACGCCGTTGACGCGAATCTCTTTGTTCAGGCGCGCGCCGTTGGCGCTCTCCGGGGCGTAGGTGAGCGTGATCTCTACGCGGTTGTACAGCCCGCTGGCCAGGGCGACCTGCGCGCTCACTTTGGCGAAGGGCAGCACGTCCTGCTCCGCGCCCCAGTTGATCAGTTGGCGGTCGGTCGCCGTATAGGGCGAGCGCGCCGTCGCCAGGTAGTAGATCGCCTCCAGCAAGCTGGTCTTGCCCTGGGCGTTAGCTCCGTGCAGCAGGATCGGCCCGTCGGGCAGGGTGACTTCCAGGCGGGCGTAGTTGCGGAAGTTCTGAAGGGAGAGATGCTCAAGGCGCATGGCGGATGGACGGCTCCCTGTGTGCGGATCACCGCCTCAAGTATACCGCCCCTGCGGGCCGCGTCCCAGGGGACTTGCACAGGGGGTGCGTGCAAAGGTTGACCTCACCCCCCGCCTCGCTACGCTCGGCGTGCCCCCTCTCCATCTGCGTGGAGAGGGGGCGGCGAGGCGCGTCAGCGCCGAGTGGGGGTGAGGTCAGCCGGGGCGCTGTTTCCCCCCACCCCAAACCCCTCGCCCCGGTGAGGGAGAAG
>JAHDWP010000060.1 GCA_023382715.1 Anaerolineae bacterium
AGCGGGCGCGCTTTTCTCCCTTCCCCCCCCGTGGGGGAAGGGCCGGGGATGGGGGCAAACGCAGGCGCACGGCTTCTCAGGCGGCCTCTGGCTCACAACTCTTGACTCCTAACCCATGCTTACCAGGCATACAAGGCACACCAAAGCATATTATAAGGAGGAATATCCCATGTCTCCGCGCAACCCTCAGCACGTCCGCCTGTTCATCCCCGGCCCTGTCGAAGTCCGCGAAGAAATCCTGGACGCCCAGGCCGGCTGGATGATCGGCCATCGCTCGAGCGAGTTCGCCGCGCTCTACGGGCGCATGCAGCCCAAGCTCCAGCAGACATTCTTCACCCAGCACCCGGTCTATCTCTACACCTCGTCGGGCACAGGTGTGTGGGAATCCGCCTCGCGCTGCGCGGTGCGCGACGAGGCGCGCGTCCTGCACCTGGTCTGCGGGGCCTTCAGCGAGCGCTGGGCCGAAGTCAGCCAGTTCAACGGCAAGCAGGCAGACGTGATCGCCGTCGAATGGGGCCAGGCGGTCAAGCCGGAGCAGCTCGCCGACGCCCTGCGCGGCCAGGCGTATGACGCGGTGGCCTGCGTCATGAACGAGACGAGCACCGGCGTGCGCAACCCGATCGAGGGCTATGCCGAGGTGCTGCGCGACTACCCGGATACGCTCTTTCTGGTGGACGCGGTGAGCATCTACGCCGGGGCAAAGGTGGACGTGGACAACTGGGGCATTGACGTGTGTCTGACCAGCACCCAGAAGGCATTCGCCCTGCCGCCGGGCATGGCTTTCGCCGCCGTGTCGCCCGCCGTGCTGGAGCGGGCGCGCCAGGTCCCTCATCGCGGCTACTACTTCGACATGCTGGAGATTGACCGGCACCACCAGAAGAACAACACCCCGGCCACGCCCCCCGTCTCGCTGATGTACGCCGCCGACCGGCAGCTCGACGACATGCTGGCCGAAGGGCTGGAAGCGCGCTTCGCCCGCCACGAGCGCATGGCCACCATGACTCGCACCTGGGCGCGCGGGGCCGGTTTCGCCCCGTTCTCGGAGGAGGGCTACCACTCGCCGACGGTGAGCACCCTGACCAACACGCGCGGGATTGACATCGCCGCGCTCAACGCTTTCCTGCGCGGGCGGGGCATGGCCATCTCCAACGGCTACGGCAAGCTGAAGGGCAAGACCATGCGCATCGCCCACATGGGCGACACGCAGCCGGAGCACCTGGAAGTTCTGTTCGCGGCGATGGATGAGTTTCTGGCGAAAGAGGGATAACCATGCAATACCTGGTGCTTGTGCCGGATACGCTCAACCAGGCGGGGCTGGCCGCGTTGCGCTCAGTCACCGCGTTCGAAGTCCACGCGCCGGGCAAGATGACCCGCGAGCAAACCCTGGCGCGCATTCCAGAGGCGCACGCGCTGATCGTGCGCAGCGATACCAAAGTGGACGCCGCCCTGCTGGAGCACGCCGACCAGCTGCGAGTGGTGGTGCGCGCCGGCGTGGGCGTGGACAATATTGATCTGGAGATGTGTACGGCGCGCGGTATCGTGGTCATGAATACGCCCGAAGCCAACACCATCTCCACCGCCGAGCACACTATCGCCCTGATGTTCGCCCTGGCGCGCCACATCCCCCAGGCCGATCGCTCGCTGCGCGAGGGGCGCTGGGAGCGCAGCAAGTTTGTCGGCACGCAGCTCACCGGCAAGACGCTGGGCATCATCGGCTATGGGCGCATCGGGCACGCCGTTGCCGAGCGGGCCAAAGCCCTGGGCATGACCGTGCTCCCCTACGACCCCTTCACACCGGAGCGCCTGGCCCGCCGCCTGGCTATGCTGACCGACCCGGATCAGGTGTTCGCCCAGGCGGATGTCCTCTCGCTGCACGCCCTCGTCACCGACGAGACGCGCGAGATCATCAACCGCGAGACCATCGCCCGCATGAAGGACGGTGTGCTGATCGTCAATACGGCGCGCGGGGCGCTCATCCACAACGCTGACCTGGCCGAAGCCCTGCGCAGCGGCAAGGTGGCCGGCGCCGCGCTGGACGTTTACGATCCGGAGCCGCCCGCGCCCGATCACCCGCTGCTCGGCCTGCCCAACGTGGTCCATACGCCGCACCTGGCGGCCAGCACGCACGAAGCGCAGAGCCAGGTAGGGGTGGAGGCCGCCGAAGCGGTGCGCAAGGCCCTGCTGGAGGGGCGCTACGACAACGTGCGCAACCGCGAGGTGCTCGGCATGGGCTGAGCGCAGCCAGACTTTCGAAGTTTTCCAAACTTCGGAAGTCTCTACCCTGGCTGATCTCATCCCCGCTCAGCGGTGACGCCCGGCCCGCGCACGCGAACAATGACCGCCACGCTGCTCAGCGCCACCAGCGCCCGCCACGCCACGACGATCCAGGCGTCGTTGGGGCCGAGCAGCGTGGCCATGATCTCCACCACCGCGTGGAGGAAGATGGCGACGAAGAGCCAGGCCACTTGGCCGCGCAGGAACGCCTGCAGCACCAGCCAACTGAGCGCCATGTGCATGAGCACTGGCAACGCTCCATTCAGCGCCTCGGCCAGCGTGCGACTGGCCAGGCCGAGCGGCGCGACCGCCGCCGCCGCATCGCCGGACAGGGCGGACAGCCCCACGCTGATGGCGATCAGCGCTGAGTAGATCGTCCCGGTGAGGCCGTGCCCGGCGCCGATCATCAGTGCCTGCGGGCGTGTCACCGCGCCAGGGGCCAGCACCTGGTAGCCGAGCGCGCGCAGCGTCTCCTCGCTGAACCCGGCCAGCACGCCCATCATCAGCGCGCCCACCGGCAGAATGCCCAGCAAGGCCCGGTCTACCCCCCGCAGCAGCAGCACCTGAACACCCAGCGCGACGATGTAGGTGATGATGCCGACCGTCAGCAGCGCATAGGGCACCGCATAGCGGCGGTGCAGCCAGGCGGTCAGCGTCGCCGCCCAGGCCAGCAGCCCGCCGCCCGCCAGCACCGCGATCAGCCCATACGCGGCCATGTGCGCTCCTTCGGATTCAAAGGCCGTCTGAGAGGTGTCTTCACCCGCATCCTCGGCCCTTCCCTGGCAAGCGAGAGAAGGGAGAGAAGCAGCAGGTCTGCTCTCTTTCCCTTCGCGCAGCGTGGGGGAAGGGGCCGGGGATGAGGAGCACGCGGCAACCAGTCTCCGCCCCATCTCAACCGAATTCGATACACTACCCCAGCGCCGCCGGATTTGACAAACGCCGGAGCGTGGGGTAGCAATACTACGCCTTAAAAACGGGACTCTTACTGCACCAGAAAGGGAAAAGGCGCGGGGCGCGCCGCGAATGACATGCAAAGGCCTTTAGTCGAGTGTATCCCCAACTTCAGCGAAGGACGCCGCCCAGAAGTGATCGAGGCCATCGTCGGCGCCATGCGCTCGGCGGCGGGCGTGCATATCCTGGACACAACCAGCGACGCCGACCATCACCGCTCGGTGGTGACTCTCGTGGGCACGCCAGAAGCCGTCGAAGCGGCCATGTTCGCCGCCATTCGCCAGGCCGCCGACCTGATTGACATGACGCAGCACCAGGGCGAGCACCCGCGCCTGGGCGCGACCGACGTGGTGCCCTTCGTGCCCATTCGCGATGTGACGATGGACGACTGCGTGGCCATCGCCCAGCGGCTCGGCCAGCGCGTCGGGGCAGAGCTGGGCATCCCGGTCTTCCTCTACGAGTTCGCCGCCACCCAGCCGGAGCGCAGTAACCTGGCCGACCTGCGCAATGCTCATTTCCAGTACGAGCAGCTTAAGGAAGCTATCGCTGTGGACCCGGCGCGTATGCCGGACTTTGGCCCGGCGCAGTTGGGAACTGCCGGAGCGACGATCATCGGCGCGCGCCCGCCCCTGGTCGCCTACAACGTCTACCTGAGCACGGGTGACGTGTCCATCGCCAACAAGATCGCTCGTGCAGTGCGCCATTCCAACGGCGGGCTGCGCTTTGTCAAAGCGGCGGGCTTCCTCGTCGAAGGACAGGCGCAGGTCTCGATGAACCTGACCGATTACCGGCGGACGCCTGTCGCCCGCGTGATGGAGCTGATCCGCCGCGAAGCCGCCCGCTACGGTGTGGCGGTGACCACCAGCGAGCTGATCGGCCTGGCTCCTCAGGAATTCTTCGTGGACGCGGCGCGCTGGCATCTCCAGCTAGACAAGTTCATGCCCGACCAAATCCTGGAGTATCGCATCCAACAGGCAGAGGCCGCCGAAGCCGCGCTGGTCGCCGCAGAGCCGCCCATCCCCGAAGACGCCGCTCGCCCGGTGCTGACCGTCGTGCCGCCGGCTGCCGCGCCGGAGACGTTCGTCGCGGCGGTCGCGGCGGGGAAGCCGACGCCAGGCGGGGGCGCGGTCGCGGCGCTGGTCGGGGCGCTGGGCGCGGCGCTGGCCGAGATGGTCGCCCAGGTGACGGTCGGCAAGAAGCGTTACGCCGCCGTCGAGGAGACCATGCAGGCCATCGCCGCCGCCGCTGCCATGCTGCGCGCGCCGCTGCTGGACGCCATTGACGAGGACAGCGCGTCCTTCGAGGGCGTGCTGGAAGCGTTACGCCTGCCCAAAGACGATCCGGCGCGCGCCGCCGCCATCCAGGCGGCCACCGTCCACGCCGCGGACGTGCCGCTCAACGTGGCGCGCCTGGCCCTGGAAGCGATGCGCCTGGCCGAGCAGGTCGCGACGCATGGCAACATTAACGCGGCCAGCGACGCCGCCACAGCCGCCCTGATGGGGCTGGCGGCGGTTGAAAGCGCGGCCATGAATGTGCGCACCAACGCGGTCAACCTGGACGATGCGCAGCTTGCCATGCGTCTGTGCCACGACGCGAGCGCGCTGGTCGAGAGCGCGCGGGCGATCCGCGACGCGGTGATGCAAACCGTCGAAGAGCGGGCGGGGCTGGGGTAGCGGCTGCTGAAGGCTGGGCGGAGTCTCCATAGGGGGTTCTGCTATAGAATCCGGCCATGGGGTTTTACCATCTGCCGGTGGCGACATGCGCGATCGTGCCGCGCCAGAGGCCGGTTGACCTCGCCCCTGCTCGGCGCTGACGCGCCTCGCTGTCCCCTCTCCACACGCGGAGAGGGGGAGATCCGCAGGGGTTTCGTCCCCGCTCGGCGCGCGGGGCGGGGAATGAGGGGTGAGGTCAATCAGCCCACTGCTCGCGCCGGAGCCGTAGAGATGGATCGGGATGTGATGACGGGACAGATGCGGGGTGTACTGGGTCGTTGGATGTTGCTGGGGCTGGTGATCATCGTCAGCCAGGGGGGGCTGCGCGCATCCTCGGCGAGACAAGCCGCCGGCCCTGCGCGCTTGGCAGAGAGTCTGGCGGCGCTCAGCGTGCCGCAGCGGGCGGGGGCGCCGGCAGTCGCCACGCCCTACCCGACCAACACACCGCGCTCCACTCAGATCGCGCTGCAAACGTCCACGCCGGCCCCCGTCGCCGGCGCGCCCTTCGACCAGACCGGCGAGCCGCAGGATCACTACTGGCTGGCGCGCCCCTTCCCGCGCGACCCCAGCAACACCCTGCGCGACTACGCCAGCCGCAACTACCCCTATGGCTCGACGGGTGGCGGGCAGTTCCAGACCCATCACGGCATTGACATTCAGAACTCGCTGGGCACGGTGGTGCTGGCAGCGGCCAGCGGTTGGGTGATCTACGCGGGCAGCGACAACATCACCCAGTTCGGGCCAACCACCGATTTCTACGGCAACCTGGTGGTTATCGAGCACGATCAGCGCGCGCCGACCGGCGAGCCGCTCTACACGCTCTATGGGCACCTCTCGCGGGTGGATGTGGCGGCGGGCCAGCGCATCGAGCTGCAACAGCGCATCGGGCAGGTCGGCGCGACGGGGGTGGCTCTGGGGTCGCACCTGCACCTGGAAGTGCGCATCGGCAACCCCTACGACTACGGTCGCACCTACAACCCCGACCTGTGGATTCGCCCCTGGCCGACCTTTGGCACGCTGGCCGGGCGCATCACCGACGCCTACGGCAACCGGCTGCGCGACGTGGCGATCACCATCCAGTCAGAGACCGGCCCCAGCCGCATGACCTATTCCTACGCGGACGAGACGGTCAACTCCGACCCGTACTACGGCGAGCACTTCACGCACGGCGACCTGCCGGAAGGCGAGTACACGGTGCTGGTGCGCAAACAGGGAGTGCTGCGCTTCAAGGGGACGGTCACTGTTGTGGCGGGGCAGACGAGCTGGATTGACATCCGGCTGAACTGAGGGAGCGGTCAGCGATTGGCCGCTGGTGAAGGCATGCGTAGGACGCTGGCGGTCGGAGGTGTTTCCCTGTAGCGCCCTGGTTGACCTCACCCCCGAAACCTCTCTCTGGTTCTGCCGGGGAAGGGCCTGCCGTTCGAGCGCCGCGCCCTTCATCCTCTTGAAAATCCAGCGGACGGACGTACAATCCGGGCGATCATCGCGCCCACCATCACCGGCCACGCGCCAGAGGACGCCGCCCTATGTCCGCCGAGCCGACTATCCGCCCCCTGACCGAAGCCGACATCCCGCGCCTGGCCGAGATTCGCCCAGGCTTCGTCAGCACCACGGCGCTGCGCGTCGAGCGGCTGGGGCAGGGTCTCGAAGCGGGCTGGCGACT
This sequence comes from Anaerolineae bacterium, assembly GCA_023382715.1. Classification (GTDB taxonomy): domain Bacteria; phylum Chloroflexota; class Anaerolineae; order Aggregatilineales; family Aggregatilineaceae; genus UBA2029. The sequence continues at coordinate 6,601 of JAHDWP010000060.1, forward strand.
GGTGGAATACCCCCTGCCACAGCCGTTCGACAAAGGCCACGCCTACGATTTCGACGCCAACGAGCAGGCTGCCATCCGCCGTCGCGTGCGACACGGCGACGGCCTGCACCTGGTCGTCGAATGGCGCGGGCGCATCGCCGGCCTGCTGGAAGTGACGCCGCAGGAATGGAACAACACCGCCTGGGTGTGGAATCTGATGCTCGACCAGGCCATCCGCCGCCAGGGAATCGGGCGGGAGTTGTTCGCGCGCGCTGTCACCTGGGCGCGCCAGGCGGGGTACCGGGCGCTGGTCTTCGAGACACAGACCAACAACGTCCCGGCGTGCAAATTTTACCTGACGCTGGGCTGTCGTCTGGACGGGCTGCGCGAGACGCTGTATCACAATGATGACCTGGCGCGCGGCGAAGTTGCCCTGTTCTGGGCGTATCCGCTGGTGCGCTGAAGAGGGTTCTTGGTCGTTGGCTGATGGTGGAAGGCACGCGCAATGAGATCGTCTTTACCAAGAACCAAAAACCAACCACCACACCAATATCATCCAGACACCGCGCCCCACAGTGCCCCGGCGATCTCGTCCGCTGCCGAGGCCGCGCCCAGGTGAGCGATGAGCGGGGCGAGCGCCGCCAGCGCCGCCAGCACGTCCGCCTGCGGCTGCCCGCGCAGGGCCAGCGCCGCCCGCCGCCAGAGCGGGTACGCCTGGGCCGGCGGCAGCAGGGCGACGGCCAGCTCCGCCAGCCGCGCCAGCGAGTCCGCGCTCCGTTCGTCGTGGAGCGCCTCCAGGCAGGCATCCAAGGCCAGGCTGAGCGCGTCCTGGGCGCGGTTGCGCGCGCCGTTGGCGCCGATATGCGGCGCAAGGTGGGCCAGGGCGCTGGCCCGGTCGTAATCGTCGTCAATGCCCAGCGCCATCTCCAGCGCCTCGGCCAGGGCAGACGCCTGCTCTCCCCGTTCCAGGTATGGCACCACTTCCAGCAGCGCGCCGACGCGCTGCGCGCGGTTGGGCACGGCGCGGGCGGTCGCCAGCGCCTCGTCGCGCAACTGCGCCGGTCGGCGGGGCAGCAGGGCCGCCAGCACGTGCATCCGGTCATAGGGCGGCTCGATCTCCAGCGCCGCCGCCGCCGCTCCCTCCAGCAGGGCGGGGGGCAGCGCGAGAGCAATCGCCGCCAGCGCGCTCGCTCGGTGATGGGCCGGGCGGGGCGCGCGCGCCAGTTCGAGCGCCTCCTCGCCGGCGCGTTCTGCCTCTTCGCCCGCCAGACGCGGCAGCAGCGCGCCGAGCACGAAGACGCATTCCAGCGGATCGTGCAGTGAATGCGCGCAGGCCAGCGCGTCCGCAAGCTGATCGTCAGGCAATTGCGGGGCCAGGCTGATCAGCGCCCGCACCCGCGCGCTCTCTTCCGTCACCGCGCAGGCCGACTCCAGTGCCGCATCGAGGGCGCGAATCCGCTGCGCGTCCGGCAGGTGCGGGGCCAGGTCCACCAGCGCCGCGACGCGCGCTTCTTCCGGCGCGACGGTCAACGCCGCCTGCAGCGCTTCGTCCAGGGCGGTCAGGTGGGCGACCGGCGCGAGGTAGGGGGCGATGGCCCCCAACGCCAGCGCTCGCGCGCCCGGCGCGGCCAGCTCGCGGGCCATGCCGAACGCGGCGACTTGCAGCTCTGGCGACAGGTGCGGGGCCAGGCGCGCCAGCGCCCGCGCGCGCTCCTCTGCGTCGCCGATGCTCTTGAGCGCCAGCAGCGCCTCGCCGAGCAGCTCTGGCGAGAGCGTGGGCGCGAGCGCTGCGAAGGCGCGCGCTCGATCCCCTTCGCGGGTGATGGTGAACAGCACTCGCATCGCCTGGCGCAGGCCGTCCGGCATGTGCTGGAGCGGCCCGACGGCTTCGACGCCAGGGGCGAGGGCGATCAGGGCGGCGGAGCGCGCGTCGTCGCCGTTGATGCCGGTGATGGCGTTCAGCGCTTCCACCAGCGCTCGCGCTTGCAGCGGGGGGGTCAGGTAGGGCAGCATCCGCCCCAGGAGCATCGCGCGCGCTTCCGGCGAGTCCAGCTCCCCGGCCAGGGCCAGCAGCGGCGCGTGAAACTCGGCGGGCAGATGTGGCGGCAGGGCGGCCAGGGCTGCGGCGCGGGCCAGGTCGCTGGGGATGCGCTGGGCCGCCTCAAAAGCCTGGGTGACAGCGACAGGTTGCCACTCAGGGGACAGGTGCTCGGCCAGCGCGCCCAGCGCGCGCACTCGCGATGCCGGGTCGCCGATGGCCTGCGCCGCTTCCAGCGCGCGCGCCTGTAATGTCGGCAGAGGGCGCTCGCGGTCGCTCGCCCCCAGGCGCGGAGCCAGCGCCAGTAGCACAGCGGCGCGCTCCAGGGCGGCCAGCGGGGCCGGGCGCGCGCCGAGCGCCGCTTCGACCAGGGCGAGCGCGTCCGGCACCAGGCCGGCCCGTTCCAGGTGCGGGGCCAGGTGCGCCAGGCTGCGCGCCCGCAGCGCCGCATCATCGAGGGCGTCTGCCGCCGCCCACAGCCCGGCCAGCGTATCCACCGGCAGGGACTCGGCCAGCCGGGCGAGTGCTGCCAATGTCTGCACTGGAGAATCGGCGGCGTGTGGCGCGCAGTGCGCGGACAGCGCCAGCAGATGGCGCACTTGCAGCGCAGCCATACCCGGCCCGCCGAGCAGCGCGACATCGAGCAGGCGGGCGAGGTCCTGCTCCCGCGTGGTGGGGATCGTGTCGAGGTTGTCGTCGGGGATGCGCTCCTGAGCCAGGGCGATCTGGCCGACGGCCAGGCGCAGCGGCGGCGACTGGCGCAGCTCAGCGGCCAGCGCGTGAAAGAGCACCTGGGCTTCGGCAGCCAGCGGTGCACTTTCGCCCTCCGGCAGATCGAGCATCTGCGCCCAGCGCGCGCCCACCGCTTCATAGTCCGGCGACTGCCCTGGCGCGAACAGCCTGAGCAGCTCATCTACCACCGCAGGATCGGCCAGGGCGTGCTCGCGCATCAGCCCGCGCACCAGCGGAGCCTTGTCCTGCGTCGCGTAACTGCTCAGGGCGGCTTGCAGCGCCGCCCAATAAGCGCGGCGCAGCGTCCCCCGGTGAAAGAGCGCCTCGAAGGTATCGCCGGGGAACAGCGCGCTCAGCGCATCCACGAACACCTCGGCGGCGCTGGCGATCTGTTGGGTGGTATAGATAGCATCGGCCTGAATCATAGTGCTTTTCCCCGGCGGGCTGGGCACACAACCGCCTGTCCCCCCAGTATACAGCGTCGGGACCTGCTGTGCAGCGTGACTGGAGTCCTAGCGCGGGCGGCTGGTGGCGGGTTTTCGCAGGGGCGTATGGCCACGCCCTACAGCCGGAGGCCCCCCCTGGAAGCGCCCCGCCCAGCGAATCGAGTCCCCCTCTCTGGCTCCGCCGGAGAGGGGAATTGAGGGGGTGAGGCGTGTAGGGGCGCGACAGAACAGCGCCCCGGCGGGTACGGAACCCATCCGGGGCGCTGAACAGAGCTTACCTGCGGAATGGGGGCATCACTGCGCCACAATCGGTGCGGCGCTGATGTCCCCCTGCACGACGCGATACCACGCCGCGTAGCTCCAGCCGGTCACGCTGCCATGCTGTATCTTGTACCAGCGACCGTCCGGGCTGCGACCGAGCACCTGCACCCGCGCTCCCCACAGGGCGCGCCCAACCTGCGGGTGCTGGAGGCCCGGCCCGCTGCGAATGCGCATGTTGCCATACGCCTGCACGACGATACCCTGTGTCGCGGGGGGCGGCTCATATTGCGGCTGCGTGCCGTCGGTGTAGGGCAGCGCGTCGGCGGTGCCCTGGGTGATCTTGATCCAGGGAGCATGGGACCAGCCGACGACCCCGCCGTAGCTGACCATGTACCACGAATGCCCGCGATTCCTGCCCAGGATGTCCATCTCTGCGCCCCAGGGCATCAAGCCAACCTGCTTGGAGCGGGTGGTTGGCGCTTCACGGATGCGCAGGTTGCCCAGCACCCGTCCCCGCACGCCCGTCGGCTGGGGCGCTGCTGGCGGGGGAGCGACGCCGGTATCTACCACAGGCACCGTGTTGAAGTCGCCGCTGAAGGTCAGGTATTGCGCCCAGGCCCAGCCGGTCGTCGAGCCGACCAGCAGGCGCGCCCAGGCACCGTCGGCGCTGCGCCCGGTCACCGGATACGTCTCGCCCTTCTTGAGCTTGCTCAGGATGGGCGCGGTCAGCACCGGCGTGCTGCGCAGATTGAGCAGCGACACGTTGACCGTGGCCGTGATGCCAGTGGGCACGCCACCACCGCCGCCCTGTCCGTCCGGCGCGCCGTCGGGCGGCAGCACCGGGTTCTGGGCGTTGGGCGGCGTCCAGGTGAGGAAGACGGAAGCGTCCAGCTCGCGCTCGCGGTACTCCACCTTGAGCGTGTGCGGGCCGTTGAGCAGCGTCACCACCGCCGTGTAGGTCTGGCTGGCGGCGAAGGTGTCCCAGTAGTCGAAGATGGGCGTCGTGTCTACGAAGAAGCGGAAGTTGTCGTCGGCGCGGGCGTAAAAGGTGTAGACGCCCTCTGGCAGGTCAGACGGCACGTTGAGCGTGCGGATGAAGCGCGCCGACCAGTTGTCCACCGGCACCGCGCCGCCCGGTGACCCCTGGCCCCAGTTGTTGTTGAGTCCGCTCGGCGCGTAGGTCGTGGTGAAGACTACCGGCCCGGCCAGGTCCAGCCCGTTGAAGAACTCGGCGTACCAGGGCACGCCGGTGTAGAAAGGCGTCGGCGTCACCAGCGGCCCCACTGCCAGCGCCCAACTGGCGATGATCGTCGCGTCGCCCGTCGCGTCGAACATCTCGACGGTGATCGTGTGCAGGCCGTCGGTGGGGAAGTTGTAGTCGGCCTGGAAGGTGCGGAAACCAAAGCCGGACTCCCAGTGGTTGATCAGCAGCAGGCCATCCACATACAGCCGCGCGCCGTCGTCCACCTGCACGGTGAAGCGATAGTTGCCCGCCGTGAAGAAGACCGACGAGGTGAAACGCACCGAGAAGTTGTCGGCGGGCGCGCCCGTCGCCGCCCCGCCGATGACCGGCGCGCCAGCGCCCCAGGTGTAGTTGATGCTGGGCGACAACCCGACCCAGATCGGGCCGCCGGACAGATTGGGATTGTTGAAGACGCTGACCGTCCACGACGCGCCGCGCGCTTCACTGTGCGGCGGGCTGGCAGCCCACAGGCCGCCCAGTAAGGCCGCGCACAGTGCCGTGATGATCATCCATCGCCCTAGTGCTCTGCTCATGACTGCCCCCTGCTCTCGCGCTCTGCCACACTCTCTGGCCAGCGACCACACCATACGGCCCCGGCCAGGTGTTACGGCCCGCGCGAATCTGCTACCAGTTGACTGTATCTTATCACGAATCGCGCCAGCGCGCTGAGGGGGCAAGCCAAGCGCAGCGCGGCTGGGGGTGAGGTAAAGCCCCGCGCCCAGCGAGTCGCCGACAACCTGCGCGCGCGCTCAGGGTGACCGGGT
>JAHDWP010000061.1 GCA_023382715.1 Anaerolineae bacterium
CTGCGCCCTGGCTGACCTCACCCCCGCGCGGCGCTGACGCGCCTCACCGCCCCCACACCACGCAGATGGAGAGGGGGCAAGCCGAGCGCCGCGCAGCGGGGGGTGAGGTCACAGCCCGGCACCCTCTGCGCCTCTGCGGTTCAGAAGCCTCCGAAACTCCCGATCGACTCGCTTCAAATCGTAGTAAGGCTTATACTTGGGAGAGAACCGCCACCAGAGAACAACCCCGATCTCCGGTGACTGGCCTGTGTCAGTGCCAGGCTGTCCGGTCCGTCCGCCGCCACCCGTGCCCGCTGCCAGGTTGCACCGCGCCACGAGTGAAGACGCTGGCTGCCGGTTGGTTCTGCTGCTTTGAAGCTCCAATTCCTATCGGACATGGGCGTGCGACTGTCCAACCCGCAGTGGGTGGATCCGGCCCGAAGAAGGAGAGAGTATCATGAGGCATATTACGCAGTTGTTTTCGCTTGTAGCTGGCCTGGCGATATTGGTCGCCGCACTGACTTTGCTGCCAGCCGGAGTTGCTGGTGCGCAAGGGGCAACGCCCACCACAGGACTGCTCAGCGATGGGGTGTTCCCCAGCGGCTCACCCTCGCCAGCGAGTGGCGGTGACGGCCTGCTCATCCCGACCAGCACCCCCTCCGGCGGCCTGCTTATCCCGACCAGCACCCCGTCCGGCGGCCTCATCATCCCCACCAGCACGCCCGCGCCCAGCGAGCCATCCTTCCCGCCACTGAGCGAAGACGACCTGGCCGACATCAATTTGCAGCCGTCTGATGTGCCGGGCGACTTCGCCGCCAGCCAGCAGGTTGACCTGTTCACGGCAGAGGAGATGATCGCCGCCCTGAACGAGGCCGGCATGACGGACCAGGCCGCCTCTTTCCAGCAGATCGCCGCCACCTATGGCTGGCATAGCTCCAGCGGGGTCACCTATACATCGTGCCAGCCCAACGTGCCCATCAGCGAGATTTACAGCGAAGTCGGGCAATTCACCGGGGCAGCCGAGGGTCGCGCTTTCTTTGAAGACCCCCAGGTGCAGGATTTCTTCACCGCGCTGGGGTACACCCTGGTCCCGGCTGAGAACGTGCACGGCTGGCGCACAACCCTCGGCCCCGGCGCTGGGGCGTGCTTCGCCCAGGAGACCGAATACGGCCTGTTTTTCGAGTACTGGGGGCTGTTTATCACGGTCTCGATGACCGCCGACGCCAACACTGACCCCGGCCTGGTCAACGGCCTGGTGGATCAGCTCGCTGCGCAGGTCGTGGCCCACGCCGACGCGCTGGCCTCGACGCCCTTCCCACCGACGCCCGTCCCTGGCGCTGTTGTGGTGGTGCCGACACCCGTCACCGTCGCCCCCACACCTGCCACCGTCGTCCCGACGCCAGCCGTCGTCGTGCCCACCCCCACACCCGAAATCGCGCGCGCCACGCTGCAGGACCTTGAGCCAATCATGCCGACGATGGACGAGCTGGGCATGGACTCGCCGCCCTGGCAGCTTGATCAGTCCCTCAGCGGCGTCTACACGCTCGACCAGCTCGTAGCGCTCTTCCAGTCGGGCGGGTTGGCCGAGATCGCTGAAGCCACCCAGCAGGCCGGGCAGCGCGCCGGGCTGGTCGGCCAGGTGTCGTACCTGTGGGATACAGGGACGTCCTGTGGCGATCCGGCGCTGCTTGACGTGGAGATTGACATCGCGCTGTTCAACGATGCGCAGGGATCGGTCTCGTATATGAATGATTCCGCCATCCAGCAGGCGTGGCTCAACACAGGGGTGTTCGGCAGCGTCACGCCGAGCGGCGGGGGCCAACTGTGGGAAGGGGGCACAACCTACCACCGCTGCGGCACAGTGATCTTCCGCAACTGGGTTGTGACGCAGGACCGCTTCATGATTATGATTGCGCTGACGGCTTCTGCCTCCGCCGATCCCAATGAAGTGGTGGCCATCGCCCAGAATATCGCCATCTTCACTGGCGACAAGATCACGAGAGCGGGACTGCAATAGCGCCGGCCCCGCCCCCCTTACGTCGCTTCCTGCCGCCCGCGCCCCACTTGTCATGCGCGGGCGGCAGTTCGCGTCGCGCAATTCCCTGCAGGTGTATCCCGCTTTGGTGGAGCCTGGTGCGCGTGGGGGCCGGGAGATGGGAGCCTGCGACCACTGCCTGACAACTCGTTCGTGGACCCCCCACTTGCCATGCGCAAGCGGCTGGCGTATAAAGGGGGGAACGCGCCGCGACCGGGCGCGCTCATTCAGGCTGGATCGCGCAGCGCACGCGCAGGAGGCTTCTCATGCATCACCTCACCCGACTTGTACCCGGTGCCCGGCGCTGGCCGGCGCTGATCGCTCTGCTGGCGCTGCTCGTCATGGCAGGCGGGCCAGCCCTGGCCGCCCATCCCCTGGCCCAGGCCGGCGTGCTGCGCATTGGCTATCTGGGCGTCGCTGGCTCCGACCTGGCCAAAGGCGCGCAGCTTGCCATTGACCAGATCAACGGCGCGGGCGGTTTCCAGGTGGCAGAGCGCGGCGTCGTGCAGCTTGAGCTGATCGCGCTGGCCGCGCCGCCCACCGCCGATTCCCTGGCCGCCGATGCCAACGCGCTGATCGCCCAGGGCGTGGTCGCGCTGCTCGGCCCAGACAGCAGCAGCGCGCTCACTGCCGAAGCAGTGCAGGCGCTCACGGCGGCGGGCCTGCCCGTGCTGACCGCTGCGACCGCCGACGCCCTCACCCGCGACGATGCCAGCGATGTCCTGCTGCGTATCTGCGCCCCCGAACGGCTCTACAGCCAGGCATTGGCTGCTGTCCTGCTCGACGACCTGGGCCTGACCTCGTTCGCCCTGGTGCAGACCAACATCGAATCCACCGAGGCGCTGCTCGCCTTCGAAGGCGCGCTGACCGAGCGCGGGATCGTCCCCGGTGCGCGCCTGCAACTGGCCGACTCGGCGGGGCTGCTCGGCGAGTCGCGCAATCTGCTCGACCTGAACCCGGAGGCGGTGGTGATGTGGGGCGCGCCGCAGGACGCGGCGAACCTGCTCAGCCTGCTGCGCAAGGGCGGCTGGACGGGGCAATTCGCCTATCGCCACGCCGAAGAAGCCGTCCGCGCCGGAATTCTGAGCGACACGCTGGCCGCCGGCGTCATCGGCGCGGCCAACTGGTCGTATGCTCAGTCGAGCCGAGCGTCGGGCATCTTCCTGGAGGACTATCTGCTGGCCTACGGGCAGGTGCCGGGGCCGCTGGCTGCTGCCGGCTATGACGCGATCTGGGCGCTGCGCGCCGCGCTGATTGCCGGTGGCACTGCGCCCGAAACGCTGGCCGCCGCGCTGGTTGGCGCAGAGCCGCGCAGCCTGGTGGGGGGCACGCTGCGCCCCGCTGACTTCGCTGATGGGGATATGATCCGCGTGGTGACAGTCTACCGGCTGAGCGCAGGCGGCGCGCCAACACTCCTCGCCCGCTTCGACGACGGGCAACCCGTCGCCATCGAAGAGGCAGGCGGGTAGCCCCTGCCCAGAATCGGGTCCGTGACATCTCTCGTAGGGGCGTCTTGCAAGACGCCCCTACGCTCTGCTCACGGGGATCTACAAGTGAGCCGGCAGGCGGTTGCCGGAACGCCCCCTTCCCCCAGCAAAGCCAGAGGAAAGGGAGAACCGCTAACCAGGACAACCTGGGGCGCTACGCTTCCTCGCCCGCCGCAGCGCCGTCTTCCGGCAGGCCGTCCAGCACCTCGGTCAGCGCCTCCGCCGTGGTGACCGGGGCCGCGCAGACGAAGTTCTCGCACACATAAGCGACGGGCGCGCCGTCGCGCAGGGTGCGCGTGCGCAGCAGCGCCGGGACCGCGTTCGACTCCGCGTTCGACGGCGAAAGCGCCAGCACCGCCAGCGGGCGATACCGGGCGCGCACTACCCCCAGCAGCGCCACCGTGCGCTCGTCCGCCGGGTCGCCGATGATGGCGATCTCCACCGGGCGGCGCAGGGCCATGTCCAGCCCGATCAGCATCTCGCCGAAGGCCAGCGGGTACTCGGCCAGCGCCGACCCCAGCGCCCGGTAGACGCTCAGCGCGGCATCTTCGTAGCGCGTCTCCGCCGTATAGCCGGTCAGCCGCAGCAGCTCGTAGGCGAACATGGCGCTGCCGGAAGGAGTCGCGTCGTCCTGCGCGCTGCGCGGGCGGACGATCAATGTCTCGTGGTCGTCGCTTGTGTCATAGAAGCCGCCGTCTTCGGCGCGGAAATGCCGGAGCGCGATGTCGGCCAGGCGCTGCGCCTCGACGAACCAATGCTTATCGAACGTCGCCTGGTATAGCTCCAGCAGCCCGTCAATCACGTGGGCATAATCTTCCAGGTAGCCGTTGATCTTGCTCGTGCCGTCCTTGTGCGCCCGCCACAGCCGCCCGCCCGGCCCAACCATCTCGCGCAGCAGGAAGCGCGCGTTGGTCAGGGCCGCTTCCAGGTAATCATCCGCGCCCAGGACGCGCGCCGCCTCTGCAAAAGCGGCGAGCATCATCCCGTTCCAGGCGGCGATGATCTTCTCGTCGCGGGCGGGGGCCGCGCGCTTCTTGCGCAGCGCGAACAGCACCGCTCTGGCCGCGACCAGGTCATCGCGCATCTGCTCGACCGACAGCCCGTGCCGCACGGCGACTCGCTCCAGCATGTCAGCGGTGTGCAGGATGTTGCGCCCCTCGAAATTGCCTTCGTCGGTCACGCCCCAGTAGGTCAGCAGCGCGTCCACCTGGCTCACCACGCCATCCAGCGCCGCGCGAAGCTCGTCCGCCGTCCAGACGAAGAACCTGCCCTCTTCGCCCTCAGAATCGGCGTCCTGCGTGCTGTAGAAGCCGCCATCCGGCGCGGTCATCTCGCGCAGCACGTAATCGAGCGTGTCCTCGGCGATCTCGCGCAGCAGCGGGTCGCCGCTGATCTGCCAGCCGTGCAGATAGACGCGGCTGAGCAGGGCGTTGTCATAGAGCATCTTCTCGAAGTGCGGCACCAGCCACTTCTCGTCCACGCTGTAGCGGTGAAAGCCGCCGCCAAGCTGATCGTACAGGCCGCCCGCCGCCATTTTGCGCAGGGTGAACAGGGCGACATCGCGCGCCTGTTCGTGGCCGGTCGCGGCGTGATAGCGCAGCAGATATTCCAGCGTGATCGGGTTGGGGAACTTCGGCTTGCCGCGCGTCAGCCCGCCGTGCACGGGGTCGGTGCGGCGCAGCATCTCCTGGGCGGCGGCGTCGAGAATCGCCGGGCCGAGCAGCTCCGGTTCGCCGCCCAGCCCCGCCGACATCGCCCGCCCCAGCTCTTCGGCCAGCGCCCGCCCCGTGCGCTCGACCTCGCTGCGCTTCTTGCGAAAGGTCTCGACGACCGCTTCCATCACCTGCTGGAAGCTGGGCATCCCATAGCGCGGCTCCGGCGGATAGTATGTCCCGGCGTGGAAAGGGTGCCCAGCCGCCGTCAGGAAGACGGTCATCGGCCAGCCGCCATTGCCCCGGTTGAAGATGAGCGTGGCCTGCATGTAGATGTCGTCCACGTCCGGGCGCTCTTCACGATCCACCTTGATGTTGATGAAGTGCTCGTTCATGAAGGCGGCGGTTTTGGCGTCTTCGAAGCTCTCGTGGGCCATGACATGGCACCAGTGGCACGCCGCATAGCCGATGCTGAGCAAGATGGGCTTGTCCTGCGCTTTGGCCGCGGCGAACGCCTCCTCGCCCCAGGGGTACCAGTCCACCGGGTTGTCGGCGTGCTGGCGCAGGTAGGGGCTGGTCTCGTGCTGCAAACGGTTAGGCATGGGGCGACGATCCCTTTTGCGTGGGGGGAGTGATCGGTGATCGGTTGTTAGGTGTTGGTGGTCAGTGATCAGTCGTCAGCGGTCAGCGATCGGTCGGCGGCGGTCGGTGGCTTGCAGCCGCCTGACAACTGATCACCGACCACTGATCACTCTCAGCTTACCAGCGTCGCCTTCAGTTCAATCTCCACGCCGGCCAGCGCCTGCGACACCGGGCAGCCCTTCTTCGCCGCTGCGGCCTTCGCCTGGAAGGTCTCCTCGTCCAGACCGGGGACTTTCGCGGTCATGGTCAGCACGCTGCGCGTGATCTTGAACCCGTTTTCCTGCTTCTCGATGTGAACGTCGGCGGTCGTGCGCACGTACTCCGGCGTGAAGCCCGCGCGCCCCAGCTCGAGGCTGAAGGCCATGGAGAAGCAGCCAGCGTGAGCCGCGCCGATCAGCTCTTCCGGGTTGGTGCCCGGCGCTTCTTCAAAGCGCGTGCCGAACGAATACGCTCCTTCGAACGCGCCGCTGCCGAGCGCCATCGTGCCCTTGCCCTCGCGCAGCGAGCCTTCCCACACCGCCGATGCCCTGCGAACTGCCATTCTCTGTTTCCCTCCTGGTGAATATCCGCTTCACAGTTATACAGTGCTGAGATCATAGCAGAGTCGTGAGGCGAATGGTATGTCGCGGGCGCGCCAGATTCTGAAGAGCCGGCGCGCAGTTCCGGCTCTCTTTCAGCGGCGAAGGGTCACGGAATAGTGGTACATATCGGCCCGGCAGAGAGCGGTGATGGACTCGACGGGCACATGGTGGCGATCCCAGGTAATGCGCGTCACCTGGAGCAGCGGAGCGCCGCGCCGGATTCGCAGCAGCTCGGCGGTCGTGGTATCGGCGACGACGGCCTCCAGCACCTCGCGCGCCTCGTCCAGCTCGATCCCGCGCTGCTCGAGCAGCGCGTAGAGCGAGCCGACGGAGTTCAGCTCGGCGTGCGTGATATCCGTGCGAGTCACATAAGCATCGTGCAGAGCGACCGGGAAGCCGTCCACCAGGCGCAGCCGCCGCAGATGCAACACCGGGGTACCTGGGCAGAAGCCAAGGTCTGCGGCGATCTGAGCGGGCGCGGGCACCACTTCACACAGCAACGTTTGGGCGGATGGCTCCCGTCCGCGCGCGCGCATATCTTCGGTGAAACTCCCCAGGCGTTGAAGAGAACGTTCGAGGGGGCGCGGGGCGACGAAGGTCCCCCGCCCTTTCTCGCGATAGATCAGGCCGCGATTGACCAGCAGGCCCATCGCCTGGCGGACAGTCATCACGCTGATGTCCAGGCGCGCAGCCAGTTCCGTCTCAGACGGCAGAGGTTCTCTCGGGCGCCACGTGCCGCTCACGATTAAGTCTTCAAGCTGCTGTTGAAGCTGCCGGTAGAGCGGAGTGCCGACCTGTTTGGAGATACGCAGCCGCTTCGTGATGCGCTCAGTCATGAAGAAATCTCACAAAACCTATAGTTCTCTATATAATTTCAGTATAAGACACTTGTTCTCAGCCGTCAAGTGCTTCGCCAGGGGAGAGCGCATTTCACAGTTGCGACGCGCTGGCTTCGTAGGGGCGCTGCGCTGCTGCACCCCCGTAGTAGGGGCGTATGGCCATGCGCCCCTATGGGATACCTCGCCCACAGTATCTCCCGTGGAAGAAGGGCTGGGGGCGGCGGAGCAGACGCAATCCAGGATGTGAGTCTGTATAGCTGTAAACGGAGCGGGGGCCGGGGGCGAGATTCCCGCATGGTCTCTGAAAAGAAACCGCCAGGCCGATATGGCCCGGCAGCTCCCGCTGGAAGTGCGTGATCCGCCTCGATCCGCGCCACAACTCTCCCACATTGCCCCCCGCTAGAGGCATTCCCACTTTGCAGCGCACGGCACAGCGTATCGTATCACGCGGATGCAACCCGGATCAGGCATCCAGGTCTTACTACCAGTATACCGGAACTTATGCGTGGAATTTCTGAAAATCTTGTGAAGAATTGCCGGGGCGCGGCAGCAAGCCCAGCAACTCCGACCAGCCAGCAGGCACGGGGCGAAAGTCGCTCGCAAAACCCTTGTCAAGCGGCCCGCCGTGTGCTACAATGCCCGGCATCCTTGGGGGATAGTTTAACCGGCAGAACAGCGGACTCTGGATCCGTCAGTCCTGGTTCAAATCCAGGTCCCCCAGCCTGCAAGAGCGCCCGCCCTGCCCGCCAGGACGGGCGCGCTGTTTTCCGGTTGAGCGCGCTTCTCCCCCACGCTACAATCAGGCCGCCGCTCAGCCGCTTGAGGGATTACCGATGGGCATCCGCCTCGATTGGCAGGTCGAATCCGAGCAGTCGCGCATCCGCCCCACTGAAGACCCGGCGGCGCTGCGTCGTCGCCAGCGTGCGCGCCGCCAGATCGCGCTGCTGCTGGCGCTGCTGGTGAGCGCGCTCGGCCTGATCGGCGCCCTGATCCTGTGGCGCTTGCAGTACGTGGACGACCGGATTCGCCGCGACCTGCTGGACACGGTCAGCGTCGAAGTGACCGCCCTGCGCGTGGGCGACTTCGCCAACTACATGGCCGTCCAGCGCAGCAGCAGCGACTACTTCATCCTCGAACAAAGCCAGCGCTTCGACGATTACCAGGCGCTCAAAGCCAGCCATCGCGTCTCCCTGGCCGGCGAGGTGATCAGCGCCACCATTGACAAGCAGCGGGCGCGCGTGGTGCTGGAAGAGATAATTGACGGCGTGCCCTATCACGTCGTGTGGTTCTACTGGCGCTATGAAGACGGGGCGGCCAGCCCGCAGAGCGGCTGGCGCCACGTGCCCGACGATCTCACCTTTTGGGGCGAGGAGCACACCCTGACCGGCACGCACGCGCGCATCACCTACCGCGAGTTGGACAGGGCGCTGGCCCAGGCGTTGCTGCCCCGCCTCGACGAGTGGTGGCGGCGGGGTTGCGCCGCTCTGACCTGCGCCGCCGCCCCGCCGCCGTTCCGCGTGGAGATCGTCGCCGAGCGCCCCAAGACCGTCGAATGGGCGTCGCCCGACCCCTGGCTGCTGCGGATCTCCTCGCCGCTGGTGGGGCGCGCGCGCGCCGACCTGCCGCTGGCCCCCGAACTACAGGCGGAGATCGTGCGCCTGTTGGCCGCCCGACTGGTGCGCTATGTGGGCGGCGAGACGACTCTGCCCGCCTACAGCGACGCGGCCTGGCTGCAAAGCGAACTGGCCGGCTGGCTGGCCGAGCAGATGGACGAGCAATCCCCCGCCGCGCCGCCTTTCACGCGCTCGCTGATCGCCCAGTACGGGCCGGGCGCATCGCTGACGCTGCTGGCGGCGCTCGGCCCGCAGATGACCCTCGACGATGCGCTGACCGCCCTGTCTGGCGTCGCCATGCCCCTGCTGACGGTGGATCAGTTGAACAGCCTGTCCTGGGAGAGTTTCCTGCAGTGGCGGCTGGCGCTTGAACCGCAGCTCGTCACACAGCCGCAGCACAGCGGCGCGTTCCTGGCGCTCTATGACCTGCAAAACGTCGCCGCGGCGGGCGAAGCCGCGCTGCGCCTGGAAAGCCCGGCCTACGCCGCGCAGCCCGTCCCGCAGATTGTTTCAGTGAGCATTGGCCGCGACGCCGACTCGCAGACCTACGCCTACGCCGAGACGACGCGCAGCGACAACGGCGTGACCATCCCCGCCGGGACGGTCATCTGGCGGCTGAGCAGCGGCACCTGGAAGCGGGTGAACTGACGGGGGATGCCCTCTCGGTCACCCTTCAGAGAAGCACGGCCATTAAGGTTGATCTGGGGTCTGGAACGGCTCTTCTCTTTACCTCACCCCCGCCTGGCGCTGACGCGCCTTGCCTCCCCCTCTCTGTTTACGGAGAGGGGGAAAGGCCGCGCGTAGCGAGGCCAGGGGGTGAGGTTAACCGGACGCCATCTTCGTGCTTCCTGCGTGCTACCCTCCCCGCTCGCCCGATCACCCTGCGCCGTACTCGTAGAACCCCCGCCCCGTCTTGCGGCCTAGGTGCCCCGCCGCCACCATCTTGCGCAGCAGCGGACACGGGCGGTACTTGGGGTCTCCCAGGCCGTCGTGTAGCACCTCGAGGATGCTCAGCACCACGTCCAGCCCGATGAAATCGGCCAGCGTCAGCGGCCCCATCGGGTGGTTCATGCCCAGCTTCATCACCGTGTCAATTGCTTCCGCCGTGCCCACGCCCTCCATCAGCGCGTAGACCGCCTCGTTGAGCATGGGCATCAGGATGCGGTTGGCGATGAAGCCGGGGTAATCCGCCGCCTCGACGGGCGACTTGCCCAGCCGCTCGGTCAGGGCCATCACCGCGTCGAGCGTCTCCCGGCTCGTCGCCAGCCCGCGAATGATCTCGACAAGCTGCATCAGCGGCACGGGATTCATGAAGTGCATCCCGATCACCTTGTCCGGGCGCGAGGTCGCGGCGGCGATGGCCGTGATCGAGATGGACGAGGTGTTGCTGGCCAGGATCGCGCCGGGCGCGGTCAGCGTGTCCAGCCGGGCGAAGATGTCGCGCTTGAGCGCCACGTCCTCGCTGACCGCCTCCACCACCAGGTCAGCATCGCGCAGCGCCGCCAGGTCGCCCGCCGGGGTGATATGGGTCAGCCCGGCGTCGCGCTGCGCATCAGTCAGCTTGCCCTTGCCGTGCAGCTTTTCGACGCTGGCCCGCACGCCGGCCAGCGCGCGCTCCAGCGCGCCCGGCATCACGTCCACCAGCGTCACGCGGTAGCCCTGGGTGGCGCACACCTGGGCGATGCCGCTGCCCATCGTCCCCGCGCCGACAACACCAATATGTTTGATCGCGTCCAGCTCCATCGCAAATCTCTCCTCTCAAAGCATTCTAGTTACGTGACGATGCGCCGCATCTCCTCGATGAGCGGGTTCCCGGCGTAGTAGCCATGATACTTCTCCGGCAGCAAGGCGGCGATAGCGCACATGATCCGCTCGGTGTATTCCTCCAGAGCATCGCCTTTGGCGCGCCCCGCGGGCAGGTGGAATGGCTTGCCATAGCGGGCGATCACCTTCGGGCGCGGATGCTTGAGCACCTTCTCCGTGCCCCACGTGCACGCCGGGACAATGGGCACGCCGGTCCGCGTCGCCACGAACGCCGCCCCGCCTCGCCCCTGGATCAGCGCCCCGACTTTGCTGCGCGTCCCTTCCGGCGCGATGCCCAGCGGCACGCCCGCCTCCAGCACGGTGATCGCGTCGCGCAGCGCGCCTCGGTCGGCGGAGAACTGCTCGATCCAGATGACCGGGTACAACCGAAACAGCGGCTCGTACTTGGTGCCGATGTACTTGCGCGCCGCGAACCCCACCGTCCCGTGAGGGGCCGGATAGTTGACGGCGGGGATGTCAAAGAAGCTCATGTGGTTGGATACCAGCAGGAACGGCGGATCGGGAATATTCTCCCGCCCGATCACCTGGTAGCGCGTCAGCAGAAAAAGCACCAGTCGCGAAAGGGGTTTGGCCCAGCGCGACTCGGTGGTCGCGGGCCAGTCGGGGGGCGGGCTGATGGGGACGGGCTTGGGCATAGCATGACTCTCCTCGCGTGTATGAAGTCAGCATACCCAAGCGCCGGGCGCTTGGCAAGAGGGGCGCCCGGCTTGCCCCCCTCTCCGCGTGTGGAGAGGGGGCGGTGAGGCGCGTCGGCGCCGAGCGGGGGTGAGGTCAGTTAGGGCGCAGCAGAGCTTTACCTCACCCCCAGCCACGCTGCGCCCGGCTTGCCCCCTCTCCACGCAGATGGAGAGGGGGCGGCGAGGCGCGTCAGCGCCGAGCGGGGGTGAGGTCAGCCAGGGCGCAGCAGAGCTTTA
>JAHDWP010000062.1 GCA_023382715.1 Anaerolineae bacterium
CGGGGGTGAGGTCAGCCAGGGCGCAGCAGAGCTTTACCTCACCCCCCGCCGCGCTACGCTTGGCTTGCCCCCTCTCCATCTGCGTGGAGAGGGGGCGGTGAGGCGCGTCAGCGCCGCGCGGGGGTGAGGTCAGCCAGGGCGCAGCAGAGCAGCGCCCCTACCGCCTGGCAGATTTTGCGCGCACCCGGTGATTGGCGGCTCAGCGGCGCGGCGCGCCATGACAGTGCTTGAACTTGCGCCCGCTGCCGCAGGGGCAGGGGTCGTTGCGCCCGGCGGCGGCGAATTTGCGCGCGAGATCGGCGTCTTCACGGGCCAGCAGAGGCATGATGTTGGCGGGCGGGCGACCGCGCACAAGCTCGGCGGCCATCAGACGCATGGGGCGGTCAATGTGGGTGAAGAACGCCTTGAAGCCCGCGCACAGATAGTTCAGCCCCGGCTCTCCGTCGGGGGTGGTCAGCAGGCGATCTTTGGGGCAGCCGCCGTTGCACACGAAACGCACCGGGCACTCGCGGCATTGGCGGGGCAGCGTGTCGCGCTTGGCCTGCCCGAAGCGCTGCTGCTGCGCCGAGCCGACCAGCTCGGCCAGAGGGACGACCTGCATATTGCCCAGCCGGTGCGCCGGTTCGACAAAGTGATCGCACGAGTACACGTCACCGTTGTGCTCCATCGCCAGCGCGTAGCCGCACGTCTCCTCGAAGACGCACAGGCCGGGCCGGTGCCCGCTCCAGGCGGCCAGAGCCACGTCGAAAATCTGGACGAAGACGCGGCCCACGTCGCGCCGCACCCATTCGTCGAAGATGGCGATCAGGAAACGCCCGTACTGCTCGCCGCTCACCGAACGCGCGGTGACGGTGCTGCCTTCCTGGAAGCCGGTGTCGTTGTCGCGCTCGACGATGGGGATGAACTGGATGTGCTGCGCCCCCACTTCGTCGCGCAGGAAGCGGTACACGGCGAGCGGATGGTCGGCATTGGCGGCGTGCACACAGGTCAGGATGTTGAAGTCTGCGCCGTGCGCGCGCAGCCGCTCGATCCCGCGCATCACCCGGTCGAAGGTGGGCCGTCCCCCCTTGTCCACGCGATAGGCGTCGTGCAGCGGGCGCGGCCCGTCCAGGCTGACGCCGACCAGGAAGCCATGCTCGGCGAAGAAGCGGCACCAGCCATCATCGAGGGTGGTGCCGTTGGTTTGCAGGGCGTTGAGGATGCGCATCCCTGGGCGGGCGTGCTTCTGCTGCAACGCGACCGCCCGCCTGAAGAAGTCCAGCCCCAGCAGCGTCGGCTCGCCGCCCTGCCAAGCGAAGGTCACTTCGGGCACGCGCTGCGCGGCGATGTACTGGCGGATGAACGCTTCGAGCAGCGCGTCGCTCATGCGGAAGTCGCTGTCCGGGTAGAGTCGCTCTTTGGACAGGTAATAGCAATAGCGGCAATCCAGGTTGCAGAGAGAGCCGTGCGGTTTGACCATGACGTGGAAGGCGATGGGTCGGCTCATGGAATCCTCGTTTCACCAGTTCCGGCGGCGCTGAGAGGCCGTGTGAGAGGTTGTCTCCCCCACCCCAAACCCCTCCCCCACAAGGAGGGAGGGGCTTAGCGGGCGTGCTTTTCTCCCTTCCCCCCTCGTGGGGGAAGGGCCGGGGATGGGGGGCAAAGGCAGCCGCGCGGCCTTTCAAACGGTCTCTCAATGGATCGCGCGGGGGTGAGATTATCCGCGCGCATTCCCAACCTCACCCCCGCTCTTGCTGACCGCTGATGGCTGACTGCTGACGGCTGACCGCTACCCCGGCAGCGGCCCCGTCCCCACGCGCAGCAGCACCTCCCACGTCCGGCGCTCGCCCGGCGCGAGCACGGGCACGGCCCGCTTCTCCCAGGCGGTGACCAGGCTGTCGTGAAAGCCGGTGGTGATCTCCAGGGCGGCGGTGCGCACGCTATTGACCGCGCCCTCGTCCACCCACAGGCCCAGGTACGGCACGTCCTGCGGCGACCATTCCAGGCGCAGCCAGTGCCCCGCGCGCTCTTCGACCAGCGCCGCCCAGCCGATGGCCACCTCCGGCGGGACGTACAGCTTGCGACAGGTGCCGGACTCCGGCGGCGCGACGCGATCCAGGTCTACCCACTGCCCGCGCCGGTTGCGGGCGCGCGGCCAGGGGTAGCGCAGGCCCCACGCGCCCCAGTCCGGGATGTCGCGCACGTTGTACAGCTCGCGCACGGTGTCCGGCAGGGCGATGCGCGTCGCATCGCCGGCGCTGAACTGGGGGTGCGCCGCCCACAATGCCGCGATCGGGTGCGCGCCGCTGTGGGTGACGGTGTAGCTCAGGCGCAGCGTGGCGGGGTCGTCCAGGCGCAGCGTCCGCGCCAGGCGGTAGGGCAGGGCGCGCCCCTCCACGCTGAGCGTCAGCGCCCCATGCTCCGCCGCGACCACTTCCCAGGGCAGCGCCCACACTTCGCCGTGATCGGGCAGCGCCGCGCCCGCATAGGGGCCGGGCTGTGGGTACGCGCAGGCTTTGATCGTGGGGAACATCTCGTCCCAGCCGCTCATATCCTGCTCGATGAAGGTCGCGCCATAAGCGGGCGGGCCGAAGGGCCGGTCGGCGGGGGCAACCAGCCACTCGTGCCCGGCGGCTTTGTCGTAGATCGAGACGATCTTGGCGCCCACCCCCGGCGTGGTGACGACGCGCAGCCGGTCGCTTTCCAGCGCCCAGGCGGGCTGTTCGCGCCACTCGCTGGGCGTGAGGGTTATAGTGTCGGTCATGCGCCGCTCGCCTTCGCTTAGCCCTTCAGCGCGCCCAGCGTCATGCCCTTGACGATGTGCTTCTGGGCGATGAAGACCAGCAGCAGCGCCGGGATGGTGGCGAAGAAGGCGGCAGCGGCCATCTCGCCATAGCGGATGTTCCATTCCTGGGCGAAGGCGGCGATGCCAACCGGGATAGTCATCGCTTTGGGCGTGCTGCTCAGCGTGAGGGCGAAGAGGAACTCCT
This sequence comes from Anaerolineae bacterium, assembly GCA_023382715.1. Classification (GTDB taxonomy): domain Bacteria; phylum Chloroflexota; class Anaerolineae; order Aggregatilineales; family Aggregatilineaceae; genus UBA2029. Next base: position 2,970 of record JAHDWP010000062.1, read on the forward strand.
TCCAGCTAAAGACGAAGACCAGCACGCTCGTCGCGGCGATGCCCGGCTTGGCGATGGGCAGGGCGATGCGCAGGAAGGTTTGCAGGCGGCTGCACCCGTCAATGGCGGCGGCCTCCTCCAGCTCGACCGGGATGTCGGCGAAGAAGCTGTGCAGCATCCAGAAGGCCAGCGGCAGGTTCATGATCGCGTGGGCCATGGTGATGGCCAGGGGCGTGTCGTAGAAGCCAAGCGTGCGGGCGATGATGAAGAACGGCCCGACGAAGATGATCGGCGGCAGCATGTTGATGAACAGCAGCCAGCCCATGACCAGGCTGCCCACCAGCCGGCGCCAGCGGAAGCGGCTCATGCTGTACGCGCCCAGCGCGGCGATGGCCTGGACGACCAGCAGGCTCAGCAGGCCGACGATCAGGCTGTTGCGCGTCAGGTCGGTGAAGTTGCTGCGGTCGCTCATGAAAAGCTGCTCGTAGTTGCGCCAGGTCGGCTCGAAGGTCCACGAGCCGGAGATGATGTCGCGGAACAGCTTGAGCGAGGTCAGGAAGGTGTAGACCATCGGTCCCAGGATGATCAGCGCGAAGATAATCAGCACCAGGTGCAGCAGAAGAGTCTTGGGGTTGAGCTTGATCATGGCTGCGCCGCCTTCTCACCGCGTCTTGTTGACATAGGAGTTGAGCCACTGATAGGCCACCACGAAAACCGACATGATCAGCGCCGTGATCAGCGCCAGCAGCGCGCCATAGCCCATGCGCCCCTGCACGAAGAAGACCTTGTAGACGTAGAGACTGATCACTTCGCTGGACGTGCCGGGGCCGCCGCCGGTCAGCAGGAAGATCTGATCGAAGACCTTGAAGGCGAGGATGGTGCGCAGCATCAGCGCGACGATGATCGTCGGGCGCAGCAGCGGCAGGAAGATGCGCCGGTAGACCTGAATCTCGCTGGCCCCGTCCACGCGGGCTGCCTCGCCCAGCTCGTGCGGCAGCGATTCCACCCCGGCCAGCATGATCAGAAAGAGGAAGCTCGTCCAGTGCCACACGTCCACGATGACGACGGAGGCCAGGGCCAGGTCGGGGTCGGCAGTCCACAGCGGCGGTCGCGTCGCGCCCAGCTCGATGAGAATCTGGTTGATGATGCCGTAGTTGTAATCGTACATCAGCCGCCACATGGCGCTGATGGCGATGGGCGGGATGAGCAGCGGGATCATGAAGACGCTGCGGTAGAACCAGGCGAAGCGCCGCACTCGGCTGACCAGCACGGCCAGCAGCAAGCCCAGCACCCCCTCGATGATGACTGAGGCTGCGACGAAGACCAGCGTGTTGCGCAGCGCGTCGGGCACGACCGGGTCGTGGCTCAGCGTGGTGAAGTGATCCAGCCCGACATATGACCAGACGAGCTTGCCCTTGATAAACTGGGCATCCGACAGGCTGAGGCGCAGCAGTTGACCGACGGGGTAGAGGGTGAGCACGGCCATGAAGAGGAGCGTCGGCAGCAGCGCCCAGTACTTGAAGTTCTGATCCAGAAAAGTCCCCAGGCGGCGCTGCCCGGTGCCTGACCTGCGAAGGGCTGTGGTCGCCATTGTGTGCTCTCCAGCGATAGATTAGGGGCCAGTTGTATTGTCCTCACTTGCCCGGTGACTCGGTAGGGGGGCGCTGCGCAGGGATGAGAGCAGCGCCCCTGGTGTAACCGTGCCGGGGCCAGCAAGAACTGGCTAGGCGAGCGGCTTGACGGTGTATCCGCCGCTGACGAGAATCTGGTGAATCTCCTTGGCGGCCTCGGCCATTGCCTCTTCGGGCGTCAGCTCGTCAATGAGCGCCTGCGTGGTGCGGCGGTCAATGACCTCGACGATCTGCGGCGTCTCGGCCAGGCGGGGCTGCGCCTTGATGAAGGGCGTGCTCTCGCCCATCGCCTTCATCCACCAGCCCAGCTTGGGGTCCTCGGACAGCGCTTCGTAGACATCCTGGCGGACGGGGATGGCGCCGGACTGGGCGTAGTAGAGCTGGGCGTCCTTGGTCAGCGCCCACTCCAGGAAGGCCAGGGCAGACGCTTTGCGCACGTCGGACAGGTTGTGGGGGATGCCCATCACCCAGATGCCGGAGAGCGTGGCGCGCCCGCCGGGGCCGCCAGGCACCACGCCGGCGCCCATCTTGCCGACCACGACCGACGTATCCGGGTTGTCGTAGTTGGGGGCCGCCGCGCCGACCATGTGCACCTGGGCCAGCCGCCCGCTGGCCATCAGCGCCAGGTTCTCGGCCTGGCCCATCGCGTTGATGTTGGCCGGGCCGTATTCCCTGCCCAGCCGCAGCCACGTCTTGAGGGCTTCGACCGCGCCCGGATCGGCCAGGCCGACCATCCACTCGCCGCTGGCCAGGTCGAGGCTGACTGCGCTGGTGCCATAGCTGTGCAGGTATGCCTGGAACTCCCAGTTGCCGCCGATGGTGCGCAGCGAGAAGCCGTGCATTCCCGGCGGGTTGTGGAAGGTCTGGGCGATGCTCTCCACCTCGTCCCAGGTGGTGGGGGCGGCCAGGCCCTTCTCGTCGAACAGGTCCTGGCGATAGAAGAACAACTGGATGTTGCCGTTGATCGGCAGGCCATAGAGCGCGCCGTCTGGTGAGGAATAGCGCAGGGACTCGTCCCAGCGCGTCGCGGCGTCGTACTCGATCACGTTCGGGTCCAGCTCGAAATCCGGGTTGATGTCGTGAATGGGCGTCACCAGCCCGCCCGCGTAGAACTGCATATACCACTGCTCGTTGAGGTTGAGGATGTCGAACTCACTCTCGCTGCCCTGCACGGCGTTGCGCGACTTTTCGAGCATGCCGGCGAAGGGCGTGACGTTGAGCTTGACATCGTTGCCAGTGGTCTCGACGTACTGCTTGACCAGCGCCTCAAAGCCGGGGAACCAGGGCGAGTCGTTGATCAGGATGGTGATCGTCTCGATCTGGGCGCGGCGGCGCAGGAAGTGGATGGAGCTGACCTTCTCGGCGAAGCTGACGCCGGGGGTGCTGGCCAGCAGCACGCCCGAAGCGGCGGCTCCTTTCAGGAAATTGCGGCGGGACATGCGGCGATTGTTGAGACTCATCATGAACTCCTTTTCTGGCTGATAGAAACCCTGCGATGAAGATGCCGGGCATTCTCGACGCTGAATCTGGCGAAGCTGTGCAGATGAATGATGATCGGCGACCCTCCTTTGGCAGGCGATTCTATCGTGAGCGGACTGGCCCGGTCGAACCGCGAACAACCAGCTCGGTCGGCAGCAATACCTGACGCGACGAGGGAGAGTTCACCTGCTTGCCAAGCTGCTCCAGGAGCATCTCGGCGGCCAGGGACCCCTTGCGGTAAGCGTCCTGGTGAATGGTGGTCAGCAGCGGGCTGGCCAGCCGGGCGATCAGCGCGTCGTCGGAGCCGACGACGGAGAGGTCGCCGGGCACCTGGTAGCCCAGCTTCTGCAGAAGCTGGATCACCTGGATAGCCATCATGTCGTCGCTGCAGGCGAAGGCGGTGGGCGGATCGGGCCGCTCCAGCAGCGCCGTCACCACCGTCTTGCTGGCGCTGATGTAGGGTTGGCTGCGCACGATCAGGTCTTCGCGGATGTCCTGGCCGCGGTCGGCCAGCGCCTGGCGATAGCCGCGCAGCAGCAGGCGGGCGTAGGTTTTGTTGGGCGGGCCGATCAGGAAGGCGAACTGGCGATGGCCGAGCGCCCACAGGTGCTCCAGCGCCTGCACGGCCCCGCTCTCGAAGTCCACATCCACCCAGTGGGCGGGCGCCTCGTGGTCGCTGACGCGCTGGGTGAGCACGTAGGGGATGTCGCCGCCCAGCACGACCGGCAGGAAGGGGTTGTCCACCGGCATACTCATCAGGATCAGCCCGTCCACGCGCCGCTGGTAGTAGAGGTCGGTGTAAGACGTCTCGTGGCGGGCGAAGTGGACGAGCATGTCGAAGTTGTGACGGCTGAGCACGCGCGAGATGCCGCGCAGGTTTTCGCTGTAGAGGGGGTAGCCGAATACGTCTTCGGCGCTCTCGTCAATGATCACGCCGACGGTGTTGGAACGGCCCTGTACCAGACCGCGCGCCAACATGCTGGGCTGGTAGCCGAGCGCGTCAATCACCGCCTGGACGCGCTGGCGTGTGGCATCGGCCACGTCGGGATGATCGTTGATCACCCGTGACACGGTCTTTTTGGAGACCTGGGCAGCGCGAGCGACATCGGTGATGGTGACCACGAGCACGGCTCCGGGCGCTTGTCCGTTTGGCGAGCACGGAGTATCATGAGTCACGGTGCTTGCTGACAACGGTGCCGACACCGCTGTCAATAGCTCATATCATAGAGAGTTTCGTCTGGCGCGTCAAGCTGGTCGGCGGGAGGTGACTGTTCGCGCAAGGCGGGAGTTGACGCCGAGGTCGCAGGGAAGGACGCGGCTGGCCTTTGCCTTGCCTCTCTGCGTCTCGGCGGTTCGGTCGTGCCCACAAATGAAATGCGTTCGGTCGCGGTGATCTGTTGACCTGGCCATCGTGAGGAGTCTGCTGATGAAAGCTATTCTGGTCATGTTCGATTCGCTCAACCGGCACATGCTGCCACCCTACGGGGCGCAGGGCATCCACGCGCCCAATTTCGAGCGGCTGGCGCAGCGCTGCGCCACCTTCGACAATGCCTATGTGGGCAGTATGCCGTGCATCCCCGCCCGGCGCGAGCTGCACACGGGTCGCTACAACTTCCTGCACCGCAGTTGGGGACCGATCGAGCCGTTCGACGACTCCATGCCGTCCATCCTGGGGTGCAGCGGCGTCTACACGCACCTGGTGACCGATCACCAGCACTACTTCGAGGACGGCGGCGCGACCTATCACAGCCGCTACCACACCTGGGAGTTCTCGCGCGGGCAAGAGGGCGACCAGTGGAAGGGCCAGGTCGCCGACCCGGACATCCCGCCGACGTTGGGCAGCCGCACCATCGAGGGCTGGCAGTGCGACTTTGAGCCGCGCAAGTACCGCCAGGACTGGGTGAACCGGCAGTATATGAGCAGCGAGGAGAACTGCCCGCAGCGCGTCACCTTCGACCGGGGGCTGGAGTTCATCCACGCCAACCGCGAGCAGGATCGCTGGTTTTTGCAGATCGAGTGTTTCGACCCCCACGAGCCGTTTTTCAGCTACCAGCGCTATAAAGACCTCTACCCGCACGAGTACGACGGGCCGCACTTCGACTGGCCGGACTACGCGCCCGTGCGCGAAGATCCGCTCGAAGCGCAGCACATGCGCTTCGAGTACGCGGCGCTGCTCAGCCAGTGCGACGCCTCGCTGGGGCGCGTGCTGGACACGATGGACGCGCTCAACCTGTGGGACGACACGCTGCTGATCGTGACCACCGATCACGGCTTTCTGCTCGGCGAGCACGACTGGTGGGCCAAGAATCAGCAGCCCTGGTATAGCGAGCTGGCGCGCATCCCGCTCTTCGTGTGGGATCCGCGCAGCCGCCAGGCGGGCGTGCGCCGCGACGCGCTGACCCAGATGATTGACATCCCGGCCACGCTGCTGGAGTTCTTCGGCGTGGGGCGCCCCCCGGACATGCAGGGCATCCCCCTGCGCGACGCGGTGGCCAGCAACGCGCCCACGCGCGAAGCGTGCCTCTTTGGGGTGATGGGCGCGCACGTCAACGTGACGGATGGGCGCTACGTTTACATGCGCGGCCCCGCCACGCCAGACAACGCGCCGCTCTACGAATACACGCTGATGCCCACCCATCTGCGCGGGCTGTTCGGCGTGGACGAGCTGCAGGACATCCAGCTCGCTGAGCCGTTCTCCTTCAGCAAAGGCTGCCGCACGATGAAGATCGCCGCGCGCGCCTGGTCTACGCCGACGCCTTTCGAGACGCTGCTCTTCGACCTGGCCGCCGACCCCAAACAGGAGCGCCCGATCCGCGATGGCGCCATCGAACGGCAGATGATCGCCCATATGATGCGCCTGATGGAAGCCAACGACGCGCCGCCGGAGCAGTACGAGCGGCTGGGTCTGCCGGAGCCGGTCTTCGCGGAGTGAGTGGTTTCGTGGGAGTAAAGCATCACCGCAGAGGCGCAGAGAGCGCAGAGAGAAGATAGATAAAAGAACGTTCCAGTTCTTCTCCGCGTCCTCCGCGTCCTCTGTGCCTCTGCGCTTCAGGAATCCTGGCCCTGCGCCAATTGCCACCTTGTGCGGTGCGTAGGCAGAAGCGGGCGAGTCCTGTACAATGAGAGGTGTTGGGCGAAAGCACACGCTTCTTTGAAAAGAGGGTACTATGCCGAAATTCGGAGCACACGCATTTCTGTGGATCGGCGACTGGACGACTGAGACGGGCAACCACGCCATTGAGCAGGCCGAGCGGACGGGCTTCGACTTCATCGAGATCCCGTTGCTGAAGCCGGAGCAGTTCGACGCCGCCTCGCACAAAAAGGCGCTGCACGGCGCGGGGATCGAGGCAACGGCCTCGCTCGTGCTGCCCAAAGATGCGCACATGCCCGCTGCACCCCAGAAGGCGCGGCGCTTCCTTTCCGACGCGATGGACAAGATGGAGGAGATCGGCAGCACGTACCTGTGCGGCTGCATCGCCTACTCGCTGGGCACGCTGACCGGCAAAGCGCCCACGCCCCAGGAGCGGCAGACCGTCATCGAGACGCTGGCCGAGGTGGCCGAAGACGCCCGGCGGCGCGGGATCATGCTGGGGCTGGAAGTGTGCAACCGCTACGAGACGTACCTCTACAACACCCTGGAGGACGGGCAGGCGGCGGTCAAGGCGCTGCGTGCGCTGGGCTACGACAACCTCGAGCTGCACGGCGACACCTATCACATGAACATCGAAGAAGAGGGCTTCTACAAGCCCATCGTCGCCTGCGCTGAGACGCTGGGCTACATGCACATGAGCGAGAGCCATCGCGGGCTGGTCGGCACGGGCACGGTCAACTGGGATCAGATCTTCCGCGGCCTGGCCGACGCCAAGTATCGCGGGCCGCTGGTGCTGGAGTCCTTCGCGGCGATCAACCCCGACCTGGCGGCGGCGACGTGCCTGTGGCGTCCGCCGAACCAGCCGCCGGGCGTGCTGGCGACCGAGGGGCTGCGCTTCCTGCGCGAGGGCGCGGCGCGGGCCGGGCTGGCTTAGGGCGCGCGGCGGCGCAGATCGTTCAGATGGTGCTAGTATATCACACCCGCCGCGCGGCGGGTGTTTGCCTTCCACGGTGTTCTGAGCGATAACCCGCGCCAGGGTGCAAGCGCGCCTGGGGCGTGCAGAGCAGCAACAAGGGGGCGCTATGATCCGCTCACTCTATTACGACGCAGATGGTGCGCTGCGCATGGACCTGAGCATGGAGGCGATCGCCGCCGCCCGGCAGAGCGCCGCTGGCCTGTTATGGCTCGACCTGTGCGGCGAGCCGCCCGCCCTGTGCCAGCCGATCCTGCGCGACATGTTCGGCTTTCACCCCCTGGCTGTAGATGATGCCCTGGCCGAATCGCATCACCCCAAGGTTGACGACTGGGGCGAGTACCTGCTGGTGGTGCTGCACGGCGTCGTCTTTGACAGGCAGGCCGAGCCGCAGGTGCGCACCCAGGAGCTGGATATCTTCCTGGGGCGGAGCTATGTCATCACTTACCGGACGGAGCCAATCGCCGCCGTTGAGCGGGTGTGGGAGCTGTGTCAGCGCGATGTGCGCCATATCCAGCATGGGCCGGATCACCTGCTTTACAAGCTGGCCGATGAGGTGGTGGCCGACTACATGCCGGCGGTGGAGGCCATTGACGAGGCGATTGACCGCATCGAGGACGACCTGTTCGACGGGACGGGTATCGCTGTGCCAGGAGGGATCTTCCGGCTGAAGCGCGGGCTGCTGCACCTGCGGCGCATCATCGCCCCGCAGCGCGAAGTGCTCAACAAGCTGTCGCGCGGCGATTTCCCGGTCATCCTCGACGATGATCGCGTCTTCTTCCGCGACGTGTACGACCACCTGGTGCGCCTCTACGACATCACCGAGAGCCTGCGCGACCTGGTCGCCAGCGTGCTGGATTCGTACCTGTCGGTGGTCAACAACCGCATGAACGACGTGATGAAGACGCTGACGGTCATCGCCACGCTGTTCATGCCGCTGTCGTTTGTGGTGGGCTTTTTCGGGATGAACTTTTTCCAGCCGGTGACCTCGCTCGACGCCTGGACGGACCTGCCCGCCTTCGTCCTGACGCTGCTGATCCTGCTGGCGGTGCCGGCGACGATGATCGTCTGGATGCGCCACCGCCACTGGATGTGAGCGGACGCATGAGGCGGATAGCCATCCGCCTCATGCGCACCAACTTGAGCTTTGCGGGCGTATGATATGGGCTGAACGCCCCTCACCCCTGCACCCCTCTCCCTCACCGGGGCGAGGGGAACCCCTCACCCCTGCGCCCCTCTCCCTCACCGGGGCGAGGGGAAATCCTGC
>JAHDWP010000063.1 GCA_023382715.1 Anaerolineae bacterium
CTTTGGCCCTTGCAACTCAGCCGGCCCATGCTATAATCGCCGCGCTTGCCATCCTGAGGAGTCACATTTCAACATGACGGTTCAAGACGCTCTCCAGTTCATCCAGATTCTCACTTCCATCGCCCTGATCGTGGTGATCATCCTGCAGGCGCAGGGGCAGGGGCTGGGCGGTCTGTTCGGCGGCGGCGACTCGATGGGCATCACCAAGACTCGGCGCGGCCTGGAGCGCACCCTGTTCCAGATCACGGTCGGCCTGGCGGTGGCTTTCCTGGCCAACGCGATTATTCAACTGCTGATCCAGCAGATCTGAAAGACACCGGACGGCGGCGCGCGGCGCGCCGCTGGTAGCCTATAATGAAAAGGGTGGGGGGTGTTTTGCGGCGCGCAGAACACCCCGTTTGTTTGCAGGGAGGAGACGATGCTCAGAGGATTGCGCTGGCCGTTTCTGGCGCTGCTGCTGGCGAGCACCTTGCTGGTTGTGGCGCTCTTCGTGCGCCCGGACGACTCCGGCGAAGCTCCCCCCACCGCTCCCACCGAGACCGCTCTGCCCACTTCCCAACCGGCACCGCACTCGCCCGACCCGACGCCCACCCCCCCCGATCCGCCCGCCGCCCAGCCGCTCCCGGCGGAGCCTGTCGCGCCGGGCAACGTGCTGGTTGAGGCGCTGGTGGGCCGCATTGTCAAGCTCAACCCGCTGCTGGCGACCTACAACCCGGTAGACCGCGACATCACCTCTCTGATCTTCGAAGGGCTGACGACCACTAACGAGTACGGCGAGATCGTGCCGCGCCTGGCGGAATCATGGACGGTGTCGCCGGACGGCTTGCAGTACTTCTTCGAGCTGCGCCAGGACGTGCTGTGGCAGGACGGCCTGTCCTTCACGGCGGACGATGTCGTGTTCACCTTCCGCGCGCTGGGCGACCCGCTCTTCCCCGGCGCGGAGTCGCTGCGCACCTTCTGGCGCACGGTCGAAGTGGACGCGCTCTCTGAGTCGCTGGTGCGCTTCCGCCTGACTCAGCCGCTGGCTTCCTTCCCCGACCAGGTGCGCATCGGCATCGTCCCGGCGCACGTGCTGGAAGGCACGCCCATACAAAAACTGGGCCAGCATCCTTTCAACCTGCAATCGCCCATCGGCACCGGCCCCTACCAGATCGAAGCGCTGACCGCGTCCGGCGGACAGATTGACGGCATCCAGTTGCGCGTCGCGCCCGTCTTTCGCCAGCGACCAGAAGGCGCTGACGGTTACCTGATTGATCGCCTGGTCTTCCGCACCTACGACACGGCGGAAGCGGCCCTGGCCGCTTTCAGCGCGGGCGAAGTGCACAGCATTGGTGACCTTCCGCCGGAAATGCTGGAGAGCGCGCAACAGACGCCGGGCCTCGGCCTGTACACGACCGTCGCGCCGCGCGTCGGCGTGCTGATCTACAACTGGGAACGAAGCGCCGTGCGCTTCGTGCGCAACCCGCGCGTGCGGCTGGCGCTGGCGCAGGCGGTTGACCGGGCGGGGCTGGTCGCGCGCGCTCTGAGCGAGCGGGCGATCCTGGCTGACAGCCCGCTGCTGCCCACATCCTGGGCGTATGTGTCCGGCCTGGCCTGGCCCGCCTATGACCCCGCCGGGGCCAGGGCGCTGCTGGACACGGCCAGCCTCATCTTCGAGGAAGAGACTCTCACGCCAGAGCCGACGGCGACGTCCGAAGAAGGAACGCCGCCTGACGAGAGCGCGGCCACCCCGGAAGGCACGCCCGCCGCCGAAGAGACTCCGCCCGCTGACCAGGAAGCCACGCCCGAAGCAGAGCGCGAAGAGCCGCTCCGCCTGGCGCTGACCATCCTGACCGCCGACGACCCGGCCCTGGTCGCCCTGGCCGAGGGCATCGGCGCGGGCTGGGTGGGGCTGGGCTTCTCCGTGTCGGTCGAGGCGGTGAGCGCCGGCGAGCTGCGCGCCCGCCTGCAAGATGGCGACTTCGACGCGGCGCTGGTCGAGTTCAGCTTCGAGCCGAACGCCGACCCAGACCCGTTCGTGTTCTGGCACCAGGGACAATACGGCACGGGCCAGAACTACGGGGGCATGGACGACCGCCGCATCAGCGAAGCGCTGGAAGCTGCCCGCCGCGATCCGGTGGGCATCAACCGCGCCGCCCACTACCGGCGTTTTCAGGAGCTGTTCGCCGAGCGGGTGCCGGCGCTGGTGCTCTACTATCCGCTCTACGTGTACGCGGCAGACGCCCGCTTGCAGGGCGTGCAGCTTGGCTTCATGAGCACCGCCAGCGACCGCTTCCGCAGCCTGCAAGACTGGCGCTTCGAGGGCTGAGGCGCGGCTTTCCAGGGGCGCAGCACATGTCTAGGCTTCTCCGCGCCCTCCGCGCCCTCTGCGTCCTCGCGGCCTGGCCTCGCGGCCCCTCTGCGATCCGCTGCCCCTACCCGGCTCCCGCTTTTGGCCGCTGCTCATTCGGCATACAATGAGCGCAAGACCTGGGCGCGGCTGACGCGCCTTGAGGATGGGCCAAATCCCCGACCGAAGGAGAGTGCACCCATGAGCACGACCATGCTGGCCGCCTTCGTCCGCGCGCCGTTCGAATTCGCGCTGCGCGAGATCGCGGTGCCCGAAGTCCGCGAAGGCTGGGCCTTGATCAAAGTCGAGGCGTGCGGCATCTGCGGCACCGACCTGCACATCGCCAGCTCGGTGACTCATCGCCTGACGCCCAAGCCGCCCACCGAGTGGCAGGGCTTCGGGCACGAGATCGCCGGCGTCGTGGCCCACGTGGGGCCGGGCGTGCGCAACGTCAAAGAGGGCGACCGGGTGGTGCTGGAGAGCGGTTCCTACTGCGGCACATGCGAGCTATGCCGCAACGGGCGCTCCGACCTGTGCAACAAGGGGCCGAACTTCTGGAACAACGAGAGCCTGGGCTTCGCCGAATACATCCTGGCTCCGAAGGAATGTCTCGTCCCCTTCGAGGGTCTCAGCTTCGAAGTCGCCAGCCTCAGCGAGCCGCTGGGCGTGGCCCTGGACATGACCTACACAGCGGACATCGCCCTGGGCGACGACGTGCTGGTGCTGGGTCTCGGCCCGATCGGCCTGCTGTCCATCCCCCTGGCGCGGCGCAAAGGCGCGGCGCACGTTTATGCCGTCAACCGGTCGGGTGGCCGGCGGGCGGACCTGGCGCGGCTCTACGGGGCGGACAGCGTGATCCTGACCAGCGAGACGCCGGTCGAGGCCATCCCCTTCCGGCGCGGCGGCGTAGACCGCGCGCTGGTCTCGGCGTCGGCATCGGCGGTGCTGGATGCCCTGCCGGTGATGAACTACGGCGGCGTCATCGCCTTCATCGGCATCGAATACGGCCCCGGCGCCGCGCTGACCTTTGACGCCAACGAGTTTCACTTCCGCAAGCTGCAACTGCGCGCCTCTCATGCTGCGCCTGCCCTGTACTTCCCGACCTGTCTGCAACTTCTCAAAGATGGGCACGTCAACGGAGAGGCGATCATCTCCCATGTCATGCCGCTGGAGCGCATCGTTGAGGCTATGACGCTGCTGCGCGACGCGCGCGGCGACGTGCTGAAGATCGTGATCAAGCCGTGAGCGCCAGCAGCAGGCTCAGCGCGATCTGGCGCGATTATGCTGCATCAGCGCCATGTTGCATTCCCGCTAGTGATTTGCCATACTACATCAGGGTCTTTGCGTCTGGCAGAATACCGCTGCCAGCGATGCTACAAGGGATGATAGACAGAGTTCGTGGGCCTGGAAGCAGAGCGCCCGCTCTAGTCGATCCATGCTGCGGGCTTTCTGTCGCTTCATTGCCGGGATAGCGGGCGGTGGCGTGAGACCGCCCCCAAGCCTCTCGAACAATGATGCCGGTTGGGACCTGTTCCATGGCATATAGCACGCTGCAACGTGACTCATTAGTCCCTTACGTCTCAGGCGTCATCGAGCGACCACGTCTTCTGGAACTGCTCGCCCGCGCGCGTCAGCACAAGCTGACCCTGGTCTGCGCGCCGCCCGGCTACGGCAAGACCACGCTCGTCGCCCAGTTTGCCACGCAGATATCAGACGCCATCGCCTGGCACACGCTCGAAGAGCGCGAGCGCGACCTGCCCAACCTCTTCCAGCGCGCGCTGCAAGTCCTGGACGCCGTTGCGCCGGGGATGGCGCGGCTGACCCCTCTGCCCGGCATGACCCCCGCCGAGATGGCGGCGCTGATCGCGGACTACCTGCGCGAGAATACGTCGGGACACACCCTCTACATCCTCGACGACATCCAGATCATCTCCGAGTCGCCGGCGGTTGAGTACTGGATGCAGGTGTTGCTCGAACGCCTGCCGTCCAACTGTCACCTGATCTTGCTGGGGCGCGTGCTGCCCAACCTGCCGCTGACCGAGCTTATCGCACGCGGCGAGGTGCTGGCCCTGGGCCAGGAACAGCTTCGCCTCACCGCCAGCGAGATTTTCGAGATGGCCCAGTCCACGCCGGGCAACAGCGTGCACACCGTGGACGAGGCGGAAGACCTGGCGGCGCGCCTGGAAGGATGGCCAGCGGGCACTATTCTGGCGCTGCACCCCCTGCCGGCTGACCTGGAGCAGGCCCTGCTCAAGGGGGGCAAAGGCCCCGAAGCCCTTTTCGATTCGCTGGCCGCATCCATGCTGGAAGCCCAGCCGCCCGGCCTGCGCGACTTCCTGCTGGCTTCTTCCACGCTGCTGCGCATGACGCCGGAATTGTGCTCGTCCGTGCTCCAACTGCCCGACAGCGCCGAATGGCTGGCCGAGGTCCAGAGCCGCAACCTGTTCATCTCCAAGATGGCCGGGGGGCTGGTCTATCACCGCCTCTTCCGCAACTTCCTGCAGCGCCAGTTCAAGCAGGATGACCCCAACCTGTACCTGACCCTGCACGCGCGGGCGGCGCGCTGGTTCGAAGAGCGTAACCAGGTGGACTGGGGCTTCGAGCACTACATGGCTGCCGGCCTGATTGAGCGGGCGGCGAAGATCTCCGATCGCGTCGCCAACATGTATTTCGCCCAGGGCAAGGTCGAGACGCTGCTCAAGTGGCGCGCCCAACTGGGGCAGATTGGCATCTTCGCGCCGGGGCTGCTCTATAACTGCGCGCGCGTGCACACCGACCGCTACAACTACGAGGAAGCCGAGCAGTCGCTCAACGAGGCCGAGCGCGGCTTCGCCGAGGCGGGCGACGAGGCCGGCCACTCCTACATCCAGCTTCAGCGCGCCTTCATCAAGCTGCAGCGCGGCGACTTCCAGACCGCCGTCTCCGAAGCGCGCCAGTTGGCTTCTTACGTCGCCGAACAGCCCGATCTGCAAGGGCGCGCGCTCAAGATTCTGGGCGTGGCCCACCTGCGCCTGGGCGAGCTGGCGGCGGCGGTGGAGTATTTGCAGCAGGCGCTCGACCTGCACCGCCAGGACGGCGACGCTCACGCCCTGGCCAACGCCCTGCAGGACCTCAGCGTGGCCTATTCGCGCCTGGGCCGGATCGGCGATGCCAGCGCCTGCCTGCAGGAAGTCGTCGCGCTGCGGCGCTCGCTGGGCAGCACCGGCGCGCTGGCCGCCGCCCTGAACAACCTGGGGCACTATTACTATCGCGGCGGCGACTACGAGCGGGCCTGGGCCACCTACCAGGACGGGCTGAGCATCCTGGCGCACGTGCCCAACCGCCGCATCGAAAGCGCTCTGCTGTGCAGCATGGGCGAGCTACGCCGCGACCAGGGCAGCTTTGAGGAGTCGCTCAAACTGTACAACCGCGCGCTGGAATTGATCGGCCTCAGCGACCCCTGGCTGCGCTGCGCCGTCCTGGTGAGCTGCGCCACGCTCCAGCGCTGGTCCGGCAAACCGCACGAAGCGGAGGCGCTGGCCGAAAAGGCGTTGCAACTGGCCGAAAAACACGAGCTGGCCCTGGAACGGGTGACGGCGGAGGCTGCGCTGTGGGCGGCGCGCGTCGCGCTGGGACAGGCGGCCACTGCCCGCGAGCAACTTGAAGCGCTGATCGCCAAGCTGCGCGAGCAGGGCGCGCGCTCCGAGCTGGTCTGGGCTTACGCGCTGCTGGCCTCGGCAGCGCTGCATTGCTCCGACCCGGCTGCCGCCGAGGAGATCGTGCAGCTCGGCCTCAAGGAAGCGAAAGCCATCGGCACCGTGCAGATTCTGGTCACGGAGATCGCTTACACGCCGGCGCTGGAATCGCTGGTGGTGCAGCGCGCAGGCAAGTTCGGCGAGCTGGTGGGCGCGCTCAAGCAGCATCGTTCGGCGCAGATGCGCGTGCGTCACGCCCTGCGCCTGCGCCGCGTCGAGCCGCACGCCACCTACAGTCTGCGCGTGCTCACGCTGGGCCACGAGCAACTGGAGCGCGACGGAGAGGCCATCGCCCTGTCCGAATGGCGCTCGAACACGGCCCGCGAAATGTTCTACTATCTGCTGTTTCACGGCGGGCAGAGCCGCGAGCGCATCAGCCTGGACTTCTGGCCGGACAGCTCTCCGCAGCGCGTGCGCTCCAACTTCCACACCACGCTGTACCGCGCGCGCCAGGCGCTCGGCGAGAATGTGGTCATCTTCCGCGACGGCCAGTACATCCTCAACCCCGAGGTTGATCTGTGGTGCGACGCGCACGAGCTGGAAAGCCTGGTCCAGCAGGCGCGGCTGCTCTCCATCCGCGACGCGCGCACCGAAGACCTGTGGCGGCGGGCGGTGGCGCTCTACCAGGGCGACTTCCTGCCGTCGTGGGACGCCGAATGGGTCGTTTATCGCCGCGAGGGACTCTTCGAGATATATCTCGAAGCGCTGGTCGGGCTGGGGCAGTGCGCCCACGCGCGCGGCGATCACCGGAGCGCGCTGCGGGCTTACCGGCGCGCGCTGGATGCCGATCCGTTCCGTGAAGACGTGCACCGCGCCGTGCTGCTGTGCTACGCCGAGCTGGGCGACAAGCGCCAGGTGCGCAACCACTACCAGAAACTGTGCGAACTGTTCGACGAAGAGTTGGGCGCTGAGCCAGACGACGAGACCATCGCCCTCGCCGAGTCCCTCCTGAAGTAGCCCCGTCCCCTCAAAGGCCGTTTGAGAAACCCTGACAGGCGGGTTTATCTCATCCCTGAATCTCCTCTTCGCGCGGAGAAGAGATCTGACCGCATAACGCCTCGATCCCGTTGGCGAACGAAGCGCGCGCCGGTTTCGTAGGGGTGCAGCAGAGCTGCGCCCTCGTGGGGCGTATTGCAATACGCCCTTTCGTCAACAGTATCACACGCGGAGGGGCCGGGGAGTGAGATTTCCGCACGGTCTCTCAATGAGGAGCTGTTTCCCCCCACCCCAAACCCCTCCCCCACAAGGAGGGAGGGGCTTAGCGGGCACGCTCTTCTCCCTTCCCCCCTCGTGGGGGAAGGGCCAGGGATGGGGGCAAAGGCAGGCGCGCAACTTCTCTCAGATAGCCCCTGTTCATGCGAGCAAAAAAGCCCCGACGAAATTAGGTGCATCTCATTTTACCCTGGTAAGCAGTTTGTTGCACACCCCCTGCTAAAGTTGCGATCAACAAGCGATTATTCGTGCTATACGCACTAAACTATGCATCTGAGGAGATACAAGATGAAGAGCATGCTGTTTACAGCAACCAACTGGCTCGTCTGCGATCCGCGCCGCATCGTGACGGTGACGCTCGTCGTGCTGACGGTGCTGGCGGTGGCGCTGGCCGTGGTGCCCGGCACCCCGGCCCTGGCCCTGGAGATCACCTCCGGCAGCTAACCTGGCTCGGCACCATTCACATCATCCATAGGCATTCATTCGGTGACAAGGCGCGCATCGCGCGATGAGGGGAGAGAAGGACGATGAAGCACACATTCCTGCGGGCAGCGAACTGGTTGGTGAGCGATCCGCGTCATGCGGTGACGGTGACGCTCGTCGTGCTGACGGTGCTGGCGGTGGCGCTGGCCATGGTGCCCGGCACCCCGGCCCTGGCCCTGGAGATCACCTCCGGCAGCTAACCTGGCTCGGCACCATTCACATCATCCATAGGCATTCATTCGGTGACAAGGCGCGCATCGCGCGATGAGGGGAGAGAAGGACGATGAAGCACACATTCCTGCGGGCAGCGAACTGGTTGGTGAGCGATCCGCGTCATGCGGTGACGGTGACGCTCGTCGTGCTGACGGTGCTGGCGGTGGCGCTGGCCATGGTGCCCGGCACCCCGGCCCTGGCCCTGGAGATCACCTCTGGCAGCTAGTGTGGTGGCATGGTGGGAAACTACGGCTCTGTCTGGATTGAAGGAGAAAACGCAATGGCTATGATGGACCAGACCCCAATTATGGATGTCTCCCCGTGGCCGAGCGGGCACGGCTTCGAGGGTGCGAACGCCTGGTGGGAAGGCGTGAATCGCCGGGACGAGATGCAGCGCCTGGATAACCTGATGGGCGTGGCCCTGCTGGACGAGGACGTGCGTCACCGGCTGGTCAAGGAGCGCGATACCTCCCTGCTGGCCGCCTTCGGCCTGTCGAAGGAAACGCAGGCGTGGCTGCGCGAAGTCAAGGCGGCGACGCTGGCCGAGCTGGCCCAGGCGATTGTCGTGCGGACGCGCAACGAGGCTCATGCCGGGCTGTAGTGGCAGCCCTGCCGGACCCTGTACTCCTCACTGCTATTGTATGTATCGCGGCGTCGAGGGCCTGGTCGCTGACCAGGCCCGCCGGGTCTTTGAAGTTGGCTGGCTTGTGGGTGGCGGCAAGACACGAGTGGGGTGAAAGATGTTCAACAAAGCCGTCATGGCAGTTGGCGATGACGCTGAGGAGATGGAGCATCTCTCCGTCCTCCTGAGGCAGCAAGGGTTGGCTGTGTTGAAGGCGCACGATGCCGACCGGGCGTTGCACCTCATCAAGTCGCTCAAACCCGACCTGTTCCTGCTCGACGTGTGGGCCAATGGCCTGAACAGCTATGACCTGTGCCGCTGGCTGCGCGCCAACCAGCACACCGCCAACACGCCCGTCATCATTCTGTCGGCGTTCAACACGCCCCACGCCCGGCGCGACGCGCTGGCATCCGGCGCCGACCTGTTCCTCCCCAAAGCGAATCTGTCCACCGAGCTGCTGCGCGCGGTGCAGAGTTTGCTTGAGCGCAACGGTCACCCTCACACAATCTAGACGCCCCTCGCCCTGGCCGAACTGGTTTGCGGCTACCGCTCCACGCCGATCCTGTGGTACTGTTGGGTCTGCGTGTTGAACGTATTGCCCCAGGAGGTTGGCTCTGTGAAACTCACCGTAATCGGCGGCGGCGGCGTGCGCGCCCCGCTCTTTGTCGCCTCGGCGCTGCGCCGCGCGACGGCGCTGGGTCTTGATGAAATCTGCCTGATGGATACTGACGGCCCCAAGCTGGCCCTGACCGGCGCGCTGGCCCAGGGCGTGGCGCGCAAAGCAGGCAGCCCCGTGCGCGTGACGACCACGACCGACGCGCGCCAGGCGCTTGACGGGGCGTCTTTCGTGGTGACGACGATTCGCGTCGGCGGCGACGAGGGCCGCGTGCTGGATGAGCGCATCGCCCTGCGACACGGCGTGCTCGGCCAGGAGACGACCGGGCCGGGCGGGTTCGCGATGGCCCTGCGCAGCATCCCGGCCATCCTCGGCTACGCCCGGCTGCGCGACGAGCTGTGCCCGGATGCCTGGATGTTCAACTTCACCAATCCGGCGGGGCTGGTGGCCCAGGCGCTGCACGACGCCGGATACGCCCGCGCGGTCGGCATCTGCGACTCGGCCAACGGCGCGCAGGAAGCCATCGCCCCGCGCCTGGGCTGCGCGGCCAGCGACCTGCGTCCGGAAGTCTTCGGGCTGAATCACCTGTCGTGGACGCGGCGGGTGATGTACCAGGGCGAGGATGTGCTGCCGCGCCTGCTGGCCGACCCGGACGTGCTACGCGAGACGCGACTCAACATCTTCGAGCCGGCGCTGGTGCGGCACCTGGGGATGTGGCTCAACGAGTACCTCTACTATTTCTATTACGCCGAGCAGGCCGTGGCCGCCATCAGCGCCGAGGAGCGCACGCGCGGCGAAGAAGTGCTGATGCTCAACCGCGATCTGCTGGCGCAGCTCAGGCAGCTCGACCCGGCGCGCGATCTCGACGCGGCGCTGGCCGTCTACTATCGCTACGAGCGGCGGCGCTCGTCCACCTACATGCACTACGCCCAACAGGACGCGCCCACGCCCGAAGAGGCCGACGCCCTGTTCAACGCCACTTTCCTGCAAGCGGATCCACACGAAGGCGAGGGCTACGCGGGGGTGGCGCTGGGCATCATGGCCGCGCTGACCAGCGGCGAGCCGCACTACACGGCGCTCAACGTGCCCAATAACGGCGCGATCGCGGGCATGGCGCCGGACGACGTGGTGGAGGTGAGCTGCGTGGTGGACGGTGACGGCGTGCACCCGCTGCCCATCGGGGCGATTCCCGACGGCCCGGCGCTGCTCATGCAGGTGATCAAACGCTACGAGCGGCTGACGGTGCGCGCGGTGGCCGAGCGGTCGCGCGCCCTGGCTGTGGACGCGCTGATGGCCCACCCGCTGGTGCTGTCCTATTCGCGGGCGCACGTCCTGGTGGACGAGTACCTGGCCGCCCACGCGCCTTACGTTGGGGAGTGGGCATAGCGGGGAGGGTCCACCTCACCCCCGCCTCGCGGCGCTTGGCTTGCCCCCTCTCCGCGTGTGGAGAGGGGGCGGCGAGGCGCGTCAGC
>JAHDWP010000064.1 GCA_023382715.1 Anaerolineae bacterium
CGCGTGTGGAGAGGGGGCGGCGAGGCGCGTCAGCGCCGAGCGGGGGTGAGGTCAAAGGTCAAAGCCCGGCATCTTGCGCTGTCAGCCGAACGGGGGCACACTGGAGTCGTGTGGAATGCGCCGCAGACCTCCGCAGCCTGGCAGACATCGGGGGCCCGATCGGGCGCAGCAGAGCAGCATCCCTACTGACTCACGACCCATGACGCTCAACTCACAACTCACCGAGAAGCCCATGCCCCGCCCGCCCATCCGCCGCGCCCAGTGGCGGCGCTTGCTCAGCTATGTGCGCCCGTACAAGAACCTGCTGGGCATCGCGCTGCTGGCGCGCATGATCGCCAGCGGCGTGTTCCTGGCGCTGCCAGCCCTGATCCAGCACGTGGTGGACTCGGCGCTGAGTTCCGGCGAGATGGCCCGCCTGAACGCGAGCATCCTGCTGATGCTGGCCCTCTTCGCGCTGATCGCGGTCGCTTCGATGGTCGGCAACTACTACACGAACGTCGCCGGCGAGCGCGTGGTCAACGACCTGCGCCGCCAGCTTTACGCCCACCTGCAAAGCCTGTCGCTGCGCTTCTTCAGCGAGCAGCACGTCGGCAGCCTGGTCAGCCGCCTGACCGGCGACGTGACAACCGTGCGCCGCCTGCTGACCGCCGACCTGGTGCGCCTGACGCGCCACGTGCTGACGATCGCCGGCGGCGTGCTGGTCATGCTGCTGCTCAACTGGCGGCTGACGCTGTTCATCGTCGCCGGCGTGCCGGTGTTCATTGTCGTCTCGTTGCTCATCAGCCGGCTGGCGCGACGCGGCGGGCGGCGCGTGCAGGACCAGGTGGCGGAGACGGCCAGCATCGCCGCTGAGGTCTTCCAGAACGTGCGCAGCGTCAAGGGCTTCGTCCGCGAAAATTACGAGACGGCCCGCTACGTCCAGGCGACAGGGAATGTGCTGGGGGCGGCGCTGCGCCAGGCGCGCCTGCACGCGCTGCTCAACCCGCTGGTGGATTTCCTGTTCCTGATCACCATCGCGCTGATCGTGTGGTACGGCGGGCGCGAAGTCATGGGCGGGCGGCTGAGCAGCGGCGAGCTGGTCGCTTTCCTGGTGTATGCGGCAGTCATCGGGCAGATGTTCGCCGACCTGGCGGGAGTGGCCGCCCAGTTCCA
The DNA here is from genome assembly GCA_023382715.1 of Anaerolineae bacterium. Taxonomy (GTDB): domain Bacteria; phylum Chloroflexota; class Anaerolineae; order Aggregatilineales; family Aggregatilineaceae; genus UBA2029. Next base: position 1,153 of record JAHDWP010000064.1, read on the forward strand.
GGAGACGCTCGGCGCGACCGAGCGCGTCTTCGAGCTGCTGGACACGGCCCCGGACGTGCAGGACGCGCCCGGCGCGGCCACGCTCGGCGACGTGCAGGGGCGCATCACCTTCGAGGGAGTCTCTTTCGCCTACGACGACCGCCAGCCGGTGCTGCGCAACATCAACCTGGACATCGCCCCCGGCGAAATCCTGGCGCTGGTGGGGCCGAGTGGCTCCGGCAAGAGCACGCTCTTCAACCTGATCCCGCGCTTCTACGACGTGACCTCCGGCGCGGTGAGCGTGGACGGGCGCGACGTGCGCGCTGTGACGCAGGCCAGTCTGCGCGCGCAGATCGCCATCGTCCCCCAGGAGACGCTGCTTTTCAGCGGCAGCATCCGCGAGAACATCCTCTATGGGCGGCTGGACGCCAGCGAAGCCGACCTGGTCGCGGCTGCGACAGCGGCCAACGCCCACGACTTCATCGCCGGCCTGCCGGACGGCTATGAGACGACCGTCGGTGAGCGCGGCGTCCGGCTGAGCGGCGGGCAGCGTCAGCGCATCGCCATCGCGCGGGCCATCCTCAAGAACCCGCGCATCCTGCTGCTGGACGAGGCGACCTCCAGCCTGGACAACGAGAGCGAGCAGCTTGTGCAGGAAGCGTTGGAGCGGCTGATGCAGGGGCGCACGACCGTGATTATCGCCCACCGGCTGAGCACGATTCGCGTGGCGCACCGCATCGCCGTGTTGCAGCGCGGGCATCTGGTCGAATTGGGGTCGCACGACCAACTGATGGCGCGCGGCGGGCTGTACGCGCGGCTGTACGAGATGCAGTTCCGCGAAACCGATCTGCTGGCCGACGGCGCGCGCTGAGTGACAAACCTCACCCCCTGGCCTCGCGGCGCGTCAGCGCCGAACAGGGATGCGGTCAAGGGGGGCACATGGCCGGCGATGCCTGAGCGACACCCACCCCCTCACACGCCCAATTCCTTGCGATCCACCCGCCACCAGGCCAGCGCGAAGTAGGCCAGCGCCGTGACCACCATCACCGCCCAGTCGCCGAGCTGCGCGCCGTCGCGGATGGTCGTGCCCATGTTGAAGTAGTGCGGCAGCAGCAGCGGCCTGACCCGCTCCAGCGACTCCACGACACCGGACAGGCCGTAGACCAGGAAAGAGCCGATCAGCAGCAGATAGGCGGTAGCTCCGGCGAAGCGGCGGCTGGACGGCACCACTACCGCCAGCAGGTAGCTGTAGCCCGCCACAACCAGCAGATACAGCAGCGCCCCGATCATGCCCAGCGCCAGGTTGGCGGCTGACGGATCGAACTCCGGCCAGAGGGTCATGGCCACCAGGAAGCCGGCCAGGCACGCCGCCAGCACCAGGGTCATGACCAGCGTCGTATTGAGCGCGCGCCCCAGCAGGTAATGGCGGCGCGAGACCGGCAGGCTGAGCAGCATATCTATGGTGTGATCGCGCTCGGCGTTGGTGAAGGCGTTGAACGCCTGAAGGATGACGATCGCGCCGAGGATGAGCACGCTGTAGCTGGCGAATTCTGTCTGCACCCACGTGCCCGGCTCAGTCATGTCGAACTCTGCCACATCTCCGCCGTAGAACATGGTCAGAACGCCCTCAGGATAAGAGTCGATCAGCTTCTGCCACTCATCGGCCTGGCTCTTGACGGCTGGATACATGGCCATCAGGAACAGCACGTACAGCCCGAAGCCGAGCGAGAGCCAGAACGCAGACCGCCGCGAGTCGTGGAACGCCTTGCGAAAGATGGCCGTCATCGCTCACGCCTCCTTCTTGCCATAATAAGCCAGGAAGATCTCTTCCAGCGTGGGATGCTCCACGTTTATGTCGGCAACTGTGTACTGCGCGGCCAGCTTGATCACGGCGTCCATGCTGGCCTCGCCGCCCACGCGCATGTGCAGCCGCGCCCCGTCGGACTCGATCTCGGCCACGCCGGGCAGCGCGCGGAAGCGTTCAGCAGGCACTTCGTCCTCGAAGTCCAGGGTCAGCCAGCGGAAAGAGACGCGCGTCAGGTCGGCGACCGTCTCGACCGCTTCCAGCCGCCCGTCGCGGATGATGCCCACCCGGTCGCAGATGGCCTCGACTTCGGGCAGGTTGTGCGACGAGAGGAAGATGGTGCGGCCCTCGGCGCGCGTCTCGCGCATCACCTCGTGCAGCACCTGCTGCATCAGCGGGTCGAGGCCTGTTGAAGGCTCATCGAGGATCAGCAGCTCCGGCTTGTGGGCCAGGGCCACGATCAGGCCCATCTTGCGCTTCATGCCCGTAGACAGCCCCTTGAGCGAGCGCCCCAGGTCGAAGTCGAGCCGCCCGGCCAGCCGCTCTGCCTCGGTGACGTAGCCGTTGGTCGCCCCGCGCACGTCCTCCAGCCAGCGGATGTACTGGATGCCCGTCCAGTTGTCCAGCAGGGCCAGCTCCGAGGGCAAATAGCCGGCGCGCGCGCGGATGGCCACGCTGTCGCGCACGCTGTCCAGCCCGAAGAGGGTCGCCGACCCCTCGCTGGGGCGGATGAAGTCCAGCAGCGTGCGGATGGTGGTCGTCTTGCCGGCGCCGTTCGGCCCCAGAAAGCCGAAGATCTCGCCCTCGTAGACCGTGAGATTCACGTCCTGGATGGCCGTCAGCTTGCCATAGCGGTGAGTCAGGTTGTGCGTCTGGATGACGACGTTCTGCCCGTGCGCCATCGTGCTCTCCCTTCGCGGCAGCCCTCAGCGCACCGGCCCGCCAGCAGAACAGGCGATGATGAGGGCGCAGAATATCTCTTTATTTAGGAAGTCCGAAAAAATCTTTTCACTAGCGTGAATTTTAGCACGAATTTCGGGCAATGCAAGCGATTCAGGCCCCGCGCCGGCCCGGCACCAGCGCGCGCCGGCCAGCGGCTTTTGCCCCTGCCAGGCCGACATTCAGCGGACAACGCGCGGACGGGACAGGGCGCGTCTGCTGCCAGCGTAGCACGGACCGTTCGCGTCCCGCCCCCCAAAACTGAGGGGGGGAAGACTCCCGAAGACCCCGCAGATTCCGGAGGTCTGGTGTTGAGCAGAGAGCCGCAGAGCAGCGCCCCCGCGAGCGCGCACTCCCCACACCCTGCCATCCGCCCCCGCGCTGGGCTATAATCTGGTGAACGCTGGCCCAGATGGCGCAGCCGCGCGGGAGGAGTCCCCATGCCTCGCACGCTCAAGGTATACTCATCCCAGGAGATCGGGACCTGGCTGGCGACGCACCCCGCCTGGCGGCTGGGCGACGACGGGCAGCTTTGGGCGACGTTCACGCTCAAGAACTTCGCCCAGGCCGTGCTGCTGCTCAATGCCATCGCGCACCTGGCCGAAGTCGCCAACCATCACCCCGACCTGCACCTGTACGGCTGGAAGCACCTGTCGGTGAGCCTGATGACCCACGACCAGGGCGGGATCACCGATCTCGATTTCGCGCTGGTCGCGCAGATTGACGCGCTGCCACGCCCGGCCTAGCACAGGCGGCGGGAGTTCGCCGGCAGTTGTTCGCTGTCCCCCCACCCAAACCCCTCCCCCGCAAGGAGGGAGGGGCTTAAGGCCGGCGCTCTTCTCCCTTCCCCTCGTGGGGGAAGGGTTGGGGATGGGGGGCTGGACCCGGCCAGGCTGTATGCTCATCTCCGCCCTGGTACACCAGGGCGTCCGCAGTGAGAGGGAACACATGACAGACCGGAAAACACTGATCGTCCTGCTGGTATTCATCGTGGCGCTGGTGCCCGTCCTGGTGATCGCGCTGCTCACTTACCGGCCCGGCGATGACGAAGACCGCGATCTCGCCGTCCCGATGGCCTCTATGGCGCACGCGCACGCCACCGGCCTGGCCGTCGAGGTCAGGGACGGGATGCAGCTTGTCTTCAATGTTGGCCCGGCGGCGCAGCTTTACCAGCTTGTGGATGGCGCGCTGGAGCAGCGCGGCGACCTGGCCGACGCCAGTCTCCGGCACATCACCGTGGACGTGAACGACGCGGCGCTGGCCCTGGGCGAGCGGCTGCCGGTGAACGTGTCGCTGCAAGTGCGCCGCCAGGACAGCGGCGAAGTCGTCGTGCAGGCCAGCGCTCCGGCCATGTACTCACCGGGGCACGGCTACCACTTCGGCGACAACTACCCACTGCCGGCGGGCGCCGCCTACGACTGGACGGTGACGATCAGCCCGGTGCTGGCCCTGCGCCAGGAAGGCGCGCAAGACCTGTGGCTGGAGCCGGTCGTGTGGACGGGCAGCTTCGCGCTCGACGCAGAGGGCCGGGCCAGCGGCCAGGCCAGCGCGCCGACGCTGATCGGCGAGCTGACGCAGGACGGGCTGCACATCATGCTCAGCCAGCAGGACGCCCGCCCGCTCTACGCGCTGGAGGACGGCACGGCGGTGCCGGAGCCGCTCGAACCGCTCAGCCGTTACTACGTGGTGGATATCACCGATCACGCGGTCAACTACGAGACCAAGCTGCTCGACGCGACGGTGACCGTCACTTTCCGCCGCTATGGGGTGGCGCTGGTCGTGCCCTTCCCGCCGGTCATCTCGCCGCAGTACGGCTTTCACTACGGGGCCAACGTCGCCCTGGAGCCGGGTGACTGGACGGTGGAGGTCGAGGTGAGCGGCCTGGACTTCCTGCGCCACGCCGGGGCCGCGGTGAGCCTGGCTCGCGCGCCGGTGCGCGCCTCGTTCAGCTTCACGCTGGACGAGCCAGCAACATAATCCCTGCTGCAATACTTGTGATGAAATGCACATTGCCTGTCCCGGTCGGATAACGGTATAACCTTTAGTAGGTGGCAGAAGCAGAGTTTCTGCCCCGGGTTATGCGTGGAGGAGCCGTGATCACCGGACACGTTGGCGATTATCATCGTCCGCGCTGCAAGCTTTGTATGCTGTCAGAGTCCGACGACGAATATCCTGGGGAATTGGTTGTGTTCACGCGCACTCTGGGGCGCAGCGGCCTCGAAGTGAGCGCGCTGGGCCTGGGCACCTGGGCCATCGGCGGCCCCTTCACCGATCCACAGGGCCAGCCGAACGGCTGGGGACAGGTGGACAGCGCCGAGTCGGTGCGCGCCATTCACCGCGCGCTGGACAGCGGCGTCACCTTCTGGGATACGGCGGACGTCTACGGCACCGGCCACAGCGAGAAGCTGCTCGGCCTGGCGCTGGGCGGGCGGCGCCAACACCTGGTGATCGCCACCAAATTCGGGCGCGTCTTCGAGGAAGGCTCGCGCCAGTACACCGGCTTCGACGCCTCGCCGCTGGGCATCGTCCGCGCCTGCGAAGCGTCGCTGCGCCGCCTGAACACCGACGTGATCGATCTCTACCAGTTTCACCTGGGCGACTACGACCCGCAGCGCGCGCTCGAAGTGCGCGAGACGCTCGAAGACCTGGTCTGCGCGGGCAAGATACGCTATTACGGCTGGAGCACCGACGACCCGCAGCGGGCGCGCATCTTCGCCGAGGGCGAGCACTGCACCGCCGTGCAGTTCCGCCTGAGCCTGTTCGAGCGCAACGACGCCATGCTGGCCCTCTGCGCCGAGCACAACCTGGCGGCGATCATTCGCGGGCCGCTGGGGCGCGGGCTGCTCACCGGCAAATTCACGGCGGACTCGCGGCTGCCCGCCGACGACGTGCGCCACGACTGGGACTTCTCCGCTGGCGAGCAGGCCGCGCAGATCGCCCGCCTGGAACATCTGCGCGCCGTCCTGACGCGCGACGGGCGCTCGCTGGCCCAGGCGGCGCTCGGCTGGCTGTGGGCCGTCTCCGCCTTCACCGTTCCCATCCCCGGCTTCAAGACGGTCGCGCAGGTCGAAGACAACGTTGGCGCGCTCGACTACGGCCCGCTCAGCGAGCGCCAGGTCGCCGAGATCGAAGCGCTGCTGGCTGGCTGAGCGCTGTTGGTGGGTGGTAATTGGTTCCTGGTGATTGGTGATGAGTGGTGATTGGTTAAGACAGGCCAGCATTATTCGCGCCCACCTGAAGATCGAAACTAATCGCCGATCACTGACAACCAACAACCAATCACCAACAACCACCCACAACCACCAACCCAGCGAGGACACCTTCATGACACGAGTTCGACGAGTGCTGCTGGTCATCTTGCTGGCCGCCGTGCTGGGCGTCCGGCTGATCGGGCGCTTCGGCGACGAGGACGACGCCGCCGATAAAGCCAATGACACCGGGCCATCCGGCGCGTCCGCCATCACCGTGCGCGATGCCTGGGTTCATGCAATCGCCGGCTCCAGCGGCATCACCGGCGCGTTCATGATCATCGAGAACAGTGGCGGCGCGGCGGATCGCCTGCTCAGCGCGGGAGTGAGCGCGGAGATCGCTGGCGCGGTCGAGATTCATGAGACGACCGTGGGTGAGGATCAGGCGATGCGCATGCGCCCGGTCGAGGGGGTGGACGTGCCAGCGGGCGGCAGCGTCAAGCTAGAGCCGGGTGGTATCCATCTCATGCTGCTCGACATGAAGCGCGACCTGACGCCGGGCGAAACGCTCACCCTGACGCTGACCTTCGCGTCCGGCGTGCAGCTTGAAGTGAGCGCGTCCGTCCGCGCGCCGGAGTAGCCCCCATGCCGCGCTGGACATTTCTGCTGCTGGCCGGGCTGCTGCTCGGCGCTGCGGCGCTGGCGGGCTGTGGTGCGGGCGGCATGGACGGCCCCACCCCGACCCCGCTGCCCGGCACGCTGCTCGATCCGCCCAAAGAAGTCAGCGACTTCACGCTGACCGATCACACCGGCCAGCCCTTTCGCCTGAGCGATCTGCGCGGCAAGGTGGCGCTGCTCTTCTTCGGCTACACCAACTGCCCGAACGTCTGCCCGACGACGCTGGGCGATTTCAAGCGGGTCAAGGCGCTGCTGGGCCAGGACGCGGCGCGGGTGGCCTTCGTCTTCGTCAGCGTGGATGGCGAGCGCGACACGCCCGACCAGTTGGCCATCTACGTGCGCGCCTTCGACCCGGACTTCATCGGCCTGATGGGCGACGACGCGACCATTCGCACCATCGCCCGCGATTACGGTGTCTTCTATCAGCGCGTCAGCTACGAGGGGGCGGCGGGCTACCTGGTGGATCACACTGCCTCCACCTTTGGCGTGGATCAGGACGGGCGGTTGCGGCTGGTCTTCTCCTATGGCACCGACCCGGCGGCCATCGTCGCGCGCGTGCGGGCGCTGTTTTGACCGGTGAGGCGCGCCAGATGCCCGAAACTCGCACCGTCTTCGCCCCCAGTCCAGCACAGCACCAGGCAGAGCCAGAGCGGGCGTCGCAGGGGCGCTGCTCTGCCGCGCCCTGGCTGACTTCGCCCCCGCCCGGCGCTGACGCGAGTCGCTGCCACTCTTGGCATACGCCCGCGAATCCGACGAATCGGTTCTTGTCGGCGCAACGATCCGCTATAATGAAGTCAGGGAGACTCGCCCGCGAGAGGCGTCATTTGAGGAGGAGACGACAATGGCTGCCAAGAAAATCCTGATGCTCGTCGGAGACTACGTTGAGGACTACGAGGTGATGGTGCCGTACCAGGCACTGCTGATGGTCGGGCACATGGTGCACGCCGTCTGCCCGGACAAGAAAGCGGGCGACTCCGTCCGCACGTCCATCCACGATTTCGAGGGCGACCAGACCTACAGCGAGAAGCGCGGTCACAACTTCGGGCTGAACGCCACCTTCGCCGACGTGAAGCCGGAGGAGTACGACGCGCTGGTCATCCCTGGCGGGCGCGCGCCAGAGTACATCCGCCTGAACGAGAAGGTGCTCGCCATCACGCGCCACTTCGCCGAGGCAGGCAAGCCCATCGCGGCCCTCTGCCACGGGCCGCAGGTGCTGGCCGCGGCTGGCGCGCTGAAGGGCAAAGTGGCGACGGCCTACCCGGCGGTGGGGCCGGACGTCGCGCTGGGCGGGGGGACGTACCAAGCCGTGCCAGTCACCGATGCGGTGGTGGACGGCAACCTGGTCACCGCGCCGGCCTGGCCCGCGCATCCCAAGTGGCTGGCGGCGTTCCTGCGGGTACTCGGCACGGAGATCGCGCCGTAAGGCACCCCTGTCCCCGACAACCGCGCCCCTGGGAAGCCAGGGGCGTTTTTGCTGCTCAGCCTCTGCGGTCTATCCCTCTCGCGGCCTATTCCTTGCGGCGCTGGCGCTGCCAGTTGAGCGCCAGCAGGATGCCGCCGATGAACCCCAGCAGCGACGTGACGATGATGACGATGGCGCCGGCGATGTCCGCCTCGAAGAAGAGGAAGCGCACGCGCATGGCGTCCGTGTTCTGCAGCAGAAAAACGACGAACAGGGTCAGCGCCAAAAGGCCCAGCACCAGCCGCAGGCGAAACCCCAGGGTGGATAGTCTCTCCCTCATAGCCGTATCCTCATCAGCGGGCAGCGCGCACTGCGCCCCCCTGACTGTAGTGTAGCACAGCGCCCCGCCGCCCTCAAACAGGGTGCATGGGTGCGTGCAAAGGTTGTCAGCGACTCGCCGCGCGGGGGTAAGCTCCCCCTCATCCCCCCAACCCCTTCTCCCTCCAAGGGGAGAAGGGGAGCAAGGCGCGTCAGCGCCGAGCGGGGGTGAGGTCAACCCGGGCGCAGCAGAGCTTTACCTCACCCCCCGCCGCGCTGCGCTTGGCTTGCCCCCTCTCCGCGTGTGGAGAGGGGGCGGCGAGGCGCGTCAGCGCCGAGCGGGGGTGAGGTCAACCAGGGCGCAGCAGAGCTTTACCTCACCCCCAGCCTCGCTGCGCTTGGCTTGCCCGGCGGTGAGGCGCGTCAGCGCCGAGCGGGGGTGAGGTCAACCCGGGCGCAGCAGAGCTTTACCTCACCCCCCGCCTCGCGGCGCTCGGCTTGCCCGGCGGCGAGGCGC
>JAHDWP010000065.1 GCA_023382715.1 Anaerolineae bacterium
ACCGATCGTCAGATCGCTCAGATCGTAGTCCTCGCAGGCGATGAGGTCTTTGACCACAAATTCCGGCTCCTCAGCCGGTTCTTCGGTCGGAACCTCAGTCGGGACTTCGGTGGGGACCTCGGTCGGAACTTCGGTGGGGACCTCGGTCGGAACCTCGGTCGGGACTTCGGTCGGAACTTCGGTCGGAACTTCGGTCGGAACCTCAGTCGGAACCTCAGTTGCAGCGGGCGCCACCGCTACCGCCGTAGGCTCTTCGGTGGGCACCTCGGTCGGTTCCTCGGTGGGAACCTCAGTGGGGACTTCGGTCGGAACCTCAGTCGGTTCTTCAGTGGGAACCTCGGTCGGCTCCTCAGTCGGCTCCTCTGTGGGAACCTCAGTGGGCGCCTCGGTTGGCTCCTCGGTAGGGGCTGCGGTCGGCGGAACTGTCGGCGTTGGCTCTTTCTTCTCGTCGTCTCCGCACGCGGCAAGAGCCAGCACGGCGACCAGGGCCAGCACGAGCCACAGCCCGATCAGACGTCTCCTCTTGGTCATGGACTCTTCTCTCCTCAGATACCTATGCATGCTTTATTCTTCGGACAAATGGTGCAAGAACTTCGTGTGGACAGCTTCTGTGAACCATCGTGGCCTCTATAATACTACGACCTCCCCGATCCGCGTAATTCTCTTCTCGTGCAAACCGCCCAAAAAACCGGGCCACGGCGCTGACGCGCCTCGCCGCCCCCTCTCCGCGTCGGAGAGGGGGCAAGTCGAGCGTAGCGCGGCTGGGGGTGAGGCCCCTGCCCCCGCCCGGCGAGTCGCTGCCAGCCTTTGCACGCACCCGCCGGGTGAATCGCCGTTGCCAACCAACCGGATTATGCTATACTTGCCCCACTAGGCGGGGCGTGTAGCTCAACGGTAGAGCAGTGGCCTTTTAAGCCATTGGTTGGGGGTTCGAATCCCTCCACGCTCACTGGCTATTTCGGGGGGCGATCCTTCACGGCGGAGTCGCCTTTTTTGTTGGCCTGTGCCTGGGGAGCCGCACCATGCCGCGTCACGGATGGCCGTTTCTGCTCGCTCTGCTGAGCCTGGTTGCAATGTCGTTCTGGCCGGGGAACGCGCCGCACACATTCGCGCAGTCCGCGCCCGCCCCAGAGGTTTATGCCGAAGCGGTTGGCCAGGCCAATCTGCGCGCCGGGCCGGGCGTGGAGTATGCGCAGGTGGGGGCCATCGCCAGCGGGGTGCGCTATCGCGTGCTGGCGCACCATGTCTATGTGCCCTGGCTGCGCCTGGATGTGCCGGGCATAGCTGAGGCGTGGGTTTTCGCCGACCTGGTGACGGTGACGGGCCGGCTGGCCGACGTGCCAACGGTGAGCGCGTTCCCGCCGCTGGATGCGCCGCTGGCCACGCCCACGCCTGCGCCGGGCGCGCCCGCTGGCGATGCGCTGCCCTCCAGCACGCCGACCCCTACACCCACGCTCAGCGGGCCGCTGGCCACGACGCGCGGCGAGGCCAACCTGCGCTTCGGCCCCGATCTCCAGTACCCGGTCATCGTGCGCGTGCCAGCGGGCGCCAGTCTGCGCGTTATCGAGCGGCACGCCCTGGTGCCCTGGCTGCGTGTCGCCCTGCCGGAGTCGCCGACGGGCAGCGGGTGGGTCTACCACGACATCGTGGAGATCAGCGGCGATCTGAGCCAGGTGCCGGTCACCGAGGCCGAGGTGTTCAGCTACCCGACGCTGACGCCCACGCCGCAGACGGTCGTCGTGGGAGGCGCGCCCTGGGACGGCGCGCCGGTCGCGGCGGGCCGCCTGGCGAATACGCTGGGGATGGCCATGCATGAGTACCTGCTGGCGCAGGGCTTCGCCCCCACCGGCGACCGGATCGCCTCTGTCTTTCTGCTCGATCTGCGCACGGGCGACACCTTCACCCTCAACGGCGGCGTGGCCTTCAGCGGCATGAGCCTGACCAAGATTCCTGTCCTGGTGACGTATTTTCAGTCCCACGACGGGCCGCTGAGCCGCGACGACGCCTTTCTGGTCGCCGACACGATGATGTGCAGCGAGAACCTGACCACCAATGCGCTGCTCGCGCAGATCGGCGGCGGCGACGCGCTGCGCGGCGCGCGGCGTGTCACGGCAACCATGCAGCAGTTGGGGCTGAGCGGGACGTTTATCCTGCGCCCCTATACCATCCGCGAGGGCGAGCCGGCGATCGAGGCGGGGACGATCACCACCGGCGCCGACCAGGTGCGGACTCTCCCCGATCCCACCAACCAGATCGTGCCCGCCGACCTCGGCTGGCTGCTGGCGAGCATCTACCAGTGCGCGCAGGGCGAGGGCGGGCTGCTGCTGGAACGCTTCCCGGACTCCTTCACCGTCCAGGAGTGCCGGCAGATGCTCACTGCCCTGGATGCCAACGCTGTCGGCGTTTTTCTGGAGGCGGGTGTGCCGCCCGGCGCGCGCGTGCTGCACAAGCACGGCTGGATCGGCGACACGCACGGCGATGCCGGGCTGGTTATCGGGCCGGAGAGCGCCTATCTGCTCGTGGTGGCGCTCTATGGACGCGACTGGCTGGAGTTCGAGCTATCCGCGCCGATCATCGGCGAGCTTTCGCGCCTGGCCTGGAACGCGCTCAACCCGTCCGCGCCGGTGGCGGAGGTCGCGTCGCGCGTCGTCCCCGCCGAGTGCGACCCCTGGGCTGACCCGGTGATGGCTGCGCTGCTGGCGCCCAGCCTGCCGGGGATTGAGTAGATATTGTCTCCAATAGGACTCACCCCTACATTCAGTGTGCTATATTCTCAGCGTGGTGACTTGTTGAACCGCGCTTCAGTAGTGGGAACAAAATCGCGCTGGACGTCGTCTTCAAGACAGGCCATGCGCCTTCCGGCGCTGCCCTGGCTCCCATCCCCGGCCCCCCTCCAGCAGAGAGCCGAGGCGGGATGGAGCGAATATCCGGTGAAACCCACAACAGACAGTGCGGACTGTCTACAACAACTCTAAAGAGGGGACATCATGAAACGCATCACCCTGTCCGTGGCCGTCCTGGCGGCCCTGACTTTCGCGCTCATTCCGGTGACAGGCGCTCGTAATGGGGACGACCTGGCAGGTACGGAGTGGCAGTTGATCTCTGTCAACGACTCGCCGGTGCTTGATAGCACGGTCACGCTCCTCTTCGGCGGCGATGGACGCGCCTTCGGTTCGAGCGGCTGTAACTCCTACATCACGACCTACACCCTGGCAGGCAGCAGCATCAGCTTCAGCCAGGCGGCCAGCACGATGAAAGCCTGTGCTGAAGACGTCATGGGGCTGGAAGCGACCTATCTCGCGGCGCTTGGCGCCGCGACCGGCTACAAGGTCTCTGACGAGCAGTTGGTCATCGCTTACGGCAGCGGCGAGCGCCTGGTCTTCGCGCCTCTGGCGTCGCTCAGCGGCACCAAATGGCAACTGCTGTCCTATGGCGGGAACGACGTGATAGGAGACGAGCCGATCACGCTTGAGTTCGCCGAAGATGGCCGGGTAGGGGGTTCAACTGGCTGCAACCTCTACGGGGGAAGCTACCTGGTCGAAGGCAGCGCCATCTCCTTCAGCGAGCTGATCAACACGCTGCGCGCCTGCCCGGACGAGGACATTGCTGCCCAGGAACTGGCGTTTCTCGGCGCGCTGGCTGCCGCCACTCACTTTGAGCTGGCCGACGAACAGCTTACCATCACCTACGGCGACGGGGAACAACTCGTCTTCACGGTGAAGCCCGTCGTCACGGTTGAGGTGACCTATCTCGTGCGGATCGCCCTGCCGCCCGATGCCGAGGTCACTGTGCAGCTTCAGGATGTCTCGCGGGCCGACGCCCCTGCGGAAGTGCTGGCGACCGAGACCCGTCCGACGGGGGGGGCGAACGTGCCCTTCACGTTCGAACTGCCCTACGATCCGGCTGCGATCGAAGACGGCAACAGCTACGCGGTACACGCGCAAATTTGGTCGGGTGACACGCTGCTGTTCACCACCAACCAGCACTATCCCGTGCTCACGCAAGGGCACCCCAACTCGGTGACCGTGGTGCTGGTGCCCGTGGGCTAACCCTCTCTGGGCACCGCCCGTGCCCGTACCGCGCGCCCAGAAGCCTTCAGTTGGTGCGCATGGGAGGCGAGAGGCCTCACCCCCTCAATCCCCTTCTCCAGCCAAGCTAGAGAGGGGGACTTTGATCGCGGACGCGGTGCTTCCCCCCTCCCCGGCAGAGCCAGGGGGAGGGGCTTTGCTCTGCTACAGGGTAGTGTGCGTGGTTGCAGATCCAGCCCCATGATTCGTTCAACGCGCCATGCTCGCCTATAATTGGGAGCGAAAGTGCCAGCCGTCGTGAGAGGGGGCAGCGCGCATGGCACATGATCACGCCTCGTTGTTCGCCCAACTGACAGCGGCGGCCCGCCGCCTGCACGGCCAGGCCCACGTGACGCCGGTGCTGACTTCGCGCACACTCAATGCGCGCGCCGGCGCTGAAGTCTTCCTCAAGTGCGAGAATCTGCAGCGCGTCGGCGCGTTCAAGTTCCGGGGCGCGTACAACGCCATCAGCCAGCTTTCGGACGCGGAGCGCGCGCGCGGCGTGATCACCTATTCGTCGGGCAACCACGCTCAGGCGGTCGCGCTGGCCAGTCGCCTGCTTGGCGCGACAGCGCACGTGGTCATGCCCGCCAACGCGCCGGCCACCAAGCGCGCTGCCACCGAGGGGTATGGCGCGCGGGTGATCCCCTACGACCCGGAGAGCGCTGACCGCCGGGCCATTGCTGAGATGCTGGCTGCCGAGCACGGCTACACCCTCGTGCCGCCCTACGATCACCCGCAGATCATCGCCGGGCAGGGCACGGCGGCGCTGGAGCTGTTCGAGCAGGTCGGCAAGCTGGACGCGCTGCTGGTGCCGTGCGGCGGGGGCGGGCTGCTCAGCGGGTCGGCGATTGCAGCCAAAGGGGTGCAGCCCGCCTGCCAGGTGATCGGCATCGAGCCGGAAGTGGCCGACGACGCGACGCGCTCCTTCCGCACGGGCGTGCTGCACACCGTCCACAACCCGCCAACCATTGCCGATGGGACGCGCACGCCCTCGCTGGGCGCGCTGACCTTCCCGCTGGTGTGCGCCTACGTGGACGATATGCGCACGGTCAGCGAGGCGGCCATCGTCGCGGCGGTGCGCTTCCTGTTGTTGCGTGTCAAGACTGTCGTCGAGCCGTCTGGGGCTTTGGGCGTGGCCGCGCTGCTCAGCGGAGCGGTGCGCGCCGGCGGGCGCGTGGGCGTGATCCTGAGCGGCGGCAACATGGACGCAGCGACGCTGCGCGCAATGCTGGAACAAGAGAGCGATTCGCCTGAGCTTGTGGCGATTGACCATTCTCCACTCTCTCGCTAGAATGAGGCTTACTTGTGTATGAAGCCTGGAGTTGAGAGCACATGACACCGCTGACCCCCGACGAGATTGAGCGCGCAGCCCGGCTGATGCAGGATACCATTGTCTCCACCGAAAAGGTGCGCGACGGCCTGCGCGACGACGAGGCGATCCCTTTCGTCGAGTGGGGGCTGGCGCGCGCCCGGCAGCTTGCCGCGCGGCTGGCGCAGACCGATCAGCTCGCCAGCGACGAAGAGCAGATCGCGGACCAGGGGTACGGGCTGGCGCGCCTGATGACGCGCCTCAACTGGCTGGTGACCTACCGTTTCAAGAAGGACGCCGCCTGGCTGACGCGCACGTTCCAGATGGTCAACCAGCTCAGCCGCGAGCTGTACGGCGAGGAGGCTCCCACCTTCAGCGACGAGGAGATCGCGGCTTGGCTGGACGGGCACAGCGCCCGCTCCAACGCTGAGCTGCTCGCCGAACTGATCGCCCACCTGACCCCTTCCGCGCCGTCCGACAGCGCGCCGGGCGAACCCGCACCCTCGGACTCCGGCGGCGAGTCTGTGGTCTCCGCACCTTCGCTGCCTGGGCGACCTCCCGTGCCGCCGGCGCCGCTGTTGCCCGGACGCGCTTCGGCTGTACCTGAGGAACCCGACCTGCCAACACCATCAGGAGAGACGCATGGATCGTAACAGCAGCCGGCGCCGGCGCCGCCCACCCACCCGTTCCAAGTCCCGGCGCGTCACGCTGAGCGGGACTACGGGCCTCATCCTGATCGCCATCGTGCTGTTCGCCCAGTACGTGCTGGGCATTGATGTGCTCAACACCGAGCCGGACACGAAGGAGCAGCCACCCGTTGCCGAAGTTGTTGAGCCGGGTGAGGTTTCGGCGGAAACCCTGGCGCGCATCCCCGGCGGGTACGACGGCGGCTGGTTCCAGCTTTACTTCTCGTCGCCGGACGCCTCGCAGAGCAAAGCAGATTACGCCAATTCGCCGGTGGAAGCGGCGCTGGTGACCGCCCTCGACGGCGCACAGCAGACAGTGGACCTGGCTGTCTACGAACTGGAGTCGCAGCCGATCACCGACGCGCTGATCCGCGCTGCGGAGCGGGGCGTGCGGGTGCGCGTGGTGACGGATGGCGAGTACGGCCTGGAAAGCCCCGACGCCACCTTCGACCAGCTTGAGCTGGCTGGCATTCCCGTCGTCTCGGATGGGGCGCGGCGCGGCTATATGCACAACAAGTTCGTGGTCATTGACGGCCTGTACGTCTGGACCGGCTCGACCAACCTCAAGCCCAACGGTTTTTACCGCAACAACAACAACGCCATGCTCATCCGCTCCAGCCGCCTGGCGCAGAATTACGCCGATGAGTTTGAAGAGCTGTTCGCCGAACAATTCGGCAAGTCGTCGCCGAAGGGAGTTCCCAACCGGATCGTGACGGTCAGCGACACGCGCATTGAGACGTACTTCGAGTCCGAGGGCGACGTGGCCGCGCGCCTGGCCGGGCTAATCAACGAGGCGCGGACGGTGCGCTTCATGGCCTTCTCGTTCACCGAGAGCCTGGAGTGGACTGAGGGCGGCGAACAGCGCAGCGTCATGATGCTGCTGCGCGACCGCGCTCTGGCGGGAGCGCTCGACGTGCGCGGGATTATCGAGGCGAGCAGCCGCAGCCAGATCAAGCCGCTGCTGTGCGCCGGGCTGGACGTGCGCCAGGACGGCAATCCTTACGTGATGCATCACAAAGTCTTCATCTTCGACGACTCGATAGTCGCCATGGGCTCGTTCAATTTTTCCAAACGGGCGTCCAATGAGAACGACGAGAACATGCTGATCATCCACAGCCCGGCTATCGCGCGCGCCTATCTGGAAGAATTCAGCCGGCTGTGGGCCGAATCTCAGGTAATCTCCGAATCGGCGTTCGAATGCTGACAAGAAGTGACGGGTTATTATGACAGAAACAGACTACTCTCCCTCCAAAGAAGTGTTGCGCAGCTTGCGGCTCCTGCGCAGCCCTGATCCAGAAGACCGCAAGCGGGCCATTCGGTTCTTAAGCTCCATGCGCAGCGATCCGCGCGTGCAGGCGGTGTTCGAGCACATGTACAAGAAGGACCCCGACCCGGCGGTGCGCCAGCTTGCCTGGCGCGCCATCTGGCCGGCGGATCCGTCGGTGCCGGCCCCCGCGCCGCGCGAAGAAGCGCCGCCCTTCGAGCTGGCTCCAGAGCCAACGCTAGCTGAGCTGGTGCCACCCCCTGCCGCGCCGCCCTCTGCCGCGCCGCCGCCGGTTGTGCGCCGATCTTCACGGCGCGAAAGCAGGGCCTGGCGCCAGCCGTTCCTGCTCAATCCGTCCAATGTCCCGCTGGTCGAGCAGGAGCGCGCCCGCCGCGCCAGGCGCAAGAAAACCGCCCGCTGGACATTTCGGCTGGGGGCGCTGCTCCTGCTGCTGATGGCGGTGCTGTGGGGCGTGCTGGTGCCGGAGTGGGTGCGCTGGTTCCAGTTTGAATGGGATGGCGTCACCGTCGCCGGGACCGTCACCGAGCGTCAGCAGCGTGCGGATAGCTATTTCGTGCGCTACGACTACACGGTGGGCGGGCAGTCCTATGCTGGCGAGCAGCGCGTCACCGAGTCCGCTTACGAGGCGCTGGCAGACGGCGCAGCCGTCTCCGTGAGGGCCTTGCCCGACGACCCCGCCGAAGCGCGGCTGGAGGCGAACAGCCCGGAAGATCGCTTCCGCAACTACCTGACGGCAGTGGTGGCCGGGCTGACGCTGGCGGCGTTGCTGATGCTGCTCTCGGCAGTGCTGCGTCGGCGGCGCGCGCTGCGCATCGTGCCCCCGGCGGTGCTCACCGGGCAGGTGGTCGCCTGCGAGGGCGTGCTGGATGACGACGGCGATTTCAAGGTCAAGGTGCGTTTCCGCTTCGTCACCCCGCACGGGCAGACCCTCACCGGGCAGGCGCGGCAGATTCGCAACGATCTGCGCGACCGCCCGATGCCGCCGCTTGGAGCGCCGGTCGCCGTGTATTACCGGCACGAACAATCGTACCGGCTGCTGTGAGCCTCGCCCGTCCGAGAATCAGGCGGCGCGGGGACGCCGCGCCGCCAGCGAATGGCTTATCCACAGCCTGTTGACAGGTTATCAACAGGGGACGCTGGCCGCCCTCAGCCAGGCAGCCGGATGTACACACCGCCTTCAATCACCCGTAGCGGGAAGACGGTCAGCCAGTGCGACCGCAAGGGCAGCAGCCCGCCGCCCAGGTAGCGCCCGGTGCGCAGATCGTAGCGCGCGCCGCCGGTCGGCGTGGTGAGCACGCAGTCGAGCACCGTGCCATGCGCGAGCGAACGGCCTGTCTGCGGGCAGCGATCCTCGATGGCGTACAGATCATCGCCGCAAGCCACGATCAGCACCCTGGTGTCGTCCACGTAGACGGTCTTGCGCCCGCGCGGGGGAATCTGCTCGACAGCACACACTCGGACATATCCCGCAGGGGCAGCGGAGTCTCGCGAGCTGGTCATCATCGCGCATCCCTCCTCCTGGTTCACGTGCAGACAACGGGATGACTTGATGCGCCACGCCGCGCAACAAGCGGGTCTATTTCCATTATAGCATCTTAATAGGGTGTCTGGTCAGCTCCCCCTCATCCCCCAGCCCCTTCTCCCTCCAAGGGGAGAAGGGGAGCAAGGCGCAGTGTAGTGGACCCCAAAAACTGGACATGGAGCTAAGAGGGAACTAGAGTCCAGAA
>JAHDWP010000066.1 GCA_023382715.1 Anaerolineae bacterium
CCATGCTGATGGGCGCGGAGACGCTCGACCCGGAGTGGCACGAGCGCGTGCTGGGTGCGGACGGGGCAGAAGCAGCGCGAGCGGGGGCGGCAGGCTACCGGCGTCTGCGTCTGCAGGAGCTGATCTTCGCCCGCTGGGTGCTGGTCGTGGTCAACTTCGAGCGCGCGCTCTACGAAAACCCGTCGCGCGATCTGGACGCGCTGTGGTGGGAGCTGGTGCAGCGCTACCAACTGCTCAACAAGCCAGAGGGACGCGAGAAGCTGCCCGACTGGGCGACGAAGTACCACATCGCGCTGGCTCCGGCCTACTACCAGAACTACCTGCTGGGGCGCATGATGTCCCTGCAATGGGAAGACTGGCTGCGCAAACACGCCGGCGGCATCGCCGGGCGGCGGGCGGCGGGCGAGTTTTTCCGCGAGCGCATCTTCGCCATCGGCAACACCATACCCTGGAATGACGGGCTAGAGCACGCGACCGGCGAGCGGCTCAACCCTGACCATTTCGTCGAGAAGTTCGCCCATTCCTGACGCGGGATGCAACATCTGTACGTCAGCTATCCCGATCACGAGTACGCCTTCGCCCACCGCCTGGTTGATGACCTCCAGGCGGCGGGCTATGTCGTCTTCGTGGACGCGGTGGCGGCGCTGGGGACGATGGCCTGGGCCGCCGAGACGCGCCACGCCATCCGCGCCGCGGGGGCCGTGCTGATGATCCTCGACCCGGCGCGCGGGCGGCGCGTGGGGATGCGCCACGAGGGGGTGCTGGCCGGGCGACGGCGCACGCCGACCTTCGTGCTGCGGCGCTCGCCCGGCGACCTGCCGCGCTACCTGGGCCGGGCGACGGTGCTCGACTTCTCGGCGGAGTACGAGGGGACGTTGGCTGAGCTTCTGGCGAGGCTGCCTTCTCCGGCGGAGCTGCTGGCCGCCGAAGCGCCGGAGCGCCGCCCGTTGCGTCGCCCGCCGCGCCGTCGCGACTCGCGCTGGCGCGAGCGGCTGGTCTGGGCGCTGGCCGTTGTCGCGGCGCTCACCGTCTGCCTGCTGGTGGCTGTCGCGCTGGGCCTGGTTCCGGTGTAGGATCGCATCGGGCAGGGGGTCGGCACTCGCGGAGGCCCGCGAGAAAAGGAGAACTGGAGCACCCATGGATCGCTCAGTGCCCACAACCGGAAGCGAAGAGATCGCGCTCTACATCCGCACCTACTACTCGCTGCTGCGTTCCAGCCGCGCCGTGCACCTGGACGCGCTGGTGGAGACGCACCTGGCAGTAAACTCGTCGCTGCACGCGCGGGCGCGCGAGCCGATGCCCGACGGGGCGGCCCTGTTCTACGCGGCTATGCGCCTGCCGCCGTGCATGGCCGATATCGAGCTGGTGGTGATGGGTCAGACAGATCGTGTCTTCCACGATCACGGCTTCACCCAGGTGGACGAGTGGGAGCGCGTCACCGCGCCGGCGCGCCGCCGGCGCATGGCCTTCGACGGGGAGCGGACGCTGGCCGCCTATATCGCCAGCGGCTCGGACATTGACGACCTGATCCCGATCCTGGTCGCCTACCAGATCGAGTGGAACAAGCTGCACGACCTGCTGCAATCAGTGGCCACCCAGGCGAGCCTGGCCGCCTTCAGCGCCGATTCCTCGCTGAGCCGCACGGCGGAGCTGGCCCGCGCGCTGGGCATGACGGCGGATGATCTCAGCCGCCTGCAGGATGCCTGGGGCAAAGATACCATCACCACGCTCAAGAAGATCGCGCGCAGCCCCAAGCGGCTGGCGGTGCAACTGCTGGCGGGCACCTACATCAACTACCAGCGCGCCACATCCGACTGGTGGTTCAACGTGCGCCAGCGTGTCGAGCGCGTCACGCTGCAGGATCGCCCGGTCTACTTCATCTCCAGCAACGTGCATGCCGTGCCCAACCTGCTGAGCGGCTTCGCGCTTGGCGAGGAGGAGCGCATCTTCGAGTTCGTGGAGAAGGCGGGCGACCCTGGCCTGACTGCCGAATACGACTATGTGCGCGTGCGCGACGAACTGAACAACAAGAACAACTTCCTGTATTACGCGCTGCGGCGCTACACCAGCCTGCCCGAGGTGGACGCGCGCCGCCGCCGGGCTGAGGAGGAAGCGGGCATCGCGCGCGTGCCCAGCCTGCACGGGTTCGACATCGAAGCGCAGGTCATCGAGCTAAACAAGCTCGACCCGGCGCGCATGGACTCGCGCATCGTCCCCGCTGGCGCGGACGAGATGGCCCTGCTGCGCAGCAGCGACGCGCTGATCGTCAACATTGACTACCCGCTGGGCATGGCCGCCTACCACGTGCTGGCCAAGATCAGCCAGTACGTGACGCGGATGCAGGGCATCTACGTGATCGGCAAGGCAGCGACGCTCAACGCGCGGGTGGGTGACGTGATGATCGCCAATGTCGTCTACGACGAGCACAGCCAGAACTCGTACCTCTTCGGCAACTGCTTCAGCGCGTCCGATGTCATCCCCTATCTGACGCTGAGCAGCGTGCTCGACAACCAGAAAGTGATCAGCGTGCGCGGGACGTTTCTGCAGAACGTGCAGTATATGGACGTGTTTTACCGCGAGGGCTACACGATTGTGGAGATGGAGTCCGGGCCGTACCTGTCGGCGGTCTACGAGATGGTGCGCGCTCAGCGCCACCCGGTGGACGAGATCGTCAACCTGTACATCGCGCCGTTCGATCTCGGCTTTCTGCACTACGCCAGCGACACGCCGCGCAGCAAGGGGCGCACGCTCGGCGAAGGCAGCCTGAGCTACCTGGGCGCAGAGCCGACCTACGCGACGGGCGTTGCCACGCTGCGGCGCATCTTCCGGCAGGAGATCGAGCGCCTGCGCCAGCCGTCTGCGACCGCCGCATCCCCGGCTCAGGCGAAGGAGGTGGCCGATGCAGGTGGGTGACGCGATCAGAACCAATCGCGCCGTGCGCCAGTTCGCTGAGCGCCCCATCGCGGCGGAGGACATGGCGCGCATTCTCAACGCAGGGCGGCTGTCCGGCTCGGCCAAGAACCGACAGCCCTGGACGTTCGTCGCAGTCTCGGCGCGCGAGACGCTGCGCGCGCTGGCGGCGTGCGGCCCCTGGTGCGGGCACGCGGCGGGCGCGGCGTTCGCTGTCGTGCTGGTGGTGGACGACCTGAAGACGCCGCCGACGCTGACCACGCCGTTCGACCTGGGGCGGGCCAGTCAGAACATGATCCTGGCTGCGTGGGAATTGGGCATCGGCTCGTGCATGGGCACCCTCTACGAGCCGGACGTCGCGCGGCGGGCGCTGGGCATCCCGGCGGGCATGGACGTGCCCTGGCTGATCTCGTTCGGCTATCCGCACCCCGACGACGACCCGCGTGCGCGCCCGCCGCGCGCGGGTGGGCGGCGCTCGCTGGACGAGGTGGTGCGCTGGGAGCGATGGTGAGATTCCCCGGCAAGGCTGGTGTCTTTGGCGCAATGACTCCGCAGGGGCGTATGGCCATATGCCCCTGCGGGCCTCGCTGTCCCCTCTCCGCGTGTGGAGAGGGGAATGAGGGGTGAGGTAAATCCGCCCGCTTCCTGCGCTAGAGTGTGTTATGCACTTCTGCCGGGTGGACATCCCCCCATCCCCCGATCCCTTCCCCCACGCAAGCGGAGGGAAGGGGCCAGGGCGGGCTTCTTCCTTCCCCCCGTGCGGGGGAAGGACCGAGGATGGGGGGCAAGCACAGGAGCTGCCCGCCTGCCAAAGTTCATAACAGCCTCTAGCTTGGTATAACCCTACAGCGGGTGACACAGAGCAGCGCCCCTGCGCGCTGGACGTGGTACGGCTACGCCCCCTTATTCCTTCTACCCTCGCCAGGAGTTGTCCTCAGCCCAGCGTGCTTCCCACGAAATCCGGCGCGCCGTTGCAGAAGGCATCCGCGCTGAGCGCCTGGCGGCCTTCGAGCTGCAGGCGCAGCGGCAGATACACGCCGCCGCCCGTGCCGACGGCCAGCGGGCCAAGCCCTTCCAGAGAGGTGCCTTCCGTGCGGGCGACCAGGCCCGGCGCGAAGCCGAGAGGGGCCGTTGAGGGGAAGCCAGCCAGCACCTTGAGGCGGCGACCGTTCCAGGTGGTGAAGGTGCCTGGCCAGGGCGTGAAGGCGCGCACGTGGCGGTCAATGGCGATGGCAGAAGTTGTCCAGTCCAGCGCCCCGTCTTCGCGGCGAAGCTGGGGGGCGTGAGTGATCAGGGCCGGGTTGTCCGGCTGGGGGTGCGGGGCGATGCTGCCGCTGAGCAGCCATTCAAGGGTGTGCACCAGCAGTTGCGCACCCAGGGGAGCCAGCTTGTTGTGCAGCGTCTGGCCCGTCTCCGCCGGATCAAGCGGGATTGAGTCCTGCAGCAGGATGGGGCCGCTGTCCAGGCCGGCGTCCATGATCATGGTGGTGATGCCGGTGCAGCGGTCGCCGGCGCGGATGGCCGCCTGAATGGGGGCGGCGCCCCGCCAGCGCGGCAGTAGCGAGGCGTGGACGTTGATCGGGGCGATGCGCGGCACGTCGAGCACCGGCTGGCGCAGAATCTGCCCGAAGGCGACGACTATCAGGAAGTCCGGCTCCCAGGCACGAAGCTGATCGAGAGCGGCCGGCTCGTGCGCTTTGAGCGGCTGGATGACGGGCAGGTCGGCGTCGAGGGCCACCTGCTTGACCGGCGAAATCTGCACGCGCTGGCCGCGCCCGGCGGGGCGATCGGGCTGAGTGACGACGCCGGCGACCTCGAATTGAGGCGCGCCAAGCAGGGCGCGCAGCGAGGACACGGCGAAATCTGGCGTGCCCATGAACACGATGCGGGCGGCGGGCTGCGCGTCTCTGTCCATAGAAATTGCGCCAGGGGACACCGGGTTTCAACCCGGTGGGGAATGGCGCTTGCCTCCTTTCGGACACGGTGTAGCGAACGAATGTGCGGTATGCTTCCCGTATACGGTTGGGCGAGAGCGTGACAGCAGGAGCATAGCCTCAGCACGCGCCCCATGCGGCTCTTTGACCACTTCAGGTACAGGGTTGCAGCGGGCAGGCCGCTGCGTAACATCTGAACCGCACCTAAGAGAGAAACGGCTACTCGGCCCGGACGGGGCCGCCAGAGCGTAACGTGGCCCGTTGCGGCGCGCGTGCTCTGGGAAGCTCCCCGCTTTAGCGGGGAGAGTCGTCACGTCAAGTCTCCCCGTCCGGTTGGCCAAACTCGCCCTGGCAGACCCTATCCAGGTGTGCTACAATGCCCCTCATCATGGTGGCTGTGGTGCAGTGGTTAGCACGTCTGACTGTGGATCAGAAGGTCGTGGGTTCAAATCCCACCAGCCACCCCAGGTAACGGCGCGAAAAGCGCCGTTTTTGTTTGTGCGCGCAGCCCGTCAGCGGTCTGGCCGCAGGGCGTGCGCCCGCACGCGAGCGCGCAGCAGAGCCAGCCGCGCGCGCAGCCCGCTGGCACTGGCGTGCAGCCGGGCGCGCAGCGGGGACTTGAGGCCGCGTCGCAGCGTCTCGCGGCGCTGCTCTGCCGCTTTGCGCGCCTCCACCGACTGGATCAGCCCTTGCAGGGCGTCTTCGTCCTGCTCGCTGGGGCGGCGCAGGCCGAAAACTTCCCAGATGCTCACCTCGCCGGTGTCGGTCTTGGGCGTTGGCGGCGGCAGGGTGCCCCCTTGTTCGGCCTGTTCCCCGGCGGCGGACGCTGGCGCGCCCGGCACTTCGCGCGGCGGCGCAGGGCGCGGGGGGATGTTCTCGGCGTCTTGCGGAGCTGGCCGCGCGAACGACGGCGAGGCGCTCTCGGCGGGCGGCAGCACTGCCGGGATGCCGCGTGGCGGCGTCACTCGCCGGTAGTCCGGCTCCGGCTCTTCGGGCGGCGCGCTGGCGGGCGGCTGCGGCTCCAGTGAGGCGATCAGCGGCGGCGGGGCGATGGTTGGCGGCAGCGGCACTTCCTCAGGAGCCGCCGCAACGGGCGGCAGCGGGGCTTCTTCCTCAGTTTCCGGCGGCGGCGTGGGCGCCGGGATCGCGTTTTCCTGCTGGGCGGCGATGGCTTCGCGCAGGCCAACGGGCGGCTTCGGCTCGGTATCTGCGTCGAAGCTGATTGCGGGCGCTGCCCCGGCAGCACTTTCCTCGCCAGGAGTCGCGGGTGCGCCTGCTGCTGCCTCCGCCCCGGCGGGCGGCGCGCCCTCTGGAGTGGCGGCGGGCTGGAGGTCAGTCTCGGCGGGGACAGGGTGGCGGCGCTGATACTGGGCGCGCTCGGCAGCGTTCAGCCGTCCCTGGATGCCCAGCCGGGCACGGTAGACGTCGTCCATGCGCAGGCCGAGCGCGTTCACCTGCTGGCGCAGCTCGCGCAGGCTGGCGGCCATCATCGCCGCGAACTGCTTGCGCCCGCTCATTTGGTCGCGCAGGAGGCCGAGCGGCCCTCTGGGCTGGTACTCAACCGTCCACTGCACGCTGGTGCCGTCCGGCCCCGGCTGCAGGCGAATGCGCCCGCGCATGGCCCGGTATGGCCCGCCCTCGATCAGCTCGTATTCATAACCCAGGCCCTCTACCCAGGCCGTGATCTGCTCGATGACATCCTTGCCGCCGCCGGTCACAGCGCAGCGCCGGCGAGTGCCCTGCCCGGTCTGCTGGGTGGTGAGCACCGAGACGCTTGTATAGCCGGCGTGCCACTCGGCGAGCTTGTAAGGGTCGGAGATGAACTCCCAGATGATTTGCGGGGGCGCGTCAATCAGGATGCGCTGGTCAATCAACGTCACGGTTGCCCGTCCGTTCTAGCTCCGTTCACAATCTGGTCCATGCGCTTGCGGGGGGCGTAGCTATTGCCTTCTCCCGGCCCGCGCACTCATTCTAGCGTACTATGCGCCGGACTGAAAGTGGGGCGCGCGCCAAGAATCTGGTGGCCGCAGACCTACTTCTGGCACGGCTGCCTTCTCGTCGGGGCGTGTCGCTGTCGCTCCGACGAGGGCGCACAGAGCAGCGCCCCTGCCTGGCAGGTTTTGCGCGCGCCCCAGGGGGCGCCGCCTTCTCGTGAGTTCGGGCACTCTGTGCTACACTTAGGCGCGTTGGTGCCTGGGGCCAGTAGATGGGCGATGGCCGCCCGAACTGGCCCGTCGAGGAGAACATGCCGAGTCCGTCGTTTGTATTCAGCGTCATCGTCGCCACGCTCTACGGAGCTGCTTATCACCTGGTCAGCGGCGGCGACGCGCGACGGCTGGCGCTGTTTCTGCTGGCGTCGTGGCTCGGCTTTGCGCTGGGGCACGCTGCCGGCGAGATTCTGGGGATCGCGCTGCTGGACATCGGCCCGCTGCACATGCTGCCGGCGACGGTGGGGGCCTGGCTGGCGCTGGTCACCGCGCGCCTTCTCACTCGCCAGCCCGCGCGCGGGGCGCGAGCGCGCTGACGGCGATCTCCATTCGCTCGATCACCAGCCTGCCATTGAGGGGAGTAGGCGACCATGCCGCAACAAGCAAACAAACCGGAACAGCTTGCCGCGCCGCAAGATGCAGCGGGTGACGCCGCTGCAAAGGGCGACAAGGGGCGCTCGTGGGCCTTCTGGCCGCTGGTGGGCGTGGTGGCGGTGGTGGCCGTGTTCGTGATCGGGCTGGTGGGCGCGCTGCTGGTGGCGATCCTGGCCGACCCCGACGACGCGGCCAACTGGGTGGGCATCATCCGCGACATCTTCATCATCGTGCTGGCGATGGAGGGCATGTTGATGGGCGTCGCCCTGATCGTGCTCATCATCCAGCTTGCGGCGCTGGTCAATCTGCTGCAGAGCGAGATTCAGCCGATTGTGGACAACACCAGCGAGACGGTGACGACCGTGCGCGGCACCGCTGAGTTCATGAGCCAGAATGTGGTCGAGCCGGTGATCAAGGCCGGGGCGCTGCTGGCCGGCATTGGCGGCGTGCTGCGCGAAGTGCTGGGGCTGCGGCGCAGCGTGCGTAAGACGCGCGCCGGCTCCGGCAAGAAGACAGCGTGAGGAGGCGAGCATGGCGAGCGAACAGCAGGGCGTTGGGGCGGTGGAGTTCGTCGCCGGCCTGATCGTCGGATTTGTGGTCAGCGCGCCGCTGGTCGCCTGGCTATCGCCGCGCAGCGGGGCCGAGACGCGCCAGGCGGTCGTGCAGCGCGGGCTGCTCATCCGCCGCCGCGTGGGCGAGACGGTGCGCGGCCCGCTGGAGCAGGTGCAGCAGCAGCTTGAACAGATTAGAGGCGAGTCGCTGGAAGATGCGCTCGCGGAGGGCAAAGCTATTGCCGCGCGGCGGTGGCCTTTGGGGCGGGATGCGCAGGACTAAAGAGGACACAGGCGGGAGTGCTTTATGGCAACAGCGTTATTTGCAGCCAATCTGGATGAACAGGTTACAGCAGAGGAATTGCGCGCCCTTTTTGCCGAGCACGGTGAGGTTGTGGCGCTGGGGACTCCGGTGGCGTACCGCAGCGGTGAGCTTGGGGCCGTCGTGGAGATGGCGTCGGAGAAGCAGGCGACACGCGCCCTGAACGCGCTGAACGGCGTCGAGCTGCACGGCAGGCGGCTGACCGTGAGCTACCTGGTGCCTGACCTGGACAAGGACCTGACGCCGCGCCAGCGCAAAACCGCCGAGGAGATCGTCGCCAGATTGGAGGAAACCGAGGAGAAGCCGCTGCGCCAGATCGAAGCCATCGTCTACCTGTGCGGCGGGCAGTTTGCCCAGGCGCTGGCTGAGGAGGCGCTGGCGCTGGATGCCCAGGAGGGCCTGATGACGACGGAGGGCACGCGCCGCACCACAGGCGGCATATTCTTCTACCTGGCGCGCTTCCGCATGTCCCCGGAGGCGCGCCGCATCGTCTACAACCGCAAAGGTAAGCTCCCTGGACGGCAGTACGGCTAGTACAGGCTGGCGGAAGCCCGCCGGTAGTTGCGCGCTGTCCCCCCCCACCCCAAACCCCTCCCCCGCAAGGAGGGAGGGGCTTAAGATGTAGTGGACCCCAAAAACTGGACATGGAGCTAAGAGGGAACTAGAGTCCAG
>JAHDWP010000067.1:0-615 GCA_023382715.1 Anaerolineae bacterium
GGGGGGTAGCCCCCTGGGAGAGTAGGTCGCCGCCAACGCCCTGGCCTGTTGTTTTTTTTCCTCTAACCCCCACCTGGCCCACCCATCCCGCGCCGCGCTCCTGCGGCGCATTTTTTGGTTGAGGGCCTCCCTAGTGTATACTCAGGCCCGGCGTGAGTTCCGGGTGAGACGGCTGTCGGCGCTGCTTCGTGGGAGGCCGATGGCTGCCAAAGGAGGCGAACGTGGTGCGACGGGCCATCATCTCTGTGCTTCTGCTGGGGCTGCTGTTGGGAGTGGCGGCCTGTCAGGGCCGGGTGAGCACGGTCGAGCTGGCGGCGACTGTCACCTTGCCCGCCACTGAACTGGCCGCGCAACCTACCGAGCCGCCCACGCGCGTTCCGTCCACCGAGGTGGTTCCGACGGCGACCGCTCTTCCCCCCACGGCAACTGCCACAACGATTCCCAGCGACACACCTTCTCCCACTTCTGTGCCATCCGATACGCCCGCTCCGACGAGCGCTGCGCCATTTCTGACCGCTACCGCCAAACACGACGCGACGCAGGTAGCCGCCCAGGTTGCCGCGGGGGTGGACGCGACGCTGGAGGCGCTGCCGAGCGCGACCGCCTACCCGACTT
>JAHDWP010000067.1:715-8374 GCA_023382715.1 Anaerolineae bacterium
CACCTCTGCCCACCCTGACGCCGACGGTTGACCTGGAAGGGACGCGGGCGGCGGACGAGGCTGCGCGCGCGGAAGTGGCGGCGGCCATCGCTGCGGGGGTGGACGCGACGCTGGAGGCGCTGCCGAGCGCGACCGCCTACCCGACTTACACAGTGGTGCCGAGCGAGACGCCTGTGCCGACGCTGGTGCCCACCGACACACCTCTGCCCACCCTGACGCCGACGGTTGACCTGGAAGGGACGCGGGCGGCGGATGAAGCTGCGCACGCGGAAGCGGCGACGACGGTGGCCGAGGCGGTGGAAGCCACGCTCACTGCCTGGCCGACCGCTACATTCACGCCAACCCCCGTGCCGCCGACGGCCACGCCGAGCGATACGCCGACTCCGGTGCCGCCGACGGCCACGCCGAGCGATACGCCGACTCCGGTGCCGCCGACGGCCACGCCGAGCGATACGCCGACTCCGGTGCCGCTGACGGCCACGCCGAGCAACACGCCAACCCCCGTGCCGCCGACGGCCACACCGAGCAACACGCCAACCCCCGTGCCGCCGACGGCCACGCCGAGCAACACGCCGACCCCTGTGCCGCCCAGCCCGACGGTGCTCGTGCCGCCGATTCTGTCCACTGCGGAGGTGCCCACAGCGACCCGGCCCCCTGTTGACCCGCTCGCTACGGCCACTGCGCTGGCGGCGACGCAGATGAGCGTTGAGGCGACCGACGTGGCCGTGGCCGGGGCGACCCAGACGCAGACCGCGCTCGATCTGCGCGCCACCGAGATCGCCGCCGCCTTCACCGAGACACCGCTGCCCACGCCTACCATTGGCTTCGAGGCGACTGCGACGGCGCTGGTCGCTGCGGTCACGGCGACCGCCGAGGCGATTGCCGCGCAGCCGCTCGGCCTGGTCTTCGACGTGCCGGAAGGGTGGAGCGCGCCGGTTCAGACTGACCTGAACACGCTGCAGCTCAGCGATGAGTCGGCGCTGATCTTCCTCTATCGCGGCGATGCGACCTTCTTCGAGACGTGGGGCATCCCGGCGGGCGAGACCGATCTCGTCGCCGCCGCGGGGGCGCTGGCCAGACGCACTGGCGGCACGATCCAGCCCTACGAGGGCAAGGCGGCGATTCCCGTCCTGCTGCCCGGTGTGCGCGAAGGGAAGCGCGGCGTGCTGTACCTGGCGAAGCTGGCGGAAGGTGACTGGCTGCTGCTGTCCGGCAGCGCGCCGGCTGACGACCTGGCGACGTACCAGGCGGAGGTCTTCGAGCCGCTGCTGCTCTCGCTGGAGGTTACTGGGGCGGAGCCAACGCCGGCTACGCCGCCGCCGATGCGCACGCCGCAGCCCACGCGCACGCCGATTGTCATCCCGCCCACCCTGACGCCCACTCCCGCGCCGCTGACGCTGGTCTCGACCCGCAGCGCGGCGCTGGGCCTCACCTTCGACGCGCCGGAGGGCTGGACGGAAACTATGCCGCCGGCCCTGAACCCGCCCGATGTCCCTGTTGCCGGGGCCATCTTCTATGCCAGCGCGGAAGACGCCGCCCACCCGTCGGGCAGGGTGGGGCACCCGGCGCTGCTCGTGCTGCGGGTGACGCCCGGCGAGTACGCTCTCGCTATGGACGGCACGACCGCTGCTGACCTGTTGAGCGGGCTGTTTATGGTGCCGGAGCAGTATATCCAGTCGCTCGCAGACGCCCATCCCGCGGCGCGGGCGGTCGTCGCCCGGCCAGGGGGCGCGGCGGTGGTGCACGCCCTGGCGCTGGGCGCGGACGATTGGGCGGTCGTGTCCGTTGTCGCGCCGCCCGGCTATAACGCGCTGGAACTGGAGCAAGAGGTGCTGGTGCCGCTCGTCCGCTCGCTGGCGCTGAGCGAGGAGTGACGGCCACGCGCTTCAACAGACCTCATCCCTTCAGTCCCCCTCTCCAGCCGAGCCAGAGAGGGGGACTTTGATCGCGGTGCCGCTACCCGCCGGGGTGGAGCGTCGGCGCGACAGATGGGCGCGGCGTGTTGGTTGGCAGCGGCGTCGGCGTGAGCGTCGGCGGCAGGGTGATCGGCGTGCGCGTGGGGCGCGGCGTGCGCATGGCGTGGGGCGTATCCGTCGCGGACGGGGTGATGCTCGGCGTGAGCGTCAGCGTCGGTGACGGCGTGCTGGTCTCGGTCGGCGTGGGAGTCCGGGACGGGGTGAGGGTCAGCGACGGCGTGTAGGTGATCGTCGGCGTGGCGGTGGGCCGGGCCTGCTCGGTCTGCGTGGCGAAGTCCGCCTGGCGCGTGGCTTCCAGGTTGAGCGCCAGGGTAGCCGTTGGTGCGCCGGTTGGGGGGGCGTTTTCGGCATCCTCACCGCCCCAAAGCCCGCTCAGAGCCGCCGCGCCGAGCGCGATGACCGCGGCCAGCACCAGGGCCAGCCCGCCGAGCGGTGCGACCCGGCGCAGCCGCAGCCTGGGGCGAGCGGATTCCTGCGCCAGAGCTTGCCCGATAGTCGCGCGCACCCACTCGGCGAGCAGGCGCGCGGGCAGAGCGTAAGTGTCCGCCTGGACGACGGCCAGCCCGTTGTAGCCAAGCCCGCGCAGCGCGGCGGCAAGCTGCGTCTTGTTCAGCGCATAGCCCGCGCCCAGCAGCCAGCCGCGCACCGCGTCGAAGGAGAACGCTTCGCCCGGCGTCTCTTCGTCCAGGCGAACCAGGGCGATCAGGGTGTAGCGCTCATTGGACGACAGGTTGCGCCACAGCGGGCCGAAAATCTCGTCGGCCTGGTCGAGCGCGGCGGTGTGCACAGCGGCCAGATCGTGGGCAGTGATCGGCCCCGCGTGATGGCGTTCCTCGGAACGGCGGAACAGCAGCCGGCAGATGGAGTGCAGCAGGAATGGGTGCCCGCCGGCCAGAGATAGAATCCCTTCGACCACTTCGTCTTCATAATCCACCACGCCCGCGACCGGCTCGCGCACCAGGCGCTCGGCGTCGGCGCGGCCCAGCTCGCCCAGCCGGATGTGCAGCGACGGGTCGCTGAGCAGTTCGGTGCTGAGCACGCGATCCTCGTGGGTCGTGTCCAGCGCGAAGACCAGCGCCAGCCGGTCATAGGCGGCCAGCAGCTCGGCGAAGTAGCTGAACAGATCAGCGGGCAGCCGACCCTGATCGATCGCTTCGAACAACAGGTGCGCGTCGTCAAAGATCAGCAGCAGGTGGCGCAGGCGCAAGGCCGACATGGCCACGGCCAGGTACTCCGCCTTGAACCAGCCGCGCAGATCGGGCGGGGTGCCGTCTTCAGCGGGCGCCGGCCAGTCGGGCAGGCGGTAGGTGCTGGCCCCAGTGTCTTCGAGCGTGACGTGAATCGCCTCGGCGAGCGCGGCCAGCAGGTGACTTTCGTCGGGCAGGTCCAGCGCGCCCAGGGGGACGATGCAGGGCCGATAGCGCTCATCAATCTGGTGCTCGAGCTGGTACAGCAGGGCGCTTTTGCCCAGCCCCGCGCGCCCGATCAGCGCCAGGCCGCGCGAAGGCGGCGCGCCGACCAGGTGTTGGCGGAAGAAGGCGAACACATCTTCGCGCCCGACGAAGGTGACCGGGCCGCTGGCGGCGAAGTGCGGTTCGTAGGGGTTGGCCACGCTCATCGTTCTGCTCCCAGGGATGCGCCCAATTCGTGCTGTAGTGTACCCGCGAGCCAAGACGTGGGGCAAATGAGGCGCGTGCAAAGGCTGACAGCGACTCGCTGATTGACCTCACCCCCAGCCGCGTCAGTGCCGAGCGGGGGTGAGGGGAGCGCTATCTCTGCCGCTCAGGAATCCAGGCCCGCGCGCGCCGGGAATGATGTATCATGGGGGCAGGGGATTCTCTGAGACGCTATGACACCATCTTTGGACTATGAAACGCTGCGCGAGCGCATGGTGCGCGAGCAGCTTGTCGCGCGCGACATCGCCGACCCGCGCGTGCTGGAAGCAATGCGCCGTGTGCCGCGCCACGCCTTTGTCCCGCAGCAGCTTCGTGCGCGCGCCTACGAGGATGGCCCGCTGCCCATCGGCAGCGACCAGACGATCTCGCAGCCGTACATCGTCGCGCTGATGACGCAGATGCTCGCGCTGAAACCCGACGACGTGGTGCTGGAGGTGGGCACCGGCTCCGGCTATCAGACGGCGGTGCTGTGCGAGCTGGCCCGCTTCGTCTACTCTCTGGAGCGTTACCCGGCGCTAGGCGAGCGGGCGAGCGCCGTCCTGACCGATCTCGGCTATCACAACGTGGAGGTCTACATTGGCGATGGCAGCCAGGGCCTGCCCGACCAGGCCCCCTTCGATGCGATCATCGTCACGGCGGCAGCCCCGGCCATCCCCGGCCCGCTGCGCTCGCAGCTTGCCGATGGCGGGCGTATGGTCATCCCCGTCGGCGACCGTTTTCAGCAGATGCTCCAGCGGGTGCGCCGCAATGAAGAGGCGTGGCGCGTTGAGGCGCTGCTTCCGGTGATGTTCGTGCCGCTCTATGGGCGGCATGGCTTCGCGCCCCCCGACGATCCGCTCGAAAACGAGTCTTAGCCCCTCACCGCAGCGCGCGCCAATTTCCCGTGTCCGTTCAGGCCGTGCAGATACTCGCTGGCGAAGCCGCCGCCGTTCGTGGCGATGATCACGCCGGTCAGCTTTTGCACCTGAAGCTCGCCGTAGTATCGGATCAGGCGGGCGATCTGCTTTTCCATCACGCTCATGAACTCGTCCCAGGTCACGCCGGGGGGGAGCTGCGGTTCCTGGATGGCCTGCATACTGTTGAGGTAGTCCATCACCGGCTCGACATCGGGGAAGTGCAGCGCGCTGGGCAGGTCGTAGCGGGCGACGGCGCAGAAGAAACGGGCGACCTGTATCGGGCCGTTCTCCAGCGTGAACTTCTCGTGGGTAGGGATGAATTCCTGGCGCGGATAGCCCAGCAGCGTGCAGGCGCGCCGGGCCAGCGTTTCCAGTTCGGGCATGGTCGCGGCGCTGTTGGTGGCGGCGACCAGCAGCCCGGCGGGTTTGAGCACGCGCCTCAACTCGCCCAGGGCACGCATGAGATCCGGGACATGGTACAGCATGTGGTTGGCCAGCACCACGTCAAAGGTGGCATCGGCGAAGGGCAGACGCTGCACATCCAGGTTCAGGGCGGGGACACCCTCCGCGCTGGCCCGCCGCGCCATGCCCAGCGACAGATCGCCGGCCAGATACAGACCATCCGGGACGCGCTCGTGCACCAGGCCGCTGTAAGCTCCCGGCCCGGCGCCAACATCCAGCACCCAGGCATCGCGGGGCCAGCCGATCGTGCTCATGACCCAGCGCGGAAAGTCAATCTGGGGCTGGCTGTACAGCTCGTGGGTACGCATCCGCACTGCCAGGTGCGTATCCGTGGCGTAAGCGCTTTGCGTCAGGATGAGTCGATCGGTGTTCGGGTTGGTCTCACGCATGGCGTGTTGTATCCAGTGTTGTGAGAGATGGGCGCGGCTTGCCAGCGCGCCAATCACCATGCAGACACAAACAACAGACGCGCTACCGCCATCGAGCCGCGCTGCCAGGGGAACTTCTACCGTCCTTCAGTGTAGCATGATTATCGCGGGTATTGCTCTCTCTCCACCGGTTTTCGGATAATTTTCACATTTGCCGGTTTGCGTGACGAGCCGTGTAACGGCACAATCGAAGCGCTGAGCGATGTGCTATGCCATGCATCGCTGGCAACCAGCAACCAACAACCATTTACCAGGGGGCGTGAGGTGAGCAATCCAGGACAGGCCGGGGGCGTCTCGCCCGAACGGGTGCGCGCGGCGGCGGACGCGCTGCGCGCGAGCTGCTGTCTGGTCGTGCTGACTGGCGCGGGCGTCTCCAAAGAGAGCGGCATCCCCACCTTCCGCGATGCGCTGGACGGCCTGTGGGCGCAGTACGACCCGGCGCTCCTGGCGACGCCGCGCGGCTTCCGCCGCGACCCCAGGCTGGTGTGGGACTGGTACCAATACCGGCGGACGCTGATCGCCCAGGCGCAGCCCAACCCCGGCCATCTGGCAATCGCTGCCCTGGAGCGCCATCTGCCGCGCGTGGTCGTGATCACCCAGAACATTGACGGGCTGCACGTCCAGGCGGGCAGCAGCGATGTCCTCCCCGTGCACGGTGACATTCGCCTCAACAAGTGTTTCGCCAACTGCCAGGGCGACCCGACGCTCGTTGACATCAGCGCGCTGGAATGGGATGCCGAGGCCGGGCCGCCGCGCTGCCCGCACTGCGGCGCGTATGTGCGCCCGGCGGTCGTCTGGTTCGAGGAGACGCTGCCGCCGGACGCCAGTGATCGCGCGTTTGCCCTGGCCCGCGCCGCCGACGTGATGCTCGTCGTGGGCACGTCCGGCGTGGTGCAGCCGGTCGCCAGCCTGCCTTTCCTCGCCCACGAGCACGGCGCGACGATCATCGAGATCAACCCCAGCCGGACGCCGATCACCCGCCTGGCCGACTGGTTTCTGGACGGGCCGGCGGGCGTGGTGCTGCCGCAGGTCGTGGCGGCGCTCGCTGAGGAAGGGGAGGGCGGTCATGCGTAGGGGGTGGACTGCGCTCGCTCTGTTGGTGCTCGTGGCAGTTGCCTGGAGCGTGGCTCTGCCGGTCGCGGCGCGGCAAGGCCCCGCCGGGCGCGTGGATGTGTTCGTGGGCGAGGATGCCGAGACCGGCCTGACGCGCCTTTACTTCCTGGACGCGCTGAGCGGCCTGAGCACGGTCGTCAATGTCGAGAGCGGGCGTCACTTCGCCCTGGTCGGCGATTACGTGATCTATGAGAAGGCGCGCACCGGCGCGATCATGCGCGCCAACGCGCGCGGCACGCTGGAGCCGCACCCCTTCATCCGGCGCAGCGCCGGCATCGAGCAGATTCGCTGGGCGGCTTCGCCCGATGGGAGCGCCATCGCCTGGGTGGAAGTCAGCGCGGACGGCGTATCCTCGCTGTTTGTCGCCCAGGCGGACGGAAGCGGGTTGCGCCAACTGCCTATTTCCACGCCGGGGGCTGGCAAGATGCTGCTGCCCCTGGCCGTGTCCAACGGCATGACGCAGCTTGTCTATGACGCGGCGCATCCATTGGAGTCCCCGCCCGGCGCGCTCTTCGAGGTCTACGAATATCTCAGCGTGTACCAGATCGCCGAAGAGCGTTTTGTGACGCTGGCGGGCGAGCCGATCTGCCCGTGCGCGGCGGCGGCGACCTCTGGCGGGCGCACGGTGAGTCGCCTGGAAGCGGCGGGGGGGCGCGGGCCGTTCGCGCTGCGCGTGTGGGATGTGCCGACCGGTGCGGAGACGCTGGTGCCCGCCCCGAACCTGCCCTACCAGTTGGCAGGCGACCTGATTCTCAACGAGACGGGCACGCTGGCCGCCTATAGCGCCGCGACCGACGATGACTCGCTCTACGCCCTGATCGTGGTGGACGCGGTGGGGCGGCGGCAGCGGCTGGCTCG
The DNA here is from genome assembly GCA_023382715.1 of Anaerolineae bacterium. Taxonomy (GTDB): domain Bacteria; phylum Chloroflexota; class Anaerolineae; order Aggregatilineales; family Aggregatilineaceae; genus UBA2029. Next base: position 8,125 of record JAHDWP010000067.1, read on the forward strand.
CTCGTCGGAGACGGCGCGCTATCGCGCGCTGGCCTTCATTGACGACGACAGCACCCTGCTGCTCGCCGAGGCAGAGGCGGGCAGCACGTTCAAGCTCGACCTGACAACGGGCGAGCTGATCCGCGTCTCGGACAAGCGCTACCTTGGCGCGATCAACCTGCCATGAGGCGCGTCAGCGCCGGGCGGGGGTCAGCTCCCCCTCATCCCCCCAACCCCTTCTCCCTCCAGGGGGAGAAGGGGAGCAAGGCGC
>JAHDWP010000068.1 GCA_023382715.1 Anaerolineae bacterium
CCTCGCCCCGGTGAGGGAGAGGGGTGCAGGGGTGAGGGGTTTCCAGACACGCTCTGAAGCGGTTTCCCCCGGTCACAGCGTATAGCTGCCGCCCGGATCGAGCACGACCGGCAGGGCGTCGGTTTCGTTCTGGACACGGCGCGCCCACAGCGCCACATCCTGGGCGATGGCGTCGAAGGTGTTGTAGTGCATGGGCATGACCACTTTAGGCCGCAGCAGGCTGATGGCCTTCAGCGAGCCGTCAATGCCCATCGTGTAGTAGTCGCCGATAGGCAGCATGGCCAGATCAATGCCCTCGTCGCCGATGAGCTGCATCTCCAGGAAGACGGCGGTATCGCCCGCGTGATAGATCTTCGGCCCGGCGTCGGTCTTGATCAGAATACCGTTGGGCTGCCCGCCGTAGGAGCCGTCTGGCAGCGAGGAGCTATGGTGGGCGATGGTCAGTTCGACGCGCCCGAAAGCTAACCTGACCCCGCCGCCAGGGTTGATGCCGTGCACGTGCGCCAGGCCATGTTTGGCGCGCAGCCAGCCACCGATCTCGTTGTTGGCGACGACGGTTGCCCCGGTGCGCCTGGCGATGGCCGGCGCATCGCCGATATGGTCACCGTGCCCATGCGAGAGCAGGATGAAATCGGCGTCCAGGTCGCCGGGCCGGACGGTCGCCAGCGGATTGCCGCTGAGGAAGGGATCGATCAGGATGCGATGCGCGCCGATTTGCAGCGCAAATCCTGAATGACTCAGCCACGTCACTTGAATCGCCATCGTTATATACTCCCCTCATAAACCTCTCAAATACTCTGTGACTCGTAGCCGGATTTGTTGAGTATACGCTCCGCTGTGCGCGTTGGCAATTCGCTGAGAGACCGTTTGAGAGGCCCTGACTGGCTGGTTGACCTCACCCCCGCTCGACGAAGACTCGGCCTGGGATGCAGAATCCTGGAACCGCAGAGACGCAGAGGACGCCGAGAAGAACGTACACGTTATTGTCCTCTGCGCTCTCTGCGCCTCTGCGGTGATCCTTTGCTCCAGAGTCCGGCGTTCGGGTGGACGCTGCTTTAGCACGCGCGGTTTGCCCCCCGCCCGGCGAGTCGCTGCCGCTCTGCACGCACCCTGAGGCGGGCGCTATTCGTTCGCCGCCAGGCCCCATGCTATAATTGCGGTTTTAGTGACGGGATGCGCCAGCGTCGCACCCTCTCCCTGACAGGGTGTGGGCAGCCGCCAGGCGCACGCTTTTTGAAGGATGTTACCGCTATGGATTTTGCACTGAACGAAGAACAGATTATGGCCCGCGACATGGTGCGCGAGCTGGCCCGCGACAAGATTTACCCCACCCTCAAGGAATGGGACCGCAAGCACCAACCGCACCCCGACGTCCTGCCGCTGCTGGCCGAAAACGGCGTGCTGGGCATCAACATCCCCGTCCGCTATGGCGGGCAGGGCTTCGACTACATCACCCTGGCGCTGGTCTGCGAAGAGCTGGAGCGCATTGACGCCAGCCTGCGCGTGATCATGTCGGTCCACGCCGGCCTCAACAGCCTGGCCCTGCTGCAATGGGGCACGGAGGAACAGAAGCAGCGCTTCCTCGTCCCACAGGCGCGCGGCGAAAAATACGCCGGCTATGGGCTGACCGAGGCCGATGCGGGCAGCGATCCGGTCAATCTGCGCAGCACTGCCCGCCGCGAAGGGGATGTCTACATCCTCAACGGCGAGAAGATGTGGATCAGCCTGACGGCGCTGGCCGATCACTTCATCGTCTTTGCCAAGACCGATCCGCACGCCGAGCCGCGCCACAAGGGGATCACCGCCTTCATCATCACCAGGGACATGAAAGGCGTCAGCACCTATGACGAGAAGCACAAGCTGGGCGTGCGCGCCGGCTCGACGGGCAGCATCGTCATGCAGGATGTCGAAGTGCCGGTCGAGAACCGGCTGGGCGAGGAAGGCGAAGGCTTCTACATCGCCATGAGCTGCCTCGACAACGGGCGCTATACCGTCGCCGCCGGAGCCACCGGCTGTATCCGCGCCTGCCTGGAAGACAGCATCAAATACGCCAAGGAGCGCCACACCTTCGGCGTGCCCATCGCCCAGCACCAGCTTATCAAGCAGAAGCTGGCCTTCATGCAGCAGTGGTACGACGCCGCCTGGCTGCTGGTCATGCGCGCCGGCTGGCTGAAGAACCAGGGCCAGCGCAACACGCGCGAGACGGCGGTCGCCAAGTGGTTCGCCACCGATATGAGCGTCAAGGCGGCCCTGGAAGCGATCCAACTGCACGGCGCTTACGGCTTCAGCGACGAGTACGATGTCGAGCGCTACCTGCGCAACGCCAAGGGCGCCGTGATTTACGAAGGCTCCAGCGAGATCCAGCAGCTCATCCAGGCCGACTACGCGCTGGGCTACCGGCACGACCGCCCGCTGCGCTGCGAGCCGGTGCCCTACGACGCCGAGACCTGGCAGAGCGAGGGATAAGCTCATCACTGCGGGGGCGCGGAGGAGATGGTCTTTGGTGATTGGTGAAAGCAATTACGTGTCATGTGCGCTTGACCAACAACCAATAACTTCCGCGCCCCGCATCCCAATAGTCCTGCTGAGATTTGAGGAGAGTGACCTTTGCACGTCGTAACGATCGCTTCTATGACGCCGGACACCGAGGCCGCTGTCTCAGTGGATGCCAGCGGGAACGTCCAGTGGGGCGACAAGCTGGTGGTCAACCCCTGGGATGAATACGCCATCACCGAAGCGGTGCTGCTCAAAGAGGCGCACAGCGGCCAGGTGACGGTCATGGCTGTCGGGGCGGAGGCGCAGGCCGAGGCGCTCAAGCATGGCCTGGCTATCGGCTGCGACCAGGCCATCCGCGTGTGGGACCCGGCGCTGGTCGGCGCGGACAGCCTGGCCTATGCCCGCGCTGCCGCCGCCGCCATCCGCAAGCTGGGCGACGCCGATCTGGTCATCTTCGGCAAGGAGATGTCCGACAGCGCCAGCGACCAGCACGTTTTCCAGACGGCGCGCAAGCTCGGCTGGACGATGATCGGCTTCGTCGCCAAGATCGAGGCGATTGACTTCGCCGCGCGCACCATCCGCGTCCGCCGTATGACCGACCAGGGCAGCGAGGTGGTCAGCGGTCGCCTGCCCGCCGTGATCAGCGTGCTGAAAGACATCAACGAGCCGAAGTACCCGACCTTCATCGGCATCCGCAAGGCGGCCAAAGCCGAGATTCCCGTCTGGTCGCTGGCCGACCTGGGGCTGAGCGCCGCTGCTGTCGCGCCCAGGACGGCGATCAGCGGGCACCGCGAGCTGCCCCGGCGCGAAGGCTCCGCCGAGATCATCGAGGGGGCCAGCGCCCAGGAGCAGGCGGCCAAACTGGTTGCCCGCCTGCTGGAGGAGAAAATCCTATGAGCGCCACGATCTTTGTCTGGATCGAGCAGCACGACGGCCAGCCGGTCAGCGCGTCGTGGGAGGCGCTGGGAGTGGCCCGCTCGCTGGCCGCCGGCGGGGCGGTGACGGCGCTCGTCTTCGGCGATGGCGCACAGACTGGGGCGGTCGCCCAGGCCGCGTTCGAGCGCGGCGCAGACGCCGTTATTCAGGCGGGCGATGCCTCGCTGGCCCGCTACCGCTTCGAGCCGTATGTGGCCCTGCTGGCCGCGCTGGTCCAGCAGCGCACGCCGGACGTGGTGCTGGCCGCGGCGACGGTCGCCGGGCGCGAGCTGCTGGCCGGCGCTGCCGCCGACCTGGACGCCCCCCTGCTGGCGGACGTGACCGAGCTGGCGCTGGACGGCGGGGTGCTGCGCGCTGTGCGCCCCGTGCTCGGCGGCAATGTGCTGCGCGCGGAAGTGGTCGTCGGCGATGGGCCGCAGTTCGCCGCGCTGCGCCCGCGCGCCTTCCCCGTGCCGGAACCCCAGGCGGGGCGCTCCGGTGAGGTGATCGCCGTCGCGCCCGCGCTGGCCCCGGACGCCATCCCCACCCAGATCGAGCGCGTCGAGACGAGCGGCGGCCAGGTCAGCCTGACCGATGCGAGCATCGTCGTCGCAGGCGGGCGCGGTGCCGGTGGCGCAGAGGGCTTCGCCCCGCTGCGCGCGCTGGCCGACGTGCTCGGTGCGGCGCTGGGGGCCAGCCGTGCCGCGGTGGACGCCGGTTGGATCGCCTACGAGCACCAGGTCGGGCAGACGGGCAAGGTCGTCTCGCCAGACCTGTACATCGCGGTGGGCATCTCCGGTGCCATCCAGCACCAGGCGGGGATGCGCACGGCCAAAGTGATCGTCGCCATCAACAAGGACCCCGACGCGCCGATCTTCAAGCTGGCCCGCTTCGGCATCGTAGGCGACCTGTTCGAGGTGGTCCCGGCGCTGACCGAAGCGTTCCGCCAGCGGCTGGCCTGACGGTGATCCTGTGCGCTACACGACAGGTCTCCCAGCGAGGGGAGACCTGTATTTATTTTAGGTGTTGACATCGGGCACAGATGTGTCGAATATCATTGGTGATGGGTAGCGGCTGCTGGCTGTTGGCGATCGGGCGTTGGTTACTGAATGGGCGCTCGCAGCGCCCCCAGGCTGAGAGCGTGTTTGACAGGCCAGTTCTTGTCCCCCTCATCGCCCGGCCCCTTCTCCCCCGAAGGGAGAGGGGGAGCAAAGCGCGAGATTTCCCTTCGTCCCGATGAGGGAGAGGGGTGCAGGGGTGAGGGGATTTCCGTACACGTTCTGGATGACTGGTTGCCGGTCGCCAAACGCTGGTAGCCACCAAAGCACACCAAGCACAAGGAGTGTATCTCATGCGAAAGACTGTACTAGCTCTCATGGCGATTGTCGCCGCGCTCTCCGCGAGCCTGGCTCCACTGGCCGGGCGCACCCAGGCACAGGACGCGCCCAAGCTGCGCATGGGCCTGCTGCCGATCCTGGACGTGCTGCCCTTCTACGTGGCCGACGAAGCCGGTTACTTCGCCGAAGAGGGCGTTGAGATCGAGCTGATCCCGGTCAGCAGCGCCCTGGAGCGCGACCAACTGGTCATCGCCGGCGCGATTGATGGCATGGTCAACGACCTGGTCAGCACCGGCATCTTCAACCAGGACGAGCCGCTGATCCAGATCGTCTCGCTGGCCCGCCGCGCCTACCCGGATCACCCGCAGTTTCGCCTGCTGGCCGCGCCGCGCAGCAACATCACCATCCCCAGCGACCTGACCTACGTCGAGATCGGCATCAGCGAGAACTCGGTCATCCACTACATCGCCCAGCGCATTCTCGAAGCGGAAGGCGTCAACGCCGCCGATCTGAGCTTTCGCGCCGAGCCGAACATCGCCATCCGCTACCAACTGCTGATGGAAGGCCAGTTCAAGGCGGCCTGCCTGCCCGATCCATTGGCTCAGGCAGCTATCGTCGGCGGGGCGAACCTGATCGCCGACGACTCCCTGCTGGTCGAGACGCAGTTCAGCCAGAGCGTGCTCGGCTTCCGCTCACAGGTGATCGAGGAACAGCCGGAGGCCGTCGCGGCTTTCCTGCGGGCGTGGATGCGCGCCGCCGAAGACATCAACGCCGACCCGGAAGCGTACCGCGCGCTGTGGCTGGAGAAAACGAACGTGCCCGACAGTGTGAAGGACAGCTACGCCCTGCCACCCTTCCCCACCTACGAGATCACCACCGAAGCCGCCTGGGAAGATACCGTCGCCTGGCTGATCGAGCAGGGCATCGTGGAGAGCACGGCGAGCTATGCGGAGACGGTCAACCCGACCTTCCTGGAAGCGATCGCGCCCGCTGCCGGCGACCCCGCCCAGGGTGAGGCGCTGTTCACCAGCCTGGGCTGCACTGGCTGCCATTCGCTGGACGGGACAGCGGGAGCCGGGCCATCGGTCGCCGGAATCGCGGGCGAGGCCGGGAGCATGGTCGTCGGGCTGAGCGCGGAGGAATACCTGCACCAGTCCATTGTCGAGCCGGCGGCCTTCGTCGTCGAGGGCTTCGGGCCGATCATGCCCGCCTACGACACGCTGAGCGAGGCGGACGTGGCGGCGCTGGTCGCCTACCTGATGACGCTGGAGTAGCGGCGTTTCCTGGTATAAGGCGCTCCATCCCCTGCTGCGCGCTCCCCGGCCAGGCCAGGGAGCGCGCGTCCCCGGTGTCGAGCGGCAAAGTCCCCCTCTCTGGCCCCGCTGAAGAGGGGGATCGAGGGGAGAGACGCTGACAGACAAGCGATGATCACCATCGAGCACCTCACTTTTCGCTACGGTCCGCGCGGAACGCCGATCTTCCAGGACTTCTCGTGGCATGTCGCGCCGGGCGAAGCGTGGTCCATCATCGGCGCATCCGGCTGCGGCAAGACGACGCTGCTGACGCTGATCGCCGGGCTGCGCCGCGCAGCCGGCGGGACGATCCGCGTCGGCGAGACGATGATCTGCCGCCCGCGCCCCGAAACAGGGCTGATCCTGCAGGACTTCGGCCTGCTGCCCTGGGCGACAGTGTGGGACAACGTGGCCCTGGGGCTGCGCGTGCGCCGCTTCTACGGGCCGGACGGCACGCACGCCCCGCGCGGCGCGCCGCCCCCTTCGCGCAAGGAAGCGCGGGCGATGGTCGCCCACTGGCTGACGCGGCTCAACATCTACGACCAGCGCGACAAGTTCCCCGGCGCGATCAGCGGCGGGCAGCGCCAGCGCACGGCCATCGCCCGGACGCTGGCCCTGCAACCGGACGTGCTGCTGATGGATGAGCCGTTCAGCAGCCTGGACGCGCCCACCCGCGAAGACCTGCAGAACCTGATCCTGCAACTGCGCGCAGAGATGAGCCTGACCAGCGTGATCGTCACCCACGCCATCGAAGAGGCGGCCATCCTGGGCCGCCGCATCCTGGTGCTGGGCCAGCCGCCCAACTCTGCGCCCGTCGTCGTCGAGAATCCCGGTGCCGGCGCGCCCGGCTATCGCAGCACAACGGACTTTCTGGAAAAATGCACCGAGCTACGCACTCTGCTGGGCCTGGCTCACTGACTCCCGGCGAAAGCGCCGAGCCGGGCGCCGCGCGCCAGACTATGCGCGGCATCGGGGCGCGCGCCCTCAACCTGGCGCTGGCGCTGGCGATCTTCCTGGTCTGCTGGGCGGCGCTGGCTGCTGTGCTGCGCCGCGACATCATGCCCTATCCCTGGGACGTACTGCCTGTGTTCGTCGAGGAGATTCAGGGCGACCTGTGGGAGCACACTGTCGCCAGCACAGAGCGCGTGCTGAAAGCGGTCGTCCTCGCCACGCTGATCGCTACGCCGGTGGGTATGGGCCTGGGCCAGATTCGCGTGCTCAACCGCATCTTCTCACCGCTGATCGGGCTGGTCAATCCCATCCCGAAAATTGTCTTTCTGCCGGTGATCCTGGTCATCATGGGCTATGGCGAGCTGTCGAAGGTCTTCCTGATCGCGCTGATCCTGTTCTTCCAGATTCTCGTCGTGGTGCGCGACGAAGCGGCCAGCCTGCGCCCGGAGCTTATCCAATCGGTGCGTTCGCTGGGGGCCGGGCGGCGGGCGCTGTTCCGCTACGTGTACCTGCCCGCGTCGCTGCCCGCCGTGCTGACCGCGCTGCGCGTCTCGGTGGGCACAGCGATAGCCGTGCTGTTCATCGCCGAGCAGTACGCGACGCGCCAGGGCCTGGGCTATTACATCGTCACCCTGACCTGGCAGCGGCTGCGCTACGAGAAGATGTATGCCGGCATCCTGGCCATGTCGCTGCTGGGGCTGGCGCTTTACCTGGCAGTGGACGCGCTGGAGCGGGTCGTCGGGCGCTGGCGTCATGCGGGGGAGAGTTAGGTCGTGGTCCCAACCCCGGATATTCCTCAGGAGGCCGACCGCTGAAAGAACGCTCCCCCGCCGGACAGCGAGGGAGCGCGTTCTTGTTATCGCAATGGTGTTTGTAGCAGTCTGGCAGAGGCTTACTCGCCGTAGCCGGTGGAGATGGAGCCGTCGAGCAGACCAGCGGCGACCTCTTCCAG
>JAHDWP010000069.1 GCA_023382715.1 Anaerolineae bacterium
TGACCTCACCCCCGCTCGGCGCTGACGCGCCTCGCCGCCCCCTCTCCACGCAGATGGAGAGGGGGCACGCCGAGCGCAGCGAGGCGGGGGGTGAGGTAAAGCTCTGCTGTGCCCCGGCTGACCTCACCCCCGCGTGGCGCTGACGCGCCTCGCCGCCCCCTCTCCACGCAGATGGAGAGGGGGCACGCCGAGCGTAGCGAGGCGGGGGGTGAGGTCAATCGGCGAGTCGCTGTCAGCCTTTGCTCGCATCCCCTGAAACGAATTTCCTTGCACCCTGCGGATTCCATGTCATAATAGAATAACTCGATCGTTGAGGATTTCGTACTTAAGTAACCTGGGAGGGTTCTGTATGGCTAGGAAAAGCCGCTTTACGCTCTTCTTCGTGCTCGTTTTGTCGTTGGTGCTCACCGTCGTTGCGCCGGTGAGTGCCCAGGGTAAGGTTCTGCGGGTTGTCATGGGCGCCGCCGGCACGAACGTCATCTTCGATCCGTCGCTGGCGTCCGACACGACCTCGCACACGTTCATCACCATGATGTTCCCCGGGTTGGCCCCTCGCGAAGAGACCACCGGCATCCCGCAGCACGGCATGGCGGAGAGCTGGGACATCTCCGAGGACAACCTCGTCTACACCTTCACCCTCAAGCAGGGCGTGCCCTGGGTGACCTACGATGCGGCTACGGACTCGGTCGTGGAAGTGACCGATGAGTCGGGCGCTGTCCGCTACGTGACCGCTCACGACTTTGTCTATAGCGCGCTGCGCACAATGGACCCGGCCATCGCTTCCGACTACGGCTTCCTGGGCGCTGAGTGGACTGTGGGCGGCACCGCCTACAACACCGGCGAGGGAGCAGCCGAAGATGTGATGGTCAAGGCGCTGGACGACTACACGCTGCAGATCACCTCGCCAGAACCGGCGGGCTTCCTGCTGCAGGTCTATGGCGAGTGGCTCTTCTCGGCCCAGCCGCGCTGGACGATTGAAGAGAATGGCGATGCCTGGGTGCTGCCCGGCAACTATCACACCTATGGCACCTTCGTGCTCAAGTCGCACGAGCCTGGCTCGCGCACCGAGATCATCAAGAACCCCTTCTGGCCTGGCACCGAAAGCCACCCCATCCCCACGCTCGATGTGATCCAGGTGAACTTCCTGGACGCTTCGGCGGCGCTGGCGGCCTTCGAGGCCGGTGAAGTGGACACGATCGAAGAAGTGCCGCTGGCCGACCTGCCGCGTCTGCGCGTTGAGCGCCCGGACGAGCTGTACATCGGCTCGCGCGACTGCACCTACTACTACGGCTTCAACGTCGAGAAGGCGCCCTTTGACAACGTCCACATGCGCCGCGCGTTCTCGCTGGCCATTGACCGCCCGACGCTGGTCGAGGCTGTGCTGGGCCGTGGTGAGCAGCCCGCCGGGTTCTTCTCGCGCCCCAACTTCGCCGCCTCGCCCACTCAGGAAGAGTACCCTGACCTGGGCACGCGCAGCGATCCCGAACTGGCCAAGCAGGAACTGGAGCTCTACCTCCAGGAAACTGGCAATACCCTGGCCACCATCCCGCCCATCACCCTGATGTTCAACACCAGCGAAGCGCACGCCACGATTGCCCAGGCTGTCCAGCAGATGTGGAAGCAGACACTGGACATCGAGGTGAGCCTGGCCAACCAGGAATGGCAGACCTACCAGGACACCCTGGGCCAGGATGCGCCGCAGGTGTGGCGTCTGGGCTGGTGCTGGGACTACGGTGATCCGCACAACGGTCTGGGCGACGTGTTCCGCTCGACCTCGGGCAACAACTACACCAACTGGGGCAGCGAAGAGTTCGACGCGATCCTTGACCAGGCCAAAGTCATGACCGACTTCGAGGCGCGCAAGCCGCTCTACGCCCGCGCCGAGCACATCCTGACCTGGGAAGATGCGGCCATGGCGCCCATCTACTTCTACACCAAGGTCAGCATGATCAGCTCGAACCTGGTGTCCTCACCGTCCATCATCGGCATCGAGCGCTACGACAAGTGGGACATCGCCGGCTAGTCGCGGTCCGTATCGTTTCTGGACTGCAAATGATATAGGATGTGTTGAGAGAGAGCCGTCCGGCTCTCTCTCCCCTATTCGGGTTCGTGAGGAATGCCCGTCCGCGAATTGCTGGGGGTGGGGGTGCACACCCGCTCTGACAAGACGCCAGGAGCGCAAAAAACTTATCAAGCGAGTCGAGCCGGCCCCTGTGCAGACAGATTTGCGGATAGAATAGTCTTGGGCGGTCCGTACAAAACTTGTGGAAGGCATAGAATGGCCCGATGCAGCAAACCTGGCCAGGGGTAGCTGTGCAGGGAGGCTGAGCCGGCGGATCGGCTGGCCGGCAGTCCCCCAGAGAGTCGGGCGAGCGTTCAGCCGGTTGCCGGGCGCTGGCGACGGCAGGAGAGGATATATGGCACAGTACTTCACTCGCAGCCTTTTGGGCCTGGTGTTTGTGCTCTTCCTGGTTTCGGTCATCACCTTCTTCCTGATGCATCAGGTCCCCGGCGGGCCGTTTGCGCGCGAGAAGAAGCTACCCCAGGCTGTTCTGGATAACCTCAACGCCAAGTACAGCCTCGATGATCCCGTCTGGAAGCAGTATGTTGACTATATCAGCGATCTGCTGATCCCGACCGTCACCACCGGGGAGAAAAAGTTTTCGGTCACAGAAGATCACCTGATCAATATCAAGCTGCCTTTCGGTGATAAGACCACGTTCCGCTGGATGAACTTTGGGCCGTCCTACACTGACCGGACGCGCTCCGTCAATGGGATCATCGGCACGCACCTGCCAGTCTCCTTCAAGCTGGGCGTGGCGGCGATGCTGGTGGCGATGGTCATCGGTATCCCGCTGGGCACCGTTGCCGCGCTGCGCAAGAACTCAGCCGCCGACTATTTCAGCATGAGCGTGGCCATCCTGGGCGTGTCCATCCCGGCCATTGTGCTCGGCCCGCTGCTGCAATATGTGGTCGGGGTTGAGTTGAAATGGCTGCCCACGTCCGGCTGGGGCAGCTTCGAGCAGCTCATCATGCCCGCCGTCTCGCTGGGGTTTGCCCAGTCGGCGCTGCTGGCCCGCCTGACGCGCGCCAGCCTGCTGCAGGTGCTCAATGAGGACTACATCCGCACGGCGCGGGCCAAAGGGCTGCGCAGCCGGCAGGTCGTCATCATTCACGCCATGAAGAACGCCATGATCCCCGTGGTGACTGTGCTCGGCCCGCTCTTTGCCGCCCTGCTGACCGGCACCTTCGTGACGGAGCGGGTCTTCGGAATCGCTGGCATGGGCCAGTATTTCATCATCAGCATCAACCAGCGCGACTACGCGATGATCATGGGCACCACTCTGCTTTTCGCCTTCTTCATCGTCGTGGCCAACTTCATTGTGGATCTGACCTACGTCTGGCTGGATCCGCGCATTCGCTTTGATTAGCCAGGGAGAAGCACGATCATGACCGCAGAGACATCGGAGAAGGTGGCTCAGCCACTCCCTGGAACCGCGCGACTGGGCAAGGAGCTTGAGCGCAGCCGCGGCCCCTGGGGGGACGCTGTCCGGCGCCTAATTCGCCACCGGGCCGCGCTGCTCGGCCTGACGGTGATCATCGCTTTTGTGCTGATCGCCGTCTTCGCCCCTTACCTGACCAGCTACACCTACGCAGAGCAGAACTACACGGCGATCAACACTGCTCCCAAATGGGTGATTGACCTCTTCCCCAAGATGAAACCGGTTGGCGAGGACATGGGCTATGTCCGCGTCAACAACGACTATCTGCTGGGCACGGACGCGCTGGGGCGCGACCTGTGGACGCGCATCATCTTCGGGGCGCGCATCTCGCTGGCGGTGGCCTTCATCGGCCCGCTGACCAGCCTGCTGGTGGGCACCGTCTATGGGATGACGTCTGGCTACATCGGTGGCCGGACCGACAACATCCTGATGCGGCTGGTGGATGTCATGTACGCCTTCCCCACGCTGCTGCTGATCATCCTGATGATGGTTTTCTTCCGCTCCAGCTTCACCCAGAGCGAGGTGGGGTCGCTGGCCTATCGCCTGAACAAGATTGATGCGGCCTTCGGCGGGATGCTGTTCATCTTCATCGGCATCGGTATCACGTCGTGGATGGATACGGCGCGCCTGGCGCGCGGGCAGGTGCTCTCTCTGCGCGAGAAGGAGTTCATTGAGGCGGCGCGATCCATCGGCGTGCGCGATATGGCGATCATCTTCCGCCATGTGCTGCCCAACATCCTGGGGCCGGTCATCGTGCGCGAAAGCCTGGCCATCCCGCGCTATATCTCGTTCGAGGCGTTCCTCAGCTTCATCGGCCTGGGTGTCAACCCGCCCACGCCAAGCTGGGGCAGCATGATTTCGGAAGGATCGCAGGCCATCAAGAGCTATCCCAACCAGGCGATCTTCCCCGCGCTGGCCCTGTTTCTGATCATGTTCGCCTTCAACTTCCTGGGCGACGGGCTGCGCGACGCGCTCGATCCGCGCGCTTCGGAAGCCAATAAGTGAGCCGCCGCTGACCGGCTCCCTGCTGCGGTCGCGTCCCTGGGTGAATGAGGCCGTCCGCGCCATGAGCGGGAGACAGGTCGCGCGCAAGCTGCCAGCACGATGAGTTCCTGGAAGCTGTTCGCCCACGCGCTTGCCTTCTGGAACGCCTTCGAGAATCCTGTCTTTCTGCTGGAGATCAAGCGCCAGCCCATCTGGTATGGGCTGGCGCGTCGTTTGGCGGCCTTCCCCGCTCTGACGCTGGGCGCCGTGGGGGCGCTGAGCCTCGGCTGGGCGCTGGTGGCGCTGTACCTCGGCACGCTGTGGATCTGGCTGTTGCTGGCCTTGCTGCTGCTGGCCGCCATGACCAGCGCCGCCCTGGGGCCGATCGTCGTCGAGGAGCGCGCCAAAGGGCGCTGGGACGTGCTGCTGACCATCCCGGATGGTGTGGAGGGCGTGCTGCTGGGCAAGGTGGGGGGCGCGCTGTGGTGGATCCGCTACCTGATCATCGCGCTGGCCGCGCTGATGGCGTTGCTGGCGGTGGGGGTGGGCTTCGTCAGCCTGGTGCTCATCCCCACGGGGCTGACGACTCTTGAAAATCTGCCGATCTTCCTGCTGTGCGGGGCGGCGGTGGCGCTGCCGGTTGGCAGCGCCCTTGTCTTCATCATAGACCGCACGCAGCAGTATCTGTTGGTGGTGACCGCCGCCATGACCGCCAGCACGTCGGCCAGTTCCATGCGCGCGGCCTTCACCAGTTCCGCGGCTGCCGTGCTCCTGGTGTGGGTCGCCGAATTCGTCCTGGCGGGCGTTGTGCTGACGTTGCAGGCGGGCGTCACCCGGCTGTCGGATATGCCCTATCTGCTGGCCCTGGCTGTGCTGGGGCCGGTGGCCGGCTACATCGTGGACATGACCCTGGCCCAGGCTGTTCTGTACATGGCGGTCACGCTGGCCCTGCGCGAAATCCTGATTGACACCCTGTGGCGCTTGTCGTTGCGCAGAGCAGGGCTGTAGGGGGAAGGGAGCAGAGCGCGCCCGCTGAGCTTCTCCCTCACCGGGGCGAGGGGTTTGGGGTGGGGGGAAACAGCGCCCCTCTTGACCTCACCCCCGCTCGGCGCTGACGCGCCTCGCCGCCGGGCACGCCGAGCGTAGCGAGGCGGGGGGTGAGGTAAAGCTCTGCTGCGCCCCCGGAGGGGCGTATGGCAATACGCCCACACAGACCTCACTTCGTTGGGTGTCAGGCAAATTGCTGACAACCTTTGCACGCATCCCCCCGGATAGTCGGGGGGCCATCGCCGGGAATGTGGTATACTTCACGAACAGTTACAGTCCGGCTGGGCTGCGTATCGCGTCAGTATGGGACAGGCGTGTGCACAGGGCAACGCGCCCGTAAATCTCGGAGGTAGAGCATGTTTTCTCGACGTTTAGCGTTCGTCGGCATCATCCTCGTGGTGCTGATCCTGGGCAGTGTGCCGCTGGCGGCCTTCGCCCAGGACTCCCTCAGCGAGCAGTACGTCTCGCCCTCTGGCAGCCTGACCTTCTCCTATCCCGCCGGGTGGGTGACGGTGGAGGATCAAGGTCTGATCAGCCTCACGAACGACGAAGCTGCGCTGGAAGAGGACATGGTGCCGCCGGGGGCGGTTGGCGTGCTGATCGTTGACCCAGCGATGCTGCGCATGGTGGTGTACGACCTGCCAGACACCAGCCCGCAAGGCGTTGTGGCTGCCCTGGCTGAGGCGATCAGCTTCGGCGAGATTGGTGTTAATGCGATCTCTGTGCCGGAGAGCTTCAGCCTGGAAGGGCGGGACGCAGCGCGTCTTTCGTTCGCCCTAGAGCTGGGCGAGATGCTGATGATCGCCATAGATGCCGGGGATGGCACCGTTATAGCGGTGGTCGCCGTCACTGCCCCCGGCGGGATGGCGCAATTCGAGGCGGATATCCTGGCTATCGTCGCCACGATTGAGTACACGCCGGCCTGGCACGCGGCGTTGTACGGGCATGAGGACTGGGTCAATGGTGTGACCTTCAGCACGGACAGCGCGCAGGTGATCTCTGCCAGCGATGACGGGACGGTGCGCGTGTGGGATGTTGAGAGCGGCGTGGAGTTGCTCACTCTGGAGCACCCCGACTATGTCCGCGACGTCGCCTACCACCCCTCTGAAGCGCTCCTGGCTTCGGCCTGCGATGACGGGACGGTGCGCGTGTGGGATGCGATCACTGGCGACGAGAAGCTGGCCATCGAGGCCCATGACGACTACGTCTACAGCGTTGCCTTCAGCCCGGATGGTAGCCGCCTGGCTTCCGGCAGCAGCGATGCCCTGGTCAAGGTGTGGGATGTCGTGACAGGCGAGCATCTCCTCACGCTGGAGGGCGAGTGGTACACCGTGAAAGATGTGGCGTTCAGCCCGGATGGAACGCTGATCGCCACCGCTGGGGACGACTCCACCGCGCGCGTGTGGGATGCCCAGACCGGGGCGGTGTTGCTCAGCATCGAGCACCCAGACTGGACTCGCTCCGTGGCCTTCAGCCCGGACGGGGTGCTGCTCGTGACCGGCAGCGACGACGGCATTGTGCGTGTGTGGAAAGCGGCTTCTGGGGAAGCCGTCGCCGAGCTTTCCGGCCATACGGACTACGTGAGAGCGGTCGCCGTCAGCCCGGACGGGACGCTGATCGCCTCCGGCAGTGACGACTCGACGGTGCGCGTGTGGCAGCTCGAAGCTGATGGCTCGTTCTCGGAAAAAGCGGTGCTGTCCGGCCATGCGGACTGGGTGAAGGCCGTGGCCTTCAGCCCGGACGGGTCGCTGATCGCTTCTGGCGGTGACGACGGGGCTGTGCTCATCTGGGACGTGCCGCGCTAGGCGAGCAAGAGGGGGGCGTATGGCGATACGCCCCGGCTGACCTCACCCCCGCGCGGCGCTGACGCGCCTCGCCGCCCCCTCTCCACGCAGATGGAGAGGGGGCACGCC
>JAHDWP010000070.1 GCA_023382715.1 Anaerolineae bacterium
CTGGACTCTAGTTCCCTCTTAGCTCCATGTCCAGTTTTTGGGGTCCACTACATCTGCCCTTGCCCCCCATCCCCGACCCTTCCCCCACAAGGGGGGAAGGGAGAAAAGCGCACCCGCCAAGCCCCTCCCTCCCTGTGGGGGAGGGGCTTGGGGTGAGGGAAGCAATCTTTCAAATGGCCCCTTATGCGCTGACTGTGAATTTTCGTGAAATGCGCCCCACAGCGCGGGTGCGCGCAAACCCTGTCAGGCGGTAGGGGCGCTGCTCTGCTGCGCCCCCCTTGACCTCACCCCCGCTCGGAGAGGGAGCAAGCCAAGCGCCGCGCGGCTGGGGGTGAGGTCCCTGCCCTGCGCCCGGCGAGTCGCTGTCAACCTTTGCACGCACCCACAGCGCCCGGCAAGTGCGAATCGCCCCTTTCCATACTATAATGGTCGGAGGACACAGTCGAAGTGGCTCACGCCTGGGGCGTGGTGGGAGATGGAGCGATGCCTGAGCAAGTCTGTGGAAACTGTGGGAAGGCAAACCCAGAGAATGAGCTATACTGCGCCGCCTGCGGTTATGTGCTCTCTGGCGAGCGCACGGTGCTCAACACTCAGCCCTTGAGCATTCCGGGGATGCCCCAGCCGCAGTTGCGCTGGGGGACGGCCTTCTTCGAAGACCGCATGATCCTCCAACTGGACATTAAGGGCACCGATCAGGTGATCCAGCACGAGCTTGGGCTGGATTGCGTGGTGGGCCGCGCGCACGAGGACGTGGTGCCCGATCTCGACCTGGCCCCCTACAATGCGATGGAGCGCGGGGTTTCGCGGCGCCACGCCCGGCTGACGCGCCAAAGCCTGACCGTGATGGTGCAGGACCTCGGCAGCGTCAACGGCACGTTCCTCAACGGGACACGCCTGGTGCCGTTCCAGCCGCGCGTGCTGCGCCACGACGACGAGCTGGTGCTGGGCCGGCTGGCGCTGCGCGTCTCGTTCCTGCGCAGCCCCGCTGTGCAGCCCGAATCCGGCGAAGGCTCGCAGCAAGAGACACCCGCCGGTGAGGAGCCGCAGATCAGCCCGCCCGATGCCCCCCTGCCAGTTGGCCCGTTGGAGCCGGTCGTCAGCCCGCCCGCAGAGGTGGCGCCGCCGGAAAAAGCGCCCCCCTCGCCGCCCGTCGCCAAGCGCAACACCGATGAATTGATCGAGACATCCACAGACAATACGGAAGGCGTACCTCGCCCCTCCGCCGACGCGCCCCCTGCCGGCTCGACACCCAGGGCGACCGAAGACGGGCCATGAGCCTGGGGTTCGGGCGATAGGGGCGTCCCCCTGCTCATTATCCGGGCTTCCGGCAAAGCCAACCCACGTCACCGCGCCTTGCGTCTGTCTTTGCGCTCGCGCACGCTGATGCGGATCGGCGTGCCGGTGAAGGAGTAGACGCGCCGTATCTGGTTTTCCAGGTAGCGCTCGTAGGTGAAATGCAGCAGATCGCGGTCGTTGACGTGCAGCAGGATCGTCGGCGGGTCAACGCGCACCTGCTGGGCGACGAAAATCTTGAGCGGGCGCGGCTGCTTGGTCTGCGGGGCGTGGCGCAGCAGGGCTTCGCGGATGATCCGGTTTAGCTCGCCGGTCGGGATGCGCACCAGGCGCTCTTCCTGCACCTGAAGAGCCGTCTCCAGCACGCTGTGGATGCGCTGCCCGCTCAGCGCGCTGACGAACAGCACCGGCGCATAAGACAGAAACGCCAAGTCGCGCGCGATGGCCTCGCGGAAGGCCGTCATCGTGTGGGTGTCTTTCTCGATGGCGTCCCACTTGTTGACCACGATCACCACACTTCTGAAGGCATCGTTGATCATGCCCGCGATGTGCGCGTCCTGCTGAGTGACGCCCTCAGTGGCGTCGAGCAGCAGCAGCACCACGTCGGCCCGCTCGATGGCTTTGTGCGCGCGCAGCACGCTGTATTTCTCGATGCCCGGCTCGATTCGCCCGCGCCGGCGGATGCCCGCCGTATCAATCAGGGTGATCGGCATCTCGTTCCAGGTGATGCGCGTGTCAATGGCGTCGCGCGTGGTGCCGGCGACCGGGCTGACAATGGCCCGCTCCTCGCCCAGCAGCTTGTTGAGCAGCGATGATTTGCCGACGTTGGGCCGCCCGACGATGGCGATCTTGATCGAGTCGTCTTCGGCGTCGAGGTCTTCTTCCGTGTGGAAGGGCAGCGCAGCCACAATGGCGTCGAGCAGGTCGCCGGTGCCCGTGCCGTGCAGCGCCGACACCGCGAAGACCTCGCCCAGCCCCAGCCCGTAGAACTCGAAGGCGTGGTCGAAGCGCCCGACGTGATCGGCCTTGTTGGCGGCGATCAGCACCGGCTTGTCCGTGCGCTGCAAGGTGGTGGCGATCTCCTCGTCGGCGGCAGTGACCCCAGCCAGCGTATCCACCACGAACACGATCACGTCCGCCTCTTCGATGCCCAGCAGGGCCTGGCTGCGAATCTCGGCCACGAACTGGCGGCTGCCTTCTTCCAGGGGGCTGATCGCTTGCGTGCCGTCAGCTTTGGGCTGGTAGACCTCCAGGCCGCCGGTGTCCACCACGTCGAAGACGACGCCGTTCCAGTCCGCCTCGTCTATGATGCGGTCGCGTGTTGTGCCCGGCACATCGGAGACGACCGCCTTGCGCATCCCGACAAGGCGGTTGAACAGCGACGATTTGCCGACATTGGGCCGCCCCACCAGGGCGACAAGAGGTTTGCGCATGATCTGTCCCAACTCCAGTCTTTGCCGGGACGATTGTAACAAAGACGCGCCCCGCTGAGAAGGCCGGGTGAGCGCGAGGCGGTCGGGCTTGACCTCACCCCCGCGCGGCGAGTCGCTGTCAGTCTGTGCACGCACCCCCCCGCGCCCACTCCGGCCTGGCAACCGGATTTATGCTATACTACGCCGCAGTACGAGCATACGGGTGCGACGATCCAACCTGAGAGGGTACCTCTGTGAAACACTTCCTGGACCTTGCCGACTGGACGGCAGCGGACTTGCACTACCTGCTCGACAGCGCTGCGGCGCTGAAGGATGAGTATCGGCGCGGCGGCAACCCTCCCTTGCTCGCGGGCAAGGCGTTGGCCATGGTCTTTCAGAAGCCGTCGCTGCGCACGCGCGTCTCGTTCGAGATGGCCATGCAGCACGTCGGTGGCTACGTCTTCTACCTCAGTCCGCAGGAGATTGCCCTGGGCAAGCGCGAGAGCACTGCGGACATCGCCCGCGTTCTCGGCGGCTACGTGGACGCGATCATGGCCCGCACCTTCGACCACCAGCACATCCTCGACCTGGCGCGCTGGAGTCCCGTGCCGGTGATCAACGGTCTGACCGATTACAACCATCCCTGCCAGGCGATGGGCGACCTGCTGACCATCTACGAAGAGTTCGGGCGGCTGGAAGGGCTGCACCTGGCCTACCTCGGCGACAGCAACAACGTCACCACCAGCCTGCTGATGGGCGCGGCACACTTCGGCATGAGGATGACCATCGGCAGCCCGGAAGGATACCAGCCCAAACCGGCAGTGTTGGAGAAGGCGCACCAGCTTGCGCGCGGGCAGCTCGAAGTGGCCGTCACCGACGATCCGCTGGCCGCCATCGCCGGCGCAGACGTGGTCTACACCGACTCCTGGACGAGCATGGGCCAGGAAGCCGAAGTCGAGCAGCGCCGGGCCATCTTCCCGCCCTACCAGGTCAACGAGGCGCTGCTGAGCCACGCCGCCGAACACGCCATCGTCCTGCACTGCCTGCCGGCCCATCGCGGCGAAGAGATCACCGACGAGGTGGCCGACGGGCCGCAATCGCGCCTGTTCCCGCAAGCGGAGAATCGTCTGCATGCCCAGAAGGCGATCCTCGTCCATCTGCTCGGCGCAGACGCGGTCGTCGCCGATGAGGCAGAACAGGCCGGGCGTACTGAGAAAAAAGACAAGAAGAAGGGTAAGAAAGATAAGAAGGACAAGAGAGACAAGAAGAAATAGCGGCAGCCTGTCTGGGGGCACGACGGGCGTCGCTGGTGGTTGGGAGTTGGCAAGACAACCCCGGACAGGAGTCGCCGCCGCCAATCGCCCAATAACCAATCACCAGCAACCAACAACCAACCGCCAACAACCAGGCACCAATAACCAGACAGCGGGTGGAGTGGGATATGCCAGGGAACCGTCAGATTTACGAACAAGCGATGAATATGGGCCACTCCGCCGCCTGGGATCGCGAGTGGGATAAGGCGATTGCGGCCTACGGGCGGGCGGTCAAGGAAATCCCCGACGATCCGGCGGCCCACAACAGCCTGGGCCTGGCCCTGCTGCAAGCGCGCCGGCTCGAGGATGCGCTGAAAGTCTACACGCGCGCGCACCAGCTCGCCCCGGACGACCCGGTCCCGCTCGAACGCAGCGCCGACGTCCTGGAGCGGCTGGGTCGCCTGAAGGAAGCCGCCCAGCAGTACATCAACGTCGCCGAGCTGTACCTCGCCCAGCGCGACCTGATCAAAGCCATCGCCAACTGGGAGCGCGCCACCCAGCTCACCGCCGGGCTGGTGCACATTCACCAGCGCCTGGCGCTGGCCTACGAGAAGACCGGGCACCGGCGCCTGGCCATCCGCGAGTACCTGACCCTGGCTTTCAACTTCCAGCGCGCCAACCGCGACGACATCGCCACCCAGGCCGTCGAGCGGGCGCTGCGCCTGGAGCCGAATAACCCTCAGGCGCTCAACACCCTGCAGGCCATCCGCACCCACTCCCCGATCTCGCCAGACATCATCAAGGTGGAGGTGGATGAGACCGGCGATTTTGACGAGCTGGCGCGCGATGAAGCCTTCGGGCTGGCCGACGAAGATTTGAGCGAGCTGTTCGGCGAAGGAGAGAGCGCAGCAGGCGAGGTCAACCCGCGCGGCCCGCTCGGCGAAGCGCTCGACCGCGCGCTGGAAGCGGTCGCCACCCAGCTTTTCGGCGACGACGAGCTGGACGAGGCGGGGCTGCATGCTTCGCAGGCGATCAGCTACCAGCACGAGGGTCTCTTCGCCGAAGCGGTCGGCGCGTATGAGCGCGCGCAGGCCGCCGGGCTGCGCCACCTCAGCGTGCAGCTTGCCCTGGGCGCGCTCCGGCTGGAACTGGAGCAGTGGGACGCGGCCATCCCCCACTTCGACCAGGCGACCCACGACCCGCACCTGACCGCGGGCGCGCTGCACGGGCTGAGCATCGCCCAGATGGCGCTCAACCGTCCCCGCGTGGCGGCGCGCACGCTGATCCAGGCGTTGCGCATGGCCGATATGGAACAGGCCGAAGACGAAGACGCCGCCGCCCAGATCGGCGCCACCTACGACCGGCTGACGGCCAGCGCCGAAGAGGCCGACGAGCAGCAGCTCAAAGGTCTCACAACCCGCTTCCTGGAGTTGCTCAGCGGCCCGTCGTGGAAGGAGCGCATCGCCCGGACGCGCCGCCAGCTTGAAGAAGCGATCATGCTCGAAGAGCCGGATTCGCTGGTGAGCATTGCGCTCTACATTGACGATCGCGTGGCGGAAGGCCTCAACCTGATCGATCGCTTTGTGCGCGAGGGGCTGCACAGCCTGGCCCTGGATCAGGCGCACTACATGCTGGAAAGCGCGCCGGACTATCTGCCGATCCACTGGCGCATCGGGCAGATTCTGCTGGATCGCAATAACATTCCCGCCGCCATGACCAAGTACAACCTGGTGGCCGAAACCTATCGGCTGCGCGGCGATACCGAGCGCGCCATGAGCATCCTGCAGGAGGCGCTGAGAATCGCGCCGATGGACACGGCGCTGCACCACAGCCTGATCACCCTGCTTCAGGAAAACGAGCGTTGGGGCGACCTGCTCAGCCAGTATATTGACCTGGCCGACGCCTACTACCAACTCGCCGACCTGGACGCGGCGCGCACCACCTACCAGTCGGCCATCCAGCTTGGGCAACGCCTCAGCGTGCCGGACGGGCAGATCGTCCAGATTCTGCACCGGCTGGGCGAGATCGAGGTCAACCGGCTGGATTTGCGCCAGGCGATGCGCACCTACGACCAGATTCGGCGCACCGATCCCAGCGACGAGCGCACACGCCGCGCCCTGGTGGACCTCAATTACCGGCTGAACGACCCGATCTCGGCGGTGCGCGAGCTGGACGGGCTGCTGCGGCTTTACGCCAAACAGCAGAAGGCCGGGCAGATCATTCGCGTGCTGGAAGAATTGGTCACGCGCTACCCGAACGACATGGCCCTGCGCTCGCGGCTGGCCGCCGTCTATCACCAGACGGGCAACGTGCCCAAAGCTGTCGAGCAGCTTGACGCCCTGGCCGAGCTTCAGCTTGAGTCCGGGCTGCACAGCGATGCGCTGGTCACCATCCGCCGCATCATCACCCTCAACCCGGAGCAGGCCCAGGACTACCAACGCCTGCTGCGCCAGTTGAGCGGCTGAGCGCCGGGGCATGGGGCGCGCGACTGCGCCCTTGCCAGGGGAAAACTCTCATCTGGCCCTAATCCATGACGGGGCCGGATATGGTATGGTTGACGCGCTGGCCGAGCCAGACAGGAGGCGCGTCCTATCTCTTGTGGAGCCTTGTGCGCGAGGGCGTGTAGCGCACGGGGCAGCGTTCCCTGTGCACAACAGACTCACCACCCTTGGGGAGGTACCCAGACAGAGTGCGGTGAAGGACGCTTGGGGTAGGCCATGAAACTGATCTGGGCGCTGGAAAGCTTCCGCTGGAGCGATGTGCCGGACCTGCTTGTCGTGGCGGCGATCATCTTCATCGTCACGCTGCTCATCCGGGGCACGCAGGCTGTTCCGCTGCTGCGCGGCACCATCGTCGTGGTGCTGGTCATGACTCTGCTGTCCACCGTGTTCGAGTGGGTGGCGTTTCGCTGGCTGCTGAACCACCTCGTCACCGCTTCCATCGTGGCCATTCCAGTCATCTTCCAGCCAGAGCTGCGCCGGGCGCTGGAGCGCGTGGGGCGCACCGGGCTGGGCAATCTCTTCAGCCGACAGCCCACCTTCACCGAAGAAGAACAGATCATTGACGCCATCTGCGCGGCGGCTTCGCGCCTGTCAGAGCGGCGGCACGGCGCGCTGATCGTGCTGGAGCGCAACGACGCGCTCGATGAGTTCATCAACACCGGTGTGCCAATGGATTCGCAGACCAGCCCGCAGCTTCTGCTGACCGTGTTCTGGCCCAAGACGGAGCTGCACGACGGGGCGGTGATCATCCGCCAGGGCCGCGTGGCCAGCGCCGCCTCGGTGCTGCCGCTGTCGTCCGGGCGCAACCTGACCGACCGCAAGCTGGGCACGCGGCACCGCGCCGGGCTGGGCATCAGCGAAGTGTCGGACGCGCTGTGTGTGATCGTCTCCGAGGAGACGGG
>JAHDWP010000071.1 GCA_023382715.1 Anaerolineae bacterium
AGGGGGCAAGCCAAGCGTAGCGCGGCTGGGGGTGAGGTAAAGCTCTGCTGCGCCCGGGTTGACCTCACCCCCGCTCGGCGCTGACGCGCCTCACCGCCGGGCAAGCCAAGCGCCGCGCGGCTGGGGGTGAGGTCAACCAGCGAGTCGCCGTCAACCTTTGCACGCACCCGGCAGGGCGGGCTGATTGACACACCCCGCCAACTGGCGTAGTATGAGGAGCATGTTCAGCCATTTGTGCGGCCCCACCTCTGGCAGCATCCATAACGGTGCCACCCAGCGGGGATGATTCGCCGGATGATGCCTGGCCAACAGTTGCGCTCGCCGTGACCTGTACTTCGACCGGCGTCAGGACCCGACCAGTCCCGGCGCCGGTTTCGTTGTGGCGGGGCGGGGCCGGGCCAGCGACCGCCGGAAAGATGACATCTGCGGTGCGTAGAGCGCCCGCAAGGAGGCCCTGATGCGTTTGTCGGAACTGTTCACCCGCACGCTGCGCGACGCCCCCGCCGACGCCGAGCTGGTCAGCCACAGGCTGGCCGTGCGCGCCGGGCTGGTGCGCCCGGTGGCGGCGGGCGTCTATGCGCTGATGCCGCTGGGCTGGCGCGTTCTGCGCAAGATCGAGACGATTCTGCGCGAGGAGATGGACGCCCTCGGCGGGCAGGAGGTGCGCCTGCCGGTCGTGCAGCCGGCGGAGCTGTGGCAGGCGACCGGGCGCTGGGAGACGTTCGGGCCGGCCCTGCAGAAATTCACGGCAGAGTCCGGGCGCGAATACGCCCTGGGTCCGGCGCACGAGGAGGTGATCGCTGCGCTGGCCGCGCGCGAGATTGACAGCTACAAGCAGCTTCCGCAGCACCTCTACCAGATTCAGACGAAATATCGCAACGAGCCGCGCGCGCGCGGCGGGCTGATCCGGCTGCGCGAGTTCACCA
Source organism: Anaerolineae bacterium (assembly GCA_023382715.1). Lineage (GTDB taxonomy): Bacteria > Chloroflexota > Anaerolineae > Aggregatilineales > Aggregatilineaceae > UBA2029. The sequence goes on from JAHDWP010000071.1 coordinate 927, forward strand.
TGAAGGACGCCTACTCGCTGGATGCCGACGATGCCGGGCTGGATCGCTTCTATCCGCGCATGGTCGCCGCCTACATGCGTATCTTCGAGCGCGCCGGCGTGCCCGTCCTGGCGGTCGAAGCGGATTCGGGGGCAGGGGGCGGAGGTGCCGGTCACGAGTTCGTGCTTGTCCACGAGGCGGGCGAGGACTCCTGCGCGCGCTGCGACTCCTGTGGCTACGCGGCCAACCTCGAATCCGCCCAGTTTGCGCTTCCAGCGCCGCCGCCGGAAGTGCCGCTCCAGCCTATGCAGAAGGTGGCCACGCCGGGCTGCACCACGATCCAGGCGGTGGCCGACTTCCTGGGCGTGCCGACCCGCCAGACGCTCAAGGCGGTCTTTTTCGTGCAGGAGCGCCCGTCCGCGCCGGGGCGCTTTGTCTTCGCCGTGATTCGCGGCGATCTGGAGGTCAGCGAGGTCAAGCTGCTGCGCGCGCTCGGCGGCGGGACGCTGCGCGCGGCGACCGACGACGAGATCGCGGCGACGGGCGCGGTGCCGGGCTACGCCAGCCCGCTGGGCTTGCCGCCGGAAGTGATGGTCGTCGCCGACCGGTCGGTGCGCGCGGGTGCGAACTTCGTGGCCGGGGCCAATGACGCCGGCTATCACCTGACCGGCGTGAACGTCCCGCGTGACTTCGACCCGCCGCTGCTGGCCGACATCGCCGCCGCTTCTGACGGGATGACGTGCGCGCGCTGTGGGCGGGGGACGCTGCACGTCGAGCGAACTGTCGGGCTGGGGCACTGTTTCAAGCTGGGGACGCGCTACAGCGAGGCCGCCGGTGTCATGTACACCGACGAGACGGGCGCGGAGCACCCGGTGGTCATGGGCAGCTATGGGATCGGGCTGGAGCGGCTGCTGGCGGCGATCATCGAGACGCACCACGACGAGTGGGGCATCCTCTGGCCAAAGAGCGTCGCCCCGTTCGACGTGCACCTGCTCACCCTGGGCAAAGACCCGCAGCTTGGCGAGATCGCGGCGCAGGTCTACGCCGATCTGCGCGCTGCCGGGCTGGACGTGCTGCTCGACGACCGGGCAGAGTCAGCGGGCGTCAAGTTCGCCGACGCCGACCTGATCGGGATTCCCGCGCGGCTGGCGGTCAGCGGCAAGGCGCTGGCGGCGGGCGGCGTGGAGGCCAAGCGGCGCGAGTCTGCCGAGCGGGTGATCGTGCCGCTGGACGAGGTGGCGGCCTGGGCGCGGGGGTAGGGGGACAGAGCACGGATATGCCTGCACGACTGCTATGCCAGGGCTGATGAGTCTCGTTCATGCCGGGAGACGAACGGCCTGTGCTATACTTGGCTTGGAACGTGTGTCGCCGGTGATGAGAACAGCAGCCATAAGGAGTTCTCATGCCTGCAGGGAACATCCGGGAAGTCAAACTGCCCGACGGCAGTGTAGTGCGCGGTATAGAACTGGGCTTTGCGATCGTCAAGGAGGACTGGAACGAGTATCTCCTGGACGACGGAACGAAGCTGCGCGTCAAAAACGTCCTGATCAAGGCGCTACGGCTCGTTGACGAAGAGGGCAATCCCCAGCAAACGCCCCTGGGCGACCCTGAGATCTTCATCAACAGCACCGTTACGGTGGTTGCCAGCCAATAGGAAGGGATACGATGCACGACGCGAGCTATCTGTCTTTCGTGCTCACGTCTTCGCGGAGAGCGCAATCGCAGTTGGGCGGGGTGCCGGCAGTGGTTGGCACTGCTCGATCTGCCTCTGTGGAGGTCAGCGGGGAGTCTACGCAGATCGAGGCTGCTGTCTCTTCACGCGGCCCTCAGCTTGTTCTCCGCGCGGGCAGCACTGCCCAGGTCTACGCGAGACAACGTGGCCTGTTACAGTGGGTGGAGATTGACCCCGCGCAACTGTGGTATTGGAGCGCCGAATGGCAGCGCCGTGAAGGAGAAGCCGAAGAGGACCTCAGCGAGGGCAGATTTCAGGACTTCGACAGCCTTGATGATCTCCTGAACTCACCATGATCATCGGCCTTCGTCATGAAGTATCGTCGCCTCAACAGTTTCAAGAGAGGCTTCGACGAGCTGCCTATCGAGATTCAGGCATTAGTGAGAGAGAAATTTCGGTTGTTTCAGAATGATCCTGGGCACCCCTCGTTGCGCATCAAGAAAATGAAGGGGCACGAGAGCATTCGGGAAGGACACATCACTGTCGGGTACGTGTTCACCTTTCATCATGAAACAGATGAGTCTGGAAAGCCGAGGGTGGTATTCCGCCGTATAGGTTCTCACGTCACCTATCGGAAGCCTTAAGTTTCTCAGGCCGGCTTTTTCCGGTATAGACCCTGTGCTCCCCCCGCCGACCACGTTAGTTTTCCAGGAAGAGTGCGCGTAGATTAGCCTGGCTGATGGCGTGGCGCCTGGCCCGAAGCCAGACTTCCGAAGTTTTCGGAAACTTCGGAAGTCTCTTGTTACACGCCGCCCTCTCTCCTGGCCCCCTGCCACGAACCGGACAGCTCTGCGCAAACCTTGTGCGCACGCGCCGGGTGATGCTATCATCGTGGGGTGCCACACCTGCTAAGGAGCGTGCTCATGCTGCGACAGACCCCTCTCTCCCTGCTGATCCTCGCCGCCCTGCTTGGCGCTGTGCTGAGCGGCGCCGCGCTGGCCCAGCAGAGCGACTTCCCGGTCCCGCCGGGCCGCATCGTCGCCGGTGATGGCGTGGGCCTGTTCACCATGCTCACCGATGGCACGGGCAAGACCTATCTGGCTCAGGAAGAGGAAGCGGACTGCTGGCTGCGCGATGGCGTGTGGAGTCCCGACGGATCGCAGATCATGTACACGGCCATCTGCGGCGGCGAGGGGCCGGGCGACTGGCTGCCTGACCCGGAACGCGCTGATCTGCGCGAGCGCACCGCCCAGGTGATGATCGTGGACCCGCTCAGCGGCGCGACTCGCGCCCTGGTGCCGAGCGATGGCATTCACCAGGACTACGCCGGGGACTGGCACCCGGACGGCGAGCAGGTAGCCTTCTACTCCAACCGCGACGCGAACGGCGTTTTCAACCTGTTCCTCTACGACCTGGCCGAGGGCACGCTGACGCAGCTCACCACCTTCGAGAGCAACGTCAGCCGCGTCTCGTTCGACCCGACGGGGAGCTACCTGCTCTACAACCGGCGTATTGTCGAGGCCGACAGCATTCGGTATGAGGTGCGCGCCCTCGACCTGGCGACGCGCAACGAGATCCCGGTGGCCGAAGGCTTCACCCCGTCCTGGAGCCGCGACGGGCAGTGGATTGCCTTCGCCAGGGAAGGGGAGGTCGCCGACATCTTCGTGATGCCCACCGACTGCATCCTGGCCGGCGGCGGCTGCGACCCGGCGGCGGCGCGCAACGTCACCAACTCGCCGAACGTCGCCGAGCGCGAGCCGGTCTTCAGCCCCGATCAGACGCAGCTCGTCTACGTGCGCGATACCGATGGCGAGCTGGGCACCCTCACCTGGGACATCTTCCGCCACGATATGCGCACTGGCCTGCACACCAACCTGACCAATACGCCGGACAGCGAAGAGCGTCACCGGGCGTGGGAAGCAGTGCTCGATGTTGCGCCGGTGGATGTGGCGACGGTGCTGCCGGTTGTTGTGCGTGTGCGTACCGCCGAAGGCGCGGCCAACCTGCGCGCCGAGCCGACGACGAACGGCACCATCGTCGGCGTGCTGCCGCGCGGCACGCTGCTCATCGTGGAGGGCGCGTTGGCCGACCGCACCTGGTATCGCGTCACTCTGCCGGAAGATGGCTCCCAGGCGTGGATTTACAACACGCTCATAGACCCGCTCGCCGGCGACCTGGCCGGGGTGCCGGTCGTGTCGCGCTGATGCCAGGAGACAGCGCCAACTCTGCTCACCAGCAATCTAGAGCCACGAACGCTGCCTGACCCGGCGGGCAGGCGCAGCACGGGTGGCAATTTGCCCAAATGCTTATGAGACATGTGAGGGGCGGCGCGCGGCGCCTGTTCAGGGCGCGGCGGAGCAGCGCCCCTGCCTGTTGTGTCTGAGGAACTGCCATGACCCACGACGTTGATGACCTGCTCGCCCAGATTCCCGCGCCCGAAGAGCTGCCCGCAGGACACAAGAGCGGCTTCGTCGCCGTCGTCGGGCGGCCCAACGTGGGCAAGTCCACGCTGCTGAACGCCATCCTCGGCGAGAAGATCGCCATCGTCAGCCCCAAGCCACAGACCACCCGTCTGCGCCAGTTGGGCATCCTCACCGAGCCGGACAAGCAGATCGTCTTCGTAGACACGCCGGGCATCCACGATCCGCGCACGGCGCTCGGCAGGTTCATGGTCGAGATAGCTGTGGACGCGCTGCGCGACGCCGACGTGATCCTGTTCGTGGTGGACGTGAGCAGCCCGCCCACCGCCGAAGACCGGCGCATTGCCGAGCTGATCGAGCAGGCCGGGGCGGGCGCGACGACGCTGCTCACTCTCAACAAGGCCGATCTCGCTGCCGGGCCGGAGGCGTTGCAAGCGCGCGCCGACGAACATCGCGCGCTGGTGCCTGCCGCTGACTGGGTGACGACCATCGCCACGACCGGGGCGGGGCTGCCCGACCTGATGACCCGCCTGGTGGAAAAGCTGCCGCCCGGCCCGCGCTACTATCCGCAGGATCAGCTTTCCGACGTGGCGGTGCGCGACATCGTGGCCGAGATCGTGCGCGAGAAGGCGCTGCTCAACTTGGACGAGGAAGTGCCGCACGGCATCGCCACGCAGGTCGAGGAGTTCAAGCTGCGCAGCGACGACCTGACTTATATCCACGCCGTGATCTACGTCGAGCGCGAGTCGCACAAGGGCATCCTCATCGGCAAGGGCGGGCGGATGCTCAAGACGATCAGCCAGCAGGCGCGCGAGGAGATCGAGAGCTTTCTCAGCACGCGCGTCTACCTGGAGCTGTGGGTCAAGGTGCTGAAGAACTGGCGGCGCGACGAGAACGCGCTGCGCCGCCTGGGGTATCGTCTGCCCAGGCCGAAGCAGGGGAGATGATTAATTATTTGGTGACTGGTGGCCAGTGATCCGTGCCAAAAGGCACCTTGCGAAGTCTTTGCGGCAAAGGGATAATCACTGGCAGTGTCCCCCGCTGGCGTCGCCCGGCTGCCGGCCAGGCGACCTGCGGCTCACCACCGGCCAGGACTCATCGTCCAGAAATACCCGTGTCGCTGGTGACGTTTGTGGGCCTTGTTATCAAGAGTCTCTTTACCTCAGGAGCATGTAGTAATGGCTACTTTGAATACGGTTCTGCCCGGCCCCAAGGCAAAAGCGCTCATCGAGCGCGACGCAGCCGTCGTGTCGCCGTCGTATACGCGCGGCTATCCCTTCGTCATCGCGCGCGGTGAAGGCTCGTGGGTGTGGGATGTAGACGGGGAACGCTACCTTGACTTCACGACCGGCATCGCCGTGACCACCACCGGCCACGCGCACCCGCAAGTCGTCCGGGCCATCCAGGAGCAAGCCGCGAAGTTCATCCACATGTCCGGCACGGACTTCTACTATTCGCCGCAGATCGAGCTGGCCGAACGGCTGGCGTCCATCGCGCCCTTCGATGACGAGGCGATGATCTTCTTCGGCAACAGCGGCGCAGAAGCCATCGAAGCGGCGATCAAGCTGGCTCGCTTCTACACCGGGCGACAGCTGTTCATCGGCTTTCTGCGCGGCTTTCACGGGCGCACGCTGGGGGCGCTGAGCTTCACCGCCAGCAAGTACGTGCAGCGCCAGGGCTTCTCGCCGCTGGTGTCGGGGGTGACGCATGTGCCTTACCCCGACCCCTACCATCCCCTGTTGCACGATGATGGCTTCGCCGACCAGGGTGAAGCGGTGCTCGATTACCTTGAGAACACGCTCTTCAAGACGCTCGTCCCGCCGGACGAGGTCGCCGGCATCCTGGTCGAGCCGATCCAGGGCGAAGGCGGCTATGTCGTGCCGCCCAACGGCTTCCTGCAGGGCATACGCGAGTTGTGCGACCGCTACGGCATCCTCTACATCGTGGACGAAGTGCAGACGGGCATAGGCCGCACCGGCAAATGGTGGGGCGTGAATCACTGGAACGTGCAGCCGGACGTGGTCTGCTCGGCGAAGGGCATCGCCAGCGGGATGCCGCTCAGCGCCACCATCGCCCGCAAGGAGATCATGA
>JAHDWP010000072.1 GCA_023382715.1 Anaerolineae bacterium
CCCCCATCCCCGGCCCTTCCCCCACGGGGGGGGAAGGGAGAAAAGCGCGCCCGCTGAGCTTCTCCCTCCTTGCGGAGGAGAGGTTTGGGGTGAGGGGAAGCCTCATCTCTCCAATGGTCTCTCACGTTCGCGCGGCGAGCAAGTCCTTAAGCTCCATGATCGGCGCGATCTCCGTCGGGTCGGCTTCGTAGGCGATTGCCGCGTAATAGCTGACGTAGTCGCCGTACTGGATGGCGTGGCACATCTGGGCCAGGGCGCTCTGCCCCTGAGGGCGGAAGGTATCGGTCATGAGGCCGTTTTGCAGGCAAAGCTGCGCGGTAAGCTCGTGGCGCAGGGCGACGCGCGGGTGATCGTGCTGGCACGAGGTGATGAAGATGGCCGTCAGATCAATCACGTGCTCGGCAGGGAAGCCGATACCGGCGATGGTGTTGTGATTGGCTTCTGGCATGGCTTCAAACTCGGCCCACGCCTTGGCGTTCTCGTTCATCTGGCACTTCCAGCGCCGCGCGACCGGCTCGAACAGCCCGCCGCCGAAGAAGACCGGGATGCGCCCGATCAACTGGCCGGCGCCGCGCTTGGCCGGGTTCTGCGGGATGGGGCTGCTGGCCGTGTAGCGCGAAACGTGCTCGCGCAGCACCGCCAGCGCCTCCTGCACGTCAGATTCCAGCGTGGTCAGCAGGCCCAGCCGGTGAGCCAGCCCCAGCAGCAGCCCCCAGCTCCAGCCGAGCGCGGCGCGCGGCTGGCTGGCGTAGGCGATGCGCCACAACGGGTAGCCGTGCGCGGCGGCGTGCGCGGCAAGCTGCCCGCCAGCGGTGACGGCCAGCAGGCGCGCGCCGCGCCCCAGGGCCTGTTCGGCGACGGCCAGCGTCTCCTCGGTGTTGCCGGAGAAGCTGCTGGCGATGACCAGCGTCTCCGATCCCTGGGCGTAGGCGGGCAGGTCATAGCCGCGCACGACAGCCCAGGGGACAGCGGACGAAGCGGCGATCAGCGCGCCGGTCAGGTCGCCGCCGATGGCCGAGCCACCCATGCCGGCCAGCACGATCTGGCGCGGGCTGCGGTGCGTGTCGGGCAGGGGCATCGTCTGGGCCGCGGCCCAGGCTGCCGCAAGCTGGTCCGGGAAGGCGTCAATGTGTGCCAGCATGTGCTCGCGGTCCAGCGCGGCAAAGCGGGCATGATCGTCGAGATCAAGATTGTAGAAACTCATCGTGGCCCTTGCTCCAACGGGTGAACAAAGCGCTGCCAGCGCAGGTATTGGGCAGGCACTGCGAGCGAACGCGCCCCATCGTACCGCATTCTGAGGGATTGTCCCACGATTGTTGCGGCCAGGGGCAGGGGGCCGGGGCCTTCGACCACTGCCGGACAGCTTGCTCGTGGACCCCGATCGCGCTGCGCCACAGCACGATTCAGGGAGCCGCACTATAATGATCACGGATGTGCTCGCTTGATGTTGTTTCTTTACCCTTCGCAAAGGAGTCCTGTATGCTGAAGCCCCTGTCTATTATTTGTATCCTAGTGCTGCTGGTTGGCGTGCTGCCCGCCAGTCTCGCCCAGGAAACCGGTCGCCAAGTGATCACGTCTGACAATGGCGGTCAGCTCGTTGAGCTGATGCGCCTGGGGCGTGGCTCGACCGGGCAAGTTGCCTTCTCTCCCGATGGGCAGACGCTGGCCGTAGCCAGCACCGTGGGCGTGTGGCTTTATGCCCCGGCGGCACTGAACACACCATCCGAGCCGCCGCTCATCCCGACGCCCAAAGCGGCCACGGCGATGGCTTTCTCGCCGGATGGGCGTGTGCTGGCTATCGCCAGCGACTCCCAGATCTTCTTCTGGGACATGGCTGCACAGCAGATGACGAGTTCGTTCAAGATCAGAACCAACAGCACCGGCATGGCGTTCAGCCCTGATGGTGCTCTGCTGGCGTTCAGCATCGGCTACAACGGGATTGTCTTGTGGGATGTCGCGGGGGGTGTGGAAAAAGCGGCCCTGGCCGGCAATATGCAGATGGATGCCTCGGTTGTCTTCAGCCCCGACGGGACGCGCATCGCCAGCGCCACCAGCGACAACAACGTGCGCCTGTGGAGCGCGGCAGATGGGAGCGAAGTGGCTGTTCTCAGCGGGCATAGCCGCTATGTGTATGGTTTTGCTTTCAGCCCTGACGGGGCTGTGCTGGCCAGCGCCAGCTATGACAAGACGGTGCGCCTGTGGGATGTGGCCAGCAAAAGCGAGCTGGCCGTCCTGGCAGGCAGCGAAGCCCAGCCACTCGATGAAGCCTATGCTGTCGCCTTCAGTCCCGACGGGGCGCGACTGGTCAGCGGGCATGCCAAGGGCCTCATCGCCTTCTGGGACGTGAGCGGCAAGACTCTCGCCCAGGTCGCCGGCCCGCAGAAGGGTGAAGTGCGCTCGCTGGCGTTCAGCCCGGACGGATCGCGCCTGGTGAGCAGCAGCACCGCCCAGTCCTTGCAGATGTGGGACGCGGTCTCTGGCGCGGAAGTGATGGCCGCTGTCGGCCACACGGCATACATGAACGCGGTGAGCTTCAGCCCCGACAGTGCAGTGCTGGCGATTGCCGACTGGGACAAGCTCGTCTGGCTGTGGGACACGGTCACCATGCAGCAGTTGAACTTCACCACCCCCATCGGGCAAGATGCTAATGTCGCCATCGCCAATGTCACCGGCCTGGTCTTCGCACCCGATGGCAGCCTGGTAGCGGCCAGCGATGGGTTCAAAGTTCTGCTGTACGACCCGGCTGTGCAGCAACAAGTCGGCGTGCTAGATGACTGCGTCGGCGCGTCCATGAGCATCGCCTTCAGCCCGGACAGCACACTGTTGGCCCAGGCTGCGAGCAGTGGCTTGTGCCTGTTCGATGTGGCCACTGGTGCCCTGCTGAGTCAGTTCAGCAGCGGTGACTGGTCAAATGGCGTGACGTTCAGCCCTGATCAGACGCTGATCGCCGTCCCCAGCAAGGATCACACCGTGCGCGTGTACGGCTTGCCTTAACGCGCTCGCATGGCGCTCCCCGCCGGAGATTGCCCCCGGTGGGGAGTCATTTCCCCTGTGCCGGTGCTGACGCAGCCCGGCAAAACCGCCCGGCGACGCACTCTGCCGGGCGGTTTTCGCCACACCTCCCACGCGGACACGCGAGAGGGTCCACGAACAACCTGTCGCCAGGGGAAGTTCGGGAATGCTCGCTGAACGCCTCTCCCCTCAGAAGTCGAGCGCCTGCCTTTGCCCCCCATCCCCGGCCCTTCCCCCACGAGGGGGGAAGGGAGAAGAGCACACCGCCCCTCCCTCCTTGTGGGGGAGGGGTTTGGGGCGGGGGAAAACAGCTTCTCAAATGGTCTCTCAATCTCCTCTCCAGCGAAGCCAGAGGGGGGGGCGCAAGCCGCTCACCCCTTCCCCCGGCTTTGCTGGGGCCGGGGCCTTCGACCACTGCCGGACAGCTTGCTCGTGGACTCCACGCGAGAGGGGGCGGCGCGGCGCTGACGCGCCGCGCGGGGGTGAGGTCAGCCAGGGCGCAGCAGAGCAGCGCCCCTACCGCCTGGCAGATTTTGCACGCACCCCACGCGAGAATCAGCCTTGACAGCCCCCTGGCCTGGTGCTAAGATTCGCACGCTCTACTCTCAGGCGGCGCCAACCCTGTCGCGTGGCAGGGCAATGGCGACCGAATTGGATGAGTTCTCGACCGTGAGGCCACCCGTGCCGCTAGTTTGGATGGCCTCACGTTCTGCCAGCGGGCGGGCGTGCAGGTGAACGCCCGTCGTCGCGCCTTAATAGCAGCGAGGCAGCCAGGGGAACAGCCGGTTGACGCCCTGGCCTAGAGATGGAGGCAGGTATGCCGACAATCAACCAGCTTATTCGCAAGGGTCGCCAGCCAAAGCGCAAGAAGAGCAAGGCCCCGGCGCTGCAGTACACGTTCAACTCGTTCTCGCAGCGTCGCACGCGCCAGCCCAAAGGCTCTCCGCAGAAGCGCGGCGTCTGCACCCAGGTCAAGACCATGACCCCCAAGAAGCCGAACTCGGCGCTGCGCAAGGTGGCCCGTGTGCGCCTGAGCAACCAGATCGAGGTCTCGGCCTACATCCCCGGTGAGGGGCACAGCCTGCAGGAGCACAGCGTGGTGCTCGTGCGCGGGGGCCGTGTGAAAGACCTGCCCGGCGTGCGCTATCACATTGTGCGCGGCACGCTGGATGCAGATGGCGTGTCCAAGCGCGAGCAGGGGCGCAGCAAGTACGGCGCCAAGCGGCCCAAGGCAGCCAAGGCCAAGAAATAGGCTTCTTCTGGAGAGATAGACAATGGCTAGACGGTACAAGCCCCCCAAGCGGCGGATCGAGCCGGACGTCAAATACAACAACGTCCGCATTGCCATGTTCGTCAACCGCATGATGCACGGCGGCAAGAAGAGCACTGCCCAGCGCGTGCTGTACGACGCCCTGGAGATGATCGAGCAGCGGGCCAAGCGCGACCCGGTAGAGGTTTTCGAGCAGGCCCTGCGCAATGTAACCCCCGTCCTGGAAGTCAAGCCGCGCCGTGTGGGTGGCTCGACCTACCAGGTGCCCGTCGAAGTAGAGCCGTCGCGCGCCCTTTCGCTGGCGATGCGCTGGCTGCTGGCGGCGGCGCGTGGGCGTGGCGGGCACAGCATGTCCGAAAAGCTCGCCGCTGAGCTGATGGACGCGGCCAGCGATCAGGGCAACGCCATCAAGAAGAAGCAGGATACGCATCGCATGGCCGAGGCCAACCGGGCGTTCGCGCACTACCGCTGGTAGTGCTGGGTATAGGGAAGCAGCGTCACTCGTCATGGCTAAGAAAGCCGCCGCTACCGGGCAAGCCCTGGACCTGAATCTGGTCCGCAATATCGGCATTATTGCCCATATTGACGCTGGCAAGACAACCACCACCGAGCGTGTGTTGTACTTCGCCGGGCGCATTCACCGTATGGGCGAAGTGCACGATGGCGCGGCGACCACTGATTACATGGACCAGGAGAAGGAGCGCGGCATCACCATCACCGCTGCCGCCGTCACAGCCTTCTGGCACGACTGTCAGATCAACATCATTGACACGCCAGGGCACGTGGACTTCACCGCAGAAGTCCAGCGCAGCCTGCGCGTGTTGGATGGTGGCGTCGTCGTCTTCGACGGCGTGGCCGGCGTCGAGCCGCAGTCCGAGACGGTCTGGCGGCAGGCCAACGAGTACAGCGTCCCACGCATCTGTTTCATCAACAAAATGGATCGCGTTGGGGCAGATTTCGGGCGCTGCGTGGGGATGATCGCCAATCGCCTGAAAGCTAACCCGGTGCCCATCCAGATGCCCTATAGCGACGGGGCGGACTTCTCCGGGATTATTGACCTGTTCGACATGGAGCTGATCACCTACGGCGACACCATGGGGACGGCTATTGAGCATGTCGCCATCCCCGCCGAGGTGCTCGAACGCGCTGAGGCCGCCCGTGCCACGATGATCGAGCAGATCGTCGAGCACGACGAGGCGCTCACTGAGAAGTACCTGAACGAAGAACCGATCAGCAACGAAGAGTTGATGCGCGCCCTGCGCGCGTCCACCATCGCCGGGCTGACCCACCCCGTGCTGTGCGGGTCTTCGCTGCGCAACAAGGGCGTGCAACTTCTGCTCGACGCGGTCGTGCACTACCTGCCTTCCCCGCTGGACATCCCGCCCATCCAGGGCGCGAACCCGAAGACCGGCGCGATCGAAGAGCGGCACTCAACGGACGACGAGCCGCTGTCGGCCCTCGTCTTCAAGATCGTCACCGATCCTTTCGTCGGGCGGCTGGCTTTCTTCCGCGTCTACTCCGGCGTGATCCACGCCGGCTCGACAGTGCTGAACACGTCGAAGGATCGCCGGGAGCGCATTGGGCGCGTCGTGCGCATGTTCGCCGACCGCCGCGAGGATGTGGAAGAGGTGCACGCGGGCGACATCGCGGCCACGCTGGGCCTGAAGGACACCTTCACCGGCGAGACGCTGGCCGAGCAGAGCCGCCCCATCGTGCTGGAAGAGATTCACTTCCCAGAGCCGGTCATCTCGGTGGCTATCGAGCCGAAGACCAAGGCCGACCAGGATAAGATGGGCGTTGCGCTGGCCAAGCTGGCCGAAGAAGACCCGACCTTCGTCGTCCGGGTCAACGATCAGACCGGCCAGACCCTCATCTCCGGCATGGGCGAGCTGCACCTGGAAGTGCTGGTCGAGCGCCTGTTCCGCGAGTTCAGCGTGGATGCGCGCGTGGGCAAGCCGCGCGTCTCGTACCGCGAGACGATCCTGCAGCGGGCGCGCGGCGAAGGCCGCTTCGTCCGCCAGACGGGCGGCAGCGGGCAGTATGGGCACGCGGTGATCGAGGTCGAGCCGCTGCCCGAAGACGCGCCCGACGACGTGGTCATCGAGAACAAGGTCGTGGGCGGCGCGATCCCCAAGGAATTCATCAAGTCCATTGAGAGCGGCATCCGCGAGGCGGCGCAGAGCGGCGTCATCGCCGGGTTCCCGGTCGTGCGCTTCAAGGCGGCAATTCTGGACGGCTCCTACCACGAAGTGGACTCGTCCGACCTGGCCTTCAAGATCGCCGGCTCGATGGCCCTTAAAGATGCTGTGCAAAAGGCGCACGGCATCCTCATGGAGCCGTACATGCGCGTAGACGTGGTGGTGCCAGAGGAGTACGCCGGCGATGTGCTGGGCGACCTGGCGGGCCGCCGCGCCAACATCAACGGCGTCGAGGCGCGGGGCGACGGCCTGTCGTCCATCGAGGTCGAAGCGCCTCTGGGCGAAATGTTCGGCTACGCGACCAACCTGCGCAATATCTCGCAGGGGCGCGGCAGCTTTACGATGGAGTTCGAAAAGTACGTGCCTGTGCCAGCTTCCCTGATGGAAGCCATCATCCGGGGCGGGCATTAAGCCCGGCGTGGCCCAGGCAATAGCGATCGTTTGGCCTGACAAGGCGAGAATACACGGCTAGCAGGAGGCATCATGGGCAAGGGGAAATTTGAGCGGACGAAGCCCCATGTGAACGTGGGGACGATCG
>JAHDWP010000073.1 GCA_023382715.1 Anaerolineae bacterium
AGAGGGGGCGGTGAGGCGCGTCAGCGCCGAGCGGGGGTGAGGTCAGCCAGGGCGCGGCAGAGCTTTACCTCACCCCCAGCCGCGCTACGCTTGGCTTGCCCCCTCTCCGCGTGTGGAGAGGGGGCGGCGAGGCGCGTCAGCGCCGAGCGGGGGTGAGGTCAACCAGGGCGCTGCTCTGCCGCGCCCCTACCGGCGCGTGGAAAGAGGTTTTTCCAATCCGCAATCCGCAATCCCCCCCTGGCCCCGCCTCCGCGCAAAACTTGACAGCGCCGCGCCCCGCCCCGTATAATACCGGGCAGAGGTGCGGGTATAGTTCAGTGGTAGAACGTCAGCTTCCCAAGCTGAATGTCACGGGTTCGAATCCCGTTACCCGCTCCAAACGAGGCATTCCCAGAGCGGAGTGCCTTTTTCATTCGCGCCGCCTGCGCCCTTAAGGAGCACGCGATGCCCGCCGCGCACGACCATCACTCCCCCGCGCTGGAGATCGTCTGCCACGCCCCGCCCGACCGCATCAACGAGGACGCCTGGCTGGCCCTGGGGGCCGGGCCGCTCGGCGAGCAGATCGTCGCCGCCGCCATAGACGGCGCGACCACCCGCCTGACACCACCCGCCCTGCAAGCGCATCTCGACCGCCAGAGCGAGCCGCTGACCCCCGCTGCCTTCGCCGCCCGCTTCGTCCGCGACTCGCTGGCCCGCCAGGTCGGGACGGGCCGCCCGCCCGCGCTGCGCACCCTGCTGCTCGAAGCCAACGCCGACCTGGGCCGCGCGCTGATCGCCCTCTTCGGCGCGCTGACGCTGGAAGCGCTCAAGCTGCCGCTCGACGCCCACGAACGGCTGGCCCACGACCCGCGCCTGGTGCGCCTGGGCCTGCCCGCTGCCGTGCTGACCCTGATCGAGTACGATCCGCGCGCCCACGCGCTGCGCTACGCCCACGCCGGCGATACGCTGCTGCTCGTCGCCTACGCCGACGGGCGCTTCAGCGTGCCCATCGCGGGCGGCGCGTCATCCGACAGCGCCCTGCTGCGCACCGCCGCCCTGCTGCGCGACGACTTCCCCGACCTGCCCTTCCGCGAGCTGACCGGGCACGCCGAAGTGCGCCGCCACGTCCTGCACAGCGCGCTCTACCACAATTACGTGGACGAGCACGGGCTGCCCCAGCGCAGGCAGGGAGTCGGCGTGCTCAACGGGCTGCCAGAGTTGCGTTACTTCGTACGGACGGGGACGGTAGACCTGGAGGGCGCGCTCTTCGCCTGCGTGCTGACCGACGGGCTGCTGTGGCCCGCCAGCGCCGAAGAGGTCTTCGGCGAGAACGGCGAGCGCATCGCCGCGCTGCGCAAGGAGCGGCTGAGCTTCATGGCCGGGCAGATCGCCGAGAGCGGGCTGCGCGGCTACCTGGCGCGGCTGCGCGCCGCCGAAGCCGCCGACCCCGACCACGAGCGCTACCCGCGCCTGAAGACGCACGACGACGCGACCGGCGTGCTGCTGCGTTTCGCGTGAGCGCGGCGTCCCGCTGAGGAGGGTTTGCTCACGGTGAAGCTGGCCCGCATCGAATCAGCGATGCGCCTGGTGCTGACCTTCTACGAGGCGCTCAACCGCCACGATGTCGCCGGGATGATGCAGCTTTTCAGCGACGATTGTCTGCTCGAAAGCCCCGGCCCCGCCCCCGCTGGCGCTGTGTACTCCGGCAGAGGCGCAGTCACCCGCTTCTGGGAAGACTTCTTCCGCGAGTCGCCCCAGGCGCACGTCGAGATCGAGAAGATTCACGGCTTCGGGATGCAGTGCATCGCCCGCTGGCGCTGCGAGTGGGTGGACGCGGCGGGCGACAGGCGCTACCTGCGGGGCGTTGACCTGTTCCAGGAACGGGGCGGCCTGCTCTGCGAGCAGCTATCGTATGTGAAGGGCGCACGAGGGGGCGAATAGCGGAGCGTGTCCCTCTGAGATTGACCTGTTGTAACAGCGCAACGTGTAGGGACGGGTTTCGAAACCCGCCCTTACGAAACTACCGACAACCTGAACGCGCCTAGAACTCCCCCACCTCCGGATATGCCTGCTTCAGCGCCTCCCCCACGATGCGCTTGTAGGCGAGCGCGTCGGCTTCCGTCTCGCCCTCGAAGCGCAGGCTCAGCACCGGCTCGGTGTTCGAGGCGCGCAGCAGGCCCCAGCCCCGCTCGAAGGTGATGCGCACGCCGTCCACGTCGTTGATCGGATAGCGACCCTGTAGCGCGGCGTGCACGGCGGCGATCACCGCCGCCTTGCGCTCGTCGGGGCAGTGCGGACGGTACTCCGGCGTGGCCCACAGCGTCGGCACGGTCGCCATCAGTGCGGAGAGCGGCTGAGTTTGCGCGGCCAGAATCTGCACGACGCGCCCGGCGACGAACACCCCATCGTCGAAGCCGTAGTAGCCGTCGGCCAGGAAGATGTGCCCGCTCATCTCGCCGCCGAGCAGCGCGCCCTCCTCCTCCATCCTGGCCTTGACCAGCGAGTGCCCGCTGATCCAGATCACGGGGCGGCCCCCGGCGCGCGCCACCTCGTCGAAGAGCACCTGCGAACTGAGCACGTCGGCGACGACCGCCGCCCCAGGGTGGCGCGCCAGCGTGTCGCGGGCCAGCAGCACCAGGACGCGGTCGGCGGGGATGGGCGCGCCCGTCTCGTCCACCACGCCCACGCGGTCGGCGTCGCCGTCGAAGGCCAGGCCCAGGTCGGCGCCGCTCGCCCGCACCCGCGCGACCAGGTCGCGCAGGTTGGCCGCGTCCTGCGGGTCGGGCTGGTGGTGCGGGTACGTCCCGTCCGGCTCGCAGTAAAGCGGGATCACCGTGTGGCCGAGCGCCTCCAGCAGCGGCACAGCGTAGACGCCGCCCATGCCGTTCCCGGCGTCCACAACGATGGTCAGCGGGCGAGCGTGTTGGAGCCGCGCCTGGGCCATCGCCAGGTAGCGCTCATTGGCCGTTTCGTCGCGGCGGACGCCCCCCTGCCCGCTGGCGAAGTCGCCCGCCTCGATCCCCTGGCGCAGCGCCTGAATCTGCTCGCCGAAGAGATTGCGCTTGCCGATGGACAGCTTGAAGCCGTTCATCGCCGGCTTGAGGTGGCTGCCGGTGACCATCAGCCCGCCGATGTCGCCCGCCTCGACCGCGCACCAGTAGACGACCGGCGTCGCCGCCCGCCCGATGTCCGTCACCTGGCAGCCGGCAGCGATCAGCCCGCGAATGGCAGCGTCGGCCAGCCCGCGCGAGCTGAGGCGGTTGTCGTGGCCGATCACGGCCTGGGTCACGCCCGCGCGGGCCAGGTGCGTGCCGAACGCCCGCCCGATCTGCTCAGCGACATCCTCGGTCAGCGTGCGGCCCGCCTCGCCGCGAATGTCGTAGCGCTTGAACAGGCTTCCATCCACCATGACGCGCTGCCTCCATAAAAGACTTCCGAAGCCTTTGGAGACTTCGGAAGTCTGCGATTTCACGCTCCGCTCTCATGCATCCTTGCGCGCGCTGCGGCCCAACGCCTGCTCGACCCAGATGCGCGTGCCGTCCGGCACATCCTCGCGCACGACGGTCGTCGGGCCGATCTCGGCGTCGCGCCCGATCTTGACGCCGGGCATGGTCATCACGTTCACGCCGATGAAGGCGCGCTTGCCGGCGATCAGCCCCAGCTTGCTGCGCCCGGTGTCCAGGCGCTGCCCCTTGACCGCTGACCAGACCGGCCCCTGGTCAATGCGCAGATTGGCTGTGGTGCAGGCCGCCGAGAAATTCACGTCCTCGTCCAGCACGGAATCGAGCACCTGGCAGGCGTGCGTATGCGCGCGGTCGGCCAGGTAGCTGCGCGCCACTTCGGTGGCGAAGCCGACCACCGCCCCCGCACCGATCATCGAGCTGCGCACCAGCGCCCCATTGCCGACAATGGCCCCCCGGCCAATGTACGCCGGGCCGATGACCGTCGCCCCGTGAAACAGCCGCGCCCCGGAGTCCACGATCACGTTTCCCTTGATCAGCACGCCATCCTCGACGAAGGCGTCCGGCGCGATGCGCTGCTGATCGATCTGGCCCAGGAAGGCATCCATCACATCGAGGACGTGCCAGGGGAACTTGAGCGCCTGCCAGGGGCCTTCGTAGGGCACCACGCGGAAGATGTGCTGCTGCATCAGGCGGGCCATCGCCCGCTCGTAGTGATCGTCGGTTTTTTCCGGTCTGGCATATTCGGCGCGGATGGCCTCCAGCAGCAGCGCCGCGTCGGAGTGAATGTGGGCGACGATGCTGACCAGATCGCTCGGCTCATTGCCCGCGCCCGGCTTCTCGATCACGTGGGTGATGCGCCCCTCGTCGCCCACTTCCAGGTAGCCGCCGGGGAAGTATTCCTTGACGCGGTAACCAGCCAGGTAAGCGAGCGCCGTCTCCGACTGATACTCGGTCAGCATCCGCTCGTGGAGCAGCACGTCGGTCAGGTCGTGCACCTGGGTGACATAGATCGCCTGGTTGCCGTTCGCCGCCAGATAGCCCTCAAGCTGGAGCAGCGCATCGCCCATGCCGCGCGGCTCGCGTTGCACCACCACCTCCACCTGCGTGCCGCTCAGCGAAGCCACATAGGCCCGCATCTGCGCCTCGTTCTCTGGATTGGCGACGATCACCGCCCGATCCAGGCCCAGCTCCGCGTAGTTCTCCAGCTGCCAGCTCAGCAGCGGGCGTCCCATGAATTTGATCAGCGATTTTTCTTCCAGAGGCCACAGGCGCGAGCTTGCCCCGCCCGCCAGGATAACCAGTAACAGCGATCGCACAGTCTCTCTCCCCATTCAGACAATGACGCGCTGGCTGCATCTGGGCGCAGCCAGCGCGTGCCAACGGCGCGCTATTCTACTCAGTTGCCCGGCGCACGTCGAATTCGCGCCCCATCTTAGAAAACCCCTCACCCCTGCACCCCTCTCCCTCACCGGGGCGAGGGGAAATCCTGCGCCTTGCTCCCCTTCTCCTCCTGGAGGGAGAGGGAGTTGGGGGATGAGGGGAGCTTACCAGACACCCTCGCCTGCCTTTGCTCCCATCCCCGGCCCTTCCCCCACGAGGGGGGAAGGGAGAAGCGCGCCGGCCTTAAGCCCCTCCCTCCTTGTGGGGAAGGGGTGTGGGGTGGGGGGAAACAGATCCTCAAAGGGTCTTTCAAGAATCAGGATTACTGTTAAGTGCCCCACCCCCTCCCGGAGCCACGCACGAAGATCACTTCCGGGCGGCGCGGTGGCTCCGGACGCAACGGCCTGAGCAGCAGCGCCACGATCACCCCGGCGGCAAACCCGCCGATGTGCGCCCAGAAAGCCACGCCGGTGCTCTGCGCCGTTGGGACGCTGAGCGCCGCCGCGCCGCTGATCAGTTGGGTGAGAAACCAGATGCCCAGGTAAATGAAGGCGGGCACATAAACCACGCCCAGGTACCAGATGAAGGTGCGCACCCGGTTGAGCGGGTAGAGCAGGATATACGCACCCATCACGCCGGAGATGGCCCCGCTCGCCCCGACCGTTGGCACCAGCGAGGTGGGGTCGGTCAGGATATGCGCGGCGGACGCCGCCAGGCCCGTCCCCACGTAGAAGAGCAGGTACAGCACCGGGCCGAAACGCTGCTCGATGTTATCGCCGAAGATCCACAGGAAGAGCATGTTGCCGGCGATGTGGGCAAAGCCGCCATGCACGAACATGGACGTGAACAGCGTGTAGAGGTCGGTCCCGCGCTCAATCTCGGCGGGAATCGTGCCATAGGTGAAGATGAAGCTCTGCAGGTCGGGCAGGCTGAGCGTGAGCTGGTACAGGTAGACCAGCACGTTGACGGTGATCAGCCCCACCGTCACCCGCGGGACACCGCGCGCCCCGTGATTGTCATCTCCGATGGGAAACATAGGCTCTCCTCATGGCGCGCCTCTCGCCAGGCGCTGCCTGTCCACGCCCGGCCTGCAGGGGCACTGCTCCGCTGCGCCCTGCCCCCGATTCTAACACAGCGCCCTCGCGCCTGGCGCATAATAAAACGCGCCCCCGGCGCAAGACATTCGGCGGGCGCGTTGAGCACAGCTTGAAGTGGGCAGGGAGCGCGTCGGCGGCTTAAGGGCTTGCCCGCAGATCGGCATCGGCCTCGCCCATATCCAACATGCGGCGCACTTTGGCCACCAGGTCGTGGTGCAGGATCGGCTTGGGCAGGTAGTCGCTGGCCCCCGCATCCATGCCGCTCATGACGCTCTTGGCATCGCCGCGTGCGGACAGGATGAGGATAGGCAGCGCCGCCGTATCCGACCTCCCGCGCAGCACGCGGCACAGCTCGATGCCGTCCATGCCCGGCATCATCACGTCGAGGATGATCAGGTCTGGCGTGTTCAGTTCCAGGACCGCCAGCGCCTGGTCGGCATCTTTGGCCTTGAGCACCTCGAACCCGCCGCGCTCAAGCATGATTCCGATCAGCGTCAGCGCGCCAATCTCATCATCCACTACAAGAATCCGTTTCATGCCGACTTCTCCATCGCTCGTCGCGCGCTGCACCTAAGTTTAGCAGCAAACCCCTGCCCTGCAAGCACCGCACAGAGCGAGTTCGCTCGCACGTGTTATACAACGCTTTCCGCGCGCGCGCTACTGGCGCGGCAGGATAGGGTCCACGAACGAGTTGTCAGGCAGTGGTCGAAGGCCCCCTTCCCCCAGCAAAGCCAGGGACAGGGGTGAGCGGCTGGCGTCCTCCCGCTGGCTTCGCTCAGGCGGTCGGGGCGCTGCGCTGCTGCGCCCTGGCTGACCTCACCCCCGCGTGGCGCTGACGCGCCTCGCCGCCCCCTCTCCACGCAGATGGAGAGGGGGCAAACCGAGCGCAGCGAGGCGGGGGGTGAGGTAAAGCTCTGCTGCGCCCTGGCTGACCTCACCCCCGCTCGGCGCTGACGCGCCTCACCGCCCCCT
>JAHDWP010000074.1 GCA_023382715.1 Anaerolineae bacterium
AGAGGGGGCGGCGAGGCGCGTCAGCGCCGAGCGGGGGTGAGGTCAGCCAGGGCGCTGTTTTCCCCCACCCCAAACCCCTCGCCCCGGTGAGGGAGAAGCTCAGCGGGCGCGCTCTGCTCCCTTCCCCCCGGCGAGGGGGAAGGGCCGGGGATGAGGGGGCAAGAGCTGGCGCACGACTCGCCGAGCGGGGGTGAGGTCAAGGGGGGCGCAGCAGAGCTTTACCTCACCCCCCGCCTCGCCGCCCCCTCTCCATCTGCGTGGAGAGGGGGCGGCGAGGCGCGTCGAGCTTCCCCTGGCGACAGGTTGTTCGTGGACTCTCACACATCCAGCAGCAGCGGGACGCCCAGACAATAGGCAGCGTACAGCGCGTAGAAGAACGCCTTGAGCGCGCCAACTGTCCCGTCGTCGCGCGGGTCGGGCGCGTGCCGGAAGGGGAAATGCGCGTCAATCCACGCCTGCGACGGCGGATCAGCAAGCTGCATCATGACGTCCGCTTCCAGGTCGGGCGGCGCCGCGCCGAAGAACTGGAGCAGCAGCGAGCCGTGCGCCGGGTAGATGGGGCCAGAGAGAAAGAGCATTTCGAAAACCTGGTCGCCGCTGACAGTCAGCGCGCCCAGGTCGCGGGTGGGGGCCTGGGCGCTCGCCAGGATGACGCCCGGCTCAGCGCGCAGCGCCGCCCCCCGCTCGCCGCTGTAACCCATATCGCGCAGCGCCCGCCCCAGCAGCATGAAGAGCAGCGGATGCTCGTTGGTGGGAAGCTGCGCCAGCAGCCAGCGCTCGCTCGCCTCTGAGAGCGGGTAGTTGATCGTGCCCGTACAGCCGAACGCCCGCCGCCCTGCGTTGGCCGGGCAGCCGACGCACTCCCCCTCCCAGGGGGTGAGTTCCTGGGCAGCGTCGAGCAGGTCCTGCACGACGATCAGCTCCACCTCTTCAGAGCCATCCGGCAGGCGGCGCACCATCTCGAAGGCCATCTGCGCGGGCGAGCGCATATCGCCCTGGTCGCGATAAAGCTGGATGATCTTCGCAGCCCGGTCGCGCCCCTTCAGGCGGCCCATCAGGCCCTCGACGCTCAGCGCGCGCTTGGGCGCGCAGTCCAGATCAACGATGTAGTCAATGCCCATCGCCTGTCTCATCTCTCAAAAGAGCCGCCCCACATCTGTGCCAGACGCGGGGCGGCAGCCGTCAGCGTGCGTATTGGGGCAAATCCCGTTAACGGATCGGCAGATCGGGCACGCGCCCCTCGGTCAGCGTCACGAAGGGCGAGTAGACCCAGCCCTGCCCGTCCTCGAAGGGGATGAGGTACCACGCGCCGGTCGTGTTGCGGCCCAGCACGACGAACTCGGTGCCCTCTGCCACCCGACCAATTTCTGCACCCTGGGTGCTGGCCGCGTTGCGCACGATCAGGTTGGCCGCTGCCACGCCGCGCACCGTCACCGCCGTGCCAGACTCCGCGCCAGGCACGAAGACCGCGCCCAGCGGCGGCACCGGCACGATCTCGCCGCTCACGACCAGCTCGCTCTCGGTCCCGTCCAGCAGCCGGACGTAAGGCGCAGACACCCAACCGCGAATGTCCTGGTAGTTCACCAGGTACCACGCGCCGTTACGGTTGCGCGCTTCCACCTCGAAAGTGGCGCCCAGCGGCACCGAAGCGATGATCTTCGAAGCGTAGAGCGAAGCGCCGTCGCGCATCCGCACCGTGTCCGTCGCCTGCCCCTGCAAGAAGCGGCGCGGCGGAGCATCGGGCGGCAGCGCGGGCGGCGCCACGTCCAGGGCGATGCGCGGAATATCATCCACGAAGTCCGGCTGACCACCGCCGGTGGTATCCTTGTTCTTGGCGGCATCGGTCGAGAACAGGTAGACCCAGTCGTTGCTGACCCAGCCTTCGGTGCCGTCGCCCAGGTCAATGAGCAGCCACGACAGGTCGGGCACGCCGCCGAGCACCAGGTAATTCGTGGGATAGAAAACCTGCGCGATGGCCGGATAGCCCAGGCCAGGCCCGGTGCGCACGTTGACCCGATAGCCGGTCACCCCGGCCTTGACCACCGCCGGGGGCGACGGTGGCGCAACCGGTGCGGGAGCAGCGCCGCCGCCGCCCGCGCCGGTGCCATCCACCTGGAACCAGCGCACCAGGATGCGCGCCTCGCCGGTCGCTTCGTAGTACTCGACCTTCAGGTCGTGATTGCCTGCCGTCAGGGCGTAGATATCGGCGTCATAGGTGCGGTAGCCTTCGGGGTTGCCGTGCCACTCGTTGAGAATCTGCGTCACGTCAATCCACATGCGCACGCCATCATCCGCGCCCACCTGGAAGCGCCAGTGCCCCGATGCCGGGATGTTGACGGTCGTCGTCCAGCGCGCGCTGAAGTTGTCAGCGTTGACGCCGCCCCCTGGCGAGCCGGTGCCCCAGTTGAAGTTGATGTCGCCATCCACGCGGGTCAGGGTTGGGGCGGCGGAAAGGTCCAGGTTGTTGTAATACGACGCATTCCACGTGGCCGGGCCATAGACCGTCCCCGCGCCGCCGCCGGGCGCGCCGCCGCCCGCGCTGTACCACCACTCGACCTTGATCCCGGCGTTGCCCGTCGCCTCGAAGTACTCGACCTTCAGATCATGATTGCCCGCCGTAAGCTGGTCAATGCTGACTTCATAGGTGCGATAGCCTTCGGGGTTGCCGTGCCACTCGTCAATGAGCGGTGTCACGTCAATCCACAGGCGCACGCCATCATCGGCGCCGACGCGGAATGTCCATTTGCCCGCCGTCGGGAAGTTGACCGTCTTCGTCCAGCGCGCGCTGAAATTGTCGGCAGGCACCGCCGGGTCGGGCGAGCCACCCGCCCAGTTGAAGTCAATCCGGTCGTCAACGCGCGCGACCACCGGGCCGCCAGAGAGCGAGATGTTGTTGAAGTACTGGGCATT
Source organism: Anaerolineae bacterium (assembly GCA_023382715.1). GTDB lineage: Bacteria > Chloroflexota > Anaerolineae > Aggregatilineales > Aggregatilineaceae > UBA2029. Next base: position 2,911 of record JAHDWP010000074.1, read on the forward strand.
CCACTGTGTGCCGGGGTTCGCTTCGGCCACCTTCGTCAGGCCCGGCGCAAGCGCTCCAGGCCCCAGCATTGCCGCAAGAGTCAGCGCGGCGATCACAGTCCAGATCGTCAGGTTTCGCATGGCAATCTTCCTAACTACCACTCGCTTGGCACAGGATTCTGCGTTCGGGATTATAGAAAAGGCCCCTGCTTCTGGCAAACTCTGTTCGCCTGACGGAATCATGACGCCGCGCCAGCCGCGCGCTCCAAGACATGCAGGGTCTTCTCGGCGGCGCGCTCCCAGGTGAACAGCTCTGCCTGGCGAAATCCGCGCCGCAGCAGGTCGGCGCGCAGGCTCTCATCGTCCACCACCCGGCCCAGAGCCGCCGCAATAGCCGCCACATCGCGCGGGTCCACCAGCAATGCCGCGTCGCCGGCCACTTCTGGCAGGGAAGACGTGTTGCTGGTGATGACCGGCGTACCGCAGCGCATCGCCTCCAGCACAGGGAAGCCGAACCCTTCGTGCAGCGTGGGGAAGACCAGGGCCAGCGCCCCGCTGTACAGGGCCGCCACGTCCGCATCGTCCACATAGCCGGGCAGGATGACGCCTTCCACGCCCGCCGTCCAGGACGGGTCGTAGAGCCAGCCCTGTTGCCCGGCCAGCACGAGCGCCACGTCTGCGCGCCCGCTCGCCTCGCGCCAGCGCGCATAGGCCTGCACGATGCGCGCGATGTTCTTGCGCGGCTGCAGCGTGCCGATAAAGAGCAGATAGCGCGGCGGCAGCCCGTAGCGCGCGCGCACCGCCGCCAGCCGCCCCGGATCGCTGACGGGCATGAGCGTCGTATCCACGCCCGGATAGACCAGCGCGATGCGATCCTCAGGCACGCGGTAATGGGCGGCGATGTCGCGGGCCGTCGCCAGCGAGTCGGCGAGGACGCGCGTCGCCCGGCGAACGCTGTGCTGCGTAGACCAGGCCAGGTAGCGCCGGGCCAGGGCATTGTGCGCTTCGGGGAAGTAGATATAGCCCAGGTCGTGCACGGTGACGACCGCCGGGCCGGGGAACCACAGCGGCAGAGTGTGCGCCGGGACGAAGGTCACGTCCGGGCGGGCGCGCATCAGGGCCAGCGCCAGGCGGGTGTGCGTCCAGGCGCGCGGCCAGCGCAGCACCCGCTGCGTGACGCGCGGCCCCGCCGGAAAGAGATCGCGCGGCGGGGTGTCGCGGAAATAGAGCACGAAGTGATGCGGCGACTCCAGCGCGATCAGCGCGCGGATGAGCTGCAAAGCGTAGTTCTCGGTGCCCGTGCGCCGGGCGCGCGTGGCCTGGCTGGCGTCAATGGCGAGGGTGAGCGCCCGCATCGCCGCTCACCCTGTGCCGCGCCGGAAAGCCGCCGGCAGCAGCCCTACCCCCAGCACGGTCAGCAGCAGCGGCCAGTAGTCAGCAATGTCGTCCAGCAGTTGCGCGTCGGCTGCGCCGCTCGTCACCCAGTAGGCCACGCCGCCGGCGACCGTCACCAGCACCGCCAGCAGCACCAGCCGCGCATCGTGAGCGCGCTCCAGCAGGAATGTGACCAGCAGCGTGAGGCCGAGCGACCACAGCAAAGCGGGCCACCACTCGCGCGCGTCGGGCTGCAGATCAATGCCATAGGCGATCACGCCGAGCACGCCGGCGGTGATCCAGATGTATAGTCCCAGAAACAGCAAGCCACGCTCGCGCCGCCCGGACAGCAGCGCGTGGAAGATGAAGGTGAAGCCGACTCCCAGCGCGGTTAGCTCAATCAGGGCCAGAGACGAGAGATCGGGCACGTCGGCCAGGTCATGCGCGCGCGCCAGCAGGTACGCGCCAAGCGCGATCAGCAGCAGGGCCAGCGGCAGCATCCCGACCTGGTGGCGCAGGCGACGGCGGAAGCCTTGCGCGCGCGGCGCGCGTAGCCGCTCCGTCTGATCGAGCGCGCTGACAGCCGTTTCCGCGTGCGCTGCTTCGGCGCGCTGCGCATCCATCTCCGCGCGGGGCTGCGCTGCATGCACCGCTTCCGGCAGAACCGGCTCATCGGGCAGCGCGCCCAACGCCTCATCGAGCGCCGCCCCGCCCTCATCCTCCGGGGCATAGGCTTCCAGCGCCCTGAGTTGCCGGTCGAAATCCTCTATCGAGCGCAAAGGGGACTCGCCGGCAGTGAGCACTTCATCACCGGGCGTGTCCACCTCATACGGGAAGTCCGGCGCATCGTCCTGCTCCCCGTCGTAGCCGTCATAGAATTCGCGTTCGTCGGCCATGCTGCTCGCCCTCCTCAGCAGTATTGTAGCCGAAAGCAAGCCCGCGCGCACGCTGCGCAAAATGCGCGGAGTGTGTGGAATTCGGTTGAAATGGCGCGGGTGCTGGCTGCCGTATTGTAGTGGACCCCAAAAACTGGACATGGAGCTAAGAGGGAACTAGAGTCCAGAA
>JAHDWP010000075.1 GCA_023382715.1 Anaerolineae bacterium
CGGGGGTGAGGTCAGCCAGGGCGCAGCAGAGCTTTACCTCACCCCCAGCCGCGCTGCGCTCGGCGTGCCCCCTCTCCGCGTGTGGAGAGGGGGCGGCGAGGCGCGTCAGCGCCGAGCGGGGGTGAGGTCAGCCAGGGCGCACCGGGGGATAGGGATTGAAAAGCGCATAACACGCTCTACAGAGAGGGATCTGGCCCCACCGAACCCGCCCGTTGCCGGACGCCCCCCCACCCGCTATGATCTCAGCATGGACAACGATCCGCAGGCCCTCATCAAGCGACGCGGCCCAGACCAGCGCACCTGGTACGTGGTCGCCCAGACCCCCGATCTCGCCGTCGCCGCCATCCCTGCCGGACTGCTGCGCAGCGCGGGCATCCCCGTGTTCCTGTTCCGCGAGGCGTTGAGCGCCAGCGCGCTCCCGCTCTCGGTGGGGCTGCTCGGCGGCGTGGACGTGGCCGTGCCAGAGGCCTATTACCTGGAAGCGCGGGCGCTGCTCGGCGAGGCCGCCAGCTTCCTGGACGAGCTGGAGCCTGGCGACGAAGAGACGTGAGTGAGAATGGATAACGCGCACCTGGCTCCGCCCGTCCCGCACGAGCGCACAGCCGAGTCGAGCGCCGCGCTGCCGCGCGCGCGCCGCCGTCGCTGGCACCTGCTGCTGGCTCCCGCGTTCGGGCTGTGTCTGCTGGCGGTATGGACGCTCGTCGCCCGCTCCGGCATGTACGCCGCGTTCATCGTGCCCACACCAGCGAGCGTCGCCGAGCGGTGGTGGGGGTTGGCCTCGGACGGATCGCTGCTGCGCCACGCGGCGGTGACGCTGCGCGAGGTGCTCACCGGCCTGCTGATCGGCGTGGCGGTCGCCTTCTGGCTGGGCTACTGGATCGCCAAGAGCCGGACCGTCGCCTACACGCTGACGCCGTACCTGGTCGCCTTGCAGACGGTGCCCATCGTCGCCATCGCCCCGCTGCTGATCATCTGGTTTGGCTCCGGCATCGCCAGCAAGGTGATCATCTGCGGCCTGATCGTCTTCTTTCCCATGCTGGTCAACACGGTGATCGGTATGCGGGGCATCCCCGCCGAGCTGCACGACCTGCTGCGCTCGCTCGAAGCCACGCCGCTGCAAACCTTCTGGCACCTGGAGCTGCCCGCCGCGCTGCCCATCGTCCTGGGCGGGCTGAAGGTCAGCGTCACGCTGTCGGTGGTCGGCGCGGTCGTCGGCGAGTTCGTCAGCGCCAGCGCGGGCCTGGGCTACCTGATCAACTTCGGGCGCGGCACCTACGACACGCCGCTGGTCATCGCCGCCGTGTTCACCCTGACGGCGCTCGCCCTGGCTCTGTATGGCCTGGCCGCCGGGCTGGAGCGCCTGCTGCTCGGCTGGCAGCGCGCCAACGGCACTCCCTAGCATTCTGCTCCAACCCCGGTAAACTTGCAGCAGCCATTTCGCCCCAGGCAGAAACGGAGTCGCACGACATGCCCGCACAAACACTATCTTTTCGCCGGCGGGCGCTGCTGCTGGCGGCGCTCGCCGTTGCCCTGGCTCTGCTGCTGATCGCCGCCTACGCGCTGACGCGCGAGGACGAGGCCCAGGGGGATCAGACGAAGGTCACGCTGTTCATGAGCTACGTCCCCAGCGTGCAGTTCGCGCCGGTCTACGTCGCTGCGCAGCGCGGCTACTTCGCCGACGAGGGGATCGCCATCTCCTTCGAGAACAGCTTCAACGAGGCCGACGGCGTTGAGCGCCTCGCCAACAACGATTTGCAGTTTGGGATCATCAGCGGCGAGCAGGTCGTGCTGGCGCGGGCGCAGGGGCGGCCCGTCGTCTACGTCTTCGAATGGTTCCACCGCTTCCCGGTGGGCATCGTCTCGCCCGCCCGCCTGAACATCACCCGGCCCGCAGACCTGGCCGGGCGCATCGTCGGCGTGCCGGGGCCGCAGGGGGCCAGCTACATCGGGCTGCGCGCGCTGCTCAACGCCGCCGGCCTGACCGAAGACGACCTGAGCGAGCTGCGCTCGATCGGCTTCGCCGCGCCGGAGAACGTTTGTGAAGGCAAAGTCGAGGCGTCCGTCGTCTACATCGTCAACGAGCCGCTGACCATCCAGCAGCAGTGCACCGAGGTCAACGTGATCGAGGTCTCCGACTACGCCACGCTGGTCGCCAACGGCCTGGTCACCAACGAGCAGACCGTCCGCGACAAGCCGGACCTGGTGCGCGGCATGGTGCGCGCCGTGCAGCGCGGCATCGCCGATGTCATCGCCGACCCGGACGCCGCCTTCGACATCGCCGTGACCCACTACGTCAAAGACCTGCCCAAAGACCAGTACGAGACGCAGCGCCAGGTGCTGCTCAACTCGGTCAAGCTGTGGCATTCGGACGCGCTGGGGCAGACGAACCCGCAAGCCTGGGCCGTCACCCAGGACATCCTGATCGAGGCGGGCCTGCTCAGCGCGCCGCTGGACGACCTGAGCGCCTGCTACAATATGAGCTTCCTGCCGGAGCAGTCCTAGCGCGCATGGCCGTCCGCGCCCTGCTCAGCGCCGAGCACATCAGCCACGTCTACCGCACGCCGGGTGGGGACGTGCCCGCCCTGGACGACGTGACGCTGCGCCTGTCCGGCGAGTCGTTCGTCTGCCTGGTGGGGCCGAGCGGTTGCGGCAAGAGCACGCTGCTGCGCATCCTGGCCGGGCTGCTGCGGCCCACCGAAGGGCGCGTGCTGCTCGACGGGCAGCCGCTGACGCGCGCCCAGCGCCGCGTGGGGATCGTCTTCCAGAAGGCGAACCTGATGCCCTGGCGCACCGTCGCCGGCAACCTGGCGCTGCCCCTGGAGCTGGCCGGCACCCCGCCGGCTGAGCGCGCGGAGCGCACGCGCGCCATGCTGGAGCTGACCGGGCTGGAGGGGTTTGCCGGGGCCTATCCGGGGGCGCTTTCCGGCGGGATGGCCCAGCGGGTGGCGATTGGCCGCGCGCTGATTCACGATCCGCAGGTGTTGCTGCTCGACGAGCCGTTCGGCGCGCTGGACGCGCTGACCCGCGAGCAGATGAGCGAGGAACTGCTGCGCATCTGGGCGCGACACCGCAAGACGGTGCTGATGGTCACCCACAGCATCCCCGAAGCGGTGCTGCTGGCCGACCGCGTGCTGGTGATGGGGCCGCGACCGGGCCACCTGGTGGCCGAAGTGCCCATCCCGCTGGCCCGCCCGCGCAGCCTGGCCCTGCTGCACCAGCCGGACTTCGTGGCGCTGAGCGAGCAGGTGCGGCGCAGCATCCGCCCCGCCTAATCCCGCCAGGCAACACGAGGGTCGCGCGGCCCTCGTGAACGGATCAGCGTAAGGGGGCTGGCCCCTCAGCTTGCGCGGGCGCGGCGATCCTCGCGCCGCGAACTCAGCGGCAGGGCCATGCCGAAGATGCTGCCCTGGCCGACCTTGCTCTGCACGAACACCCGCCCGCCGTGCTGCTCGACGACGGTCTTGACGATGGCCAGGCCCAGGCCCGTCCCCTTGATGTCCTGGTCTGGCCCAGGGACGCGGTAGAAGCGCTCGAACAGGCGCGTCTGCGCTTCGGGGGGGATGCCCGGCCCGTTGTCCTTCACTTCCACGAACAGGTCGTCGTCCTGCACATAAGCGCAGACGGCAATCGCCCCGCCTGCGGGCGTGTACTTGTGGGCGTTGCTCAGCAGGTTGATCAGAGCGCGGTACATCCAGTGCATGTCGCCCTGAATGAGCGGCAGCGTGTCTGGCACCTCGACGCGCAGCGTCTGGCCGCGCTGGATGATGGACGGCCTGATGTCGGCCACGCAGCGCTCGATCAGATCGCGCACGTCCAGGTCTTTGCACTGCAAGCCGACGCCGCTCTCGATATGCTCCAGGTTGAGCAGGCTGTCAATGAGGACCTGCATCCGGTTCAGCCCTTGCAGGCCGATGTCAATGATCTCGGCGGCGCTGCCGGATGCGCCCAACTCCTCGCTGAGCAGCGAGAGCGCATTGAGCGTCACCCCCAGCGGATTACGCAGGTCGTGAGCCGCGTCGCGGATAAAGTTGACGCGCGCCTGCTCGGCCTTGCGCAGGTGCGTCACGTCCTGGACGACCATCACCCACCCCTCGGCCTGGCGGTCGCTCTCCGGCTCCTGGTGCGCGTAGACCGGCGAGACAATGGCCGACAAGAAGCGCCCATCCTCCAGCGGCACTTCGAAGATGGTGTCGGCGCTCTCGCCGGCGCTCATCGCCCGGCGCAGCCCGGCGCTCAGCTTGGGGTGCAGCGGGGCGTGGCGCAGCGGCAGGCCGATGATCTCGGCGCGGCGCAGGTCAAAAAGCTGTTCGGCGGTGGCGTTGATCAGGCTGATGTGGCCGTGATTGTCGGTGGCGATGATGGCGTCGCCCGTCGAGTTGAGGATGGCTTCCAACCGACTCGACTGCTCTTTGGTGTTCTCGTACAGGCGCGCGTTATCGAGGGCGACACCCACCTGATCGGCGATGGCCCGCAGCACGCGAATCTCATCATCGGCGAACTCGTAGGGCTGGTGGTTCATCACGCTGAGGATGCCCACCACCCGACCGCGCGCGTGCATGGGCACCAACGCCATCGCCTGCACGCCCTCGTCGGCGAACTCCGGCACAGCCAGGCGCGGGTCGCCGGTCAGGTCGCCGGTGACCAGCACCTCGTCGTTGGCCACGACGAAGCCGGACATGCCCCGGCCCAGCGGGACGCGCATCGGCTGGGAGACGAAATCGTGATGCCAGCCGTGTTGGGCGCGCAGCACCAGTTCGCTGGCAGCTTCGTCCACCAGGCTGATCCCCGCCGAATCCACCAGGATTACCCTGAGCACGGCCTGCAACGCGGTTTGCAGCGTCGCCTGCAAGTCCAGCGACTGGCTGACGCTCGCTGCGACAGTATTGAGAGCGGAAAGTTGGTCCACGCGCCGGCGGATCTCCTGCGATAGAAGCTCGTTGCGTCGCAACAAACTGTCCGAACTGGGTATCTCAACCATAAGCCCGGTACCACCTAGATAATTCAGACAGTATCGATATTCCCATGTCGTCATCTTAACACAAAACAGGCGTGCGCGCTGCGCGCCAGCGCCGGGGAGTGCCGCTCCCAATGGGGACGAAATACCTGAACCACAGAGGCGCAGCGGGCGCGGAGCAGCGCGCCCGCTCTCTCCAGCCTGCCTTTTCTCCGCGCTCTCTGCGCCTCTGCGGTGATCTTTTTTCAGAGATGAAACGCTCCCGCGCCGGGCGGGAGTGAGGCTCGGCACGCCGCGCGCTTTCCTTTGGCCCTTGCAACTCAGCCGGCCCATGCTATAATCGCCGCGCTTGCCATCCT
>JAHDWP010000076.1:0-2637 GCA_023382715.1 Anaerolineae bacterium
CCCAGCACGCGCTCGTGCCACTCCGGGTCGAGCGTCTCCGCGCCCATCAGCATGGCCATCGCCTCGGTCGTCAGGATGTGCGGGATCGTGCGCAGCAGCCAGGGCAGGCTGTGAGGGATGTATTTGTCATAGACGGCGTGCCCCAGCTCGTGCAGCAGCGTCTCCATCCAGCGCAGGTTGGGCTTGAGGTTGCACAGGATGCGCACGTCACCTTCGCGGTCAATATGCGTGCAGAAAGCGTGCTGGTCTTTCCCTTCACGCTCATAGAGGTCGCTGCGCGCCAGGATGTCGCGCACATCCATGCCCAGCCCGTCATAGGTGGCCAGGGCCAGCGGCTCCAACTCGCGCCCGGCGAACAGCGCGTCGTAGTCGTAGTCGGCCAGGATCGGCACATCCTGGAAGAACGGATCGGCATAGTGCCAGGGCATCAGGTCGTCCGCCGGCACGCCAAAACGCGCGCTCAGTTCGGTGTCTAGCTCGGCTTTGACGCTGCGATAGGCCGCCTCGGTCTTGACCGCCAGCTCGTCGAGCATGGCGTACAGCCAGTCCGGGTCCAGCTCGTCGAAGGTCAGGCTCATCCGGTGGAAGTTGGCGTAGCCCATGCGCTGCGCGGCCATGTTGCGCAGCTCGGCCAGGCGGCGAATCTGGTCAGCGACGCGCGAGCCGATCTGCTTGCTGCCTTCCCAGGCAGCACGGCGCTTCTGCGAATCGCCCTCGCCGCGCAGAATCTCGCTGATGGCGTTGGCTGTCAGGCGCTGACCGTCCACCTCGGCACGGAAGTTGGTATAGGCATCGCTCAGCGCCTTGGTGAGATCGCTCATCTCGTCAATGGTCGCCGGATCGCGCTGCCCCGCCCCGAACCCGAAATGCAGGACGCGCACCATGCGCGCCAGGTGCGCGTCATCGCCCGCAGCGCCGCCCTCGTCCCACTGCTTGTACTGCGCGTAGGCTTGCGGGTCGGCCTGGAAGCGCATCCACGTCCGGCGCGCTTCGGCGGCGTCGTTGAGCGCCTGGGGGGTGCCAGTGGTCGCCGCGATCCATTCCTTCTCGCTAAAATCTATAGAGAGCGCCCGAATCTGCGCCGTGTGGCGCTCGACGGCGGCGCGCACAGAATCAACCATGGTCTGGCCTCTTTTCTTTTTGGGATGACACTTCATCTGCTCATAGTGCTGTAGGATAACACAAATCGCCGCTCAGGGCGAAGTTGGCTTTCGCCCTGGCGGAGTGTAAGCTATGATTCAGGCGGATGGGCGGTGCTGATTGTCGGTTGTCGGCCCTGATCGCCCGGCGCATGGCGACGCACTCCCACCTGATCGCTGAAAACTGATCGCTGATGGCTGGTAGCTGAAAACCCTCTCCACGGACGGAGCACATGAAGCAACTCATCGTCAACGCGGATGATTTTGGGCGGTCGCCCGGCATCAACCGGGGCATTCTGGAGGCGCACCAGCGCGGCATCGTCACCTCGACGACGGTCATGATCAACTATCCCGCCGCCGCGCCGGGCCTGGAGCGCGCCCTGACCGAAGCCCCCGACCTGGGCATCGGCCTGCACATCACGCTGACCTCTGGCCGCCCGGTGTCCGCGCCACAGACGGTGCGCTCGCTGCTGACCGACGAGGGGGGGTTCGTCCATATCAGCGCGTGGCCCGCCCAGATGAGCCGCTTCGAGCCGGATCATCTGCAGCGCGAGATCGCCGCTCAGGTGGACCGCTTCATCAGCCTGGCCGGTCGTCCGCCCGACCACCTGGACTCCCATCACCACGCCGCCTACCTGCACCCGGACGCGCTGCGCGCCATCCTGGACATCGCGGCGGGCTTTGGTATCCCCATGCGCGCTGGCATGGCCGACTCGCCGCCCGACCAGACAGCAGTGATGTTGGCGCGCATCCTGCCAGAATTCGACGCAGCTACGGCGTTTTCGCTGGTCGAGCGCCTGCAAGCAGTGCTCGCCGAAGGCCCGGCCCCGTTCTGGCCAGCGCGTTTCGAGATGGGCTACTATGACCGGACGGCCACGCTCGGCGATCTGCTGCTCATCCTGACCACCCTGCCCGCCGACAGCCTCACCGAGCTGATGTGCCATCCGGGATACGTGGACGAGGTGCTGGGTCTCAGCGGCTATCGCGACAAGCGTGAAGAGGAGATCGTCCACCTGACGCACGCCGCCACGCGCGAATGCGTGCAGGCCGAAGGAATTCAGTTGATTTCATTCGGGGACTTGACGCGCTGAAGTCGCCCCACAGGGGCGCGAGGGACGGCGATGACCGACTACTACCTGCCCGACGACGAGCCAACCGACGACGTGTCCTACGAGGACTTCGACGACATGCTCTGGACAGGCCCGGACGAGCCAGAGCCAATTGACCTGTCCACCGAGCCAGGCCCCGCCCGCGCCGAAGACGCCCTCAGCCCGGCGACCGCAGACCTGCTCGACACCCTGGACGACGCCCTGCCCGCGCGCTTCGCTCCCCCCGCGCCCGAAGAGCGCCCCTTCGCCGCTTTCGCCGCGCCGCCCGCGCCATCCGCGTCGCTGGCCGAGGACACCGACGACTTCCTGGCCGCGCTGGACGACGACCTGCCCGCCGAGCCAGGCCCCGCCCGCGCCGAAGACGCCCTCAGCCCGGCGACCGCAGACCT
>JAHDWP010000076.1:2737-5040 GCA_023382715.1 Anaerolineae bacterium
AGACGCCCTCAGCCCGGCGACCGCAGACCTGCTCGACACCCTGGACGACGCCCTGACGCCGCCCCTGGCCGCCGCACCCGTGCTGGCGCCCCTGCCGCGCGCCACGCCGGTTCCCGCGGCGCAGGGTGCGCGCGCACCCGAACGCGCTGCGCCGCTCGCTGCCGGGCTGGTCTACCAGGTACTACTCGGCCTGCCGCCCGAACTCGGCGCGCAGGTGCTGGAGCTGCGCGCGACCGGCGACGTGGAAGACATGCCGCCGCCGGGCATCCCCCTGACGCCGCGCTTCTACACGCCCGACGCAGACGCCCTGGACGCCGCGCTCGAACGCTGGGCGCGCGCGCGCCTGCCGCTGACCGTTGACATCGCCAGCGTGCACGCCGAGGTTGTCAGCGAGCGGCACTATGTCGCAGCCTGGGCGGTGACGATGGACGACCGGCTGCGCGCCGCCCTGCACGCGCTCAGGCGGACGCTGATCGGCCTGATCGAGCCGCTGCCCGACGAGCCGCCCGCCATCCGGCTGCGCGTGACCATCGGTGAGCGCATCGCCGCCCGTCGCTTTCCGCAGGTCGTGGCGCTGATGCAGCGTGACTTCGAGCCGGCCCAGTGGCCCATGCGCACGCTGCTGCTCGCCGTTTGTGTGGAGGACGATGCCCTGCCCGACTGGGACATCGCCGCCATCTACGCGGGGGAAGTGCCCCCATCCGCTGTGTAAGCTCGTCCCGTCCAGCTCATCGCAGAAGCCCGTCCAGCGGAGGGTCTATGGCCCAGCAGCAGCACGACTCCAGGCTCAACAAACGCGCCACGACGACCATGCAGGTGATGGCCCGGCGCGAAGAAGAAAAGCCTCAGTGGTTTTTTATCCGCCGCGTGCCGTCGCGCCATCTCGGGCGCGAGTGGACACGCCCGCCGGACGACCAGTACGCGCGCGACCTCATCTCCGAGGGGTTTATCGCGCCGAGCCTGGTCTCCGGGACACTCTCCCCCGAGCTGACCGCCGACATCCGCGAGTTGGACCAGCACCTGCTGCTCCATTTCTGGCGTATGAACCAGCAGGCCCGCTTCTTCCAGAATCGCTACTACCAGTACCAATGGGCGTTCATCCTGGCCGCCTTCCTGACGACGGCTCTGGCCGCAGTCAACGTGTTCCTCTACGCGCAGGGCTGGACAGGCCAGGCAGGCACCATTGTCGGGTCGTTGCAGTGGACGGAGGTGCTCGGCTTTCTCACTGCGATGGTGAGCGGTATCGCCGCCGGCGTGTCCTTCCTCGACGCCAACCAGACGCCGCAGAAACGCTGGTACAAGGCGCGCGTGCAGGCCGAAATCCTGCGCTCGACCTACTTCCTCTTCCTGGCCCGCCAGACTCCCTTTGACAGCCCCAACGACCGCGAGCGCGTGCAGCGCATGCGCCGCAAGGTGATCGAGGTGCTGCGCGAGACGCGCATCGCTGAACGTCCGGCCAGCGCAGACACAGCGACGCCCGCTCCGCCCGCCGAGCCAGCGCCAAAGCCGGAAGCCGCGCCAGAGACGCCCACCCCGGCCCGCGCTGCGCGTCGCCGCCGCACCAGTACCCCGCCCGACGATCAATGAGCCGGCAGCCCAGGCAGGGAGGACACAGTCATGAGCACGCAGGATAACGCCGCATTCCAAACACCGCCCCTGTTCTCGGAGGAAGAGGCCCGGCTGCGCGCCCAGCTTTACATTCAGCAGCGCATCAATATGCAGGACGGCTTCTACCGCCGCCGTATCGCCGAGTTCACCTTCAACTCGGACAAGATGCTGTGGGTATCGGCGGGGCTGATGGGCATTTCGACGGTCATCTCGTCGTATTCGGTCATCGCCGACAAAGCCTTCTACGCCTTCGTGACGGCGCTGCTGCCCGCCTTTGCCGCCGCTGTATCCGCCTTTCGCTCGCTGTACCAGTGGCAGCGCCAGGCGACCATCTACGAAGATACGTGGCTGGCGCTCCAGCAGGCGCGGCTGGCCATGCCCGATGAGGATTACCTGGAGCCGGGCGACTACAGCCGCTACTTCCCGCAGCTTGTCTACCAGACAGAGGAAGTGCTGCGCCGCGAAGCCAGCCAGTGGGGACAGATGGAGCAGATCGGCAGCGCGGCGGGGGAAGGGCCGCCTGGCGGGAGCTGAGCGCGGGTCGCCGGGGCTGGCTCACTCGCAGTTGACGTTCGCCAGGTGTTCCTCGTAGGTGACGGCGAAGGCAATGCCGCCGCCGCACGCCGCCGTATGATAGCGGTACTCGGTCTGCGCCGGGTAGATGGCCCCCATGAGGGCCGACAGGCCGGGGCTGT
>JAHDWP010000077.1 GCA_023382715.1 Anaerolineae bacterium
GTCAGCGCCGAGCGGGGGTGAGGTCAACCAGGGCGCAGCAGAGCAGCGCCCCTACGGGTGGCGGCGAGCGGCTCTTCCCGCCCTATGCAGCAGCGTGGCGGAAGGGGTTGGGGGTTGTGGGCAAAGCATGGCCGCGCGTGAAGCCGGAACAGGAGACAGATGGCTTCCCCACGACCGGACGGCCCGGCGCGACTATTCGCCGAAGGCCATCTCGCGCTCGCCCAGGGCGATCAGGCCCGCCAGGACATCCAACGGGTCTTCTCCCTCTGCAAAGCCCTGCGTAAACAAAGCGGTGAGCTGGTCATTGAACGACGTGGGCTGCAGGCCATTGCACTGGCTGGCAAGCTGGACAATAGAGGGGTGGATGGTGGGCAGCATCGCCTCAAACTCGGCGTGCAGTTGCTCGCGCAGCTTTTCGCCGGGGCGCACGCCGGTGATCACGATCGCGATGTCGGTGTGAGGTCGCAGCCCGCGCAGCCGGATCAGGCGCTCGGCCAGCTCGATGATGCGCACTTCTTCGCCCATCTGCAACATGAAAAGGTCATCGCCGGTGGTGATACAGGCCGCGTGAATCACCAGGTTGACCGCTTCGGGGATGGTCATAAAGTAGCGCATCATCTCCGGATCGGTCACGGTCACCGGCCCGCCCCGGTCAATCTGCCGGCTGAAGGTCGGGACCACGCTGCCCCGGCTGCCCAGCACGTTGCCAAAGCGCACCGACGTGAACAGCGTGCGGTTGCCGGGCTGCTGGGCCAGGGCGTGCATCAGCAGCTCACACAGGCGCTTGCTCGCCCCCATGACGTTGGTTGGGTGAACGGCCTTGTCGGTCGAGATGAGCACGAAGCGCTCCGCCCCGAAATCGCGGGCCAGCCCGGCGACCTGCTGCGTGCCGCCGATGTTCACGCGCACGGCTTCGATGGGATGGTATTGCAGCATGGGCACGTGCTTGTAGGCCGCCGAATGAAAGACCACCTGCGGGCGAAACTGGGCAAAGAGCCGGTTCAGCGCCGGGCGCTGGGTGACGTCCGCCAGGTACGGGACGAGCACGGCCTTCGTCTGTTCATCGAGCAGCTCGGTGACCAGGTCGTGCAGCCCGCTCTCGTTGTTGTCGAGCATGATCAGCCTGGTCGGCTGGTAGCGCAGCAGTTGGCGACATAGCTCCGCGCCAATCGAGCCAGCCGCCCCCGTGACCAGGATCACTTTGCCGGAGACGGGGCTGGCGTCTACGCCCTTGTGCCAGTCCACAGACTGGCGGCCCAGCAGGTCTTCGGCGCGAACGTCGCGCAGGGCAGGGACGCCCTTCTTGGTGTCAATCTGGGCGAACAGGTCGGGAACCAACTGAATCCGCGCGCTGGTCTTCTCGCACTCGGCGAGCATCGCGCGGAAGTCAGCCCCGCTGATCCTGTGGATGGCGATGACGATCAGCTCGACGTTGTGCTTCCTGACCAGCTCAGGGATGTCGGCGCGGGTGCCGAGCACCGGGCAGCCCTCGATGTACATATGGAGCTTGGCGGGGTCATCGTCCGCATAGCCGACCACTTCGTACCGGTGCTCGTGGTCGGGCGTGCGATGCTTCAGCCGCCAGGCGGTCACCTGGCCAGCATCGCCCGCGCCGACGATGAGCACCCGCGTGCCTGGCTGTGGAAATTCCCGGTGCCAGATGGCCCGCCAGCGCCATGACAGCCCGCTGATCAGGCGAGAGCGGTAGCGCACGGCGACAAAACCCATCAGCGCCATGCCGTTGCCGACGAAGACCACGCTCAGCGGCACCGGGCGGGGCCGCCAGAAGAAATCAAGGGGGATCAGCACCGCTGAGGCCAGGATGACCCCATTGACCAGCACTGTCACGTCGTGGCCGCTGGTGCGCGCCCACAGGCGGTTGTAGCCGCCTGCCACAAACAGGCACACTACCATCACCATGATGGCCAGGGCCGCGAACTCAAACCCCTGCTCAGTCAGCCCGGTGATGGCGCTCGTCGTGCGCACCGAATAGACGGCGATGTACGCCAGCACAAGGACTACAGTATCGAGAAGAGCAAGGGGGGCCACACGTCGAATCTTGCCGAGGAATCGCCCAAATCGCCTATTCTGCAACATTAGCCAGTGCCCCCACTCCCCAAGCCCTTGACTCAGCGACTACTGCGCATAACCTGTTGGTGCTGCGCCTGGCGGCGCGCCTGTGCCAGGTCGAGGATCAAACGCTGCGGCGGTTCTAGCCAGCCAGGAAGATCGTCCTGCGCTCCAAGCTCTCTCCAGGGGAGAGAGCTTGGAGCGCCAAACACGCTGCTTTCGAGCGGTTCCCACCCTGTATCTTCCTATAGAATGGGGTAACCCGCAAGTAGCAGAGTCGGAAGGGTGCGTGCCAAACCTGTCAGGGGGGGCACTGCTCGGCTGCGCCCCCTTGACCTCACCCCCCGCTCGGCGCTGACGCGCCTCGCCGCGCGCGGGGCGAGGCTGGGGGTGAGGTCAATAC
The DNA here is from genome assembly GCA_023382715.1 of Anaerolineae bacterium. GTDB lineage: Bacteria > Chloroflexota > Anaerolineae > Aggregatilineales > Aggregatilineaceae > UBA2029. The sequence goes on from JAHDWP010000077.1 coordinate 2,474, forward strand.
CCTGCGCCCGGCGAGCCGCTGTCAACCTTGGCACGCACCCAGCCGGGAAGTGTCTCGATCGCGGCTGAAGTAGCGGCTGCTGCTTGCTTTTTCGTGCCCTTCTGTTGGAATCCCGGACAGATGCAGGCCGGAACGCACACGGACTCCCGGCTGCGTTTCCAGGCGGGCGCTCCCCGCCCGTGTCCTACCTGGTTGACAGGTCGTTGACCCGGTCGAAAGTTTTGAATTCCTCGTAGATACGATCCAGGCCGCTTTTGATGCGCCGCTGGACGTTCTCGCTGTCGGTCGCGTCGTAGGGGAACATTTCGAGCAGTTCCGGCACCAGCGCGGCAGTGTCGGCGCGCGGGCGGCCCGCCCGGTACAGGCTGAACACCCGCCGCCGCGCCACGCGCAGGTAGTTGGAGATCGGCTCGGTGGCGCTCTTGTCCACCACCGGCCCGCGCCCTGGCACGATGATGTCCGCCGCGAAGCGCGGGCGGCGTAGCTCGGTCAGGTTCTCCAGCCAGTCTTTCGTGTGGCAACTGGCGATGTACGGATGCTCGTCCACGCAGATGCTCGGCCCGGCGAAGAGCACGCGCTGTTCCGGCAGGTGCACCCACACGCTGCCCGCCGTGGGACCGGTCATGGCCAGCAGAGAGATGTGCCGCCCGCTGAAGCGAAGCTGCATCCGCTCGGTGAAGCTGACGTTGGGCATCAGCAGGCGGGTCGCCGCGAACTGTTCGCGCTCCAAGGTGTTCGAAGCCAGGGCATCGCTGGCACTGTCGAGAAACGTCTGGGGCAGGTTGGTCATGTGTTGCAGAGTTTCCTCGTGGGCGACGATCGTCCGCGCGCCGAGCCAGCAGGCTCCCAGCAGGCGGTCGCGCTGGCTGTCGGTGAGGATGAGCGCCAGCACCGGCAGGGGAGCGATCTCCTCCAGGCAGCGGCGCCAGTGCTGCACGTCGCGCGGGTAGGGTGGCGCATCCACCAGAACCCAGCCATCGTCGGCCAGGATGGCCCCGGCGTTAATCAGCCGGTACCCTGTCTCGACAAAGACACCAGGAGCTAATTCGCGCACAGTAGTCCATCCTCGCTCAGTGTGAGTCACCCATCTGCCGAATATAGTCCGCCGCCGCCCGGAGCGCGGCCTCCGCCTGAGCCGCCGACACGTCGCTGCCGCCGCCCTGGGCGAACGACGGGCGACCGCCGCCCCGCTCGACCCCCCAGACGGCCAGCCCGCGCTTGAGCACGGTCACCATGTCCAGCGCCATGTCCTCAGAGCGGGCGGCGATCAGTTGGGCTTTGGCCCCGCTCGCCGCGCACACCATCATTGTAGACGGGCGGCTGATGACCTGCTGGACGAGCTGGCGCAGCTCGCCCGCGTCGCGGTCGGCAAAAGCCGCCAGTACCAGCCGCGCCCCGCCGGTCTGCTCGCCCGCCGCCCACAAGGTCTCTGCTTCATGGGCCAGGGCTTGCGCCTGCGCCTGGCGCAGATCGCGGCGCAGCGCCTTGTTCTCGTCGCGTAGCCTGGCCAACGCCGCCGGCAGGTCGGTGAAGCCCGTGGTCATCTCGGCGGCGAGCTGGTGCAGCAGCGCGTTCTTGAGGCGATAGTCGTGCAGCGCGCGCCCGCCACAGCGGAACTCCACGCGCAGGATGTCGCCGCGCCGCTCGGTGCGCAGGACCTTGATCAGGCCGATCTCGCCCGCGCGCGCGACATGCGTGCCGCCGCAGGCGTTGACATCGAATCCCTCGACCGCCACCACGCGGAAGCTGCCCTCCACGTCCGGCACTTTGCGCAGGGCCAGCGTCGCCAACTCGTCGCCAGTGGGAAACCAGGCGCGCACCGGGCGATCTTCGGTCACGACCTGGTTGGCCAGGTCTTCGGCAGCATCCACCGTCTCCGGGGCCAGATCGGGCTGGTCGAGGTCAATGGTGATGCTGTCCGCGCTCATGTGAAAGCCGACCGTCTCGGCACGGGCGAGGCGCACGAAAGCCTGCGAGAGGATGTGCTGGCCGGTGTGATGCTGCATGTAGTCGAAACGTCGCGCCCAGTCCACCTGGCCGGAGACGCGCTCCGCGCTCAGCGGGCGGTCGAGGATGTGCAGCACGGCCCCGTCGGCCTCGCGGACGATCACTTCCAGCACTGCTGCGCCGTTGAGCGTCCCGGTGTCGTGCGGTTGCCCGCCGCTGGTCGGGTAGAAGCAGGTGCGGTCGAGGATCGCCGCCGGCGCCCCGTTGAGGAGGGTGCTGCTGATCACGGCGGCTTCAAAGGTGGTGCGGTACGAATCGGTGTAATACAGGCGTTCGGTGCTCATAGCTCGGCTTCCGCGCGGTGAGGTCTCGGTGAGACGGCGAAGCATGGCGTCCATTGTAACATGATCGAGGGCCGGGAGGTGAGAAAATCTGGGATGGGCTACGGAACAAACGCATCCGGCGCGCATGAGAAGCCGTTAGAGCGTGTCTGGACGCCCCTCACCCCTGCACCCCTGTACCCCTCACCCCTGCACCCCTCTCCCTCACCGGGGCGAGGGGAAATCTGTGGTGCGGTCGAATTTCTGGACACAACCAGAAGAGAGTATAGTAGAGGTTG
>JAHDWP010000078.1 GCA_023382715.1 Anaerolineae bacterium
TCTCCACGCAGATGGAGAGGGGGCACGCCGAGCGCAGCGAGGCGGGGGGTGAGGTCACTGCTCGGCGCCAACCTTTGCGCGTACCCCCGTTCCCTGCCAGACTTTGCAGCCGCGCCCCCGCTCTCTATAATAGGCCGCTGCACCTTGACGCGCAGAAGGAGATGCCAGTGCCCCTCGCCCTGACCCCTACAGTCTGCTCCGGCGACCTGGTGATGCTCGTCGGCAAAGACCGCCGCACCTTTCTGCGCACAGTGACCCCTGGCGAGAGCTTCCAGTGCCATCTGGGCGTCATCGCCTTCGCCGACCTGGTTGGCGTCTCCTATGGCGCGCAGGTGCCCACCCACCTGGGGCACAAGATGTTCGTGCTGACGCCGCACACCGACGACCTGATTCGCCATCTCCAGCGCGAAGGACAGATCATCTTCCCCAAAGACCTGGGCTACATCGCGCTCAAGCTGGGCATTCGCCCCGGCGTGCAGGTCATCGAGGCCGGCACCGGCAGCGGCGCGCTGACCCTCACCCTGGCCCAGCTTGTCGGCGAAGACGGTCACGTCTTCAGCTACGAGCAGCGCGAGCGTATGCAGACGCGAGCCATCGCCAACCTGCGCCGCCTGGGGCTGCTGGATCGCGTCACGTTCCATCTGCACAACATCGCCGAAGGCTTCTTCGAGCGCGAAGCGCACGCGCTGTTCCTGGACGTGCGCGAGCCGTGGCTGTACCTGGACCAGGCGCGCGCAGCCCTGCGCGGCGGTGGCTTCTTTGGCGCGATCCTGCCCACCGTCAACCAGGTGATCGCCCTCGCCGAGCGACTCTACGACGGCCCCTGGTACTTCCTGGAGATCGAGGAGATCATCCGCCGCGCCTACAAGACTATCCCGGAGCGCATCCGCCCCGACGACCAGATGGTGGGGCACACCGGCTTTCTGATCTTCGCCCGCGCCGTCGAGCGCGAGGAACGGGGTGAGCGAGACGAGGGCGAGGAGTTCGATCCGGACGGCGATCTCGACGCAGACTCGCCGGGAGAGTGGGCGTCGCCGGCGAAATAACAGAGGCCGCTGAGCGGCCCCTGTACATGACTGTTGCGCTTCGTCGCACGTGGGCGAGGCTATTTTCCCTCGTCCTCGTCCTCTTCGCGGCGGCGAATCAGCTCAGGCTCGGCAGAAACTTCGCCCATAGTCTCTTCTTCTTCTGCCGCGGTCAGGTACGATGTGGAGACAAGCAGTTCCCCGCTATCCACCAGGTAGGTCACGCCAGGCAGTTCCGGCAGCGCCGTAGCCAGAATCACGTCGCCCACTTCCTTCAGCCCAGAGATGTCCAGCTCCACATGCGCGGGCAGATCGCCGGGCAAGCACTCCACCATGATGCTGATCACTTCATGGTTGACCACGCCGCCCGCCTCTTCAAGCGCTTCTGCGCTGCCGACCAGCACCAGCGGCACCTCGGTGCGGATGGCGACATCCATGCGCACGCGGTAGAAATCCACGTGCAGCACGTCACCGCGCAGCGGGTTGCGCTGAACCAGGCGCACCAGGGCATTGTGCCGCTCGTCGCCCAGGTTCAACTGGATCAGGTGCGAGCTGCCGGCTTCGCGCAGCACCGGGCGCAGCTCCAGCCAGTTCACCTGGAGCGGGATCGGATCGAAAGTGGGGCCGTACAACACGCCGGGGATCAGCCCCTCAGCGCGCAACTGCTTGACCTGTTTGCCGGTCAGCTCACGCTTGGTCGCTTCGAGCACGATTGGGTTAGCCATCGAAATACGTTCTCCTCGATCTACCAGCGTGTCGAGCCGGCCCGCCACGCCTGTCTATAGTGCGCTCTTTTGCCATCCGTCGCCGCCCAGGCCCCTGGTTTGGATCACTCCCTGACTCGATCGCGGTCTTCCATCGGGCGACCAGGAGCGGATTAGGCGGCACACAGCGCCAGCAATTGTAATGGAGCGCGTGCCGAGCGTCAATGGTTGATGCGCGGGGTGCGCGCAGAGTCTATGCGGCAGGGGCGCTGCCCTGCCGCGCCCTTCGGGCGCGCGCTCCGGCTCGACGCGGCCCGCCCCGCACGCTATCATTTTGCGCGGGTGCTTTCAGGTACGGCTGCAGGAGAGCGGATGCACATCACCCTATCACACGGGGAACGGCTGGCGCTGCTGGCGATTGTGCTGGCGGGGGCCTGGCTGCGTTTCCAGCACATGGGCAGCATTGAGGTCAATATTGACCAGGTGTACCCGATCTGGCAGGCGCTGCACACTCTGGATGCCGGGCAGTTCCCGCTGGCCGGGCAGGGCACGTCCGTCCTCTTCGACAACCCCCCGCTAACCGGTTACCTCTATCTGCCCGTCATCGCCCTGGCGCGGCAGGCGCTCGCCGTGTATATGTTCACCATCGCCCTCAACACGCTCGCCGTGTGGCTGGCCTATCGTGGACTGCGCGGGCTGCTGGGCACGCGGGCGGCCCTCGTCGGAGCGGCGCTCTTCGCCGCCAACCCCTGGATCATCGAGGACAGCCGCCGCACGTGGGTGCAGGCGCTGACCCCCTTCTTCGTGGCGCTCGTCTTCTGGGCGCTGGCACCCGTTCTCACCGGGCAGACGCGCCACCCCGCCCGCCGGACGCTGATCGCGCTGATCGGGCTGGCCCTCTTCGCCCACACCTACCTGCTCGCCTACGCGCTGGTCGCGCCGCTGGCGCTGCTCTTGCTGATCTACCGGCGACGGGTGCCCAGGCGCGCGCTCGTGGCCGGAGTCGCCGTGTTCGCCGCGCTGCTGACCCTTTACGCCATCGGACTGCTTCAGAGCTGGGAGCGCACGACGAGCCGCGCCGAGTCCTTCGCCGAAGGCGAGGCGCGCCTGTCGGGCGAGGCGCTCGGCCACGCTCTGCGCCTGGTCAGCGGCGGCGGGTACGCGGACGTGCGCGGTGTGAACGCTCCGGCGGATGACGCGGCGCTGCGACAGAGCCTCAGCGCCGTGACGCACGCCGTGTGGGTGGCGCTGATCGCGCTCGGCGTGGGCGCAGCGATTCACGCCTGGCGGCGCTCGCCCGACCCTCAGCAGCGGGACGCGGCGCTGATTCTGCTCGTCTGGTTCGCCCTGCCCGTGCTGCTGATGAGCTACGTCTCGCGCGTCGTGCATCCCTTCTACCTGCTGCTGACCGTCCCTGCCGGGCACGGGCTGGCCGCCCATGCGCTGCGCCCGCTGCTGAGGGGGCGCGCGAGTTTGCTGATCGTCGGTGCGCTGGTCGTCGCCAGCGGCGCGCTCAACGGGCTGAACGCCGTCCGTTTCGCCCAGAACACCGCCGCCCACCCCAGCGAAGACCTGCCGGAGACACTGCCGCTGGCCGGGCTAACGATGCTTGGCGAGCGCATCCGCGCCGCACGCGAGCCGGGCATGGCCGTGCTCGCGCCGCTGGACGAATGGACGGTGGAAGTCATGGCCGGGCGCGCCATCCGCGCCGAGCGCCTGAGCGAGTTCGAGCGGGCGCTGATCGTTCCGCCAGATGGTGCGCTGATCGTGACCGTGCAGGGCCTGGGAGAGCCGGACAGCTCGCCGCCGCCCTACGCGGAGCCGGTCGGGGAGCCGCTGCTTCTCGCCGATGGGACGGCCATCCGCCTGTGGGTCGTCGCGCCCGACCGTCTGCCGATTGCCCACCCCGCCGACATCCCGTCCGACATTGGCGTGCGCTTCGCCGGCTGGACGCTGAGCAGCGCGCTGTTGCCCGGCCAAACCGCCACGCTCGACCTGTTCTGGCGGGTGGAGGCGCTGCACGCCGACCGGGGTATCTGGATATTCACGCCCTTCGCTCATCTCTACGACGGCAGTGGGACGCGCCTGATGGTGGTGGATGGCGCGCTGATCCCGGCGCTGACCTGGTCAGCCGGCGATCTGCTGGTCTACCGCCTGACGGTGAGCGTCCCGCAGGATGCCGCCGGGCCGTTCACCCTGCGCGCCGGGCTGTTCGACGGCGTGCGAGCGCGCGAAGACGGGACGCCGGGGATCAACGCCCTATTTCACCTGGACGCTGAGGGCGGCCCGCAGGTCGCGCCGGACATCTCCCTGGTCGCGCCGTGAGAGATCACCTGATGGGGCGCTGCTCTGCCGCGCCCTGGTTTACCTCACCCCCGCTCGGCGCTGACGCGCCTCGCCGCCGGGCAAGCCGAGCGCCGC
>JAHDWP010000079.1 GCA_023382715.1 Anaerolineae bacterium
CGGGTGCGTTAGGGCGTGTCTGGAAACCCCTCACCCCTGCACCCCTCTCCCTCACTGGGGCGAGGGGAAATCCCACACCTTGCCCCCCTCACCCCTGCACCCCTCTCCCTCACCGGGGCGAGGGGAAACCCTGCGCCTTGCTCCCCTTCTCCCTCACCGGGGCGAGGGAAACCCCTCACCCCTGCACCCCTCTCCCTCACCGGGGCGAGGGGAAATCCTGCGCCTTGCTCCCCTTCTCCCCCTGGAGGGAGAAGGGGTTGGGGGATGAGGGGGAGCTGACCCCCGCGCGGCCAGGGGGTGGGGTGCGTGCCCTGCCCCTGGCCAGGCGCAGCATAGCCAATTCGCGCCGGGGGCGGTACAATGCGCCGCTGGAAGGCACACTGTGTTTGTACAGCGATCTCATGAAGGGTTTGGAGATGACTGAACGTAGCAACTCGTTCCGACTGATTCCCCCGCACGGCGGCGTGCTGGTCAACCGCCTGCTGGATGGCGCGCTGCGCGACGTGATGCGCGAGCGCGCGCAGAGCATGACGCGCGTGCCGCTCAGCCCGCTCAACACCGCCGACATCGAATGCATCGCCACCGGCGTCTACAGCCCGCTGACCGGCTTCATGGGCCAGGCGGACTACCGGGCGGTAGTGTACGACATGCACCTGGCCAACGGCCTGCCCTGGACGGTGCCGCTGACGCTGGCTGTTGAGGAAGAGCTGGCCGGGCGTATCGCCATCGGCGAGACGGTGGCCCTGGCCGAGCCGGACCCCGGCGCCCCCGGCGGAGAGCGGCTGCTCGGCGTGCTGGCCGTCAGCGAGAAGTTCCGCTATGACAAGGCGGTGGAGGCGCAGGAGGTTTATCGCACGACTGAAGACGCGCACCCCGGTGTGGCGCGCATCTACGAGCAGGGCGACGTCTGCCTGGCCGGGGACATCTGGCTCTTCGACCGCCCCAAAGAAGTGGTGACCACCTTCAGCGACATTCGCCTGACGCCCGCCGAGACGCGCCGCCTCTTCGCCGAGCGCGGCTGGCGGCGTGTGGTCGCTTTCCAGACGCGCAACCCGATTCACCGCGCCCACGAGTATCTGCAGAAGGTGGCGCTGGAAGTGGTGGACGGGCTGATGCTGCACCCGCTGGTCGGCGAGACGAAGTCCGACGACGTGCCCGCCGACGTGCGCGTTGCCAGCTACCAGGCGATACTCAGCACGTACTACCCGCTCGACCGCGTGCTGCTCAACGTCTTCCCGGCGGCGATGCGCTACGCTGGCCCGCGCGAGGCGATCTTCCACGCTATCGCCCGCAAAAACTACGGCTGCTCGCATTTCATCGTCGGGCGCGATCACGCGGGCGTGGGCAAGTACTACGGCTCCTACGACGCGCACCTGATCTTCGACGAATTCGACCCGGCGGCGCTGGGCATCACCCCGCTCTTCTTCGAGCACGCCTTCTACTGCCGCCAGTGCGAAACCGTTGTCACGGCCAAGACGTGCCCGCACGGGCGCGAGTCGTGGGTCTTCCTCAGCGGCACGCAGGTGCGCGAGATGCTGACGCGCGGCGAGATGTTGCCCACCGAGTTCACCCGGCCAGAGGTGAGCCAGGTGCTCATGGAAGGCATGAAGCGCGTCAACGGGCGGTAGGGGATTGCGAATTGCGGATTGAGGGCAAGGGGGGCCGGGCCGGACTTCCGGGGGTTCGCGGGCTGCGGAGGCCCGTGTCGGCGCTCAGCCGCGCCCTCACGGACAGCACCCTGATCGGCCCATGTCCCCCTGCCAGGAGACCGTCTGCCGGACTCCGCCCGGAAATGCGGGACGCCTCCGCATGGGGGCGTCCCGTCAACTACGCGCTGGATGAGGACGATGCCAGTGATCAGGGCGCGGACTTGCGGACGAAGGCGAGATATGCCCCGATCAGCGCCACGACCGCGCCAATGACCAGCACGATGATCTGGCTGGTCGCCAGGTAGATGGCGTGACCCCGGATCGGGTCAATCAGGATCGCCACCAGCACGGCGGCGATCCCCAGAACAAGCAGGGCATACGGAATCTGCTTCATGGACATAGGGTCCTCCTCGGTGTGACCATGAACGCTGCCCTCATGATAGCACAGTTCTGCAAGTTGGCTGCGCTGCTGCTGCCAGAGCGCGCGCTTCATGATGAGGGCGAGAGTCCTGGACCGCAGAGGTGCAGACAAAAAGACTTCCGAGGTTTTCGAAAACTTCGGAAGTCTGGCTCCGCCCGCGCTCGCTGCGTCTCAGCGGTGATGTTCTGCCCCGAAACAGGGGCGCATCCCTGCCGGCCTCAGCCGATCATGAACTCCCCCGCCCGGTAGAACAGCGCCCCGTCAACCCAGATTTCGCCGCCGTCTTTCATGCTGTGGATCATGTCCCAGTGGATGGCGCTCTGGTTGACGCCCTTCGTTTCCTCGTAGCTGCGCCCCAGGGCCATGTGGATCGAGCCGCCGATCTTCTCGTCGAAGAGGATGCTGCGCGTCATGCGCTGGATGCCCATGTTCGTGCCGATGGCGAACTCGCCCAGCCGCCGCGCGCCGGGGTCGGTGTCCAGCGTGCGCACCAGGTACGCCTCGCCCTTTGTGGCGCTCGCTTCGACGGCCACGCCGTTCTCAAAGCGCAGGCGCACCCCTTCCACCTCGTTGCCCAGGTAGATGCACGGGAAGTTGAAGGCCACCGTCCCATTCACTGAGTCCTCGATCGGGCTGGTGAAGATTTCGCCGTCGGGAAAATTCTCCTGGCCGTGCGCGCTCTTCCAGGGCCGCCCGCCGAAGTCGAACGACAGGTCAATGCCGGGGCCTTTGACCACAGCGTGCCCCTTGTCGCTCAGCCAGTCCACCAGGCGCGCCTGCATGTCGCGGAAGGCGTGCCAGTGAGCGACCGGATCGGGCTGGTCGAGGCCGCACGCCTGGTAGACGAAATCCTGGTAGTCGAGCAGGCCCATCTCTGCTGCCTGCGCCTGCGCCTGCGTCGGCCAGCCGACGACCGTCCAGCGCAGCGCTCCTTCGGCGTAGCGGCGCAGGTAACGCTCGCTGACGGCACTGGTCGCCTTGCGCCAGCGGCTGATGCGCGCCGGGTCTGTCTCGGAGAGCGCCTTGGTATTGGCCGACGCCTTGATGAAGAAGATGGCGTCGGACGCCTCGATGAAGTGCATGACCGTCGAGTCCAGCCGGGCGAGCTGCTCGTCGCTGGCCAGGCGCATGAACAGCTCGAAGTAGTCGCTGTAGTCCGGCGAAAGGGGCGCGGCAGCCTGGATGTTCGGGTACGCGCCCCGCCGCAGGACGGCCTCGGCCAGCGCGGCGATCAGCGGGCCGGCGGTCGAGCCGTTGCCGACGATGGTGATGTATTCGCCCGGCTGCACCGGGGAGCTGTACTCTGTCAGGATTTTTGCCAGTTGGGGGGCGAAGTTCGCCGTCATGAGGTGTCACCGTGCCTTTGCTGTGCGGAGGATGCGCAAATTGCTGGCCCGACTATAACATGGGCGGCGGGCGGAGGGAAAGCGTCGCGCAGGCACTCTAACAAAAAAGCCAGCGGCAAACCGGGCGCTGGCTGTGTGCCCCCAGGGAGATTCGAACTCCCGTCTTGGCCTTGAAAGGGCCACGTCCTGGTCCCCTAGACGATGGGGGCGCAACACGGCGGGCATTGTACCATGCTGCGCGGCGGGCCGTCAAGGTCGGCGCGCCCTGTGCGCCGGACTCTGGAGCAAAAGATCACCGCAGAGGCGCAGAGAGCGCAGAGAAAAACGAGTTATACGCTCTTCTCTGTGTCCTTTGCGTCTCTGCGGTTTCAGAATTCTGCTTCTCAGGCCAGATCCCCGCCCGACAAAGCCCCCTCATCCCCCCAACCCCTTCTCCCTCCAGGGGGAGAAGGGGAGCAAGGCGC
>JAHDWP010000080.1 GCA_023382715.1 Anaerolineae bacterium
AGGATTTCCCCTCGCCCCGGTGAGGGAGAAGGGGAGCAAGGCGCAGGATTTCCCCTCGCCCCGGTGAGGGAGAGGGGTGCAGGGGTGAGGGGTTCCCTTCGCCCCGGTGAGGGAGAGGGGGGCTTAAGGCAGGCGCGCGACTTCTCGAACGGCCTCTGAAGTACAGCAGCAGCGCAAACCCGCGCTCGCCCAGCACCCTGAGGCCCTCGCCAGTGTCGCGACAGTCACTCCCGCTTTCCCGCTATCAACACAGCGCTTACCACATTCACCGCACCCCCCAGCACATCGGCCCCCGGATCGCCGCCAAAACCTGTAAGCGAGCCGTTGCCCGTAAGCGATTACAGTTAAGCTAGGTTCGTGTGGCTCGCAGAAGCCAGACTCGCACGGTCCTCAAGACGCTCAATAGCGCGCTTACCATCCAACCAGCGCCAGGCTCAGGACCGCACAGCCTGAAGGCGAGCAGGACTGTAAGCAGACCGTTGCACGAGACAGCATACGCTTGGCACATCGTGAGCTTCGTGTGAATGGGTATCGTTGGACGGGGGTCTGACATGGTAGGCATCATGGACATCACGCCCTTGACGGGCCCGCAGCCGGCAGGGTGCTGGTACTGCGCGTACAACCACTACCTGGCGGACGGTGAGCACTGCCCGCATTGTGGGCGGTCGCAAACCACCAAGCCCATTGGCACCGGCCTGCTCAGCCATGAGCCGGTTCACCCCCCCAACGGGCAGCGCGGCAACCAGATCTTCAGCGAAAAAACGGTGGTTCTCTTGCAGTTCCTCCCCTCTGGCACGTGCGGCTGGTTCGCCATGGACACGCCGCTGACGCTGGGCCGCGCCGCCGGCTCTGCGGCAGACAACCTGCTCGATCTCACCGACTTCAACGCGCACCGGCACGGCGTCTCACGGCTGCACTGCCGCCTGGCGCGCGCTCACAACCGCCTGGTGCTGACCGACCTGGGCAGCACCAACGGCACCTATCTCAACGGACGTATGCTGCCCCCGCACCGCGACACCGTGCTCGCCGATGGCGATCACCTGATCCTCGGCACGCTGCACATGAATATCTTCTTCGTGGCGTCCAGCTCGGCCTGAGAGACCCTTTGAGAGGCTGTTTCCCCCCACTCCAAACCCCTCCCCCACAAGAAGGGAGGGGCTTAGGGCCGGCGCTCTGCTCCCTTCCCCCCTCGCGGGGGAAGGGCCGGGGATGGGGGCAAAGGCCGGCGCACGACTTCTCGAACGGCCTCTGGGGCAGAGCGCTACCGCGTCTCTACCCCGCGTAGTCGTCCAGATGGCACCCGCTCACCGGCGTCCCGCCCCGGCCCAGCGCCGCGACGCGCTCGCGCGCCTCGGCGACCACCTCGGCCCCGTCGAGCACGGTCAGCGCGCAGCCGAACGTCTGCGCCTCGCCCGGCTCCAGCCAGGTCAGCCGCCCCTTGTCGCGGGAGACAACCTGCCCTTCCGGCAGGCAGTTGCCCGGCTCGATGCCGCAGACATAAATGCCCTGGCGCGTGTTCTTCCACTGCGTCAGGTAAGGCAACTCGCGCGTATCCCACTCGAATAGCAGCCCGAACGACTCCTGCAGCAGCGCCACCGCCGTCCGCCCCTGGGCATCCGCCTTCACATGATGCCAGAAGACCTGCTCGGCATAGCCGGGCTGCGCGGCGTCGTACTGCGCCCAGGTGGCGATGCCCTTGCGCGCCTCGGCATCGCGCGGGTAGACGGCGTGCTCCGGCGCATGCAGCGTCGTCCCGGCGCGAATCAGCGGATAGCCGGGGTTGATGTGGTAGAGCACCATCAGCGGTGCGGGCGCGTCGCCCAGGTTCACCACGCGATCCGACCAGGCGATGACCGGCTTGTCCAGCGTCAGGTGATACGTCCGCTCCAGGCGAAGCTGCTCGCCGAACAGCCGGTTTTCGCTGACTGCGCCGCGCAGCGTCAGGGCATACTGCTCGCCGTCCCAGCCGCCGCCCACGGCCACGTCGCCCGCGCGCAGGCGCGTATACAGCCCGTGAATGTCGCGCCCGCCCTCGGTGATCGGCTCAGCCTGTGGCGGGCCGGCCTGCGTCAGGCCACAGGTGGTCAGCAGCCCGCCGTTGAACAGGTGCAGCCACGAGCCGCCCAGTTCGGGCGCGTGCGGCGACCCCTGGCTGATCCAGGTCAGCGGCACGCCGCGATAGTGCGCCGTCCAGATGTCCAGCCCGCGATCGGGCAGGACGGTGTACGACAGGCCGCTGGCATTGTACGCCTCTACCAGGCGCAGGCCGTTGGCCAGCGCGCTCTGCCGGAAGTCCACGAACTGGCGCATGTCGAGGCTGTGCTGCTCGATCTGCGCGCGCCGGAGCCAGGTGTTGTCAAGCATTTTCGCGTGTCCTTTCAGAAGAAGTGAACAGTTGTCAGCAGTCAGCGGTCAGCGGTTAGCGGCCAGTGATCAGCGATTAGTTGTCGGGGGCAGGGACGCGCCCTGAGTCTGAAAACTGATCACCGAAAACTGACAACCAATCCCCGGCAACTGGTCCTCGAAACCTGGCCGCTGACCGCTAATCACCTCTCCCCCCACGTCCGCCCGTAATTCACGCGCAACTTGTCCAGCACGGCCTGCTCCAGGTCAATGCCGCTCACGCTGGCCAGTTGCAGCAGATACAGCAGCACATCCGCCAACTCTTCGGCCAGCGACTCGGCATCGGCCAGATCGCCGTTCCACTGGAAGTGCTCCAGTATCTCCGCCGCCTCGATGCTCAGCGAGATGGCCAGGTTGCGCGGAGTCTGCGGGTGCGGCGTGGCGGGGTCGTACCACCCTTTGGTGCGCACGAAATCGTGCATGAGCCGGGTCAGTTCGGCGATGTCCGTCACAATCCGCTCCCGATATATCTGGCTGCGTCCCCAGTCCGCCTGGGATCATAGCACGGGCGGCGACAGCGCACTATTCTGGGATGCGTGCAAAGGTTGACAGCGACTCGCTGATTGACCTCACCCCCAGCCGCGCTACGCTTGGCTTGCCCCCTCTCCATCTGCGTGGAGAGGGGGCGGTGAGGCGCGTCAGCGCCGAGTGGGGGTGAGGTCAGCCAGGGCGCGGCAGAGCTTTACCTCACCCC
>JAHDWP010000081.1 GCA_023382715.1 Anaerolineae bacterium
CAAGAGGCCCCCGGTTCAAATCCGGGCGCCCCGACTCTGACTTCAAGCAGCTCTCTCCGCGTCGAGCGAGAGAGCTGTTTGTTTCCCCCTTCCATGCGCGCAACGCGGGCTGATCGTATAATGGATTCCAATAACCGCCCTACCCGCGAGGATGATCATGACTCGTTCGCGATCAGTTTGCGCCATTCTGCTCGTCACCGTGCTGGCCCTGACCGGCTGCGGCAGCGAGTCGTCCGACCGCCCCTCGCAGCTCGATGCCGCCGCCAGCGCTCAACAGCTCACCCAGACGGCCCAGGCCCAGCCGACTCGCACGCCCTGGCCGACCGAGTGGCCTTCGGCCACGCCGCCGTTCACGCTGGTGCCCACCGCTGTGCGTATCTCGCCCACCCCCTACCCTACGCGCGATCGCAGCGGCCCCACCGAAGTGCCGATGGGGACGCTCATCCCGCGCGGGGACTGGCTGTCACAGCCCTTCGCCGACGACACCGGCGAGACGCGCACGCTGGACGAGTTCCTGGGGCGCGCCGTCGTGCTGCAAACCCTGTCTGCCTCGTGCACCATCTGCATCGAGCAGCAGGGACGCTTGCTGTTCGCCGCCCAGGATCGCTATGACCTGGGCCTGCTGACCGATACGGTCTTTGTCGCCCTGGATGTAGTGCCCGGCGAATCGGCGGCGCGCCTGCGCCGCGCCCTGCAAGCGGGCCTGAGCGAATACTGGCCGACCGCTGAGCTGATCCTCAGCGATGAGGTGCCGGCGGATTACCTCTTCGGGGCGGCCAGCCGCTCCCTGGTCACTGCGTTGGAGCGCGATTTCGGCCCGGACGCGGCCATCCCAGAGGCAGTGACCGTCATCGTGATCGAGCCAGACGGCACCGCTCACCTGCTCTACGAGGGCCTGGTGGACTGGCACGACCTGCGCGACGCCATCACGCTGTTTGGCAACCGGCTCCCTGAGGACGGCTCATAGCCCGGCCAACGTCTGGTCAACGACCGCCCGCCGACTCCCCAATGATTGGGGGACTCGCCCGCTGGCCCGTTGACGCCATCCTGCCATCCGGCATAGACTGAGAATACCGACACTGTCGTCCGCCGCGCTCGCGCCCTGGCAACCACCCGCAGAGCGCGGCGGGAAGTCTGCCCTATAGACATTTCTGCCGCAGGCGCCCATCCTGCGCCGCGCGGCACGCTCACAGGATGAACCCGCTCTGGATGATGGCTGAAAACTGACGGCTGATTATTGTTTGCTACGGAGGCGATGATGACCCTGGGCTACCGCGTGCGTCTCACCCGCTGGACTCCCCTGTTTCTGCTCGTGCTGCTCGGTCTGATCGCGTCCGGCTGCAACCTGTCGAGCGGGGATGATGACGAGACGAAGGCCACCGCCACCAGCGGCACGCCCGTCGCTCAGGCGGGCATCCCTGTCGTGATCATCCAGGCTCCAGACGAGGGGGCACACGTCCTGCTGGGCACCGACGTGCTGATCTACGCCGTCGCCAGCGACACGGTGGGCGTCACCCGCGTGGAGCTGATCCAGGACGAGACGGTCGTCGCCGCGCAGGCTTCGCCCAACCTCGACACGGGCGATAGCGAGTTCCAGGTGCTGCTGCGCTGGCGGCCCGGCGCTCCCGGCGAGCAGACGCTGACCATCGTCCCCTGGCGCGGCGACGTGCGCGGGACTCCGGCCACACTGACGCTGATCGTGCGCGAGCCGGCAGCCGCGCTGACTCAGACGCCAGGGGCCACACAGGCTCCCTTCGTGCCCACCAACACGCCGATAGATCGCACCTGCCGCGTGCAGGTCGCCGTCGGCGCGCTGAACGTGCGCAGCGGTCCGGGGCTGGTCTATCCGGTCATTGATGGAGTCACCATCGGCCAGGAGCTGCCCGTCACCGGGCGGCAGCTCTATCCAGCTCCCTGGTGGCAGGTCTTCTATCGCGGGCGCAGCGGCTGGGTGAGCGACTACTACGTGAACGTGCTGGGCGAATGCAGCGCCATTGGCATTGCCCTGCCGCCGCCAACGCCCACCCCCCTGCTGGGCACGCTGCCGCCCACGCTCCCGCCGACCATCACCCCGCTGCCGCCGTCTCCGACGCCGTTCATCCCCAGCGCAACGCCGCTCCCGCCCGGCACAGCCACGCCCAGCTTCACGCCGGAGCCGTGCCGCGTGCGCATCGTGCAGAACGGGCTGCCCGTCTACAGCGGTCCAGGGGCCGTCTATACGCCGATGACCTTCGTCGCCGCCGGGCAGGAATTCAGCGTGGCGGGGCGCGACACGTTCGGCCAGTGGTGGCAGATTCACATCGCCGGGACGTTCGGCTGGGTAGAAGCACGATTCGTCGCCTCTTCTGGCGCGTGCCATCTTGTCGGCGTGAGTCCCATCCCGCCGACGCCCACACCGACGCCGTCCTATACGCCCACGCCGACAGCGACCTTCACGCCGAGCGACACGCCGACCGGCACTCTGCCGCCCACCTGGACGCCCACCGAGACGCCAAGCCTGACCTTCACGCCACTGCCGACCCTGAC
>JAHDWP010000082.1 GCA_023382715.1 Anaerolineae bacterium
ACACATCCCCCTTAACCATGCGATAATTGTGTCCAGCTTTATGGGTCCACTACAACCCCTTCCCCTGGCTTGGCCGGGGGAAGGGGGCCTTCGACCACTGCCTGACAACCCGTTCGTGGCCCTCAAGCGCACGATAACTGGGCAGCCCTTCCCGATACTGTTATAGTAAGGGGCGTGTATGACAGGCCGCGTCTGCGCGCTGACAGGGCAGGAGGATTCGGATGCCGCGTGTGACCTCTATTCAGGAGATTTTCGAGCATATTGATGAAGGGTTCAATCCAGCCAAGTCTGAGGGTGTTGATGCCGTGTTCCAGTTCAACCTGACGGGCGACGGCGGCGGGCAGTACTGGGTGAAAGTGGCCAACCAGCAGGCCGAGGCCCAAGAAGGCGCGCACGACGCCCCAACCTTGACCATCACGGCGAGCGCGGCTGATTACCTGGCGCTGGTCAATGGCGATCTCAACGCAATGGCGGCTTTCATGCAGGGCAAGGTCAAAGTCAAGGGGGACATGGGCCTGGCGCTGAAACTGCAAGCCATGTTCGGGATTGGCTGACCCCCTCGCGAGGCCAGTCGGCGTGCAGCGCGCGGGCGCGATCTCCAGCGAGATCGCGCCCGTTTCGTTAGCCCGCCCTGCGCTACTGCGGAATGGGCACGTTGGCGCGCAGCCGGTGCAGCGTGCGCAGCGAGACCAGCGAGCGCAGCGGCACGCCATATTGATCCCGCACCGCATCGCTGAGCGCATCGTTCGCGCCCGGCGAAGTCGGGCGCAGCGCGTCGTCCACGCCGGCCCGTCCAAGCGCGCGGTTGATGGGCCGCCAGACATTGGTCAGCGGCAGGTTGTAACGCTCGGCCAGGCGCACGATCGCGCTGTTGTAGGCGTTGAGCGACGGGTACAGCTCCGGCGGGCCGGGGATGGTCGTCAGCACGGGAATCGCCCCGTATTGCGCGATGGTGCGGACGATGCCGTCGAACGCGCTCTCGAACTGGTCAAGCGGCGTGCCAGCCAGCACGTCATTGCGCCCGACGACCACGAAGACGACCGAAGGCCGGTTGACGCGCAGCTCGCAGTCGAGCGGTGTCTCGCCGCCGCAGAAATTGCCGTTGGCAAGCGCGGGGTTGAGCAGGTCAGCCGCCCGCCAGCCGGCGTCGCTGGCCAGCGCGCCGCCTCCCTCGAAGCTGTTGCGCCCGGTTGCCAGCGGCGTGCTGGCGTAGTACGTGACCACGTCGCTCAACTCTGCCGCGTCCTTGAGTGTGCCAAAGTCGCCGCTTCCGTCGGCGAAGTCGCCCAGGAAGTCCGCCGGACGTGCATCGCCCACCACGCTGAACACCCCGGAGTCCATGCCCTGCGCGCGACCCCGCGCGTACAGATCGCGCACGGTCTGCAATATTTCTCCTTCCACATCGGGCACATTCTGGATGGCGTCAATGTCCACCAGATCGGTTGGCGGCGGGGCTTCGGTCGGCGGCTCCGGAATTGGGTTGACGGTCACGGTGAAGGCGGCGCGCGCCGACCCGCCACGCCCATCGTCGAGGGAGAGGGTCACGGTGCTGCTGCCGGGGGCTAGGGCGGTCAGGTTGATCGTGCCCGGCGCAGAGACAAACGCCGTGATGACGCCGGGGTTATCCGGCAGGGCGACGGGGTTGAGCAGCGGGTCGCCGTCGGGGTCGGCGGCGGCGTAGAACACGTCGCGCACCTCGCCGACATTCAGCGCCAGGTCGGCGATTGGCTCGATGGTGGGATTGCGGTTGGGCTGGGCGACGGTCACGGTGAAGGCGGCGCGCGCCGACCCGCCGCGCCCATCTTCCAGCGAGAGGGTCACGGTGCTGCTGCCGGGCGCGAGGGCGGTCAGGTTGATTGTGCCCGGCGCAGAGACAAACGCCGTGACGACGCCGGGGTTATCCGGCAGGGCCACCGCGTTGAGCAGCGGGTCGCCGTCGGGGTCGGCGGCGGCGTAGAACACGTCGCGCACCTCGCCGACATTCAGCGTCAGGTCGGCGATTGGCTCGATGGTGGGATTGCGGTTGGGCTGGGCGACGGTCACG